>CAIXZH010000026.1 GCA_903923905.1 uncultured Bacteroidia bacterium
AAAATCACCTGGATAACGTTCGTGAGGCACTTTTTGAAGCTGGTGCAGGTGAAATCGGGAATTACGACAAATGTAGCTTCAGCACTGAAGGAACAGGAACTTTCAGGGGTGGCAATGAAGCGAATCCCTATGTCGGAGAGATTGGGGAATTTCACTTTGAAAAAGAGGTGAGGTTTGAAACCATTATCCCCGGACAATTAAAGAATAAAGTTATCAATGCTTTACTGAAGTCACATCCCTATGAAGAGGTGGCCTATGATATTTATCCGCTCCAAAATTTGATGCCTCAGGTCGGTGCAGGGATGATCGGAGAACTTCCGGGAGCCGAAAATGAGATTGATTTCTTGTCGAGGCTCCTTCAGATATTTGGATGTAAAAGCATAAGACACACCTATTTACTTGGAAAACCGGTAAAGAAGGTAGCTGTGTGCGGAGGATCAGGAAGTTTCCTCCTCCCAGCGGCCATCGCTGCAGGGGTAGACATTTTTGTAACTGCCGATATTAAGTATCATGATTTTTTTGATGCGGAGGAAAAAATTGTAATTGCGGATATCGGACATTACGAAAGCGAACAATTCACCAAGGAGCTTTTTTATGAAATACTTATAAAAAAATTTCCTAACTTTGCACTCCGTTTATCAGAGGTAAAGACAAACCCTGTTTTGTATCTTTGTGAATGATTATAAAATTGTAAATTTCAGATTATGCCAGTAAATACGATCAAATCAACCGAAGGAAAAGAGGTTTCTATTCAGGAGAAGCTGAAGATGCTTTACGAGCTCCAGACTGTCGCATCAGAGATCGATAAAATCAACACCTTACGCGGGGAACTACCGCTGGAAGTTCAGGATCTCGAGGATGAGATTGTTGGACTAAAAACCCGGCTTGCCAACTTTAGTGAAGAACTCAAGAGCCTTAACCTGGCTATTGGGAATAAGAAAACTGAAATTAAAGATTCAAAGGCTAAGATCGAAAAATATAAGGAGCAACAGGAAAACGTCCGTAACAACCGGGAGTTCGACTCTTTATCGAAAGAAATTGAATTCCAAACCCTGGAAATTGAGCTTTCCGAAAAGAAGATCCGGGAGTTCACCCTGGATATCAAAAGTAAATCGGAAGCTTCCGAAGCCTCAGAGAAACTCTTTAAAGAGCGTGAAGAGGATCTGATCCGCAAGAAAAAAGAGTTACAGGAGATTACTGCTGAAACTGCCGTTGAGGAAGAAAAACTGAAGAGCAAAGTGACCAAGATAGAGAGCCTGATCGAAGACCGATTGGTAATGGCATTCAACAGGATCCGTAAAAATGCACGGAACGGACTATCGGTCGTCACCGTTCAGCGGGATGCATGCGGAGGTTGTTTCAATAAAATTCCGCCACAACGTCAACTCGATATCGCTTCAAGAAAGAAAATTATTGTTTGCGAATATTGCGGCAGAATTCTGGTTGATAAAGATATTGCCACACCACTTGAAGAGATTGAAAATCAGATTTAAGCTGATCTAATCACATATTCACTAAAACCCATCGGAATCCGGTGGGTTTTCTTTTTTGGTAATTTACTGAAAAATGGTTGGTGAGATATCCCAATTAAGCAAAGTAGGCCGCCTCAAAAGGGCAACCGGCATCTGGCTACTGGCAGATCATAAAGAAAACATTCACCTGATCATAACCGGATTCCAAATAAAAACCAACATCCTGAAGATAACCATGCCAGCAACAAGTTGCAAAGGAAACAGCTGATTTCACTTCTCTGAGTTTTATCCAAATTAATATTTCACAACTTCTAACTGTCTATAATTCTGGCATATAGCCGTATTTATCCGGATATAACCGGTAGTTTTCGAATTTAAACGGAAGTAACCGTCTAACATACGACTAACCGCCTATCCTATATTTAACTTTACCCGTCATGTTTTTTTATTCATTTCTAAAACTAAAACAATGAATGCATTAAGGAACAGTGTAAGGCTTATCGGCTATCTGGGTGACACGCCCAAAATCAAAAAGTTTGACGGCGAAAAATCGGTGGCCAATTTTACGATTGCCACAAATGAGAACTTTCGCGATCATGACGGCAATAAAAAGTCAGAGACCACCTGGCATAAATTGGTAGCCTGGGGGAGACAGGCCGATGTGGCCTCCAAATACCTGAAGAAAGGAACCGAAGTAGCAATCGAGGGGAAACTGACTAATCACTCATACGAAGATAAAAATGGTGAAACCCATTTTGTTACCGAGATTGTGGTCAACGACATTTTGGTTCTCGATAAAAAGGAAATAAACTAATTAAAAAACAGAAGATTGGAATTTTCATTGTGAAAATTCGTTCCCGGTTTCAACGCTGATAATTCCGGGTTAGAACCTTATTTAATCTTTTTAAGCCTTAGTAGCCTTAATATCACCCTAATAATTCAGAACCTTATTTCATACTTTACAATATTTTAAAATTAATCCCTATTCTGTCTGCTTCATCGAGAAGGCAATTCTTTTACGTGGTATATCCACCTCAAGAATTTTCACCTTAACATGCTGATGAAGTTTCACAATTTCTGAAGGGTCACTCACAAAACGGTTGGCCAATTCACTGATATGAACCAGTCCGTCCTGCTTTACACCAACGTCAACAAAAACACCAAAACGGGTGATATTGGTAACTATCCCAGGAAGCACCATCCCTGTCTGCAAATCCTTTATTGAAAAGACTCCATCTGAGAATTCAAAAACCTTAATACCTGACCGGGGGTCAAGTCCTGGTTTGGCAAGTTCCACAAGGATATCATTTAAGGTCGGAAGCCCCACTTCATCATCCAGATATTTTTCAGCGATTATCTCCGAACGCAGGTTTTCGAGTCCGATCAGCTCCTCCACCCTGCATTTCCGGTCCGTGGCGATCTTACTCACCAAAGGATAGCGTTCAGGGTGAACAGCCGAATTGTCTAGGGGATTGGTACCACCGGAAATGCGTAGAAAGCCTGCACTTTGCTCAAATGCTTTTGGGCCCATCCGGGGAACATTCTTCAACTCTTTCCGGGAGGTAAACGGACCATTCTCTTTGCGGAATTCCACAATATTTTGAGCCAGCAAAGGACCAAGTCCCGAGACAAAATTGAGCAGATGGCTGCTTGCCGTATTGACATTTACCCCTACCAGATTGACGCACGATTCAACAACGGTATCAAGCCCCTTTTGCAGCAGTTTCTGATCGACATCATGCTGATACTGCCCAACGCCAATTGATTTGGCCTCTATTTTTACCAGTTCAGCCAGCGGATCCATTAACCGGCGGCCGATTGAAACCGATCCGCGTACAGTGACATCATATTGCGGAAATTCATCGCGCGCGACTTTGGAGGCTGAATAGATAGAAGCCCCATTCTCGCTGACGACAAACACCTGCAAAGGCCGATCGAAGCTGATCTTCTTGATAAATGCCTCTGTCTCACGACTTGCCGTCCCGTCTCCAATCGCAATGGCATCTATCTTATAAGTACTCACCAGTGCAGAGACTTTTCGGATTGACTGACTCACTTCAGATTGAGGCGGATGGGGATATATTGTTTCATTATGGATCAAATTGCCCTGGGCATCGAGACAGACCAGTTTACAGCCACTTTTGTAACCGGGATCAAGGGCCAGAACCCGCTTTTGGCCAAGCGGCGCAGCGAGCAAAAGCTGCCGCAGATTTTCTGCAAAGACTCGGATAGCCTCGGCATCGGCCTTTCCCTTTGACATGCCAAAGAACTCAGTTTCGATTGCCGGAGCCAGTAATCTTTTATAACTGTCCTTCACGGCAAGTGATACCTGTGCTCCACTCTCATTTCGGCCTTTCACAAAATAATGATCGAGTGAATCAACAGCCTGCTCCTCATCCGGAGCGATTCCTATTTTCAGAAATCCCTCCTTTTCACCGCGGCGCATGGCAAGAAGTCGATGTGACGGACACCGTTTCAGGGGTTCGGAGGATTCAAAATAATCCCTGAATTTTATCCCCTCCTCTTCTTTGCCTTTAACCACATGCGAAGCAACCACGGCTTCTCGCGCGAAAAGATTCCGGACGATATTCCGTGCACCCTGATCTTCATTGATCCATTCGGCAATGATATCCCGGGCACCGGCGAGGGCCTCTTCAACATCCGCGACAGCATCATTCAGGTACTTAAGTGCCCGGCTCTCCGGATCTGGCTCATACTGCTTAAAAATGAGCTCTGCTAGTGGTTCCAATCCCTTTTCACGGGCAATGGTAGCCCGGGTCCGTCTTTTGGGTTTAAATGGGAGATAGAGATCCTCAAGCTCATTCAGATCGTAACATTGCTCAATCTTAACCTTTAATTCAGGGGTAAGCAACTCCTGCTCGGTGATTGTTTTAAGAATAGTCAACTTTCGCTTGTCCAATTCATCCAGCTGCTCTTTTGCAGCCTGGATATTTCCGATTTGAACCTCGTCGAGGCTCCCTGTCATCTCTTTACGGTATCGCGAGATAAAAGGAACAGTTGCCCCTTCCTCAAGTAAAGCAATGGTATTAGCTATCTGTTTGATGCTGATGCCAAGCCGTTCAGCGATCAGCTGGTGGTTTTTCTGAATTGTCATAATCGCAAATTTAACAAGATCGGGATAACCTCTTAAATTTTAATTGAAAAAAGTGTATGTTTGATAGAACTAATTTTCACAATTATGGATCAACGGATTAAAAACGTCATTGTAGCTTTGGCCCTGGTACTTTTCGGATTCCTGGTGTATTATTTCAGTTATATCGTGACTTATATTCTTATTGCTGCGGTATTGTCGTTAATCGGACGTCCTGTCGTACGTAAATTCCAGCAAATTAGGATCAGGAACTACCAGATGGGAAAATCGGGCGCTGCATTCCTAACCCTGCTCACACTCTGGATTGGGCTCATCAGCTTTTTCGGATTCCTGATACCGATGGTCGTGTCGGAAGTAGACCAACTGTCGTCCATAAATATGCAGGAGGTGATGGCCTATTTGAATACCGCGATGAGTCAGTTAAAGATCAGTTTTCCACAATTTGCCTCTTCATTCCCCCAGGGCGGGAATCTTGAGGTATATCTTGAAACACAACTTAAAGGATTGCTCAATGTCGATCAGGTAAGTAGTGTCTTTGGCTCGGTTGCAACCGTGTTGGGGAATATCTTTCTGATGTTCTTCTCTGTTTCGTTCATTCTTTATTTTTTCCTTAAGGAGGAAGAGCTTTTCCGGAATTGGATACTTGTGCTGGCTCCGGTAAAGTTTGAGGAGCGTGTTTCTCATGTTATGGATAAGATAGGTATTCTGCTGAAAAGGTATATGATCGGTATTCTGCTGCAGATCTTAGGGGTAATGATCCTGGATGTTTTTGGGTTTACGATTGTTGGTCTGGGATTTGGACATGCCGTGGTTGTCGGGGTTTTTGCCGGAATACTGAATGTGATTCCGTATATCGGTCCCTGGATTGCAGCCATATTTGCACTTGTTGTTGCCGTGGCAAATAACCTGAATTCGAGCTTCACATCAGTTACGCTTCCATTAATGTGCTATGTGGTTATCGTGGTGATGGTCGTTCAGTTTATCGACAGCATGATTTTTCAGACCATTATCTACTCTCACAGTGTCAAAGCCCATGCCCTTGAGATTTTCTTCGTGATTCTGATGGCAGGTGGCATTGCAGGAATCCCGGGGATGATTCTGGCTATCCCGGTTTATACTGTGATCCGCGTAATTGCAGGGGAGTTCTTTTCCGAGTTTAAAATCGTTCAGCAACTGACTCCGAAGGATCGAACCATTCCTCTCTCAAACAGCTAGATGAGGTGATATCAGGGCATTCAGAACAAGAAACAGAAAAACCACCAAAGCATAGGTATTTATCAGAATAAATGCCTTATAGATAGTTTTTGAATCCTTCTCGCCAAAAAGAAAACGGTGAAACAGGAAGATAAACCCAAAGTTCATACCAACTAACAAGGTAAGCAGCAAAGGTTTAAAACTGAATCCAAAGAAAGGGAAAAGCATCAGGAAAAGAGAGGTTATAACTCCCCAGTAGAAAACCACCGATTTGATTTGACGTTCACTCAGAGATTTAGAGATGGAAGAAAATCCCGCCATCTCGTACTCTTTGCCGTATTTAATCATCAGCAACCAGAAATGGGGGATCTGCCACAGAAAGACAAAGATCGCAACAAACATCGCGTGTGGGTGAAAAATATAATAACCAGCTGAAGTCCAGCCAATCAGCGGAGGAACCCCTCCAACCACCGCTCCGGGAATTATCGCCAGCCAGCTGCGGGTCTTTAACGGGGTGTAAATCAGATTATAGAATACAATGTTTGAGAGTCCCAAGACCATGGGAAGCCATCCATTCAATCCAAGCATAGCCGTTCCTAGCAAAAGCAACAAAGCAGAAACCACCGATGCTGCAAAAAGTGAAATCTCACCGGAAGGGATTGGCCTATGATTCGTCCGTGGCATCATCCCGTCTCGACTGCTCTCCTGGATCTGGTTGAGAACAGTAGTTCCGGCAGCCAGAAAAAAAACGCCCGCAAAAAGATAAAATACGGAAATACCAGGGGCGCTGCCAGTCAGAAAATAGCCAGTCGTGGCAGAAACGGTAACCATCAGCGACAAGCGAATCCTTGTCAGCCTGATCAATACGTCAACACGTTGTTTAAAATTACTTTTGTCCACCAGCCGTTTTAAAATAGTCTACAATTTTATCGATATCCTCGGCTTTAAGCGTCTCCTTGTAGGACTGCATCAGCCCCTTATTAAATCCTTTTACCACATCTGCATTGGGATCCAGGATTGATCGTTTAATGTATTCGTCGTCAGCCACCACTTCTCTTTCAGTGTTATTGGTAACCACAGTCCTCTTTGTTCCGTAAATACCTTTGAGTGATGGGCCAATAATTTTGGTGCCATCAAGAGAGTGACAGGTTAAGCAGGCGTTGGCTTTGATGATTGCAAGCCCGGGGTGTTCAGGGCCGGAAGCAGCCACTTTCAGATCGGCCAGCCATTTATTAAATTCAAGACTATCAACTACGATAACTTTGGCCGTCATGCCGGAGTGTGCCAAACCACAATACTCAGTACAGAAGATATCAAAAGTTCCTTTAGATATAGGCCTGAACCACAGATAATTATTGTATCCAGGAATCACATCTTCCTTTACCCGGAAAGCCGGAATAAAAAGGCTATGGTTTACATCAGCTGAATAAAGGTTCATCTTCACATTTCGGTTAAGCGGAACAACCAGGTCTTTCGAAATCTTACCATTGCCATAATCAAAATTCCACTCCCACATCTTTCCGATTGCTTTGATTTGCATGGCATCTGCCGGAACTTTACGCATCGGTGAAAATCCTACCCATCCGTAATAAAACATGATTAAAACCAGGATTAGCGGAACAACTGTCCAGATTATCTCAAGTTTCGTATTGCCTGAAAATTGCTGCGGAGATTTATTCTTCTTCCTCGAAAAATGGATCAGAATATAGATGATCAGCGCAACTATGCCGATTAAGAAAATAAACGCGGTTGCGAAGATGAAAATAAACGCCCGGTCTACCCCTTCGGCCAAATTGGATGCTCCAGAGAACATTGTTGTCATAGTTTGGGAATTATCTGAAATAATAATCAATAAAAGTAATCACAATGATTATCGCGAACAGGAGGAATACCCCTCCAACCATCAAACGGAGAATAAGATTCTCAAATTTGAGGTGCATAAAATAGGTTAGTACAATCGTTGTCTTGATTGATGCAAGTATTAGTGCCAACGCAACAGTGTATGCCCCCAAATGGAATTTAATTACCAAAATTGAGGTCATTGTAAGTATAAGCAGAACAAGCAGCACCTTCAGATTCAGTGCATAGCTGGTAATATGGCTGTCGTGGTTCTTCATTCGTATATAACTTTGTAAATCAATTAATTATTACAATATAATTTCTACTTATTTCAATTCTATTTCTATTTATTTCAAAATGAAACTATCGCGTTTAACTTGAAATGAGCTATTTTTAATACTAAGAAAAGTCTAAGTAATCAAATAGAGTAACGGGAAAAGGAAGATCCAGATTAAATCGACCAAATGCCAGTATAGCGCTCCGTTTTCATGCAATAAAAAATGTTCCTGGTTAATCTTACCGGACCACACCTTGAGCAGGATAATCGTTAATAAAATACCTCCAACCACCACGTGGAAGAGATGCAATCCCGTCATTAGAAAATAGAGCCCAAAAAACATGATCTCTCCATGCGGAAGATTTCGCATCACATCAGAACCGGGATATAAATGAAGTGCGAATTTATGACCATATTCAAAATACTTATTCATCATAAAAACTCCGGCTAAAAGCAATGTGCAAAATATCAATATCATAGCCAATTTAGGCTGATTCTTTTGAATAGCGGTTAGGGACATGGCCACAGTCATACTACTTACAAGCAGCACTACCGTATTGGTTGCCCCAATAAAGGCATTGAGTTCGAGGGCCGCATGATGGAATTCTTCCCCATATTTGGACCGCATGACTGCATAGACAATAAAAAGTCCGCCAAACAGGAAGAGCTCAGTAAAAAGGAATAACCACATCCCCATTTTACCGGTTTCGCTGTCAATGTATTCGCTATGTTCGCTGTGTTCAGTTGTCGACATAAATCAAGGTGTTTTAAGCTGAAATACTATTTCGTATATGGGTTATCAAAAACATAAGGATCACGGGTGATCACCGGTATCTCATCAAAATTTTCATGAGGAGGTGGTGAAGGGATCTGCCATTCGAGGGTAACCCCATGCCATGGATTTGCCGGGGCTATCGCACCCCTGCGTACATGGTAAATCAGATTGGAGATCATGGTAATAAGTCCTGTAAAAAGAATTATCGCCCCGATGGTCGAGATGGTTTGTCCCAGCTGAAATTTTGGATCATAATCGAAATAACGGCGTGGCATCCCCTGAATACCCATGATAAACATCGGGAAATAAAGAAGGTTAAAACCGGTGAAAAGAATTCCCCAGCCAATGTTAGCCCATCTGATATTATACATTCTGCCATAGATTTTGGGATACCAGTAATGCATACCCGCAAAAAATCCAAATCCCATACCGCCAAAAATAATATAATGGAAATGGGCAACCACAAAGTCAGTATTATGCACCTGGATATCGGTAGCAACCGACCCGAGTGTCAGACCTGTGAAACCACCGATTGTGAACAGGAAGATAAAAGAGATCGCATACAGGAGTGGTGGCTGAAGATCGACAGAGCCTCCATACATCGTTGACAACCAGTTAAATACCTTAATTGCACTGGGAATTGCCACGAGGAAGGTCAGGAAAGAGAAAAACCATCGCGATTCATAACTCATTCCCGATGTGAACATATGGTGACCCCACACAAAATAACCAACCAGTGCAATTGCAAGACTTGAAAAGACAATCGGAAGATAACCAAAGACAGGTTTCTGGCTGAAGGTCGGGAATATTTCGGTGACCACACCCATTGCAGGTAAGATCATCACATAAACTGCCGGGTGGGAATAGATCCAGAAAAGGTGCTGATATAACACAGGGTCTCCTCCGAGAGCAGGATCAAAAAATCCGATATGAAGGGTCCTTTCAGCGATAACCATCAACAGGGTAATCCCTACTACCGGAGTTGCAAGTAGTTGAATCCACGCCGTAGCATAAAGTGACCAGGGGAAAAGTGGCATTCTGAACCAGGTCATTCCCGGTGCACGCATCCGGTGAATGGTGACAATAAAATTCAAACCGGTAAGAATTGAAGCGAATCCAAGCGTAAATGCCGCAGTCAGGGCTATCACCACATTCGAAGAGGCTTCAGCACTGTATGGAACATAAAATGTCCAGCCCGTATCGGGTGAATGGCCATGCGCAAACTGGGAATAGAGACCAAGGCACGCACCGGTAATATAAACATAGAAGGAGAAAAGGTTCAGCTTGGGAAAAGCCACATCCTTAGCCCCAATCATGATAGGCAGCATTATATTTCCAAAAACGGCGGCCAGACCAGGAATTACGACAATGAAAATCATGATGATACCATGCAGTGTGAACATGGCATTGTAAGTCTGGGCGGTCATAATGGTTTCGCCCGGAGCCACTTTCTCAATTTTCATTAAAAGTCCCAATACCGCCGCACTCAGAAAGAATGTGGTGATGGCATAGAGATAAAGTAGTCCGATCCTTTTATGGTCTGTTGAACTTAACCACGACCACAGACCGGTCTTATGATTAAGAAAATTTAGAGGAGCAGTTGGTGATGGATTGTTCATTCTTTGATTTCTTTAGATGATTTTTTCCTTGAAGAAATTAGTAAATAAGCCACAAAAAAGAGCCCTATAATGAGCGTAAAAGCCCCCAGCAACCGGGTGAATTGAAGGGTATATCCGCGGCTTTGCGGATCGTATGCAAAACAATAATCGAAGATTTTTGAACTGGTTGGACGTGCCTGCCCTTTTTGAGCTTCAACAACAGCCATCTTCACGTCGAAGGGAAGATAGGTAATGCCATATAAATAGCGGGTGATTTTCCCTTTGGGACTCAACATGATAATTGTTGATGGGTGAGCAAAATCGAGCCCGGTTGGTTTGTATCTAAAGCCGGCTGCTTCAGTTATTTTTTGAATATTCCCCAATTCGCCGGTCAGGTAAGTCCAGCTTGCGCGGTCTTTCTCCTTTATCTTCTGAACAAAATTGAGCTTCTTGATCCGTGCCTTTTCCGGCGTATCCTTGGTATTAAAACTGATCGTGATAATATCGAAATCTTTACCCAAAGACATATCCATTTTACTGATCACATCAGCAATTCCGTCGAGCAGCGGGCTGCATAATCCCGGACAATCAAAGTAAACAAACGAAAGGATGGTGGGTTTATTGATCATACTACCCAAACTAACCGTATCGTTCTTTTCATTAATGAATTTCAGGTCAAGCGGAATCGTTTCACCAAGCTTCTCCACAATACCAATTTCAGTTACGCGCTGAACCGGTACTTGAGCATGGGCATTAAAACACAAAACACCTAACATTAACACTAACAATAAAAGTTTCATTCCAAAAATTTTAACAATTCTAATTTCTTTCCCTTTAAACAGCCATGCGAACTTTTGTACTTAACCGTGGCCTTTAAAGAAATGATGTTATTATCCAAACCTGGTATAAATACACCGATACCCTATTCAGCCGAATCGGGATCCTTTTTGCTGCCTGCCAGAAATATTGCCCTGATTTGCAGGAAAACATAGATGATAAATCCCCAGGCTCCCAGGACCGCAATCGTATAAGCCAGCAAGAGCCAGATTGGTGTCTTTGAAACGACATTCCACATCGCCCGTTGTTCATTTAATGGAGGGCGGTAAGTGGGAACCCCTATAATTAGTACTGAATCTGCCTTAGCCTCTCCAAATATCGCTTCATTAGTCAATCTTGCAATCAGTTGGACATGCCCGGCAGAATCACCGGGAAGATCTGCAGGGAAATTAAACAAAGCATTTCCAAGTGCATCGGTCGTACGAGCTTCGTCAATCAATAGGTTACCAAAATACCGCTTTGCAAATAATTTTACCTCGGCCCCGGCTACTGGTTGATTTACCTTATCCTTCATTGCTGATAGTGAAGCCTGAACCTGGTTCTTATCCTTTAACCAACTAATCTGAATTTTTACATTCTGTACAGAAGCACCACCGGCTTCAGAACTCTTTGAAACCTCCTGAACATATTTATCGTTGAAGCTCCTTGCATAGGAGATAACCCGCCAGACATCAGTGGCTGAAAGGGTGTTTTTAAACGAAGGCATAGGTCCGCGACCAGCGGTCACTTTAAATTGCAGGGCGCCGTCAGAATTGCTTTGCATCTTAACAGAGGCAAAATCGGGCGGCGGCGGAACCAATGGAATGGGATTATTTTTTCCCGGTTCCCCATGACAAGACTTACAGCTGGCATTATAAATCTCCGAACCTGCTTTACGCGAGGCATCGTCAAAGGCGAAAGGGCTCTTCCGCAACTCATTTTCAGCAGGCACCACCCAAACCTGAGCTGATAATCGCAAGGAGATCAGCACAATCAACAGCAGTGAAAAATATCTTTTAATCATTGGTAATATGTTAGCGATTATTCTTTGGTTTTACTATCTGTTTCGTGTTGCTCTTCAGCCACTTCCCATATTGGAATGACAGGGAAAAATTTTACCAGGATGGTTATAATGATAACCGCCAATATTATTGTTCCTATAGTAATGGCTGATTCAACGATGGTGGGATGATAAACCATCCATGCATCCGGAACATGTTGTTTGGGGAGGAAAGGATGGTCCTGTGTTGGCACCACGATGATAAACCGTTTAAACCAGGCGGCAATCAGCATAATAATGGAAATGACCAGCATGGAAAGCGGCTTTCTGAAAACCTTGAATAACAACAGGATAATCGGAATAATCAGCCCCAGAAGCTGAACACTCCAAAACATCATTGCATAATCCCCGACAAAAAGTTCCTTCAGATGAATCGCTTCAGCAGTTTTCATCTTAAACCCGGGAACCAGGTACTCATTGATATTAAAATAGAGGTAAACAATCGAGACAAGGACCAGCAATTTCCCCATCATATCGAAATGATGTAAAGTCAGGTACTTGTCAAGCTTATAATTGGTTCTTACAAAGTACATCACAATAACAACAGCTGCTGATCCGGCGACAAAGGCTCCGGTAAGGAAGTAGGGTCCGAAAATTGAACTATCCCAGCCAGGCCGGAGAGTAACAGCGAATAACCAGGAGGTTACCGTGTGTATGGCAAAGGCGGTCGGAATGATCAGGATCAGCATTATCCGTACCGCTTTCAGAAGTATTTTATATTGCTGTGGGGTATGAATCCAGTTAACGGAAAGTACTTCATACGTTTTCTGAAGCCATTTAGGGGTATGCCCCATACGTCCTTTGCTGATTGCCAGATCGGGAATAAGGGGAAGAAAATACAATAAAGCACTGATAACCAAATAGGTTGTAACCACTGTGACATCCCAGATAATCGGAGATTGAATGCGACCGTATAAAAATACATAAGGAAGTCTCTCAGGACGTCCCATATCTGATACAATGACTAAACCGGCGATGGCAGCGAAAGCAACGGCTATGATCTCTGCAATCCGGGCAATTGGTTTTACCCATTTAAAACCGATTAATCCAAGCACTGAACTGATTAGCATCCCTACAAGGCTTGTGGCGACAAAAAATACGAAGTTTGCAATATACATTCCCCAACTCGTGTAATCCCGGAGGCCGGTCACAATCAACCCCTTGTCCCACTGGAGATAGTAGGCATAGATGCAGGCTAAAAGAGAGATGCCCAAAAATCCCATCCAGACTATAAATCCTTGCGTAATCCCTACTGGTCTCAATATATCAGCTGCAATTGAATCGAGTTTTTTGTCGTTCAAAAAACCGGTATTTACTTCTGATGCCATAGTTTTGGTTATTTTATTTTTAAAAATTATTTAACGTCAATGGTGAGGTAAAGACGCATGGCCGTGCGTCTCTACAGAATTAATTCTAAATTATGTCGGTTCCTGAACAGGATCTTTCTCATCCTTAAATTCAAACAACCTGTTTTTGGGCGGGAGATAATAAACGCGTGGTTTGGTCCCCAATTCTGCCATAAGCTGGTATCCTGCATTTACGCGGAGTAGTTCACTGAGACGGAAAGTCTCTTTGGTAGTACCATTCGTAACGGCATCCTGATTCTCATCACCAAAATAGTAAACTCCGTTGGGACAGGCTGATACGCAATAAGGAAGTTTCCCTTCCCGCAGACGGTCCGAACTGAAAAGACATTTGGTGATTGTACCTTTACGCTGCGGAACATTGAGCTCAATATTATAGGGTTTCCCTTTATCAGCCTCGGCCATCAATGGTTCTTCCCAATGGAATAAACGGGCAGAATAGGGACAGGCTGCAATGCAAAACCTGCAACCAATACATCGTTCATTGTCAATTAATACGATTCCATCTTGCCGTTTAAACGTAGCGTCTACCGGACATACAGCAACGCAGGGTGGATTGTCACAATGCTGACAGGGTTTTGGCATGAAATACGGGGCCGTATGCTCCGATTCCTGCATTACCAGGGTGTTAATATGGTATTCATACGGACGTAAATGGTGTGCCCCCTGGCAGGCAGAGATGCACTTGCGGGCATTCCGGCATTTGGCAAGGTCAATGACCATTACAAAACGGTGACCTTTAAGCCCTTCTCTTCCCTGCTTCTGGAGCTTATCAACATCAACCCGGATATCTTTTATCTGATCGCGTGGGACCTCAACGATCCGATTATCAGAGGTTAAGACTTTTACAAAATCATGACCGGGTTTGGATTCTTCATACTTATAACCTGAATAGATCGCTGCACCGCCGGCAGCAGCTACAGCGCCTAATAATCCAAAATTTTTGAAAAAAGCGCGCCTTGAATTTTGGTTATCCTCTTCCCGGCCAGAGTGATCATGGCCGGTACTGTTACTGTTATGACTCATAAATTGGGGGATGTTTATTCAGTTTGTTTACTGCTTTAAGCGTAGACTATCAAGCGGAATCGATTTTATACTGGCAAGAGCATATCCTGACGAGGTAATTGATTCCCTCATTCGGATGGTGTCTCCGATAGCAGGTACAAATTCAACATAGGCTTTTCCATTCCTGTAATTGGCCTTTACCTGTTTCACACCTTTCAGAGAACCAAGTGCTGATTGGATGGTTTGTTCACAACCGGTGCAGGTCATCCCCTGAATTGATAATTCAAGAGCTGCTACTTTCAGATTTTCCCCGACCTGGGACTTAGCCGAAGGGGAACTTTTTTGGGGGCCGCCATTGCTGCAGCCAAATGCTAATAAGAAGGAAATGACAATCAGAAATCTCATTAGAGCAATCATTCGTTAAGTAAATTAAAATCAATAAATGGATCAGGAACTGCTACCTAAAACATTAAAATAAAACTCTTCAACTATAAATAGATGAATGATCAGTTAGTTAAATGAAGCGTCTAAAACTACAAATATATTTCTATATTCCAACAAAATCGGTATTAACTTTTCAGATTTTACCGGTTACAGACACAAACTTTAAAACCAAACACTTTTAAAGGAGTTCCTTAAAATTCAAAAAGGACTATTCATCCCTGTTTCAGAAAAACCGGAATGAATAATCCAAATCTGCATTTCCCATCAACTTAGCTTAAAAACAAATTAAGAAGATGAAAAGTTCAACGGCTAAAAGAAAATATATTCAATTCTAACCGTTTTAAAAAAAAATCGCAGAATGACCTGCGGTTTGCTATCTAGGAAGATAGAATCCTTATGGAGTCCAATAATTTCCGGTTCATCTCCTTGTCATATTTAATCGCTTTATTAAATGGAACCAGAGAAATCTCATCGTTTACGATACCAACCATAACACTCTGTTGATCATCGAGTAAAGTCTCAACTGCCGCTACTCCCAACCGGCTTGCCAGAATACGATCAGAAGCGGTAGGTGAACCTCCTCGCTGAATATGACCCAAAACAGTTACCCTAACATCATACTGAGGATAATCTTTCTCAACCTGTTTGGCGATATCAATGGCTCCTCCTGCTTTTTCCCCCTCAGCCACCAAAACAATTGAAGAGTTCTTACTTTGTCGGTAACCCGATTTGATCAATTTCTCCAATGTTGTCAGATCTGTATCGGTTTCAGGTATCAGAACCGCCTCGGCACCTGAGGCTATCCCGCCATTCAACGCAAGGAAACCGGCGTCACGACCCATCACTTCAATGAAAAACAGACGTTCATGTGCCGTTGCAGTATCGCGGATTTTATCCACGGCTTCGATAATCGTATTTAGCGCTGTATCATATCCAACTGTAAAATCGGTCCCGAACAAATCATTATCGATTGTTCCCGGAATACCTACGATGGGAATCCCAAATTCCTGGGCGAATATCCTTGCTCCGGTAAAAGTACCATCACCACCGATTACTATCAACGCATCAATTCCGGCATTTTTAAGGTTTTGCCAGGCTTTTTCACGTCCTTCAACGGTACGAAACTCTATGCTGCGAGCTGTCTTGAGAATCGTCCCGCCAAGCTGAATCGTGTTACTTACATCTCCCGAATTCAGCGGTTTAAAATTATTTTCTATTAACCCTTTATAACCATGAAAGATCCCAACTACCTCACGACCATAAAAAATGGAAGTTCTGGTTACTGCACGTATTGCAGCATTCATACCCGGAGCATCGCCACCCGAAGTTAAGATACCAATTTTTTTGATCGGACTGTCGACATAATCATCCGGCATTGCAATCCTATTGTCCTTACTCATACTCTTTTATTTTAATCCGCACAAATTTAACCGGGAATGAGGTGTGAATATGAAATTCACCGTTAAATTTACTTCAATTTTGGTGAAATTGATTATTAACGCTGTTAATTATTACAAAATGAGAATTTTACGGAATCCTTGCCAATTTATTTATCCCTGTGTAAAGGATCGTAAATCAACTAGCTTTCTATGGGCGGGCCAATGTCGGCAACCGGATCCAGGAAGTTGAGGTTGTTCCTGGACCATTTACCTAGAGCAAAAAGAGATCAAAATGCACCGTTATTTTTTATCTCCAACAGCCAAATGGCGTTTGCAACATCTTCAAGCAGTTTCCGGGGCGTTGAGGTTGCACCGCAAATCCCCACTGAATCAACCTCCTTAAACCATTGTTCATCCAGCTCTTCGATCGATGATATGAATTTACTGTTGGGATTTTCAGTCTTACAAATATCAAAAAGCATCTTCCCGTTTGAGCTCTTGAGACCACTCACAAAAATGATCAAAGAATAAAGATGGGAAAACTCTTTAATCCCGGGAATACGGTTGGAAACCTGTCTGCAAATGGTATCATGGATCTTAAGTGAAGCCTGATTCGCTATACGTTCCAACGCATCCGCAAGCAGGTGAAACCCGTCGAGCTCCTTGGTTGTTTGGGCATAGAGCTCAATAGGGCGATCCAGATCGATCTGATCAATTTCTGCAGAACTCTCAATAACAATCGCCTGACTATCGGTCTGACCCACTAGTCCATTGACTTCAGCATGACCTTTCTTGCCAAAAATGACAACCTGCGTCCCTTTATCCTTCCCCGATTCATACCCTGAGCGGATTCGTTGCTGCAGCTTTAACACTATTGGACAGGTAGCATCAATCAGCTCAATATTATTTTGCCGGGCATATGCATAAGTCGAAGGAGGCTCTCCATGTGCACGCAGGAAAACGGTGGCATCTTTCATGGTGAAAAAACGGTCGTGGTCAATTGTGATCAACCCCATCTTCGAAAGACGTTCAACTTCTGATTCATTATGAACAATATCCCCCAGACAATAAAGCTGGTTCTTTTTCATCAAAGCCTCCTCAGCCTTTCTGACCGCCGAAGAAACGCCAAAACAAAATCCCGAATTGTTATCGATAGCTATGATCATATCCTTAAATCAGATTTTAGCCACCAGGTTAAGTATCCAATCAAATTGCTCTTCCTTTGTCAAATAGCTGTTATCCAGCACAATCGCATCTTCTGCCTTCCGTAATGGACTCTCTTGACGGGTCTCATCGTAATGGTCACGTTCAAGGATATTTGATCGGATCTCTTCATAACTAACCACTTCACCTTTTGAGGTTAGCTCGTCGAAGCGTCTCTGTGCCCTGACATCGGGAAGAGCTGTCATAAATATTTTCAGTTCAGCTTTGGGAAAAACAACGGTCCCGATATCGCGTCCGTCCATCACAATCCCCTTCGACTTTCCCATCTCCTGCTGAAGCGAAACGAGCAGATGCCGCACCTGAGCAACTGCAGAAACCGGGCTGACATTTTGAGAAACCTCCAGCAACCGGATTTCATTTTCAACATTCTCCCCGTTGAGCCAGACATCGTTATTCCGGGTCCCCGGATTATATTTAAAAGAAACCCTGATCTTATCAAGATTTGCAATTAATTTCTCCCTCCCGACAAAGCCGTTCTCGATGATATGATTTCTCAGGCAATAAAGAGTAACAGCACGATACATCGCGCCCGTGTCAATAAAGATATAATTCAATTTACGGGCAATCTCCCTGGCGACTGTGCTCTTTCCACAGGAGGAGTGACCATCAATGGCAATGACTATTTTCTTTTCGTTTCCCAACATCTTCTTTTCGGTTTTCGGAACAAAGATAATGCAAATGATAATAGAGAGCCGAACTAAGGAGTACAAGCAAGCAGCCAGCTGAAAGTAAAGTCAGGTGAACAAATTAAATGTAGAATAATTTTTCCTGCCTGATTCCCGTGATTACAGTTCTTCCTTCTTCAAATGCTCAACCACATTGTAAACAATCGGGCAGATAACCCGGTTCCTCATTGTGAGATCAAGCAACTGATAAAACCTCCGGCGGTTGGTGTGGGGATAATCCTGACAAGCCTTGGGGCGGTATTCATAAATCATGCAATAATTGTCGGGCATCAGAAACGGACACGGGGTTTCATTAAACACATAACACTGATCTTCATCAATATGGAGGTACCTGGTTATAAAATCAGACTCCTTCATTTTCTGCCGGCGGGCAATCCGTTCGATATCCTTGTCAGTGATCATCGGACTTATTGATTTACAGCAATTACCACAAGTCAGGCAATTGAATTGACCCGTTACTTTATCGTGCCAACGATGGGTTAGATCGTCGAGTTGTTTCGGCTTTTTCCTTTTCAGCTTATTGAAAAAAACAGTCGTTTCCTCCTGATTCTGAAGTGCCAGCGCTTTGACGTTTTTATTATCTGCCTCCATCCTGTTGAATTGTTACCAGCCTTGCTATAAATTTTTTCATTTTGACCTGTGCAATAAAAAGTCCGGCAATGACTACTGCAATTCCGGTTAGCTTCCGAAAGGTAAGAGGTTCCCCAAGGATATACCATGCAAAAATAGCCGTCATAACCGGAATAAGGTTTATAAATATATTGGCATTATTCATCCCTATCTTCTTAAGACTGAAGGCATAAAAGATAAATGAAAGGCAGGAGGCAAAAAGAGCCAGCTCCGCTATTGCGATAAATGCATGAAGATTAAAAGCAGTATTCATTAAACTTTTGCTCTCAAAAACCAGCCAGAAAGGGAGAAAATAGAAGATTCCGATCAAATTCTGGTAGGTGATTATTGTTGAAGCATTATACTTTTTTGAAAGGTCCTTCAATACGACGGTATAGGCAATTGCAGCAAAGACAGCAAGAAATTCCAGACAGATTCCAAGTGGGGATATGATAAAGTTAACCGAATCATCAAAAACTACTATTCCGACACCAATAAACGATAGAATAATCCCAATAAAATTGCGAAATGAAAGTTTTTCATTCAGAAAATAAGAAGCTGCAATTGGTGAAAATAAAGGAATGGTTGCAATGATAATTGCCCCCATTGTACTTGAAATATATTTCAATCCAAAACTTTCACCCATAAAATAAAGGAAGGGTTCAAAAAAGGCCAGCAAAAGGAAAAGACGGTAATCCTGTTTTTCAATTTTTAAAAGATTATTGCTGATCCATCCATAAATCAACATCAGAATTGTGGCGATGATGAGCCGGAAGAAAACCGCTGTCAACGGTCCATATGAAACATAAACCACTTTTATCCATACAAATGATAACGACCAGAAAACCATGGCCAATACCAGTGCAATATAGACGATCACTTTTTTGTGCCCCATCCCGAAATTTTGAACTGCAAAAGTAGGATAAATATTCAGGGTAGGATTAAATACCGTATATAATTGTCTGTGGGGGCAGGAAAATTGCAAGTGGCTGTTAGCGTTTGGCAACTTGCTTATTCTGCTTTAAAAAGATGCCTGTTGCCCTTCTTCCAATCCCATTATAAATGTTGAGATTAGCGGCATACCTGTTGCCAGCCGCCAGAAGCAATTCATACCATATTAATCATTTTAAACCTAAATATTCAGATCTAAGCCAGACTACTTCTTCAAAATTGCAATGAAAAACATTTTCATATCCTTCCAAGAATCCTCATCCGCCTTTTTGTTGTATTCAATCGGCATATTAAATTTCTTGCCCGTCGCCGTACTTGACGGATTTGTAAAGGCATGTGTAGCATTTGGATAGACAATGAATTTATAATAAGCTCCAATGGAATCGAGTTGGTGCCTGAAAATTGAAATATCATTCTCAGAAATAAACTTGTCGCTACCGCCATGGCAAACCAGGATTTTTGCTTTTAATAAACCTTTGTTTGCAGGTACACCGGCAAGCCCCCCGTGAAAGCTTACCACTCCAAGGAGATCAGCACCCAGCTTTGCGGAATTCAACACTACGGAACCTCCAAAGCAATAACCAATGGCAAAAATTTGATGGGAATCAGTCTGTTTGTATTCATTGAGTTTTGATTGAGCAGCCTCAAGGATGGATTTTGCTAGTTGAGGATCCTTGTAAAAAGGAGTTGCAAGATCTTTAGCTTCTGTTGGATTTGCAGCAATCTTACCATTCCCATACATATCCACTGCCATTGCAATATATCCAAGTTTAGCCAATTCTTTGGCTTTCATGATGGGATAATCTGTCAGACCCCACCATTCATGGACAACTAAGACCGCAGGTCGTTTGCCTTTCAGATTTTGATCATAAACAATCACCCCATTGAACGTTTTATCACCGGAACGATAGGTGACCTTTTCTTCTTTAATATTTGAAGATGATGCATTTTCACCAAAACCAGAATTGATAGCTATCATGTTGAGTAAAATAAAACAGGGAAGGCAACTTTTAAGTTTCATGACGAAGGTTTTAAGAAATATCAGAAGAACAACAAATGGGTCTGAAAATAGTTCAGGTAACAGGAATTCCTTTTACATTCGCAAAAAATTATTTTTTTGGAGTAACCATTAAAACCCGGAGATGACAAAATTCAAAAGATACCTGGGATTCAGCATGATCTGTCTGCTTTCTAATATCGCTGTTATTAGTGCTCAGGAAGTTGATCCGAAACCGGATTTTCCCTTGCAGTTTTCAGTTTCACATGGGATTCATGATGAACTGGTAATTTATGTGACCGGTGACGGTGGTTGGAATAGCTTTAACCAGCAAATGGTTCAGGAATTTGAACATCAAGGGTATGGGGTCGTGGCATTCAATAGCCGGAAATATTTCTGGAGTGGAAAATCCCCCGAAGATTTTGCACGTGATATCGCTCAGTTGACCGATTATTATCTGCAAGGCTGGAAAAAATCATCGGTGATTTTTGTAGGATATTCCTTCGGAGCTGATGTGGTAAGCTTTGTGCCGAACCGTTTATCTACAGCATTGCAAAAAAAAATTAAAAGGATTGCACTGATTTCCCCTTCTGCAAGTACCGATTTTGTAATCCGGCTGAGCGATCTGGTCGGTGAAACTGAAAATCTGAACCGCCGGTACAAAGTGAAACCTGAAATTGATCAAATTGAATTTCCTGTTGTTTGTTCCTTTGGGAAAGAGGAAGTGAAAGTTTTGAAAAGCTCCCTGAAAAGCCGAAATAACCTGACCACCATTGAATTGCCCGGCGATCACCGGTATAACAATGATTATAGCCTGCTTCTCAAAGGAATTGGGCTGTGAATTGAAGCTATAAAAGTTTCCACAGAAAAGTAATCACGCTGTTTATTATGGTCTGCTCTGGTTCCTGGCTGTTGTTCTCTCCTTAAGAATCCCCCCCAGGTTACAGCCAGGAATTAAGACATTATTAAATTCTCTCATTCATTTTTATTTTTTCATCAAATAGATTAAGAAAATATGAATGACCAAATGTTGGATGGATTCAGAGTTAGATTAAATGTAATTATCATTCATAGATTCGGTTACTCTTTCAATCAGGAAATTATCCAAGGGAAGGTAAACCACTTTTTTGGTCTGGAATGACGGTTCATCAAAGAACCGGGTTATTTCTTTCACTTCCACTTTTTTCTTAAACTCAATAATTTCATCGTCGAAGCTCCCCCCTTTCAAATAGATAATTCCATTAGGTCGGAGGTTTTGAGAGTTGCCAGAGACATTTTTTTTCACAAGGCTTACCAATTTAGGGAACGCTGCCACTGCCCGTGAAACCACAAAATCATACTCCTCAAAAATATCCTCTATCTTACAGTGAATAGCTATAACATTTTTAAGCTTGAGCATTTCGATAGCAGCCTGAACTACACGAATCCGCTTCTGCATTGAATCAATCAGGGAGAACTGACAGTCAGGGAAAAGGATAGCCAGCGGAATACCAGGAAATCCGCCTCCGGTACCTACATCCAATATCCTGCTACCTGCCTTAAAATGAATGACCTTGGCGATTGCCAGCGAGTGTAATACGTGTTCTTCGTATAAAGAGTCAATTTCTTTTCTGGGTAATACCTTTATCAGGGTATTCCATTGCCGGTAAAAGGAAGACAATTTATCGAAACGGCAAATCTGTTCAGACGACAAATTGGGAAAATATTTAAGGAGTATTTGCATATCCGCTTTTTTTAAAAAATTAGGAGTAACTGATTTCGCTGTTTTTCAGAAGTTGACAAAGCAATTTGCGAGACCGGAATAATTGCATTTTAACGGTTCCAATGGGCAGATTCAATTCTGAAGCAATCTCCGAATAGGAGCGCTCCCCGAAATACCGCATTTCAAACGGGATTCGATACGAGGGTTTCATACCTGAAATAAATTTGCGCAGGGTTATTTTATTTTCATCCTTAATCAATGCCTCCTCTGGATTGTCTGTATCAGAGAGAAAGTTATCCGGGCCTGCTGATTGCCTGAATTTAGGGTCGTCAGACCTGGAAACGACATATTTGTCATCTGTATTTTTTTTGCGCAGATAATCAATAGTATGGTTATGTGCAATTCTAAACAGCCAGGAGCCAAAGGCAAACTGTTGCTCATACTGGTGCAGGTTAATAAAAGCCTTTTCAAAGGACTCAACGGTCAGCTCCCTCGCAACCTCTTTATAATTAACCATTTTCAGGATTAAATAGAAAACAGGATCCGAATAACGGTTCATGAGTTGATCAAAAGCTCGCAAGTCACCCGAGCGAATAGCAATTACCAGTAATAAATCATGCGGTGCATTTCCATGGAGGATGGGATTCATTTTCAATTTTTATTAAGAAAACCAATCCAAATTTAAATCATACCAGCGCGAAGAGTCGGATTATAAACGGTTATTTCCGTTTGTATTCGGTTTTATCCGATTATTTTCGTTTGTAAACGCTTTTAATCGGATATTTTCCCTAATTACTAAATATTTTTTGTATATTAGCTCAAAAGATTTAACTGATTAAAAGGTAAGTCTTTTTAGGCTAGGTTATTTTTCTATCATCCTCTCAAATTATAAATTATGGAAAATCGAAAATGTCTCGAATGTTATGAGCAGCTAAGAGGTCGGGCAGACCAGAAATTCTGCAGTGATCAATGCCGGAGTGCATACAACAACAAGCAATATCTGGCGTCACACAGTGTAATCAATTCGGTTAACCGGATTCTTAAAAAGAACTATTTTATCCTTTCGGCCCTCAGTTCGGAGGGTAAAATTACGGCATCAAAAAGCGATTTGCAGAAAAAAGGGTTTCGATTCGATTATTTCACCTGCATAAGCACCTCTAAATCGAAAAGGGTCAATTATTTTTGTTACGACCAGGGTTTTAGAGAACTGGAAAACAACAAAATAACCCTTGTTCAACATGCGGAAAATGCAAAGCTGTCTGAACTGACTCACTAAGGAATTAATTCTAAAAATAAGCTCCTCTGGTAAGCCAGGAAACAGGCATCTTTTTAATCCAGAGGAGCTTATGGATAATTATTGAATTGCA
Source organism: uncultured Bacteroidia bacterium (assembly GCA_903923905.1). Classification (GTDB taxonomy): domain Bacteria; phylum Bacteroidota; class Bacteroidia; order Bacteroidales; family Prolixibacteraceae; genus JAAFHB01. The sequence goes on from CAIXZH010000026.1 coordinate 23,872, forward strand.
TTCCTCAATCTTTGCGGAATAAAAACATCCAACTGTCATCCAGTTCCTCGGATTTTAACATCCGACCCTTAAACACCGGTGCCTTAACGCCCCGGTGAAAGATACTTTTACCGGTAAACATACGTGCTTCATCCCAGATATCCATGCTGATAAATGAATTAAGCATCCTCTGCCCGCCCTCAACAATCAGCGACAAAATACCCCGAACATGTAAATCGGCCAGTATCTGATTAATTTCATCCCCGTTAAAATCAATCTGCCTGAATTCCAGATTAGGCTTATCAGCAACTTTATGAGAAGTGTAGACTACTGTCGGCACCATCCCGTCAAACAGGGAAAGACCGGCAGGCAGTTTCATCTCTTTGTCGATTACCAGCCTTAAAGGGGGTTTGCCACTCCAATCACGAACTGTCAGGGAGGGATTATCTTTTCGAGCAGTATTTGTGCCGACCAAAATAGCCGATTCATCAGTCCGCATCTTGTGCACGGCGATCCGTGATATATCATTGGTGATCCACGTTGGTTGTCCGTAATGCTCCTGCGATCGGTCGATATCGATAAATCCGTCGGCCGTCTGGGCCCATTTTAAGATAATAAATGGCCTCTTCTTTTGATGAAAAGTGAAAAACCTGCGGTTCAGCTCGATACATTTCTCTTCCAGACAACCCTGTATTACCCGGCAACCCCCTGTCCGTAGTTTTTGGATTCCCCTTCCGGCTACTTCAACAAAAGGATCAATGGCCCCAACAACCACATTTTTAATCTGATGCAAAAGAATTAAATCAGTACAAGGGGGAGTTTTTCCAAAATGGGAGCACGGCTCAAGGGTAACATAAAGCGTTGAATCCTTCAGAAGATCCAGATTTTTTACCCGATTCACCGCATTTACCTCGGCATGAGCTGTTCCAAATTGGGTGTGATATCCTTCTCCAATGATCACACCATTGTGCACGATAACACAACCAACCATCGGATTCGGGGAAACATCACCCATTCCAAGGCGGGCAAGCTCGATCGCACGTAACATATACTTCTCATCCACTTCAAAAAGCCGTTCTATCATCCGCTTTGTTTATCTTTGTGAAAAAAATGCAGGTTACAAGAAAGTTAATCTTCGAACAGCTCTCCCCGATCTATCCGATGCAAGAGATCGAAAGTATTAGCATGCTGATCTTCGAAAAAGTTCTTGGACTATCCCGGATTCAGATCCGCCTGAATCAGAATGAAACTGTTTCTGCTGCGAATTTAACGCAAATTAAAGAGATTATAAGCCGGTTAATCCAATTTGAGCCGATTCAATATATTTTAGGGGAGACTGAATTTTATGGATGTACCTTTAAAGTTGACCCCTCTGTCCTTATTCCCCGGCAGGAAACAGAGGAATTGGCAGATTGGATTGTCCGCGATAACAAACATTTGAATCCGGCTATCCTTGACATAGGGACAGGAAGCGGATGTATTCCAATTTCCCTTGTCAAAAATCTGCCCGGAGCATCTGCTGACGGATGGGATATCTCTCCTTACGCCCTGCTTATTGCCGAAGAAAACGCATTAAAAAACAAAGTGAAAGTGAGCTTTCAGTGTGTCGATATTTTAAATCCGGTCGCTGCTCGACATCATGAAAAATACGATATCGTTGTGAGTAATCCCCCTTATATTACAATTTCAGAAAAAGCACTGATGCACAAAAATGTGATTCAATTCGAACCGCATCTTGCTCTTTTCGTTCCTGACTCCGATCCCCTGGTTTTTTACCGGGAAATAGCAGATTTGGCGGTTACGGAATTAAAACCCGGAGGGCATCTTTACCTGGAGATCAATGAACAATTTGGTAATGAAACCTTAGAATTATTAAGGATAAAGGGATTTAATCACCTCATTTTAAAAAAAGATATCAACGGGAAAAACCGGATGATTAAAGGGGCGAAACCTTAGGTATACTTGATCTTTAGATCGGATGAAACCTCATAAACTTACAACCACAAAAGGCAATGTAAAAATCAATGAGGGTTCCACAAGGATCAAGAATCTAAATATTAGTAAGTTAATTAATATTTATAGTGTGAAATTTCAGAAGTCCATTACAGGTGGGTGACTCTCTAAATCTGCTATTCCAGACGGTCTGTCAGGACACATGCCATTTTAAAGTGATTCGTCCCATGTTGCAAACCGAAAAGATCGACCAAAACAATATAAATTCCCAAACCTGCAATTTGATGATTTTCCTTCGTCCCGTCCCATTCAAGCACATCCTGGGAACCAATCGATAGATTATTAGCCAATCTTCTGATTTCCAATCCATTTTCATTAAATATACGAATATTGGCTACCCATCCTGGTTCACCGGGAGATAGCTTAATCAATAACCGGTCATTCAATCCATCGCCATTCGGGGAGAAAATCCGTGGTTCAATGGTGACCATTGTTCCTTTTCCGTTTACAATTTCAGCTGCCGAATTTCGGTATCCTGGGGTGGCATATCCAACAGTTGCAGAGGCAGAATGCCAGTTTCCCCGGTCATCAGCCGGTTTTGAAAAACTTATTCGTTCAAGAGATACCCCTTTTACCTCATTGAGCAGCGGATCATGCATCTGTTCCAGGTAATGAAACTGATCAATAATGGTCATCTCCTTATTAACCAAAACGACCCAACCTTCATCCAGATTGTAAGCAGGAAATTTAGCCATCCCGAAAATACAATCAGGACATAGTGTATTATAATTGGCTAATAGAATGGCGGGATTGGAAGTAAAAGCTGCATATTGGCCTTCCTGCAATGCATCAAATTGAGTAGACAATGGATATATCTCCTTTATTTTATGAGTGTTATCAATTGATGCCAGGTATAAATCCTCAAGATGAATTTTAAGTCCAGAATGATTAAAGATCTCAACAAAATCGACACCTCCCGGTAAAGGGTTAAAAAGCACCTCGCTGATCAGCAAATCACCTGGCTTCGGGAGATAATACCAGAATTCATGATGATCAGCTGCTGCCCTGTTTCCACATTCATCCGTTAATCCATTACTTATCAAATCATAATATACTCCGCTGGACATAGAACCAACCGGAAAATAAACAGAATATTTTTTGAGAATAAAGTTGAAACGAACGCTGTCAGGTGGAGGTAGTGAAGGTATAAAAGTAAAGACAGAGCCGGAGAGTGAGGCGATATCAGGTATTTCAGAAACAATAATTTCAAGTAAATCAGGAGATGCCACACCGACAGAAAGAACTTCAGGTGGCTTGGTATCAGGATTATTGCCAAATACTGAGTTATCAGTTCCTGGTGTTCCACCATTTTCAGAAATCGACGTTTCCCAGTTGGATTCGGCACCACACCACCTGTGAGGGTCGATCCGCTCTAAAGAATACCCGCCGTTTGCAAATCCTGTACGTTGCATGGTTGGCGAGTAATTCAATGAATCAATCAGCACTTTTTCTGCAGAAAACAGTTTTAGGCTAAAGCCGTCATTTGCGAGTGTAAAGCCCGAGATTTCAACATTTGCACCATATTTAGCCCAAAGGGTATTTCCACCTGTTCCCGACAGAATCAGAAAACTGTCAGCTCCAATCAATTGATCAGGGAGCATCTTTTGTTTTCCGTTCACTGCCAAAATCCAATTCTTAACATTAATCGGAGAACCTGATACATTTTTCAGCTCAATAAACTCAGCATTAGGCAACTTAACTACCGGAGTTGGATCAGCCATAACCTCATTAAAAACCAGATCTCCGAAATGATATAAGGGATCGATTGAACCATCTTTATAATTAACTGATTTATAATTGTTTATTGTGACAGGTGAATTTTTATCACGATCCGGATTTCTGTTGGTCTCGGCACCGAAAACTTGATTTTCCCCGAACCTATTAATGAACATAAATCGCGGATAACTTTCATTTAATGTTAAATACGCGACATATAAAATAAATCCGTAAATAATTTTATCCATTTTTCGTGAATTATTAAGAATAATGAATATTTTTGCCCTGTCAAACCACCGGAATTATCCCGTTAATGGTTTGCATGAATAAAGTTAATAAAATTAACGCAGAAACAGAAGGGTCTGGAGAAGATTAAAAGCCTGGTTATTATTAAATGAAATCCCTGTGAGTCGGAACATTTGGTAGATAAGATTTCTACCTTTAAGGGTTTCCTTCCGTATATTTGGGATTAAAAACTGTATAGATATGAGAATAGCAATTGTTGGAGTTAGTGGAGCCGTAGGACAGGAATTCCTGCGGGTATTGGATGAACGCAATTTCCCGCTTGACGAATTGATCATCTTTGGTTCGGCCCGAAGTGCCGGCAAAGAATACACCTTCAGGGATATAAAATTGATTGTCAAAGAATTACAGCATAACGACGATTTTAAGGGAATCGATATCGCACTGGTATCAGCCGGAGCTGGTATATCGAAAGATTTTGCCGGAACGATCACCAAATTCGGAACAATTATGATTGACAACAGTAGTGCTTTCCGGATGGAAAATGATATTCCGCTGGTGGTTCCTGAAGTAAATGCCGAGGATGCCAAAAATATGCCGCGTAAAATCATCGCAAATCCCAACTGTACTACGATTCAGCTGGTTGTTGCTTTAAAACCCATTGAAAACCTGTCGCATATAACAAGAGTACATATAGCTACCTATCAAAGTGCAAGTGGTGCCGGAGCATCAGGGATGGATGAATTGGAAGCGCAGACCAAACAGGTGGCAGACGGAGAAGAGCCTACGGTTGCTAAATTCGCCTATCAGCTGGTCCAGAACCTGATTCCACATATTGATGTTTTCACTGACAATGACTATACCAAGGAGGAGATGAAAATGTTCCATGAGACACGTAAAATTATGCATTCCGATGTCATGGTAAGTGCCACTGCAGTGCGGGTTCCGGTACTCCGGGCTCATTCGGAAGCAATATGGGTTGAAACGGAAAGTGAAATCACGCTGGAAGAGGCCAAATCAGCCTTTGAAAATGCAGATGGGGTCATTGTCATTGACAAGCCTTCAGAAAAACAATATCCCATGCCATTGTACCTGGCCGGTCGTGATGAGGTTTTTGTCGGAAGGATTCGCAAGGACATCACCAATCCGAAGGGACTCGCCTTCTGGACAGTTTCGGATCAGATCAAGAAAGGGGCAGCTCTAAATGCCGTACAAATTGCAGAATATCTTGTTAAAGAAGGGGTTGTAAAGTAAGGTAGAAGGCAGAAGGGAAAAGACTGAAAGCATAAGTTAAATTGAAATCAACTTCTGCCTTCAGTCTTTTGCCTGAGTTTACTCTTCATCAAAAACCTGATAAAGGAAATCGTTAAAAGGAAACCGCCTGATATGAATATCCTTAACCTGTTCGTAGATCACCTTTTTAAACTCTTCAATATTTGTTTTTTCTTTTGCTGATATGAAAAGTGAAATATTTTCATGCTTTCCCATCCATGAATGTTTCCAGTCCTCAAGATTCATGTTCTCTTTAGTTGAGGGCAACAAATCATCTTCCTCTTTTTCAACATAGGTAAAGGCATCTATTTTATTGAAAAGATAAATCATTGGCTTATCCGCCGCGCCGATCTCTTCAAGAGTTTTATTCACCACTTCCACCTGAGACTCAAATCCGGCATGTGAAATATCAACAACATGAATCAGCAGATCAGCCTCACGAGTTTCGTCCAGTGTCGATTTGAAAGACTCTACCAGGTGATGGGGCAATTTTCGGATAAAGCCGACGGTATCGGTAAGCAGGAATGGCAAATTCCCAATGACAACCTTTCTGACAGTGGTATCCAATGTTGCGAATAGTTTGTTCTCTGCAAAGACATCTGATTTGCTGATCAGATTTAAGATAGTCGATTTACCTACATTAGTGTATCCAACAAGTGCCACACGTACCATCTTTCCCCGGTTACGCCGTTGAACCATCATTTGACTGTCTATCTTTTCGAGCTGAACTTTTAGAAATGATATTCTGTCCAGAATGATCCGCTTATCTGTTTCGATCTGCGATTCACCTGGCCCCCGGGTGCCGATGCCCCCTTGCTGACGCTCAAGGTGGGTCCATAAGCGGGTTAGTCGTGGAAGCATATATTTACATTGTGCCAGTTCAACCTGGGTTTTGGAATGGGCAGTTTGCGCCCGTTTTGCAAATATATCGAGGATTAGGTTTGTCCGGTCAAGAATTTTGCATTCCAGTGCAGGTTCAATATTTCTTATTTGTGTAGGTGTCAACTCGTCGTCGAAGATCACTGCATCAATGGCATGAACTCTAACAAAATCAGCAATTTCCTTCAATTTTCCCGTGCCTACAAATGTGGCAGTATTGGGATTTTCCAATCGCTGGCTAAACCGTTCCCAAACCTCTGCTCCTGAAGTATCTACCAGGAATTCAAGTTCGTCAAGGTATTCATTAGCCAGTTTTTCATCCTGCCGGCCTGTTATCAGGCCAACAATCACTACTTTCTCTTTTTGAACAGATGTATCATGTAATTTCACCATACTGCAAAAATAGTACATTAAATAATAATATTTGTGCTTATTCAAACCCTGAGGGAAATGTGGAAACTTTTAAATCGAGCGACCTGTTCAATAGGAATTGTATTCTTGCAGTCTGACTATAAAATTGACTTACGCACAGGTAACTACTTACCAAAAGGTAATTAGTATATTTTAGATAGTGGATTGTATTAATTTTGCATAATCAATACAATAAATATTAAAACTTGCATGTCGGGCAAACACCAACACGGATGAGGATGAACGCAGTGGAAATTGCGATGCAAAACTCTCCCATGCGAGTTCTTTTAAGTCAATTAAAAAAATCAATTAACGATGAAAAAACAAATCAGTTTCTCAGGAGCAGGACAAAGAGCCGATATTGGCGAAATGAAGATCTTTCGAATTTTGCCCAACAGGTATGCAGATGCTGTTGGACCCTTTGTATTTCTTGACCATATAGCCCCAACGTTACAAACATCATCAAATAAAGGGACCGGCGCACATCCTCACCGGGGAATTGCCACTCTGACTTACGTGCTGAACGGGGAAGATGAACATTTTGATAGTGCGGGAAACTATGCCACGGTAAATTCGGGTGGCGTTCAATGGATGAAAGCCGGTAGCGGAATTATCCACGATGAAAGCGTGTCAGCTGATTCCAAATCAGACAATAAACTGATTCACGGGTTTCAGTTTTGGATCAATCTGCCAGCTAAGAATAAAACAGAAAAACCAGAGTATATTGCTGTTCAAAGCGATTCCGTTCCCCGAAAATCATTGATCAACGAAAGCGGTTGGATAAAAATCATAGCGGGAGAGTACGAAGACCGAAAGTCGGTGATCCCCCAATATTCCGAACAATTTATCTTTCATATTCATCTGAATCCGGGCAAACAATTCACATTAAACAATTTGGATAACCTCGAAACAGCCGCCTTTTTACCTTTGGAAAATGCATTTCTCAACGACAGGGAATTTCAAAAAGGTGAGTTTATCGAATTTGAAACCGGTGATGGCACTATAGAAATCAAAAATAACGGAGAAATAGCCACGGATATCATCCTGTTTGGAGGAGAAAGATATCCTGAACCCATCGTTGCTCAGGGACCATTTGTGATGAACTCTCACCAGCAAATAGCTGAGGCTTACAAAGATTTTTATGCAGGGAAATACGGAGAAATCAAATCAGGGATTCATTAATATTTGTTTGGTAATCGACATTTAATTTTTAACTTTACATCTGCTGCACAATGTAGACTCTTCTATTGATGAATTTTATAGACTATTATAGCATTCTTGGTGTTGATAAATCGGCATCTCAGAAGGAGATCAAAACTGCTTTCCGAAAATTGGCAAGGAAGTATCATCCCGATTTAAATCCCAATGACCCTAATGCAAAAAAGAACTTTCAACAGATTAATGAAGCAAATGAAGTATTAAGTGATCCCGAAAAACGGAAGAAATATGATCAATACGGGAAAGACTGGCAACACGCTGAACAATTTGAAAACGCAAAGCAATACCAGGAACAATCTGCAGACAAACATGATACAAGCTATTCAGAGACCCATTTCCAGGGCGATTTTTCTGATTTCTTTGAATCAATGTTTGGCCAGGCTGGCCCCGGCAGGAGCAGACAGGTAAAATTCAGGGGTGAAGATTACAATGCGGAATTGCACCTGAACCTGACAGATGCCTATAAAACTCAAAAGCAAACATTAACAGTAAACGGGAAAAACATACGCATTACGATCCCTGCCGGAATTGAAAATGGTCAAACTATCAAAATTCCCGGACATGGAGGGCCGGGAATAAATGGCGGACCCAATGGCGATCTGTATATAACCTTCTCAATAACCAATCATCCCAAATTTAAACGACTGGGGAATAATATATACACTACAGTCGAGTTAGATTTGTATACAGCAGTCTTAGGCGGAGAAATCACGATTGATACCCTGGATGGGAAAGTAAAATTAAGAGTAAAGCCCGAAACTCAGAATGAAAGTAAAATAAAACTAAAAGAGAAAGGGTTTCCCGTCTATAAAAGTGAAGGACAATTTGGAGATCTGTTTATTACCTATTCAATAAAAATCCCTACAAATTTAACGGCGCAGCAAAAAGAGTTATTTTTCCAACTGTCAAAATTGTAATCGAAATTGATGCCCCATGCACACAGAAAATTTAATACCGGTCAGTGAATTTTGCCTAAATCATAATATTGAAATTTCTTTTGTAAGATTGTTACAGGAAACGGGATTAATAGAAATTACAACCTTTGAAGAAAGGCTGTTCATTGATATTGGTCAGCTTCAGCATCTGGAGAAAATTTCCCGGTTATATTATGATCTGGATATTAACCTGGAGGGTATTGATACGATAATTCATTTACTGAAACGGATAGATTCTTTGCAGGATGAAATAGTTTTTCTCAAAAACAGGCTCAGGTTATATGAATCGTAACACAGAGTAATTGTTTTACATAGCACTATTTACTGAATTCGGAATGAATCGCAAACTCCCTAGTCAATCGTTAAATTCCCGCAACATATTAATTCGGTTACTTCAGGTTTAATTTATTTAAGAAAATTTCTCAGTTCTCATCAAAAAAGCCAAGTCCGTCAAGCATTCCGATCAGTTTGATCGAGTAATCATCACTAGCAAGTGGCCAGCGGATTCCATTTTTATAGAGGAGCGTGGTAGTAAAGTCATTTTTGTCAGGCATCTCGACCAATTTATCGCCAACAGTGTAATGCAGAAGGCCTGATAAATACACACTCTTTCTGCGATCTTGCATTAATTCGTCGAAGCGCAATTTGAATACCTTATCCGAAACCAATGAAATCCCAAACCCGTACTGTTGCATCGCAAAAATCACATTTGCCATATTGAGCCTGTAATTGTTGTAGGCATGAAGTATCGTAACCTCTGGAGTTGTTTTGGAGAGAGAAACTACAGCCTTCGCGGTGCAATCAACAGGTGATATTTCGAGAGGTGAAATCAATTGACTCAGTGGGAACATTCCCATCACTTTGTAAGATTTCAGCATATTTACAAAGGCATTGCTTCTGAAATTGATTTGAAACTCTCCGTCAGAATGACGTCCCATCAGATTGCCTACGCGCATGATCTTGCCGTCCATCCCTTCACAAACAGCTTGCAATAAATAGCGTTCAGCCTTAAACTTGGTCAAAACGTATTTATTGTCGATTTTCTGTCCCAAATAAAGCTTTGATTCATCTATCAAAGTTTGATTATCAAGTTTGGCAGTTTCAACAAGGCCAAAGGTGCTTCTGGTTGAGATCTGTATCAGACGGGCTCCTTCATCTTTACAAAAGCTAATTAAATTGACTACCCCTCCTATATTTATTTTGTCCAGTTCATCACCGGTTTCATAATGCTTAACACTTGCTGCGCAATTAAAAACTGTGCTGACTCCTTTACCCTTCAGCGACTTTAATGTTTCAACATTGGTTATATCCCCATCCACCGGAATAATTCTCGAATCGAAGGTTTCATCGAAAGTCTTGGAAAAATAATACATCAACTGAGATTTCATTCGTTGCATTGGGGTCAACGATCCTTTGGAACGAACCAGACAATAGATCTTTCCTGACTCATTGTCGATGAGTTCTTTAAGAATGTGGATTCCAAGATATCCCGTTGCGCCGGTCAGCAGCACATCGCCTAAATCGCGCATGTGAAAGTTTTCCCATAAATCAGGCTTATTTTTATCAAGAAGCTGATTGATTGATGAATAATTATAATCACAGAGATCCTCTAATTCAACCTTATCCATAATGTCCCCATTACCCTCATGATCTGATAAAAACTTAGCAACTGCCTGTGGATTCTTTAGTTTGAAGAGATCGCCGTATTTAATATTATATCCCAGGTTTATGATCTGAATGACCGCTCTGATTGCGGACATTGAAGATCCGCCAATCTCAAAGAAATTATCAAGAATACCCACTTTCTCAATTGTCAATACATTGGAATAGATGTGACAAATAGCCTCCTCAGTCTTACTCGTAGGAGCGATATATTCTGCTTTGCTTCCCGTTTCCGGAGTCGGGAGAGCTTTTCGGTTGACTTTTCCGTTATTTGTAAGTGGAAATTTCTCCAGCTGAATAAAGGTTGCCGGCACCATAAACTCCGAAAGGCTTTCCCTCAGATAACCCTTTAGCATCAGCACATCAATCGCAGTTTTCGCAGTATAATATCCAATTAAATGCTCTATTCCTCCGATCATTTTCACATCTGTAACCGCTGAAGATATTCCTTCGAAACCTGATATGGCATTCTCGATCTCCCCAAGTTCAATTCTCAGTCCGCGAAGCTTGACCTGATTATCAAGACGGGTGATATATTCAATCTCACCCGATTCATTATACCGTGCAAGATCTCCGGAACGATAGAGCTTCTCCCCCTTCCACACAATAAACTTTTCCTTATTTAGGTCATCCCGGCTCAGGTATCCCCGGCCGACACCAGCACCACCAATGCACAATTCCCCCGCAACACCCACAGGAAGCAGTTGAAGTTTCTGATCCATAATGTAATTCGATACATTACTTAATGAGTGACCAATGACTGAACTTTTGTAGTCACTTTCGATGTTATAGAAAGTAGAATAGAGTGTGCATTCTGTCGGACCGTATCCGTTGTAAAACCGGTATGGCGGTTTTTTGGTTGGACTCAAACGCTCGCCTCCAATTGAAAGAAGTCTTAATGAATGGTTCTCAATATCCTCTGCAAACTGCCGTCCAATCTGAGTTGTCATAAAAGCGATAGTCAGCCCGTTTTTCCCCATATAATTGTTCATTCTTATCAGATCCATTCGCATCTCTGAAGGTAGAATATAGACCGATGCGCCGACGGTAAGCATCGGAAAAATATCCATCATGTGGGCATCGAATGCAAAGTTCGCATATGCCACACTTCTGTCCTGATGCGTGATATTAAAATCTTCAACGTACCATTTGCAGAAATTGACGATATTCCTGTGTTCGAGAACACAACCTTTAGGTGTGCCGGTTGATCCGGAAGTATAGAGCAGAACAAACATATCATCCGATGCAGGTTTAGGAAGGACAATGTCATTATTTATCACTAAACCAGAAATTTCCCCGATACAAATAATTTCCCCTCTGAAATCAGGGATGGAATCACGAACCAGCGAATCTTCGGTAAGTAAATGATCGGCTGCCGCATCTTTTAGAATAAAATTCAGACGTTCCGGTGGCATTTGCAAATCCAATGGCATATAGGCTCCGCCGGCTTTCATAACCGCCAATGGATAAATCACCATGTATTCGCTCCGGTCGATAAAGATTCCAACAACCTTTTCTCGCCGCACCCCTGATGAAATGAGCTTTTTTGCAAGCTTATCAGTGATCAGATCCAACTCAGAATAAGTCAATTTCCGCTCTTCAAATACGACCGCAATACTATCTGGACTCTTTCTGACCTGTTCTCTGAAAAGATCGACCAGAGTGAGACTTCTGTCGTAATCCAGTTCCTTTCCCCTGGATATTTTAATAACCTCATACTCCTTTTCTTCCTCCACAAGACTGATTTCCGATATCGATTTATAGGCATTTTTTGAGATGCGATTTGCCAGCTCAACAAAAATGTCTCCAAATCTTTTGATATCAGTCTCCTGATATAGGGAATCATCAAACTCCAAAGAGACTGAATAGCCTCCCTGAACAGGGAAAATCATTACCCCGAATGGAAATTTAACTTTGTCGGTGTTGAGGAAATTTAGGGTAGCACACTCATCTCCCAGGTATAAATCCTGCTCAACGCCCCCTTCATAGACATAATTGATTTGAGGTACCAAACCATATTTCTCAGCCATCCTGGTAAATGGGAAAATATCCTGTTCCATAGTGATAAACATCCGATTTTGGACCTCTTTGATCATCTCTATTACAATATCTTCCTGGATATTAATTGCCACCGGAAGCGTCTTCACAAACATTCCAATCAGATTCGAAAGTTTGGTGTCTGCACGTCCACTCGATACTGTAGTAAGTGTTATTTGGTCCTCCCTGGTATAACGACTTAGTTCCAGCGCGAGAACGCCAAGGAAGAAGTTACTTTCGGTAATGCCATTAGATCGGCAAAATTCAGGAATCCCGTCTGAAACAATATCAACATTTATCATTTTGGCCTTTCCAGAACCCTGGTGCGGTGCCGGGAATGGGAATTCGGTTAAAGATGAATGTCCAACCAAATTATCAAAATAAGCTTCTGCCTCCAAATACTTTTCAGACCCTGATTGAGCCTCCTCCTCCAATGCGTGGTCAAAAGCAGTAAACACTTCCCGGGCCAGGGTTTGTCCTTTAAAGGCCTCCTCCAAATCATTAAAGAGAACATTCATTGATCCACCATCAAAAATCAGGTGATGAATATCGAACAGAAAGTAGGTATAACATTCTGTCTGATGAATTTCAACGCGATAGAGACTATCACCGAACAGGTTGAAGGGGCGCACAAAGGATGAAAGGACAGAATTCATCTCCATCTCGATATTCTCTTCGACAAGGATCTCAACCGGCTGATTGTCCCTGCGTAATTGTACAATGGCATTGTCTCGAAATGCTAATGTAGTCTTAAGATAAGGATGAGCATCAATTACAGTATTTACAGCATCTTTCAACTTTTTGACGTCAATCTGATCAGAGAAACGTAATGAGGCACCAATATTGTACTGTAGGGCATCCGGATTCTTTTCCCATTCACAGTAAATGCCCATCTGATTCTCACTCAGCGGATAAAAATCTCTGATCTCCACAACAGGAATCGTCCCTGGCGGGGTCGTTCCTGCAGCTTGTGCTGCAATCCGGGCTATATGTTGAAGAGTTTTGAATTTCAGAATATCTTTTGTCTCTACGATAATCCCCAACTTTTTCCGGATAGTGACAGAAAGTTTAATGGCAAGGATTGAGGTTAGTCCGAGCGAGAAAAGATTCGTACTGACACCAAAATCGTTTGTCCCGAGTATCACCGAAACAATATCGAATAAATTTTTCTCCATTGGAGTGGCAGGCGGAATAATTTCCGCTATTAATATTTGCGGATCCGGCAACAATTTGCGGTTGACTTTTCCATTGTTGGTAAGAGGGAACTGCTCCATCTGAATTAATGCAGTAGGCACCATATACTCTGCAAGGCTTGTTCTCATAAAATCTTTCAACACCCGGGTCTCAATCCGGCTTTTCGCCGTAAAATAACCGCAGAGGTGCTGAACTCCACCAAACTCCTTCACATCCACAACTACCGAAGTTATATCTTCATACCCTGACAGGACATTCTCGATTTCCCCAAGCTCAATTCTCAAACCTCGAAGTTTGACCTGGTTATCGAGGCGGTTGAAATATTCAATCTCACCCGATTCATTATATCTGGCAAGGTCTCCGGTACGATAAAGCTTTTCCCCTTCCCACTCAACAAATTTTTCCTTATTCAGGTCATCCCTGTTCAAGTACCCCCGACCGACCCCCGCTCCGCCTATGCATAATTCTCCCGCAACACCGATTGGAAGGAGCTGCAGATTATTGTCCATAATATAATTACAGACATTACGCACAGGATGTCCGATCACTGAGCTGGAATAATCGTTCCTGATATTATAAAAAGTGGAATAAATGGTACATTCGGTTGGACCGTATCCATTGTAGAAACGATATGGTGGCTTCCTGGTGGGAATGAGCCGTTCTCCGCCAACTGAGAGAAGTCTTAATGAGTGATTTTCAATATCCTCAGCAAATTGCCTTCCAATCTGGGTAGTCAGAAAGGCAATAGTCAACCCATTTTCCTCCATATACTGGTTCATTCTGATCAGATCAATTCTCATGTCTGATGGCAGAATATAAACCGATGCGCCAACGGTAATCATCGGATAAATATCCATCATATGAGCATCGAAAGCGAAGTTCGCATAAGCAACACTCCGGTCCTGTGGAGTTACATTAAACTCGTCGATATACCATTTGCAGAAATTGACAATATTCCTATGCTCAAGAATACAGCCCTTAGGGGTGCCTGTGGATCCGGAAGTATAAAGAAGAACAAAACTATCCTCAGGTCCAGATCGAGGCAGATCATAATCATCGTTCATTTGTTGGATTATGATATCCTCCTGGTTTATAACAACTCCTTTAAATCCGGGAAGGGTGTCAGCCACACGCGAACCCTCGGAAAGAATATATCCGGCTCCTGCATCCCTGATCATAAAACTCAAACGGTCAGCAGGCATAGTAAAGTCCAATGGCATATAGACTCCGCCAGCCTTCATTATTGCCAATGGATAAATCACCATAAATTCACTTCTGCCAATCATGATCCCGACAACCTTCTCACGCCTTACTCCTAACGAAGCGAGTTTTTTTGCAAGGTTATCGGTAATCAGGTCCAACTCTGCATAAGTCAACTTCACTTTTTCAAACACAACGGCAACACTATCAGGGCACTTTCGAACCTGCTCCCTGAATAGATCGACCAGAGAAACTGTACGATCATAATCAAGTTTCATTCCTGTAGATTGAATTCGAACTTCCGCTTCCTGTTGTTTTGAGAGAATTGAGATATCACTGAAAACCCTGTATTCATCTGCCATCATATTCAAAACCGTATTTTTAATGCAGGAACTGAATCTTTTAATGTACTCTTGACTATAGAGACTATCGTTGTATTCACATCGAATCTCATAGTGGTGCATTTTCTGAATAATATAGATAACCAGACTTTCATTAGTCCTTGCTGTACTTAACTTCGTAATATGAACCATTCCTCCTTCCATCCCGAAATCTTCAGCCAATCCTTTCTGAAAGGTATATACAACCTCCATAGATGCTCCAAATTTTTTCACCATTTCGAAAAACGGAAAGCTTTGCTTACTCCAAAGCTCTAACAAATCGGTGCGAATGTCTGCCAGATAATCAACTACTTTCTGGTTCGGAAGCACTTTTATAACCACAGGCAAAGTCTTGACAAACATTCCCACTTTGTTAAGTAATCGCTCATCAGTGCGGCCATGATGTACAGTACAAAATGCGATTTCCTGTTCCCTGGTAAAGCGATTCAAGCATATGCCGATTGCACCGGCAAACAGGTTGTTTGGTGATATTCTAAGTTTGGTGCAGAATTCATTTACCAGATCCTGATCAATAAATTCCGACAACAGTTGCTTAAATCCGACTTCATTCTTCTTGTTATTAATGGTTGGGACCCTGGTCATAGTAATCCCGCTAAGTCTTTTCTCAAAATAGGACTCAGCCTCAAGATATTCTGTATCTCCTTTCCTACTGTATTCCAGATCTGCGTAATCATATTCGGTAAAATACTCCTTGGTCAGTACTTCCCCTTCATAAGCACGTACAAGATCCATGTTGAATATCTCTACCGAAGATCTGTCGAATAGGATATGATGAATGTCAAAAAGTACATATACTTTTTTTTCTGTCTGATAGAGCTCAATCCGGTAAAGCGCAGACCCTATCAAATCAAACGGACGAATGAACCTGGAAATAATACCTTCCATCTCCGACTCCCTGACATTCTGAATGTTGATCTCTACGTGATCTTCCTCCAAGAAATATTGGACCACCTCCTCTCCTTTCATCCCTAGTTTTACTTTAATGATAGGATGGGCGTTAATTACATTTTCGAAAGCATTTATTATTCTTTCGGAGTCTATCGACACTGGAAAGTCGTACAGGAAGGCTAAATTATATTGGGTAAGAGATTTATCTTTCTCCCACTCGTAATAAATACCTTTCTGACTGTCAGATAAAGGATAAAACTTGGTTTCCATAGTTTAATTTTTTATAGACTATTCCTGCAAATTGAAATGTAAAAATCTCCG
Source organism: uncultured Bacteroidia bacterium (assembly GCA_903923905.1). Classification (GTDB taxonomy): domain Bacteria; phylum Bacteroidota; class Bacteroidia; order Bacteroidales; family Prolixibacteraceae; genus JAAFHB01. The sequence goes on from CAIXZH010000026.1 coordinate 40,241, forward strand.
GTTTTAATATAGTGGCTGGAGATTTGATAGCCTTGACCAGGAATATCCGGAGAATTGTCCTGTAATATTTCACGCGGGTCACAATTCAATCCTGTGCCACGCCATTTTACGACACTTTCCTTCCGGGTCCAGAGCTCAGTAAAATTTTTCGCCTGTATATTAGGGTCTGAAGACCAGCTAACCCTAAGGTATTCGGGATCACTGCATACAGACTTTGCCAGTGCGTCATCATACGGAAAGACTGTCTCAACATCCACACCAACTTCTCGATCCGAAAGAATACAAACCACCACATTCCTGCAATGGCTTAAATTGAAATAAATATCCTGATAGTTTGACAAGAAAGGCTTTCCTTCAGTACGATATCCAAACTCCGGCAAGGCATAAAAGACACCCTCCTTTTTCAGAGCATACACTAGGATCAGATAAGCGAGAGCACATAATTTTCTGTCAGACGGAAGGCGGTATGCCATCATTTGATCCAGCCGCCATTTTGGCAAAAAGCAACTGCATGTTCCTATAAAATCATCAGGTAATTGATCAATCCCTTTAAAAACATATAGCATATCATTCCTTTAATTTAGTTTTATCCCAACCAAATCACCTTAGGCACGGAGGCAAACAGACAGTACATCTGCGGATCAAGGAAGTTGAATTATCAACGTTTTATTCAATCGATTATAGGAATGAAAATTACAAAAAAATTGAACATATTTTAAAGTTATAAAGCCTTCATTTTTAAATAGGCATGGATCATACTATCTTCCCGGGGTTCTATTACAACAAACCGGAGATTTAGATTCCTGCCGGATTTTAATATTTAAGATTAATTTTTCAAGGAGGTCAACCCGAAGTGGATTAAAATATTTATATATTTGCACCCTTAATCGGGGGATTAGCTCAGTTGGCTAGAGCGTTTGACTGGCAGTCAAAAGGTCATCGGTTCGATTCCGATATTCTCCACAGAAAATCAAAGAGTTGCAAGTCAGATTGTGGCTCTTTTCTTTTGGCCAAATAACTCAAGGTACAATTTGCTCCGGACCTGCCAATTGCGCAATTGTTCTAAACAAAGTCAATCCCCCCATTTTCTGTTAATCTATATAGTCTACATTCAGGCGAGTTATATTTCCATTCTTGTTTTCGTAAACTAAATACAGGATATTGGTATAATTGGGGTCTTATTTAGGTATCTTTGTATCAACTCACCCTAAATCAGTTTTCAAGAGCGAGGAAAGCGAAAGCTCCAAAGTTAAATTAACATAATTCTTGAAGCTATGGAAAATTCAAAATTGAATAAAAGAGTTTTGATAATCTTTTTAATAATCTTTGCTTTGCTTATTATAATCGCTTTGATCGGGATAATGATCCAACCTCGCATCTAATTCAGAGATTAAAGCCTTCTAATCATTGAACGCATATTTCGGAGAAAATCTTAATACAATTAATATAACGCCGGAAGAGATTGGTCAATTATCAAAGAGAATTAAGATTTTAATTGGTGAGGACGATACAGAATCGGTAATATTTTTCAAGTGTGATTAGATTAATTACCAAGACTGCTTATGCGCTTTCCGGTGACCGGAAAAAAGCTATTGCTACAGGCAAGTAATGGTAATATTACAAAACCCATTAAGAAAGATCAATAAATCACATTTATTCAAAAAAACTTCTGCGGAAAAATCAAGATCAAAGCTGATCAAGCTTGCCCCTTAACTCAAAATATATAACTTTGATCTAGCTATATTAATCCTAAATAAACCCCCAATGAAGATAAAAAAGAGCGGGCCAAAGTCAGCCGAACGATTGCAATCGCTGGATGTATTGCGTGGTTTTGACATGCTATGGATCGTAGGCGGCGGAAGCCTGATTGAAGCCTGGGCAAAAGAGACAAAATGGGGTTGGGTTCAGTTTATCGCTGATCAGATGGAACATGCGAATTGGGAAGGATTTCATTTTGAAGATCTTATTTTCCCATTGTTTATGTTTATTTCCGGAGTCGCAATTCCTTATGCTATTTCAGCAAAAACCGGGCAAGGGGTTAAAAGAAAGACCTTGCTTAGTAAAATTGTTAGACGAGGACTTATGTTGGTGCTTCTTGGCATATTCTACAGCGGGGTATTGAAGAATGGATCTCCCCATCTTCGGTTTACAAGTGTACTCGGTCAGATTGGTCTTGGTTATTTATTTGCTGCAACGATAATCCTCTATACAAAATCACTAAAAACACGAATAGTATGGCTGATAGGTATACTGGCAGGTATTGCCATTCTTCAGCTGGCAGTCCCTGTTCCTGGTCATGGGGCCGGGCTTTTGGATCGCGAGTGGGGTATGAATGCCTGGATCGATCGGATGTTTTTGCCTGGCAGACTATTTGGCGGCACCTTTGATCCCGAAGGGTTATTGTGCATCGTTTCAGCAATAACCGTTACCTTGATGGGTTCACTTGCGGGATCAGTCTTGCATGATAAGTTGCCCGCCACACTAATAAAAGCTTCAACCCTGGCTATTGGGGGGACAATTCTGGTGATAATCGCCCTGGTTCTTTCGCCAGTTTATCCAATCATTAAATCGGCCTGGACCGTTCCGTTTAATCTTCTCGCGGCCGGGATCAGTTCAATATTATTATCCCTGTTTTATTTTATGATTGATATTAAGGGTTGGACACAGGGGTTTCTTTCCTATATAATCCTTTTCTTTAAAGTAATTGGAATGAATTCAATAACCATTTACATGGCCTATCGGATTGTAGATTTCGAAGGAATCTCCGATTTTTTCACAGGCTGGCTTGTTGCTCCATTTGGCGCCTGGGTTGTAATTCTAGGTTCAATTCTACTTGAATGGTTACTTCTTTACTACCTGTACCAAAAGAAAATCTTCCTCAGAATTTAATGCTGATAAATTTAGATTGCAAGTTTCATTGAACAACGGAGTGTCTGATATTCAAGTATATCAAGGTGAATTTGAATATCGTATACGTTCGTATACATCTACAGGATTGCCAGTTGAAAAAATATTAAAATTAAACGTTCATGTAGCCCTAAATTGATGTGGATTTTACGAAATATAATTTTGAGATATGAATCAGATTGTATCTTTGACAAATCATGATCGACTTTCTAATAATTGGCCAGGGATTATCTGGCAGCCTGCTGGCCTGGGAACTGATTCAACGTGGTTGTTCTGTTGTCATTGTGGATAATGGGATTGAGAATGCTTCGCAGGTTGCGGCGGGCCTGATAAATCCGGTTACCGGTAAGCGACTGGTAAAATCGGCCGATGCAGGGAGACTTCTAACTACATCCAGAAATTTCTATTCCTATTTGGAAGATTTTTTTCACCAAGAGTTTTTCAGGACAAAACCGATGTTGCGGATCTTCAGAAGTGAAAAGGAATTAAATGAGGCAGAAAGACGATATATAAATCCAGATTATGCCGGTTATATCAATAATATCCAAACGAGCGAAAATCATATTGGTAATCTCACAACACCATTTGGTTATATGGAACAAACCAATGCCGGACATTTGTTAACGTTGTCAGTGTTGGATTGCCTGAAAACGTTTTTTATTTCCAAAAATTGTTACCGGCAGGCTTCTATAGAATATCGGGATATTCTGCTTGAACCGACTCTGCACTGGCAGGACATTTATCCAAAACAAGTCATTTTTTGTGAAGGACACTTTGCGACACAAAATCCCTGGTTTTCGTGGCTTCCCTTTCAACCGGTTAAGGGAGAGATTTTAACGCTTCAACATGAGACCATTTTGCCAGATAAGATCCTCAACTACGGCAACTGGCTTATCCCGCTAAGTTCCAATCAAATCAGAATCGGTGCCACATTTGACAGGGTGAATCTGGATATTCAAGCTACCGAAGTTGGGAAAAATAGGTTACTGGACGAGGTTAAAAAGCTTTCTCCCGATTTAAGGAACTCTATAATTATCAAGCATCAGGCAAATATCCGTCCCTGCACATTAGACAGAAATCCCTTTATCGGCCACCATCCTGTGCACAATCAACTTGGGATTTTCAATGGTTTTGGGGCAAAAGGGAGTCTGCAAATACCATGGTACTGCAAACATTTTGTCAATCATCTTTTAGAAGGAAATCTACTATTATCAACCTGCAATATCGGTCGTTATTATCATAAACATATTAAAGATTGATGATGTTATAAACAGAATTCGAAATAGGCTTTTCTCATCAAAACATTTTTGGATTACTTTAAATTACAGTTTTCCTATCAATGAATAAAAATCATTTCCACGCGAAAAGTCATCGACGTTCGTTATATACCCCAAGCTCAGCAATTGTCGGATTTGCCGTGAAACTGTCAAACAGAATCCTGATTTTGCTCCCCCAAACACGGTTGAAGCGGTGAATTTTCACGATATGGGAATTGCTCCCCTCAAAAACCGTTTCCCATTGCCCATGCGTAAAATATTGAATCCGGTATTGTTTGATACCTTTCTTTGCCTCAGTAATTACAACCATATTAAATGGTTTTTCAGTACCCAAGTCCACTCCATACCACGGATTCTTCACATGTATATTCGATTCCCAATAAGTTTTAAAATCATCATCATTCCCAAGGTCAGAAATCTGCATGTCCCAACTCCAGGAAGAATCTGCAGGCTTGTGTTTGGCTATATTGGTTGAAATTACCGGAGATTCGCTAATGTCAAACCGGGCCACTGGACCCTCATTTTTCCATAAGGCACCTATCTTTTTCAAAAGGCCGAGGGCATTATCGTCAATCAACCCCTCCTGGTTAGGCGCTACATTAAAAATAAAATTACAAAATGCCCGATTTAAAGGAATAATATTCTCATTTACAATATATCCGGCATCCTTTACAGGGCTGGTCGGAAAATCTTTCTTCCAGAACCATTGGCTATTAATGGGCAGGCATGACATAGAAGGTAATAGATTATTTTCCTGGTCCATTTTTTCTCCGGCATTTTGTTCATATGATTTGATATCACTATAGAATAAAGCCGAGGCTGGATACTTTGCCGCGTTTAAATCCATTACCAAACAATTTGGCTGAAGCGATTTGATCAGCAAATAAATATCTTCGAAAGGGATTTCATCATAACTTATCCGTGCCCAGGGGGATTCCCACCCATCGATGAAAAGTGCAGTGATCTCTCCATAATTGCTAAACAACTCCCGGATTTGTTCTTTTACCATTTCCACATGTTTTTGGGTAATATGGCTAGGCCGAAGGTAATGGTGGGTATCGAGAATGGAATAGTAAAGCATAACTTTTAAACCTTTGGCACGAAAGGCATCAACATATTCCTTGACAACATCCCGTTTTAATGGACTGTTCATCACATTATAATCGGTCGATTTGGTATTCCACAAGCAAAAACCGCTGTGGTGTTTGGTTGTCAGACAACCATAACTCATATTTGCCGATTTTGCTGCAGTTGCCCACTGATTGCAATCTAACCTGGTTGGGTTGAAGACCGTTATTGGCGTATTTGGATCGGGCCAATCGTCAGTTGAAAAGGTTGGAATATTGAAATGGATGAACATTCCGAATCTTAAGTCTGCAAATTCCTGTTGCAGAGTATGCAATGACTTTTGTGCATACAGGTTCAGACAAAGTAATAGCGCAATAAGAGAGGCGACAGCTTTTTTCATAAACTTTATCCATTTTTTAAAAAAAAAGGTCCCCTTTCTTTTCAATTTCTTTGGTAAGAAACCCTTTTTATGCCCAATGGCTCAATTGGCGAAGGTTGTTTCGGAATCGGCGAATTCGTTGAATAGCAGGCGAATAGTAAAGACGGCGAACTTTTGGGAATTCAATTTTACTAAATTCGTACCCTTCAGCCTTTAATGCCTTTATTGCACGGGGAAGTACCCAATAGAGGTGGCTTGCTGCTTTTTTTGAATCATGAAAGGTAATGATGCTTCCGGCTCGGGCAAAATCCAATACATTCTGCAAAACCTCTTCCTTGGTAATGTTCTGGTTATAGTCACAGGAGATCACATCCCACATCACTATTTTATACCTGCCGGAAAGGTAACGATATTGAGCTCTCTTCAGCCATCCATGCGGCGGACGGAAAAGATTCGATCCAATTAGCCTATCGGCCTGAACGATATCCTTATAATAAGTAAGATTATCCGATTTAAGTCCTTGCAGATGGTGGTAAGTATGATTTCCAACAGCATGACCTTCATCAACGATCTGTTCAAAAATTTCAGGATACCTGAAAACATTCTCTCCAACAGCAAAAAAAGTTGCTTCAATGTTGTTTTTACGTAGCAGATCTAATACCCATGGCGTTACCTCAGGAATAGGACCATCATCAAAGGTAAGATACACCGTTTTTGAATTTTCGGGCATCCGCCAAATGGCTAGTGGAAACCATTTGGTAATATACTGTGGAAGGTGAACCTGAAGTTTAAATCTCATTCCCTGGATTATCAATCGACCCAATTTTTGCTACTAAGGGTCAAAAGTATATAATTCTATTCAGAATAAACAAATAATTTATTCTTTTAATCTCTCGCCGGCTAAATCAGGCTGATAAATCACCAATAAATTATTTAATCTAGTGGCAATATCATCACTGAGTGCCTTCTCTCCATAGTGTCTTGAAACGTTACTCAACTCCCGCATGATATAAAATGAACGTTGCAGCTCATCCTGAACCGATGCCCGGAATCGCGGCTCAAGGGTGAAATAGTATTTCAACTCCTCCTCACAATTTCGGGCCATGACTTTCGCCACCTCATTCCCTTTTGAGCTAGCTGCAGGGAAAGTAGTGATCCCTAAAGATAAACTGTCGGTAGTGGCACTTTTTATTAGATTGTGGGCTGCCCTGTAATAGGATTCCACCATCAGCAGGTTAAAGTAATTATAGGTCACCTTCGAATTGGGAACTAATTCATTACAACGATCAAGTACGGCAATGGCAGAATCTCGTTTCCCCTGATCAAGCAATCCATTGGCTAACTTAACGAAACTGTTCCGCACATTCATTGCCATGCGAATATTGTTCTCATCGAGGTAAACCTTTGGATCATTCATGTTACCCCATTTGAACTTACGGATGATGTTATTGTACATTACATCGGAACGTATACCTCCAACCTGACCGCTCTTTAAAGGTGTTTTAATCGGAACGAGCCGGTAAGCAAATCCTTCTGTCTGAAAATATTCCTGCAAATTCAGGTATTTCTCCCTCCCGACGGTTATGGCAAAATAGATTGGTCGCTTCCAGTTGTTGTTGGCAATCATGTCCAGAATCATCAGCTCATCCTTGGTTACATAATTCCCGGTTAACTTTATCTCCATCTGGGAAACAATCTTGTCGGCATCCTTCGGGTCTATCACATTGTTGGCGAGAACGGCACCCTTGTCAACCGGATAAACCAACTGTTTGGAGGGGATAAAAGAGGCGTTATCCGCTTGTTGTAATTTAGTCCCTGCATCGTCGGAGCGGACAAAGTCCATCGCCTCCTTTAAATTCACCGGTCGTTTGATCTGATCCAGCACATAAATGACATCGCGGGTTCCCTGTACATACTGGTTATGCTCAAATTTAATAGGAAGCGGATCTGATTCATAAGCCTTTCGCTTCATCTGATCAACATACCAGTCGGTTTGAAAATAGCTTAAATTACATACCCGAACGTCAGTTCTGACCCCTTCGACCATCTGGGCATACCATAAAGGGAATGTATCGTTGTCCCCATTGGTAAAGATGATCGCATTCGGGGCACACGACTCGAGGTAGTCACGTCCGAGATCACACGTTGTATACCTACCGGAACGATCATGGTCATCCCAGTTTTGATTCGCCATCAGACATGGAACGGCAATAAGGGAAAGGGCAGTGGCCACAATGGCGCTGGTCTTGGCAGCCGACACTTTCATAAAAAGCTGGAACAACGAAAGGACTCCCAGCCCAATCCAAATTGCAAAGGCATAGAAAGAACCTGCATAGGCATAATCCCGCTCACGGGGTTGAAGCGGTTCCTGATTCAGGAAAACCAATATTGCAAGACCTGTCATAATAAACAAGGTCATCACGACCCAGAAATCCTCTCTCCCTTTATGCCCTGCATTAACCTGAAAAAACAAACCAAGTAATCCGAGTATTAATGGGAGCATAAAATATTTATTTTTTCCTCTGTTTTCGGCCAGGGTCTTCGGCAGATGGTTCTGATCACCCAACCGGATAGAATCAAGGAAATTAAATCCGGTGATCCAGTTCCCGTTTAATATATCGCCATACCCCTGGTTATCATTCTGGCGTCCGGAAAAATTCCACATGAAATATCGCCAATACATCCAGTTAATTTGGTAAGAGAAGAAAAAGCTGAGGTTCTCCATGAATGTCGGTTTCATAATCTGCTGGGGCTCACCTTCCCTGTTGGTAACCTGGATAGGTGTCCCTTTTATATTTGCCCAGTTCTTATACTCTTTGACATGATCCGGAGTCGAGCTGTACATTCTGGGGAAGAAAGTCATGAACCGACTGTCGTAATTTGGAGCTTGTTTATAATCAGCAATTTCATATCTTCCATTACGTTCAACATAGTTGGCACTTCCCTTTGAATAAGGGTTCTCTGTATCAAGTGGGGCATTAAAGTATTGGCCATATAATAATGGAGTAGATCCATACTGGTCTCGGTTAAGGTATGATAGCAATGAAAAGACATTGTCAGGATTATTCTGATCCATAGGAGGATTGGCTATCGACCGTATCATAATTAATGCATAGGAGGAGTAACCTATTAACATAACTGCTAAACCCAGAATGATGGTATTGGCAATTACCTTTTTCTTTTGGATAGTATATTTTACTCCCCAGACAATCAAGGCAATTAGCAGTAGCATATAGATAATCGTGCCGGTGTTGTAAGGAGCACCAATCCCATTTACAAATAGGAGTTCAAACCGTTGAGCCAGGATTAAAACTCCCGGAATAAAGAGATATAACACAAAAGCGACTAATAAAATCGAAATTGTTACTGCAATGACTACACCCCAGGGAGTCGTTTTATATTTTCGGAAAAAGTAAACCAGAACAATAGCAGGAATAGCCAATAGATTCAATAAATGAATACCAATGGAGAGTCCAATCAGGTAACTGATAAGGATAAGCCAACGGTTCGCAAACTTATCATCAGCCTCGTTTTCCCATTTCAGGATGCACCAGAGTACAAGGGCCGTAAACAAGGAAGACATGCCATAAACCTCCGCCTCAACAGCTGAGAACCAGAAGGTATCGGAGAAGGTATAGGCAAGAGCTCCCACAGCTCCGGCACCCAAAATAGCAATTAATTGCGGCAGGGTAGGATCAGAATCCTTCACTCCTATTATTTTGTGGGCCATATGAGTGATAGTCCAAAAAAGAAACAGGATAGTAAAGGCACTTGCCAAAGCAGTTAATATGTTACACATCAGTGCAACATGAGCAGTATTATTGGCAAACATGGTAAAAATACGACCCATAATCATAAACAGGGGTGCGCCCGGAGGATGACCCACCTGAATGGAAAAGGCAGTTGTGATGAATTCGGGACAGTCCCAGAAACTGGCCGTCGGTTCAATAGTACTCAGGTAAACAATAGCTGCAACCAGAAATATAAACCACCCAACAACAGTATTATAATACTTATATCCTTTTATATTCATAATCAATTACTTGTATGTCACATTTTAAAGCTGTCATCCTAAAGCCGGAGCCACTCAATTCTCAAAAAAGCTTACGAAGATATTAATAATCCTTTTAGACCTACCAAAGTTATGCTTAACATTACCATAAATTAACTTTTGGAACATTGAAACTGTCATTATGGAAATAAACAAATAAACCGAATGTTTCTATTTTTTATTGCCAATCAGTTTGCAACAAAAAAAAATTAGTACTTTTGCAGCCGTCTTAAATAATAAGACTTTATAGATTGACCCGTGGTGTAATTGGCAACACGTCTGGTTTTGGTCCAGAAGAGTTCAAGTTCGAGCCTTGACGGGTCAACCATTAATCTGTCCTGTGGTGTAATTGGCAACACGTCTGATTCTGGATCAGAAGAGTTCAGGTTCGAAACCTGACAGGACAACTGAAAATCAAAGAGTTACAAATATTTTGTAGCTCTTTTTTATTTCTGTACAAACATTGTACAAACAAGTTGGCCTAAAGTACAAAAAACCCTCCTAGT
>CAIXZH010000027.1 GCA_903923905.1 uncultured Bacteroidia bacterium
ACCATCAGGAATTCAGGGTTTGAATGCACGCTTAACTGGAGTGACAAGATTACCGATAAGCTTAGTTATAACGTCGGAGCCAATTTTGCAACGCTTAAAAACCAGGTTCGCGACCTTTACGGACAACCTTATATCGATTATGGCACTGCTGAATTCCGGCAACGCTCTTATGTAGGACACCCGTTGAATGCTTATTATGGATGGAAAATTGCCGGCGTTTATCAAAACCAGGCACAAATAAATGCCGATCCCATTGCGGTAGCCAATGGTTTAATTCCAGGAGATTTTAAATATGTAGACCAGAATAAAGATGGCAAGATAGACGGCAGCGACCGGGTGATATTGGGATCTTATTTTCCTAACCTCACTTTTGGCGGCAACATTGGTGTGAAATATCTGAACTTTGATTTGTCGGCCTCTTTCTATGGACAATCGGGTAATTCAATTCTCAACCGCAGACGTGGTGAAATGCTCTGGACCAGTGATGGCAACCTTGATGCTGATCTTGCCGTAAATCGCTGGCATGGGGATGGTACTTCAAATAAATATCCCTCTTCTGCCGGACTTTTGAAAGTATGGAATCAAAAAATGTCTGATTATTTTGTGAACGATGGTAAATTCTGGCGGATACAGAATGTGCAAATTGGTTACACCTTAAAGAATCAGTCCTGGTTAAATGGCAATTTCCCGGAAACCCGGATCTTTTTAACTGCTGACCATCCTTTGACCCATTTCAAGTACCAGGGTTTTACCCCGGAAGTGGCCAATGGATATGATGATGTAACCTATCCGGTTCCTGCAATTTATACAATTGGTCTTAATATTAAATTCTAAAATACTTTTAACTATGAAACCACTTCGTCATATTATACCAGTAATTCTACTATTCGTTGCACTTTTTGTGGTATCCGGATGTACTAAAAAACTGGATTCACTCGCCGAAAACCGCACGTATACCGGAGGGACCGATTATACCGTAACCAGCAATATGATTCAACCATTGTATGGGGTATATTCACGTCTCAATGGTATCGGATGGAATATTTTCCCTTTACTGACTGTCCGCGGAGATGATGTCAATAAAGGTGGACTGGGGGATCAGTCTCCACTGGGAGATATTGATTTTTACCATTATGATAATACTTTCTGGATGCTTGATGCTGACTGGCAGGAATTGTTCGGAGATGTTGTTACAGCCAACTCAGCAATGGAACAAATCGCTCTTTACAAGAAAAATGCCAAAAACGGTGCACCTTTGGCCGATCAATATACAGCCGAAGCTCAGGTAATGCGTTGCTGGTGGTTGTTTTGGTGTAGCCGGGCATGGGGTAGTATTCTGATTCCACCTACATCCGATCCATCGATAATGTTCCAGGTAAAACTAACATCCAAGGATAGCGTGATGGCCTACATTTCAGACAGAATGGATGAAGCGATCCCTAATTTACCCGATAAGCGTCCAAATCAGCGTACCGATATCCCTGGAGGGTTAACCAAGTATACTGCTCTTGCTATTAAGGCTTTAGCAAATCTTGAGTTAAAAAAATATCAGGTTGTGGCCGATGCAACCGGCAAGATCATCCAGGCAGGTATATTTTCGCTTGAACCTGATTTCTATAACCTCTTCAAACTTAAAGGGAAGTTAAATAACGAAAACATCTGGGAATTAAATTTTACCGACTTTGGAACGCCGTCAGGAGACTCCTATAATTATCTGTGGGATTTTTTCGGACCTCAGAGCTGGACTCCAAAAGTATCCACCGCCGGTGGTGGATGGGGATTTTGGGAACCAAGCTTTAAATATGTAAAATTCATGCTTGACAGAGGTGAAACCGTAAGGCTTGAAACAACAGTATTATTTACCCAGGCCGGGATAGATTCCTTAAAGAAGGTCGCTCCCCAATATGCCAATTCACTTCCTTCTTTTGTTTCAAATACTACCCGTGACGGAGATGTATTCAATAACGGTTCGCGTCAGGTGTTTTATTCCGGTAAAATGTATTTGCCTTCTGATATGCTTACCCCGGGACGTACTTCCTATTCTTCCAACAAAGATTTTCAGATTATCAGGTATTCGCAGATTCTTTTAATGTATGCCGAAGCGCTTACTCAGGGAGCCACGGGATCAGCCGGAACAGCCGATGATGCAGTGAATGCGGTAAGGGTAAGGGCCGGTTTAAGCTCAATTACAGGTGTTACCAATGCCCAGGTTATGGATGAGAAGTTCGCTGAATTAGCCACTGAATGGGGTGACCGTTATTATGATATGGTTCGCCTTGGCAATACAGCCGCACTAAGTTATGATGGAAGAACATTTACAACCGATAAAACCTTCCTACCCTATCCGTTGGCTGAGACGGATGTGCTTCCTCAATTATTATCAAAGTAAACCTATATTGATTAAAAATGATAAAAGATGAAAAATATTAAATACTTATTAGCATTTTTTGTAGGCATTGTATTGATAACTGCGTGCAAGAGTGGTTATATAGACCCGATTAAGGCAGTTTCTGCCGGAGCCGACACAACACCGCCTGCTGTAACCATAAATTATCCTTTTGAGGGTAAGGTGATCCAGGTGAAAGAGGAGATAACCTCAATCAATATCCAGCTAAAGGTAACCGATGATATAGAAATTGCATCGATCGTTGTTAATATGGATGGAACTGATCTGACCACTTTCTCAAGCTTTTTAGATTACAGGATTGCTGTCGAACAATATTTGTTTACAAATCTGACAAATGGCAACCATGTGCTCAAGGTCACCGCTACCGATAAATCGGGCAAAAGTACGGCAAGTTCAGTAAATTTCTCAAAAACTGCACCCTATAATGCCAAGTATGACGGAGAAGTATTTTATATGCCATTTGACGGTGATTTTATGGAGGAGATTAGTTTGACTCTGCCTACTGTTATTGGAAACCCAGGTTTTGCTGCCGGACAAAAAGGGAAGGCTTACGCAGGCGCAACCGGAGCTTATTTATCTTTCCCAACTGCGGGAATCGTTGGCAGTAACGGTTTTAGTGTTGTGCTATGGTATAACATAAATAATGTTGCTCCAAACCGCGCCGGTATTTTTACGATAAGTCCGCCCAGTTCTGGTGGAGATCGTACCAAAGGGTTCAGATTAATGCGGGAGGGCGGTACTACCAGTCAGAATATTTGGTCCAATTTTGGCAATGGTACTGATGAATTCTGGTTTAATCCTTTTTATACCGTCAGCACTCCTGTAACTACTCCTCCAGCTAATCCTGCAGGGTGGTGGCAAATTGCCGTTTCGGTCTCTCCAACTCATGTCTCCTTTTATATTAATGGGGTATCGGTAAAAGAAAGTGATTATGCAGGTCCGATTGACTGGACAAACTGCAGCCAGATATCGATCGCTTCAGGAAGTCCGAATACTGATTATTGGGGACATATGTCTGACAATAGCATGATTGACGAGCTGCGGATATTTAATAAGGCTATTTCGGCCACCGAAGTCCAAACTATTTATAATGATCAGAAATAAACACCTTTAAAGTTAGCTTTCTGCATTTTGAATGGAAGCATTGCCCAAACTAATCGCCAGGGGAAACCGGGCGATTCTGGCAGAAGAAATGCAGACGCTTAATGCAAAACAGCTAAATGGAAGAAGATTTATAATTGAAAGAGAGGGTAAGGGGAAAGCTCTTCCCTCTCTTTTCTAAAACTTTACAGGTCTTCTAATACAAATGTTTCATACGTATATAATTTTTTTATGGCCGTATGGAATTCGCATGAAGTTTATATTCATTTCAATTGGTGTTTTTGAAATCATGCTCATTTCATGAAACTGAATCTGAATAAATCGATTGTCAACGCTGTCTGGCAAACGTTTAGCCTACTATTGTTCGTTTTACCGTTACTCATTTCCTGTAAAAAGGGTCCTGGTGTTCAGATTGGCACACTGGAACTCTCCTCCTGCACCGTTGGGAGCATATCGCTTATATATTCTGCAGAGATCAGTAATATTCCTCTGAACCAGAATATTAGTATTACGTTTTCTGTAGCGGTAGACACCATACAGGCCAAATCAAGTATCTATTTAAGCAACAGTTCAGGGGTTGCAGTTTCTGGAATTTACTTTGGTTTTACCAATAATTACAGGACCGTTTGGGTGAAACACAACCAGGATCTGGCCAAAACTTCACATTACACATTAGTTGTCACTTCAAATCTGAAGGGAAGGCAAGGAGAAACTTTCGATGGTACCCAATTCAAATTTATTACCTCCAGCGGACTTTTTTCACTTACAAATATATTACTGGATAATCAGTATTTTATGTCACCTGTCACTGTTTACAATGTTCGTAGGCAAGGTTCGAAACTTCAACTGGGATTTTCAGAAGCTTTGGATACTGTTCATCTAAAATCGGTGTTCAGGCTTTCGGGAAATGCAGTCTATAGTGTTTCTGTAAGTAGTGATTTAAAAACTGTTAACCTGAATTGTCCTATCGTCCTGTCGGGATATACCAAATATAATTTTTCAGTATCCACTAGCCTTAAATCGGTATTGGGCAATTCATTCGGAGGTTTCGATAATAATTTCGTGTCCGCGCTTGATTCAACCCTGAAATTTCCCCAAATTACCGATGATGCGTTGCTCACTTTAATTCAACAGCAAACGTTTAAATACTTCTGGGATTTTGGCCACCCAATTTCAGGAATGGCGCGCGAACGGGATAGTTCAGGAGATATCGTGGCCACTGGCGGAACCGGTTTTGGAGTCATGGCGATCATTACCGCAATCGAACGGAATTTCATTTCGAAGAGCGATGGATTGAATCGCATTACCACGATCGTTTCATTCCTCAAAAATAATTGCACCCGTTTTCATGGCGCATTTTCTCATTGGATCAATGGAGCTACCGGAGC
This sequence comes from uncultured Bacteroidia bacterium, assembly GCA_903923905.1. Lineage (GTDB taxonomy): Bacteria > Bacteroidota > Bacteroidia > Bacteroidales > Prolixibacteraceae > JAAFHB01. The sequence goes on from CAIXZH010000027.1 coordinate 4,897, forward strand.
AACAGTTCCGTTCAGTACCTTGGATGACGGTGCAGATTTGGTTGAAACCTCTTATATGATGCAGGGGTTGCTCTGTGCCCGCCAATATTTTGACGGGACGAATTCGGATGAAGTCAATCTTCGTTCCGACATTAACACTCTTTGGATTGGCGTGGAATGGAGCTGGTTCAGGCAGCAGGATAATCAAAACGTGCTGTATTGGCATTGGAGCCCTGATAATCTTTGGGCTATAAACATGCCTATCCATGGATGGGATGAAGCACTGATTACTTATGTACTTGCAGCTTCATCACCGGGATTCCCGATTCCCAGGATTGTCTATGATAATGGATGGGCAATGAACGGATCGATGAAAAATGGTCAGACTTATTATAACACAATACTTCCGCTGGGCCCTGCATTGGGTGGCCCGCTGTTTTTTGCCCATTATTCTTTTCTGGGGATTAATCCCACTGGTCTGACTGACGCTTATGCCAGCTACATGGATCAGAATGTAGCGCACTCCAAAATAAATTATAATTATTGCGTTACCGATCCATTGGCCTATAATGGTTATAGTCCGCAGTGCTGGGGTCTGACTGCAAGCGATGATAATGTGAGCGGGTACTCAGCGCATGCTCCGGGAAATGATGACGGTGTTATTTCGCCTACAGCTGCAGTATCCTCGCTCCCCTATACTCCTACCCAATCGATGAATGCAATACGATTTTTCTATTACCAGCTTGGAGACAAGATCTGGGGGGATTATGGCTTTATAGATGCATTTAATTTGTCAAGTATCTGGTTTTCAAATTCATATTTGGCTATTGATCAGGGGCCACAGATTGTCATGATCGAAAATTACCGCTCCGGTTTGCTGTGGAAGCTGTTTATGAGTTGCCCCGAAGTTAAAACCGGAATGACAAATCTGGGATTCCAGAGTCCTAATTTATAACGTTGTATGAATATTTCTTAAAATCTTACTTCCATGAAAAATCATATATATAGTCTCCTGTGCACCGGGTTGTTAATCATAGGGGTAATTTTTCCATCTAAAGCGATTCAAATATCCCCAAAGCAGGATCTGAAAAGTAAAATCCTGATTCAGAAAAATCTGTCTGATACTGCGTTGATGACTTTAGTCCAGAGGCAGACATTCAGGTATTTTTGGAACTTTTCCCACCCGGTAAGCAGAATGGCACGTGAGCGAAGTAATCCTGCTTATGGTTACGGAGACGAGGTGGTTACTACAGGAGGAACAGGGTTTGGCGTAATGGCTACGATAGTTGCAGTCGAAAGGAATTGGATTACAAGGGATTCGGCTGCAATACACTTGTTGAAGATGGTTAGGTTTTTGGCCAAAGCGGATGCTTATCATGGTGTATTTCCACACTGGCTTAATGGTGCAACGGGTAAAACAATCCCCTTCGGCAGGAAGGATGACGGCGCAGATCTGGTGGAGACCTCCTACCTTTTCCAGGGATTATTATGTGCAAGGCAATATTTCAATAAGGATAATCGTGTTGAATTGGAATTGCGCGAACGGATAAACAATATGTGGAATGAAATCGAATGGAACTGGTTTACCAAAGGGGGCGAAGAAGTTCTCTACTGGCACTGGAGTCCAAACAACGGCTGGGCGATGAACTTCCCGATCCATGGTTACAACGAGTGTCTGATTACCTATATTCTGGCCGCGAGTGGTGAACGGTATCCTGTAAACAGCACGGTATATCATAACGGATGGGCGAAAAGTGATTTTTTTAAGAATGGAAAGACATTCTATGGATTCAAACTCCCGTTAGGATTTGATTTTGGAGGTCCCCTTTTCTTTTCCCATTATTCTTTTTTAGGTTTGGATCCTACCAAACTGACAGACCGGTATGCCGATTATTGGGAACAGAATAAAAATCATACCCTGATCAATCATGCCTATTGTGTGGACAATCCCAGGAAATTTAAGGGTTATGGCGAAAATTGCTGGGGCCTCACAGCGAGTGATAATTTTGAGGGTTATAGCGCCCATGCTCCGAATAACGATTTGGGTGTGATAACTCCGTCAGCAGCGCTCTCCGCTTTCCCATATACTCCCGAATATTCGATGAAGGCACTAAAACATTTCTATTTTGATCTGGGTGATAAAATCTGGGGCAAATATGGATTTACCGATGCCTTCAGCGAAACGAATAACTGGTATGCCAATAACTATTTAGCCATCGATGAGGGTCCTATCATTGTGATGATCGAAAACTACCGGACAGGATTGCTCTGGAAACTGTTTATGAGTTGTCCGGAGATACAGAAAGGTTTGCAAAAGCTCGATTTCCAATCTTCCCGGATAAAAAAATAATATTTGATACCCGATTAAAAATAATAAATATGCAGGTAGTCAGGTTGTTAATATGCCTTATGCTCCTTTCTCTCATGTCAGTCGCACAGGAATACAAATACACCTATGGCTTTTTTACAAACAGTGCCATTGGTGGAGATTATTTCTTTAGCAGGACTGCTGCCTCCGGAGGATCTTCCATACTAACCGTCAATTTGAAATTACCGGTTAGCGATTCTGTATTCCATTCTCCCGGTAACTCGTTAGTATTAAACTACAAAAATTCAGCATCAGGCAATTGGAAGGCAATAATTTACCGGCAGGAAAAGAGGGGTATGGATCATTTTAAGAAGGGGGAAGTTCTTTCATTCTGGATCCTGAACAATTCAACGATAACTTCTGCCGATGAGCTGCCGGCAGTTCAGCTCATGAGAAGAGACAGCACTCTTTCAGTCAAAGTTGCTATTCCGGAAAGAAAAACTGCTGGATGGCAACATATTATGTTACCGTTGACTTTCTTCGGCAATATTAACCCCGATAAGCCGGGAGATATCATCGCTATCGTCTTTTCGCAACAGAAGACAAGAGACAGCAGAAGGCAGATCATTTTTGTGGATGATATCGAATATATGGGTGTCTCTGATTCTGATGCAGTCTCCAGTCTCCCGGTAATAACCTCTGCTACAGGCTATGCCATGCATGTGGATATTACCTGGCAAACTGCGCCCGATAGAAATATCCATATGGTGCAAATTTATCGGTCAGATGATGGGAAGAACTTTAAACCCGTCGGTATTCAACAGCCGTATATTAACCGGTATGCAGATTTTACAGGTGAAACCGGGAAGAAGTACTACTATAAGATTTCCTTCCTGAATCATTACTACAAGGAATCAAAGTTATCTTCTCCGGTTATTGCCTACACGAAGTCTATGACGGATGATGAGTTACTTACCATGGTGCAGGAAGCATCCTTTCGTTACTATTGGGAAGGAGCTGAGCCAAACAGCGGGATGGCCAGGGAGAATATTTCCGGAAGACATGACATGATCGCAACGGGTGCGTCCGGATTTGGAATTATGGCGCTCCTTGTCGGCACCGAAAGAGGATTTATCACGAGGGAAGAATCTGTGGCCAGATTCATTCGAATTGTAAGTTTTCTGGAAAAGGCGGCAACATTTCATGGAGTGTACCCACATTTTGTGGATGGTCCTTCCGGTAAAGTGGTCCCATTTTTTGGCCACAGGGATAATGGAGCAGACCTTGTTGAGACCTCCTTCCTGATACAGGGGCTGCTGGCGGCAAGACAATATTTCCATGGGGAAAATTCATTGGAACGACAAATCAGGGATAAAATTACGACAATCTGGGAAAAGGCTGAATGGGACTGGTTCAGGCAACGCCCGGACAGTAAATTTCTATACTGGCACTGGTCTCCTGACCAGGGCTGGGTGATCAATCATAATTTAATCGGTTGGAATGAAGTGATGGTCACATATCTTCTTGCAATTGCCTCCCCTTCTCACCCGGTTCCCGCATCGATGTATTATTCCGGTTGGGCCAATCAGGAGAGCACGGGGCAGAAATACCGTTCAGCATGGGGACGGACCAAAGATGGGTCAATGTATACCAACGGCAATACCTACTTTGGAATTAAACTGGATGTTGGTGTCTCAAACGGAGGGCCCCTGTTTTTCACACACTACTCCTTTATGGGATATGACCCACATGCCATCACCGACAAATACACAAATTATTTCATTAATAATCAGAATATTGCAAAGATAAACTACCGGTATTGCGTGCAGAATCCGAAACATTTTAAAGGATATGGTGAAAACGGTTGGGGACTCACGGCCAGTGATGGTTCCTACAACTATTCGGCAGATGAACCTGTCCCTTCTCAGGATCACGGTAAGCTGGCACCAACCGGAGCGATCAGCTCATTTCCTTATACTCCTGAAGAATCGATGAAGGCTCTGAAGAATTACTATTTTAAATATGGTAAATTCCTGTGGGGCGAATATGGATTCAAGGATGCATTTGATCTGACCAATAACTGGTGCTCTGAAATTTATATGGGACTTAACCAGGCTCCGATGACGGTAATGATCGAAAATTACCGGACCGGATTGCTCTGGAAACTCTTTATGAGTTGTCCTGAAATTCAAAATGGTCTAAAAAAGCTGGAATCCAGCGCTCCATATCATAAAAAAGAAAAATAATGAAGAAGTTGCCTGAGATGCTGATCTTTATCGTTTTACTGTTCCTTTCTTTTAACAGTTCTGCACAAAAAACGTATTGTAATCCCATCAATCTTGATTATGGTTATTGTCCTATTCCCAATTTTACGGAATCGGGCAAACACAGGGCTACTGCGGACCCGGTAATCGTCACCTATAAAGGAGATTATTACCTTTTCTCCACCAATCAATGGGGATATTGGTGGAGTTCTGATCTGAATCACTGGAATTTTGTCTCCCGGTCCTTCCTCAAACCCTGGCATAAGGTATATGACGACCTTTGTGCACCGGCTGTCTGGGTTCAGAATGACACCATGCTGGTTTTTGGATCGACCTATTCAACCAATTTCCCGATCTGGATGTCTACCAATCCCAAAGGAAACCAATGGAAGGAGGCAATAGATTCTTTGTCAATCGGAGGGTGGGATCCCGATTTTTTTCTGGATGACAATGGGAAGTTGTATATGTATAATGGAAGCAGCAACACTTATCCAACCTATGGCATTGAACTAAACAGGAAAACTTTTGCCCCCGTTGGTACACGTAAAGAGCTTCTTCTGCTGGATGACGACCGTTACGGATGGCAGAGGTTCGGCGAATATTCTGATAATACATTCCTGAAGCCTTTTATCGAAGGTTCATGGATGACAAAACACAATGGTAAATATTACCTTCAGTATGGAGCTCCGGGGACTGAGTTCAGCGGTTATGCCGATGGAGTTGCAGTGTCAGAGAGCCCCCTCGGGTGGTTTATCCATCAATCAATGCCATTTTCATACAAACCGGGTGGTTTCGTGCGCGGTGCCGGTCATGGGGCGACTTTTAAAGATAACTGGGAAAATTACTGGCATGTAAGCACATTAACGATTGCAGTAAAAAACAGTTTTGAACGAAGGCTCGGGCTTTGGCCAGCCGGTTTCGACAAAGACGATGTGATGTACTGCAACACGGCCTTTGGCGATTACCCGCTGTATTTACCTGATGGAATGGCAGATCACCGTTCAGGCCGTTTCACCGGATGGATGGTCCTTAATTTCAATAAACCGGTTACCGTATCTTCAGTTTTTGGGGGTTACCAGGCCAATTATGCAGTCGATGAGAATATTAAGACATACTGGTCTGCCGCTACAGGCGATTCAGGGGAATGGATTTCATCGGATCTGGGTTCAATCTCGACCGTTCATGCAATTCAGCTCAATTATGCCGATCAGGACGCCACATTTTTGGGAAAACAAACCACTGTTTTTCACCAGTATAAACTCTGGTTCTCGATAGACGGGAAGAAATGGAAGCTGCTAATTGATAAAAGCCGGAATACAACCGATGTGCCACACGATTACATCGAATTACCCGATCCGGTTGAAGCGCGCTTCATTAAACTTGAGAATATTCACGTCCCGACCGGAAAATTTGCCCTTAGTGGCTTGCGTGTTTTTGGAAACGGGCATGGAGACAAACCCGATCCCGTTAAAAACTTTGTCGTGTTACGAACCGAAAAGGACAAGCGTAGCGCCTGGCTAAAATGGACCCCTGTGGACAATGCTTACGGATACAATATATATGTGGGAACTGCCCCCGATAAATTATATAACTGTATCATGGTTTATAGTGCAAACGATTATTGGTTTAAAGCCATGGACAAAACAATACCCTACTATTTTACGATTGAAGCAATAAACGAAAATGGGGTTTCACTGTCATCGAAAATTATTAAATCAGAATAAGGGGTCGTTGAACTGATTTTATATCCCCATAGGGATTTTAAATGGGAAGAAAACAGGTTTAAGGTGAGGTTTCGACCTGGACAGCAATATTATTAAGTTAGTAAATTACTTAGTGTTTCTTCGTGTCTTCGTGACTTTGTGGCAAGAAAAAATAGCCACTTAGGCACAAAAACACGAAGGTTCACAAAGAAAATAAATTCAAAATTTTAAAATCATGAGATCAATAACCATCACAATATCACTTTGGGCTATCCTGCTTTTTATCCCTTCCTATGCTCAAAAGGGTTCTGATCCAAAAATGAATCAATTCATCAGCAACCTGATGGGCAAAATGACCCTGGATGAGAAAATCGGACAGTTGAATTTGTCGGGTGCCGGAGATATCACAACCGGAGAAACAACCAGTTCCGACATCCATCAGAAAATCAGGGAGGGGAAAGTTGGAGGACTTTTAAATATCAAGAGCGTTAGCAAGATACGTGCGGTTCAGATGATTGCTGTTGAGGAGAGCCGTCTAAAGATTCCACTGCTGTTTGGGATGGATGTGATTCATGGTTATCAGACTATTTTCCCAATCCCTCTGGGATTGTCATGCAGCTGGGATATGAAGCTGATTGAACAGTCTGCCCGGATTGCAGCTCAGGAGGCGAGTGCCGACGGCCTTTGCTGGACTTTTGCACCCATGGTGGATATCTCGCGTGATCCACGATGGGGACGCATGTCTGAAGGATCGGGTGAGGATCCTTACCTGGGTGCTGAGATTGCCAGGGCAATGGTAAAGGGATTCCAGGGAGATGACCTTCGGAAAAACAATACGATAATGGCCTGTGTCAAACACTTTGCACTCTACGGAGCTGTTGAATCGGGCCGCGATTACAATACCACTGATATGAGCCATATCAGAATGTTTAACGAATATTTCCCGCCTTATAAAGCGGCAGTTGATGCCGGGGCAGGAAGTGCAATGGCATCATTTAACGAGGTGGATGGGTTGCCTGCCACGGCAAATAAGTGGTTAATGACCGATGTGCTTCGTAAACAGTGGGGTTTTCAGGGTTTTGTGGTTACTGATTATACTGGTATAGCTGAATTAACAGAGCATGGACTTGGCGATTTACAGGAAGTTTCAGCACAGGCACTTCATGCGGGTATCGATATGGATATGGTCAGTGAAGGATTTCTGAAAACCACCAAAAAATCGCTTGAAACCGGCAGGATTAACAAGTCGGATATTGAAAAGGGATGCCGGAGAATTCTGGAGGCAAAATACAAGTTGGGGCTTTTTGAAGATCCATTCCGCTATTGCGATGATAACCGCGCCAAAACCGAGATCTTTACCCCGGAAAACCTTGAAGTTTCACGGAAAATTGCGGCTCAGTCGCTGGTACTTCTGAAAAATGACCACCGGATTCTTCCTTTGAAAAAAGGGGGAACTATTGCAGTGATTGGTCCGCTGGCAGATAATAAACTCAATATGACCGGCACATGGAGTGTTGCGGCTGATTTTTCAAAATGCGTTTCGCTCCTTTCCGGGATTAAGGCAGCGATAGGGAATGAGACGACAATTCTGACCGCCTGGGGAACCAATATCCTCAATGACTCCATTCTCGATTCGAGGGTGAGCGTATTTGGGAAACCATCTTTCCGGCAGAACCGTTCACAGAAAGAGATGATTGACAAGGCTGTTGAGGTTGCCCAAAAATCGGATGTTATCGTGGCTGCTATGGGCGAATGTGCTGAAATGAGCGGAGAATGTTCAAGCCGTTCGGATATCAGTCTGCCTGAAAACCAGAGAGAGTTGCTTAAAGCGCTGCTGGCAACAGGTAAACCGGTAGTAATGGTGCTGTTCAATGGCCGCCCGCTGACTATTCCCTGGGAAGCAGCTCATATTCCGGCAATCCTCGAGGTCTGGTTTTCGGGTACAGAAGCGGGAAATGCCATTGCCGATGTGCTGTTTGGCAAGGTCAATCCTTCGGGAAAGCTGACGGCCACCTTTCCCCGGAATGTAGGGCAGATTCCGATTTATTACAGTACTAAAAACACGGGAAGACCTTTGCCGGAAGGGGCATGGTTTATGAAGTTCCGTTCCAATTACCTCGATGTCCCTAACGAGCCGGTATTCCCTTTTGGTTATGGCTTAAGTTATACCACCTTTGATTATGGTGATCTTAAACTAAGCACATCGCAGGCAAAAGGAAATCAGGCTATTACAGCCACTGTAAACCTTATGAATTCCGGGAAAACCGATGGGGCAGAGGTTGTTCAGCTTTATATCCGGGATGTGGTGGGGAGCATTACCCGTCCGATAAAGGAGTTGAAAGGTTTTCAAAAGGTTTTCCTGAAAGCAGGAGAGACCCGGCCGGTTACTTTCAAAATTACCCCTGAAGATTTGAAATTTTACAATGGTGACCTCAAATATGTCTGGGAACCGGGTGACTTTGTGATTATGGTTGGAGGGAACTCAAAAGAGGTGAAATCTGCAAAGGTGAACTGGCAAAAGTAATGATGAGAGCACCTAAGGGTAAGATTTAATGATTTTATTTAGAACCCGTTTAAATTTTTGATTTTGTATTTATTCTGTCTTCAAAATAACTTCTAATCGTTACAAAAATGGAAACTAATTTTAACAGACGCGATTTCTTAAAAAACACGGCAACAGCCGGACTTGCACTCTCAATTTTACCGTCAAACGTTCTGGGGGGTGTTGGTCGGGTTTCACCTAATGATAAAATCAGGGTAGCGCTTATCGGATCCGGTACCCAGGCACTGGAAATGCTGCCAGGCTGGCTGAAGCGCTCCGAATTACAGTTTGTTTCTGTTTGTGATCCGAACAGGATGAGTTATGACTATCCTACATGGGGAGACCCGGGTGGTGAAACCTGCGGCGCTCCGGGAGGACGCGAAGTCGGGCAACACAGAATTAACAAGTATTATGGCGAAAAGATTGGGAAAGAAAAGTACAACGGATGCACGGCTCATGCCGATTTTCGTGAACTGTTTGATAAGGAAACCGGCATAGATGCGGTATTTATCATGACGCCTGACCATATTCATGCTACAGTTGCCATTGCTGCGATGAAGAAGAAAATCATGGTTGGCTCACACAAACCTGTCGGAAATTTCATGCATGAAACCAGGGTGGCAATCGAAACTGCGAGGACTACCGGTGTTCCTACACAGATGTTTGCGTTCCAGGATCCTAAGGAACACTATGTTGTGGAAGAATGGATTAAACAAGGTGTTATCGGCAAGGTGACCGAGTTACACCGTTGGACAAACCGACCTATGTGGCCACAGGGATCTCCATTTCTTCCTTCAAATACGCCGCCAATACCTGAAGGATTTGACTGGGATTTGTGGCTGGGACCGGCTCTTCCGCGTGTTTATTCACCGGATTATACGCATACTGTTTTCAGAGGATGGTATGAATTTGGTGCCGGATGTCTTGCAGATATGGGCTATTATGGCTTTTGGGTTGACTGGAGGGTTTTGAACCTGGGAATGCCTTTGGTCGCCGAGGCATCTTCCAGCTTCACCTGTCAGGTAAAGAATTTTAAAAGCCTTTGGGTGAAAAATGAGCTTTCCTATCCCCATGCAGCGACACTCCGGTGGGAAGTTCCTGTCAAAAACAGCACTGACAGTATTAATGTCTTTTGGTATGAAGGGGGGATCAAGCCCTTTTCTTTGAAGGCTTTAAGGGCAAAAGGAAAGACATTGCCTGAGGAAGGGGTTATGTTCGTTGGGGAAAAAGGGTGTATTCTGGCTAATTATAATTATCAGAATCCGGAGTTGCTTGGAGTAGATAACAGCGATAAAATTATCGCTTCGATCAAAACTCCGGAGGTTAAGTTGACAGACTTCAATGAGGATATGATTAATTCCTTCAGGGGAGGAAAGGAATCACGCGGCAGTTATATAAATTGCCAGACTATTGCCGAAGCAATCTGTTTCGGCAACCTGGCCATCAGGATGAATCAGCGGCTCGAATGGGATAATAAAAATCTGAAAGTGACCAATGTGCCTGAAGCAAATGAATATGTTACCCGCAAATATCGGGAGGGATGGGAGTTGTAATCTGAAAGGCTACTTTCTTCCATCGAAAATCTGCCGGTTGCCAACTGCCATATGTATTGAAAACAAAATTTAGGTTCCCCATACTAAATATCATTGAACCTGAAATGTAAATTTGAACGAATCAAAAAATTAACCCAAAATAAACCAAGGCCATGTCTACACGTCGTGATTTTTTCAAGAAAAGTTCCCTGGCAGCGCTGGGTGCTATTACCGGCCCGGCCCTTCTCAAAGGAGCATCTTCGGATGTTGGATCTAAAGAATATGGAAAGTATCCGGAAAGGCGAAAACTCTCAGTCCTCTCTTATTCATTTAATAGCTTGGTAGGTAGGGGGATGCAGGATATATTCGGGTATTTTGAAACCTGCAGGTACCGCTATAACCTCGATGCGGCCGACCTTTGGGGCGGACATCTTAAGGATTTCTTTGAACGCTATGATACCGGCAAATATATCCCTTTTGAGGACACATGGATAGCCAACGTCAAGGAGGCACTGGAGGAACGCAAATTATTCATTCCCAACCTGACTGCTGATGGTTGTCATGTGATGGATTTTAATCCTGAAAGAACTGAATTGAACTATAAAAATGCCCTTGAACATCTCAGACTAGCCAAAAAGCTGGGAGTTATCGGTTTTGTCCGTTTTGATACGGGACCAGGTTGGGAGATGCCTAATGGCCGAAGAGATTGGACAACCGAAGAGTTCGACTTTACGGTAAAACGATATAAGGAATATGCGCAGTATGCCTATGATAACGGGTTCCGAGTCGGTGCTGAGAACCACATGGGTCCCTCGGGAGAATGGAGAAATCTTAAAAAACTATATGACGCAGTTGACCATCCCGGATTCTCTTTTTGTGTCCATATCGGGGGATGGAAAGGGACAGATGAGGAAAAAGACCTGGCCGATCGCGAAAGTGCAAAGTTTGCTGCCCACACCCATATCGGGTGGAATATTATTAACGGACCGCTTGAAGAGAAGATGAATAATCTGCGCAAGGCTGGCTATCCGGGGTATTACAGCGTCGAAGTTCCAACTGATGAAAACCAATATGACATTGTTGAGACAGCGTTGTCCAAAGTTCGGACAGTGATGCACAAATGGGATTTGGAAAGTCTCAGACCATAAAATTGCCATAAGACAAAGTTGACTGGTCTGCAATCTAATCCTAATCTAAAAAAGGCAAATAGTGTTAAAAATCCCTTTGTATAGTTAGGGTCCGACTCAAAGTCGAGCTCTCACTTAGAGTTCCCTTTGTTTGCAACTAGGGGTTTGTTGTATTGAGTTTACAACTCTTTATTATTTTTCTCCTTGTTATATACGACAAACAAGGAAAACTGGACTTTAGAAATTATTTGGCTTGACTCTTTGAGACCCGGATTTTTCCAAATGGTATTTTTATCATTATAAACGAAAAGCAGTTATCCCCTCGTTGCAAACAAGGGGAATTTCAGGATATTAATTAAATATTAATAAGTTGAGGGAGTTGGTATTCCAAGTTGTTTGCAGATATTCTTACACAACTGGTTATCGATCTCTTTATGGCGTGGGACTGCAGTATGCATATCATTTTTCGGATTAATCCAAACTGAATGATTTCCCCCTTCCCGAAGCAGTTTACATAAATTCTGAATCAAGTGTCGTTCAAAATCCAAGCGTTTCATACATCAAACGTAACTTTTCGCTTAACCACTTTTCGTTTGGCATATTCATGTTTCAATTGATCTTCCTGAACCTGCAAAAGTAATTTTAAGGCATCTTTCAGATTGTTTTCGAGTTCTTCAATAGTTTTTCCTTGTGATAGTGCAGCCGGATATTCAACAAGTTGACCAACTAAATAGCCGTTTTCCCCCTCCTCAACCATCATCGTTAGTTCCATCTTATTCATTGCATTGCTATATTCGTTTGAAACAAATATACTTCCTTTAATGCCCGAAAGCAAGATTTCTATGTTTATATATTAATTTTGAGGTACACTGAAAATATAAAAAGTACTTTTGTGTTAGCCATGGATATAAAAGATCAAATCATCTACCTCGATAATAATGCGACCACACCAGTTGATGAACGGGTGTTAGCTGCCATGATGCCTTTTTTGAAAATCATATTTATCGGTCAGCCCCTTCAATCAATTTGAGTTCTGACTTATTATTGATCAGGACCGTATGATTAAAGTAATCGTTATTCGGAAGTTGCAACGTGTAATTCCGGACAAAGGCTATTGAGACCTCCCCGCTTTTAAGGGTGCAGTTCAGCAGGTGACCCCCTTTGGTTTTGTCGGATGAAAGGAAGTGGAAGTGATAAGCATCCATATTGACCTCTTTGAGGTATTTAGGGAATTTGTAACCAATAAGAGTCCCCTGCTGATCGACGAATGTGAAGACACCCTGTTTCTTATACGCTTCAATCAACCGTTTATAGGGTTTCTCCTGCTTTGGAACACTCCGGATAACCACAGAATCAAACTTTCCGGTAATCTGATAGGCATAGATTAGATTGGGTTTAGACAATGCACTATCCAGGTCATTCTCGAGCGATTTAATCTTTGTCGGATGACTTACCCGAATTGTGGTATCCGCGTGGAAATTGCAGATTGCAGCAAAGGGAGTCTTAACCGAGTCAGCCATCGTCAGGATCCTGGAATCGGAGGTAGCCTTGTAACAATGACCCTCAAACAGAATTAATTCACCGTCAAGGGCATTGAAGGTCCCGATACCGAAATTCCCCTGCTGCTTCAATTCACCGACAGTCATTTCACCGTCATATACCCCTTCCAGCAAGGCACTTAATGTGGAATACTGATGGATTGAATTATTCTTTGAAGCCGACGGCTGGTCCGGGTGAAAACACCCGCTTAGGCCAATTGAACTGCCAATTGCAAGACAGAAAGTGAGAATTGTTCCAATGATTGATGGTTTATTTTTCACCCTTGCAGGGCATTTGGTAAGATCGGAATTTTTCAATGCGATAGATATTAAGTTCTATGTTAAAACGATCTGCACGCTGCTATTGTTTAGAATATAAATTAAGAATATTGGAGTCATTTAATATTCAGGAAGCTTCCACGGTTTGCGGTATTCAGGGATGACCAATCGGTTGGCGGCTTCGCTGTTGGTGAATTTGTTTTTCGCATCGTCCCAGAGGAGCACCGATTCGCCAGCACGTCCTGCAATATTGGCCATGTGTACATGAAGAGCCGCTGCACGTCCGATCTCAGGGGGGCAGACAGGAGTCTGACGCGATTTAACACAATCGAGAAAGTTGTGCACATGCTCGTTATGAGAATCTTTTCCTTCGATGAATTTATACTCTTCAGTTCTGAATTTTTTGGTTTTTTGATCTGTCTCGGGGTAAACAGTCAGGTTGGTCCGGTCTGTGACTATCGTTGCCTGATCGCCTACGAAAGCTATGCCGTAGGTCATATCCCATGGGCCGCGCTGCAATCCCGCCGTGAGGTCATAATTAATGACGAAGTCACTCTTAGGATAACAAATGGTCATCGTATCAAACGTTTCACGTGCCTTCTTTTCGTGCGAAGTATTACCGGCATAGGTTAGTATTTTATCGGGTGCTATGGTAATCCCTTTTGCCCAGAGACCCATGTCGACCAGATGAACACCCCAGTCGGAAGCGAGTCCTCCGCCATAATCCCAGAAATGGCGCCAGGAACCGTGAAACCTGTTTTTATTAAATGGTCTAAGCGGGGCAGGACCGAGCCACATATCATAATCAACTCCTGGGGGAACAGGACTGTCGGGGACGATATCTGCACCAATACCATATTCAAAATTTGCCCAGATATTAATTTTCCGGAGAGTCCCAATGTTACCGGTTTTAATCAGTTCCATTGCTTTTTGAAAGATGAAACCTGACCGCTGCTGTTGCCCTACCTGAACAACCTGTTTATGTTTGCCGGCAGCCCTTACCATGATGTTGCACTCTTCAATTGAGTTGGCCATCGGCTTTTCGACGTAGACATCTTTTCCTGCTTCGAGACAAGCCACCATGATCAGGCAATGCCAATGGTCGGGTGTTCCGATAAAAACGGCATCGATATCCTTCTGCTCCAGCATCTTTCTGAAATCTTTGTAAAGTTTGGGATGCTGATTGAATTTTTTGCTGAGTTCAGCCCCCTTTTCATTCAGCACATTTTCATCAACATCGCAAAGGGCCGTGCAGGTTACCCCCGGGTAATCGAGGCTTTGGCACAGATCGCCGAAACCCATGCTCCGACACCCTACAAGGGCTACATTGATTTTGTCGCTCGGCAAGGTTTTGTCTGCCCAAACCGGGGATGGAATGATACTGAAAATGCCAATTCCGGCAGAAGAAAATGCCGATTGTCTGATAAATTCTCTGCGGTTTGATTCCATGATCGGGTTTTTAATACTAGATTTTAAAAAATAATTTCTATCTCCTTATCCTTGATTAAATTCCACGCGGCTACAAAACTGTGTTCGTCCGCAATCAGTACCTTGTTTTTCCTCAGCATCTTTTTTACGAGTTTCTGATTGGGTTTATTAAACTTTGAAAGCAATGAGCTGCGGTTCATCTTAAGGGGGGAATATCCCTTATCTGCACTGTAAATATAATAATAAAAAGAGGGTTGAAAGGCGAGGCCAAATTTATTATAAGAGGTATCGCAGGTTTCCAGATCGACCTTTCGGTAAACGAGCAGCGAAACTTTACCATCGCTCAACACCTCGAAAAAACGTTCTTCATGCAATAACCCGTTGTAATACTGGCGGCGAAAAACCCGGTGTTCCCCTTTGTCATCTGTGAATGAAAATCCTTTAAGACTTATTTTGTCAATAATAATCTGGGCAGAAATCACCGCATTATAGTAAATTAGCTCATCCTTGAAGGAACTGTATCTCAATCCAAGGTTACCGATCTTTATCCCGTCAAGGAACTCAATCTCCCCAAAGATGAACTTATCGGTCAAATAGGGCGATCCTGAATAACCTGGATATGGAATAAACCGGGTTCCTTTTATTTTTTCAGCATTCCCATTTTTATGCAAGGTCTCCTGCGCGGTAACAGATAGAGCAGTGAGAAGTCCCAAAATAGTGATAATCAAAAGTATCCTGTTAGTCATGTTAGTTTACCTCAAAAATTTGTTCTTTATAAAAAACTGATCCATCACTGGTTGTACCACGTACTATAAGCTTAAAGTTGCCACGGATATCAGATGTTTGAAAATCGAGTCTCACTGTTTCTTCAGGTTTTTGGGATGGTTTCCAGAGTAATACTTTGCGGAAATCAGGCTCGTTTTGTAGTTTTTCAGAAGGGATAATTAGTATTGCAGCAGGCTGATTGACATCCAGGTTGAATTTGATCAGCTCGTCAGATTCCGCGATACGCGAAAAATTCGATTTTGAGGTATAAATAGCCACAACACCCTGGAACGCCAAATCACCATAAAACCGTTCACTAAGGCAAATCTCTACCCGGTCTATATCTTTCGAACCAAGGGTTTTAATAATATTCAGATCGTGAATCGGGATTCCATCGATTAAAAGTAAGGGAGCTTTTTCAAAATAGGTGCGCATGGCGCTATTTAAAACCTGTAATGATGGAATACGGTTATAAGCCCTGAATTTGACCCCGGGCAGGAGTTCCCGGGAGATCTCTGTGAAGTCGGGCAGATCGATGAAAGGGTGCGGGTCGACTACTGAGGTTGGAACACCGTAAAAAGGATATGCCTCCGCTTTTGGCCTGGATCCCGACTGGATCGTAATCTCCTGCTGGTTAAATATTTTACTGAAGGTGAGTGCCTCAATATTTTGTGCTGCGATCTTTCGGAGTTCCGTTGAAACAGTCCAATTTTCAAACGAAGAAATAGCTGCAGGAATACTGTCCGGATGATTCAGAACAATTTTCAGAAGCCGTTTTTTCTCCGGATCGAGCCCTTGGATCACAACCGGTATATTTCCGTAATAATTGTCAAATTGAAAATTAAAATACCCATCTGCACCGGTTTTGTAAAAGTTGAATCTGGGAATTGAATCGGGAATCGAAAGGAAAACAATCCCGTTTTTAAATGGCTCACCGGTTTTAAGATCTTTGACAAATCCTTCAAGAATTATCCCATCTTTCTCAATAAGCTGATCTTTTTTAGGCTTGAGGCTTTTTACAAAACTTCCTGAGTTGTAACCCAAGGTTGTCTCAGCAACACTAACAGAGAGGTTCCCTTTTATTCGGGAGAGTAATTTACCTGGTAAATGAATCGTTGCCTGTACTTTGCTTCTTGTTTGCCTGATTTTATCAATTCCTTCGATTTCCAGGTCATTGACCGGCTTTTCAGTAACGGTTCTGATGTCTGATGATCGTGTTGCAGAACCACCTTCCGGAATGCCGGTAAACCGGTTGCAAATGTATATCTCATTGAATGTTAATGTCGGATTGTTTCGTGCTGAGGTATAAAGCAGATAGCAGCCGGTACTTAGGGAATCAGGCAGGTAAATAAATCCATCAGTCTGTTGATCAGTAATTTTCTTGTTGATTTCAACAATTTTTTTTCCGCTGGTGTTCAAGAGATCGATATGAACGATTCCCGCGGATTCATTTTCAGGACCAAATATTTTAAACAATAGGGTCTCACCACTGGTATACAGATCACGATCGGTAAAGAGACTGAAGTACTTTCTTTCCTGAGTCTTTCCGGTTACGGCGACAAAGAGTAGTAACAAAATAAGTAATTTTCTTTTCACGTTAAAATCTTTGTTTTAAATTGTCTGAATGGTGATCCTGATCCTTTTGATTTGCAAATTGACACAATTAGTCTTGCCACCATGAAGGTTGGTCAACTCCTGGTTTTGATTTCGTAGCCCGTACAATTCCATTAAAAGGAATAACGGGATACTGGAAAAGTTGTCTCAAAGTAATGGTGCCGGTTGGCGATGATAGATTAAAATAATAGCGAACCTGCTGGCAGGAGTTTAAGTCGAAATAACCCCAGGCAATCTTGGTCGAATCTGTTTTGCATTTGATATTGCCATAAATTTGAGTCTGAATCGGATCGAATATGCTGCCGGTAGCGGCAAACTGACTATTGAGTTGCTGATGATAATTGTAAGAACCTGCAGAGGTTCCATATTGTTCAATAATTAAAATCCACCCATTTGAAACCAGGGTATCGGAATAGAGATAATCCAATACATTATATGATACTGTTAAAAGGGGCTGCTTTACGAGCATGTTACTCTGGCTAAAATTGGCAGGTCCGGCCAGAATAAATTGATTGTTTTCAGTGTAGGAGTACCATCCATAGGCGGTATGAAACTCTCCCGGGATCGAATCCCAGGTCCATTCCAATATAGATCTCACATCAAACCGGTAATGTGATAATGCAGTTGTAACCGGAAGATCGGCATCAACCTCTCTTAAATTCTTCACCACAGCTTCAGGAACAGTACCTCCATTGTTAACATAGACCTTTTGGACCACGTTTGTGGTATAGAAATTTGCCATTGCAGGCAACGGTGGCATTGTAACTACTTCAGATTCATAAGTATCCTTTGATAATATAATTCTAAGTTTATAACTATTTCCACTCACCGGAGCTGAATTGAAGAGGTAAATTCCGGCGGTGCTTTCAGTGGCCTCAATTGTTGGTCCACCAGTCTGGATAAGCTGAACTGTAGCGCCGGATACTTCAGGTATCTGCACCTGGTCATTAAAAGCACTGGTTCTTGTCAAATGAACAGAATTTCGGGTAAGATCATTGGTAATCAGTGCCTCAACAACGAGCTGTCCGGAGACATTGTCGATGGCAGGCTGGTAAATCTGCTGGCATGAAACGAAAAGCATCATGAACAGAAACAGATATTTTAGTTCTTTTTGCATTAGAATTTAAAATTATAGGTGATCGACGGAACAGGAACCCCAATGATTGAAAACGTATACAGGTTATAACTGTTTTGCGATGAATCCTGAATGGATGAACCCTTCTGATAAAATACCGAATAGGGATTTTTACGTCCGTAAAAGTTGTAAATCGAAAAGGTCCAGCTCCCTTTCCACATCCGTTTTTTTCGAAGGTTTTCATCAAGAGTAATGCTGACATCCAAACGGTTATAATCGGGCATCCGGTATTTATTCCTGTCGGAGAAGACAACTACCTGGTAGGCTCCATAGTTGTATTTCTGCTCTGGTAAGGTAATTGGCCTGCCCGTTGAATAGACAAAATCTCCCGAAAATCGCCAACGCCGACTGATCTTATAATTCATAACCGCTGAAAGATCATGCGGCTTATCATAGACTGAGGGGTAAAACGCTCCTCCGTTAATCTTTTCATCGGAGTATTGTCCAGCTGCTTTTTGAAATGCTCTTGAGTAAGTGTAGCTGACCCAGCCGGTCAACCGTCCTGAATTTTTCTTGGCATAAACTTCAAGGCCATAGGCATAACCTTTGGCCTGCAATAGATCTGATTCGATATATTGATTCATCAGTATTTGTGCCCCATTTTTGTAATCCAGAATATTTTGCAGCTTTTTATAATAAATCTCAACCGATGTTTCAAATGGTGCATTTGCCGGATTCTTGAAAAATCCGAGTGCGATCTGATCGTTAATCAGCGGCGCCAGATTTTGATCGGCCGATTTCCAGTAATCAGAGGGGGTGATCACTGTAGTATTCGAAATCTGACTCACAAACTGGTGGATTCGCTGATAGCTTAACCGGATTGATCCGCCGTCTTCCAGATTATATTTCAAAGCCAAACGAGGTTCCAATCCCTGGTAGGATTTAATATTTGCTCCTGATTTATAGCTTGTTGAGTCAATGATTGAGCTCCTGCTTCTAGAAACTCCGGCGGCATATTGGTAAACCATTCCCGGCCCGTAATCCAGATAATTGGTATAGCGCACCCCAAGATTAAGGGTCAGTTTTTCGGTCAGGCTGAGATCGTCATTGGCAAAGAGGGCCATTTCAGCGGATTGTTCATGTCGCAACGAGGAGGAAATTACGTTGGAGATCGTTTGCGCAGGAGAGATCTGGCCAGGCTTGATCCAATAGCCAATTGCCTGAAATCCGGCATTGATGCGATGTTTGTCATTTGGGAAGAGCGAGAGGGCATATTTGAGACTTCCGTATTGAATATTCGACTTCAGTAAGTAATTATTTTCAGTTAGAACGGGATCATGCTGATCTACCTTAACATTGTATTTCGAGTAAGCCATGCTTAAATTTGAGACTACTTTTTCAGAGATATTCAATTTCCAGTTCAATGAGCCAAGAGTGTTCCCATAATTATAAAGGGTGGAGGTATTTAGATTAAAAACATCGCCACTAAGGTAACCTGTCAGTTTAAGATGATTTTTCGGACCAAGTTCAAAATTTGCCGTTCCATTAAGGTCGTAAAAATGGGCGACACTGTTCATAAATGTCGGATTCTTTGTTTGCTGGAGCAGCCAATCGGAATAGGTGCTTCTCCCGCCAAGCATAAAGGTGCTTTTCTTCTTTTTGACAAAGGGACCCTCCAGAGTTAATCTGCTATTGATAAGTCCGATGCCTCCATTCATGCGAAGATTTTTATCACTCCCATCTTTAAGTTGCACATCCATTACGGAGGAGATCCGCTCGCCGTAAGAGGCAGGTATCCCGCCTTTATATAAGGTTACATCTTCAATTGCGTCAGGATTGATCATCGAGAGGAAGCCAAACAGGTGAGTTGTATTGAAAACCGGCGAGCCATCGAGCAATACAAGGTTCTGATCGGTGTTGCCACCCCTAACATTGAACCCGGACGACATCTCTCCGACACTCTGAACTCCAGGCATCATCACCATGCTCTTGATCAGGTCAGCCTCACCCATCAGCACAGGAAGCTCTTTAATGGTAACAGCACTCATTTTTATCATACTCATTTGTGCCTTCGAAGCTTTGGAATTTTCACCTACAACGGTCACTTCACCGATCTTATGGGTCTCCTCGAACAGGTCAAAATCGGCATTCCCATCCTGGATCAGCTCGATCTTCTGAACCTGATCCTCAAAACTAAGAAAGGATACCTTCAGATGCATTTCACCGGTTGGCATCTCTATCGAATATCTCCCTTTTGAATTGGTGGCTACCCCAACTTTCGTTTCAGGAACATAAATCACCGCCCCGGCCAGTGGTTCTCCGGTTTTACCGTCAAAAACCCTGCCATGTAACTTTGCCCGCTGATAGCGTCCCTGATTCACAGGATCGCCAATAACGAGAACCTGCGATTTATCGCTTCCTGTCTCTGAACGTCCGTCCGCATTGCCCGGATAGATAACTACAGAATTTCCCTGGAAAAATTTGAAATTTAAATCCTTTCCTCTAAATGCCTGATTAAGAGCCTGAATCAGCGGTACATCCTTGAAGGTGCCGGTTATCTCTGCCGATTTAACCCACTCCTCCTTATAAAAGAACCGAATTCCATAATTTTGCTTTAGTGAATTTATAAACTCAGGAAGAGGAGTCTTATCAAAACTCCCGGTAATTTTCATCTCCTGTATCTCTTGTGATTGCCCGGGCTGGTTTAAAAGAAGAATTGCAAAAGTCAGAAAAACAGCTTTGTACAAATGTAATAATTGAAAATCCTTCACAATTGATGGTTGTCTTGAAGATGAAAAAATCGGAAAATATTGTTAAGTAAAAGTAGTAATATATTAGGTTTCCTTTGCCTTAGCATACGAAACAATAAAATATTTATCTGTATTTATTGGAGTTGGTGCACAATTGTTCAATTGGTGCAAACAGAGCAAATATCACGCCAATCCCGGTAGTTCCATCCCGGTAATTTTTCGGTACAGATTGAGTGCAAAAAGATCGGTCATTCCGGATACAAAATCGACCACCGATTGAATCTTGCCATAGAAGGTCTGATCCTGATTCTGGTATTGGGCGGGAATAAGTGACAACAGTTTTTTCGATAAAAAACTTTCAGGTTCTACTACAGCGGTTATGAAAGCTTCGAGTAATGTTCCGAGGATTTTGTAGCCGGCAATCTCTATTTCGACTACAGTCCTGTCATTGTAAATTCTTTCAGTCGATACTCTGCGGACCTGATCCATTGCGCTTTTTGAGGGTTCGGGTAAGTCATTGAAGAGCGGAATTATCTTTTCTATAGTTGGATAATCGTTGATACGTGAAATAAACAGTAGGGCGCATTCCCTGGTAAGTTTGCCTATCACCATTGCCCTCAAATAGGAAATCCTTTCGTTATGGTCGGTTACCAGGGTCAGATTAGCCGAAATATTATCCAGGACTATTTGGTCGTGGAAAGGATGAAAGAAATTAAGAAACAGGGCTTCTGTTTCAGGATAGGATAGGATCTTCAACTTATGGGCATCTTCCACATCCATAATCTGGTAACAGATATCATCTGCAGCTTCGACCAGGTAGACCAGGGGATGGCGCATATAATGCAAGGGATTTTCGGATATTTGAACCATTTCCAATTGGGTTGCTATCTTGCGAAAAAGCTCCTTTTCGCTTTGGAAGAATCCGAATTTTGGTTTACCACCGGCCAATGATGATTCAAAGGGATATTTGACAATACTGGCCAATGTGCTGTATGTTAATGCAAAACCCCCATATCTCTTTCCCGAAAACTGATGACTGAGCACCCTGAATGCATTGGCATTGCCTTCAAAACAGGTGAAGTCAGACCATTGTTCCTCAGAAATGTCATTCTGATATTTTAATCCTCCCCCTCGTTTGAAGAAATCGGCAATCGCGTACTCTCCTGAATGACCAAACGGAGGATTCCCCAGGTCATGAGCCAGACAGGCAGCCGAAACAATCGCTCCTATCTCTCCAATCCTGTTCATAAATGGGGATTCCTGATTTCCTTTTATGGCAGAGGCCACAAGATTACCCAAAGAACGGCCCACACTGGCAACTTCAAGCGAATGGGTTAGCCGGTTATGGACAAAAATGCTTCCGGGGAGGGGAAACACCTGGGTTTTATCCTGAAGTCTACGGAAAGGTGACGAGAAGATGATCCTGTCGTAATCGCGCTGAAAGATGGACCGAATGTCATCATCTTGCTGGTAAATCCGGTCCTCAAGACCTAGCCGGCAGTCGGCGATCCATTTATCCCATTTGATCATTTTAAATGTATTTTCTTTAGTTCCTTATTCAGTTCACCCATATCCGGAAAGTGACTTTGCATTGTTGCCTTAAAAAGGGGGCCATGATTGGGAATGACCGTATGGACCAGTTCATGCACGATAATATAATCAATAAGCCGGTCATTAAGTCTCATCAGGTGAAGATTGAGATTGATATTTTTGCGCCCGGAGCAACTGCCCCAGTTTGTTTTATTATTCTTGATCGTCACCTTTTGAAAGGAATATCCCATATCTTTTGCCAGTTCTGCGATTCTTCCCGGCAGGTATTTCCGGGCATCAAAACGAAGAACATGCTCAACCATCAGTTTAAGCCTATTTTGGATTTCATCCGATTCGACCGGTTGATTTACCGGATACTCGAAGAATACCTGATTCTCTTCGCGGGAATACCTGATGCGTAACTGAGGTATATCGGCCGGGCATACATGATAATGATAATTCCGTGTAGATAAGAGGTGCCCGGGTTGAATACTCTTGGGAACTACCGGTTTTAGAGCCATTTTTTCCCGGGTATCGGCAATCCATTGAAGATGTTGAGTGAGGAATTTTTCCCCGCTCAGAAATGAGGCGAGCCAGGGAATGGTAACCCGGACCTTCCCGTCAGGACGCACCGCAATTTTAAACCTGACGGCCTGTCGATTCCTGCTTATTGTTACTGCACCAATATGTTCAACAAAAACTTCTTTGAATGGCATAAATAATTACTTTAAACGCTTCAGCTTCTCTTCGAATTGGCCACCAGCTGATTGAAGACGACCAGCTGTTCTTTTAAAGCGGCTACCTTATCGGCAGGATCTGTCCGTGCTTCCATAAGAATCCATCCGCTATAATTCATTTGGGCAAAAAGATCAAACAACTGCTGATATGGATAATTTCCGATATTCAATTCACGTACATGAACGGTATCTCCAATCCACTTTTTAACGCTGTTGAAATTCCCTTCCAACCCGGGAGGAAGCAGATCCTGATCATTACAGTTCCAGCAAATCTTTACATTTTTCCCGGTAACCTGATCAAAAATCGCCTTCATGTTGGGCAGCTCCTGAGTTTTGGTTCCATGAACTTCAACCCGGACCAACAGTCCGTAATCCTGGGCAAATTCACCAACTTCGTTCAATGAAGCTGCAATTTGCGCGATTGTTTTTTCTTTGTCGACTCCATCGGGGAGTCCGTTGGGCTTCACTTTAATCCCTGAGGCTCCGATATCTCTGCAAAGTTTAATATATTCCTTTGTCTCATCAATATTCCAGCGAAGTTTTACCGGATCAGGACTTTGATATTCGAAATTTGATCCATATCCCAGGCAGGTTACGGGACTGTCTGCAAACAACTTTTTCACCGTTTCTCTTTGATCTGCACTCATGCTTGTCTCCACGCCGTGGGCATGACCGGTTCGCAGTTCTACTCCAAGAATTCCCGTTTTTGTGCAATTGGCAATCACTGTGGGCAAATCCCAGTCTTTTGCCCATTGGTAGGTCACCAAACCAAGTCTTATCTTCGGTTTGGGAGCTTTTGCTAATGCAGAAAATGGCTGAATGGTTGCAAGACCTATCCCTGAAATGATACTTTTCTGAATAAAATTGCGTCGGGACAAATTCCTTTCCATGATTTGTGCGATTAATATGTTTTCCTAAGGGGTGAAGATAGACATTCCGTGTTTTAAAACGAAATGTAGCCTGAAAATTTGTTTATTTTGCACTGCGAATATAAATTGGAAAAAATGAATATACTTATTATCGGATCTGGCGGAAGGGAACATGCATTTGCCTGGAAAATCAGCCGGAGTCCAAAAATCAACCAACTTTACATAGCTCCCGGGAATGCAGGGACAGCCGAATTCGGAACCAATATCGAAGTTGGCGTTACAGATTTTCCTGCAATTAGAACTATTGTATTGGAAAAGCATATTCATATGGTTGTTGTTGGACCTGAAGTGCCGCTTGTTGAAGGGATTCATGATTTCTTTTTGGCAGATAGGCAACTAAGGGATATTCCGGTTATCGGACCCGCCAGCTTAGGAGCACAGCTTGAAGGAAGTAAGGATTTTGCAAAAAAGTTTATGATGCGCCATCATATTCCTACCGCTGCCTACCTTTCGGTAACCAAAGAAAATCTGGAAGAGGGAATCCGCTTTATGCACAGTCTGAAAGCTCCTTATGTACTTAAGGCCGACGGACTGGCTGCGGGTAAAGGTGTCCTGATCATTGAAAATCTTGCAGAGGCCGAACAGTCGATCCGTGAGATGCTTGGCGGAATGTTTGGACAGGCTAGCGAAACTGTTGTAATTGAGGAATTCCTTTCGGGAATTGAGTGTTCTGTTTTTGCAATTACGGATGGTAAAAGCTATAAAATACTGCCGGTAGCCAAAGATTATAAGCGGATCGGAGAGGGGGATACAGGATTGAATACAGGAGGAATGGGTGCCATCTCGCCGGTTCCATTTGCCGATGAAGTATTTATGAAAAAGGTGGAAGAACGGATAATTGTCCCTACGGTGAATGGATTACTGAAGGATAGTATTGACTACAAGGGATTTATATTTTTTGGCCTCATCAGTGTCAATTCTGAACCATACTTGATTGAATATAATGTTCGCATGGGAGATCCTGAAACCGAGGCTGTGATTCTGAGGTTGAAATCCGATCTGGTCGAATTATTTGAAGGGGTGGCACAGGGAAATCTCTCTGAACGTCAGCTTGATATTGATACAGCTTCTGCGGCAACGGTTATGCTCGTCGCGGGGGGATATCCCGGGGTATACCAGAAAGGGGCGGTTATTTCGGATCTGGATAAAGTTGAAGGAAGTATCCTTTTCCATTCAGGGACTAAAGTTTCAGGTAATGAGGTTATTACTAATGGCGGAAGAGTGATTGCAGTAAGTTCAAAAGGGAAGGATTTCAGTGAAGCGCTTGCATTATCTTACCGTAATGCAGGGGTGATTCAATTTAAGGATAAGTTTTTTCGCAGGGATTTGGGGTTTGATCTAATAAAATAAGACGATATGTTATTGCGCATTTTAAAGAGTAATACGCTGTTTAGTGCGTTGTTAATCCCCTTGATTGGTATCCTTTTCTGGATCCATAATTTTCAGACAGCCACAATGGTGGATCTGAATCTAGTCAATGGGGCGATGCCACTCTATTACCTGGTCTTTTCCTTTTTTAAAACACAAACGTTTTGGCAGGTCTTTTCCGCTTTTGTACTGGTGATTTTTAATTCATTTTTTATTGCGCAGATGGGCTCAGGGTTTCTTTTCCTGAAGAAACGGTCCTATCTTCCGGGAATTATCTACCTGGTTACGGTGTCCTCACTTCATGAGTTACAGGCACTTCTGCCTGTTCATATGGCGACATTGTTTGTACTGATCTCAATCTATTTTATTTTTGATACTTTCCATAAAAAAGTTGAGATTACCTATACTTTTAATGCCGCCTTTTTTCTTGCAATAGGTTCATTATTCTATCTCCCTGTAGTTGTGCTGTTTCCATTGGTTTGGATCTCCATCTTTGTCTTGCAAAAGGATGACAACTGGAGGTTACTTGCTGTCCCGGTTCTGGGATTTGGAGTTCCGTGGCTTTTTATATGGGTCTATTCATTTTTAACAGATGCCTATGCTAAATTGTGGAATGAACTGATCACCATGCTCTGGAGCCGCCATAACGACTATCTTCTAAACCCGTATTTTCTGGCATTCACAGCCATCGTTGCTATTTTGACCACACTCGGCAGTCTTTCTGTCATCTCTCATTTTCTTCGGATGAAAGTCAGTTCCCGAAAGTATTTTGTTATTTTCTTCTGGATGCTTGGCTTGTTACTGGCTTCAGCATTAGGTTTACTTACCATCGATATTGAGATAGTGGCCTTATCTACCATACCGGTTGCCTATATCGTTTCAAATTATCTTTTATTCAACGAAAAGACTATTTTGAAAGAGGTATTCCTCTGGATCTATCTGGCGACGGCGGTTTTTGTCCTTATTTTTTATGTGTAGAGATCTGGCCTACCAGATCTCTACACATAAAAAATATCAATCAGGGAAATATCCTTTTATGATCCCTCTTTTTGAATCTTTTAGAAAGAGGAGGATTTCATCGCGTTCACGTGAGGCCTGCATTTCTGCTTCGATCACTTCAAGAGCCTGGCTGTTGTTATACCCTTTTTGGTATATAATCCGGTAGATATCCTGAATCTGACAGATCACCTCATTGGAGAAGCCTCTGCGCCGAAGACCGATCGAATTTACGCCCGCATAAGATAATGGTTCACGCCCTGCTTTAATATATGGGGGAACGTCTTTGCGCACCAGTGAACCACCTGAAAGCATAACATGTTTTCCGATATGGCAGAACTGATGAATTCCGGTATGACCCCCTATAATTGCAAAATCATCCACAATGACTTCGCCGGCCAGCGCAACTGAATTTACCAGGATTACACTATCACCTACAACACAGTCATGAGCAACATGTACATAGGCCATAATCAGGCAGTTACTACCTATTACGGTCTTGCCATGTGCAGCAGTTCCCCTGTTTACTGTAACGCATTCCCGGATGGTTGTATTGTCCCCGATCTCAACGGTAGTATATTCACCTTTGAATTTCAGGTCCTGAGGTTCACCACCAATGACTGCTCCGGAATGGATTTTGCAGTTTTTTCCGATGCGACATCCGGGTAAAATTACCGCTGTTGGACCTATGTATGTTCCGTCACCAATGGTTACATCGTTTGAAACAGTAGCGAACGGTTCAATAATAACACCTTTGCCAATTTGTGCGTTTGGGTGAATATTTGCTAATGGTTGATTCATTTTTAAATTTTTAAAGCAACGGTTATCCCGATATCTTAAGATTTTTTATTTTGTTTTTGCAATGATGGCCATAAACTCCCCTTCGCAAACCACCGTGTCACCAACAAAAGCAATCGCTCTCATATTGGCAATTCCGCGACGGATAGGGCTGAGCAATTTTAGCCTGAAAACCAGGGTATCTCCCGGTACCACTTTCTTGCGAAATTTAATGCTGTCCATCGTCATGAAATAAGTAGAATACTCACCATCGGGAGGTTGTGAGCTGATTACAAATACTCCGCCACACTGAGCCATAGCCTCGATGATCAGTACTCCGGGCATTACAGGCTCTTCAGGGAAGTGACCTACAAAAAAAGGCTCATTCATCGTAACATTCTTCACCCCGATAATATAGTCAACCCCTTTTTCAATGACTTTATCCAGCAAAAGGAAAGGATTGCGGTGGGGCAGCATTTTTTTGATCTGATTTACATCGTATAATGGAATCTTATTCGGATCATATTCGGGAGCAGTATTTTCAGATATCCCTTTCAGATACTCTTTCTGAAGTAATTTCGCAAATTCGGTATTTGGTCCGTGTCCAGGTCTTTTCGCAACAATCCGTCCTTTGATTCTTTTCCCGATTAAAGCAAGATCGCCGATAACATCGAGCAGTTTATGCCGGGCACATTCGTTATCATAGTGGAGTGTAAGATTGTTCAGGATTCCGATCTTATTCACTTCGATATGTTTCTGGTTGAACAAATCGGCAATCCGGTTGAGTTCCTCAAGTGCCATTGGCTGATCCATGATCACGATGGCATTATCGACATCTCCCCCTTTTACAAGATTGTTTTTCAGAAGCATCTCAAGTTCGCGCACAAAAACGAAGGTGCGACAAGGTGCAATCTCTTCTGCAAACTTTGTTTTGCTGTCAAAAGTGGCATATTGATTATGCAAAACAGAGGAGTTGTATGAGATCATCACATCAATACTGAAATCATCATCAGGATATGCGATTATTTCAGTTCCTGTTTCTGCATTTTTATAGACAATCTTCCGTTTGATCTCGAAGTATTCCCGGTCAGCATCCTGAACCTGAATTCCTGCTTCGCTAAGGGTTTTGACATAACCGGCCGCGCTTCCGTCCAGGATAGGTGCTTCCGGACCATTCAATTCCATCAAAACGTTATCAATACCTGTAGCAATCAGTGCGGCCATGACATGTTCAATGGTACTGATCACTACATCTCCGTCTTTCAATACCGTTCCGCGCGATGTCCCTTTAACTTTGGAAACATTCGCCTCGATCACAGGCTGCCCCTCAAGATCAACGCGTTTAAATTTAAATCCAAAATTCTCAGGAGCAGGCTTGAAGGTCAAGGTAACCTCAACACCAGTATGAAGGCCTTTACCGGAGATGGTTGCCTCTCTTTCAATTGTATTTTGCTTAATACCCATCATTTAGCGAAATTTTTCTTTTTATTCGTTAGTTTCGATTGATTTTATTTTTTTTTGTAGTTCGATCACATCATCGCGTAGCTTTGGCAGATTTCGGATGATTGAATATACTTTCATCGTTTTTTTATATTCATCCGCAGGGGTTCCCAGCACTACGGAATTAGGTTTAAGTGAAGATAATATGCCTGATTTTGGTCCAATCCTGGAACCATCACCAATGGTAATATGTCCTGACGAGGAAGCCTGTCCGCCAAATAAACAGTTTTTCCCGATAATAACAGAACCGGCAATCCCGGTCTGAGCCGCCATCACCGTATTCTCTCCAATTTCAACATTATGTCCGATCTGAATGAGATTGTCCAGTTTGACCCCGCTGCGAAGGATCGTGGAACCCATTGTTGCCCGATCGACCGTGGTGTTTGCCCCTATTTCCACATTGTCTTCGATGATAACATTCCCGATTTGTTCGATTTTCGAATAGGCCGCATCGGTATTGGGAGCAAACCCAAATCCGTCAGCTCCGATCACCACCCCTGAATGGATGATTCCTGATGATCCAATCACACAGTCAGCATATATTTTTACTCCGGAATAGAGAATCGTATGGTTGCCAATAGTTACATTATCGCCAATATAAACATGAGGATAAACCTGGACCTGATTCCCAATTCTGACATTTTCTCCGATGTAAGCAAAGGCTCCGACATAAACATCTTTACCTAATTTGGCAGATCCATGAATAAAACTTGGCTGTTCAATGCCTGTTTTGGAAGGTCTTGATTTTACGTAAAACTCAAGGAGCTTGGCAAGTGCAGAATAAGCATCATCGACACGGATTAGCGTACACGAGAGCGGGGTCTCAGCAATAAAATCCTTATTGACAAGGACGATGGATGCTTCAGTAGTATAGATAAATTTGGCGTAAGCCAAGTTTGAAAGAAAACTTAACGTATTGGGTTGGCTTTGATCAATTTTTGAAATATTGTTTACCTTCACCGTGCCATCACCTTCAACCTCACCGTTAAGCAAGACTGCAATATCGTTTGCCGAAAACTCCATTCGTTTTTTTTAAATTTTACGCTGCAAAAATAATAAAATAATTACCTTGTGAGGATTTCTCCCGGATAACACACAAAATGTTTACGCACAGTCTTGGTAAGCCCCTCCAGATTAATGTCAGATGCCTCTTTAATATCTTTCAATTTCCCGTTTTTATATAATATCCGGATGGTTCCCACCTCCTCATCATAAGCACTGTTAGTTATTTCACCTTCAATTACAAAAAAGTCAGCCTCCCCCGGAGTTACTTTGAAGGTATCAACAGACAACTGTTTGAGATTGTTTATTTTGTGTTCCGGGAAGGAGGTGCCGGACAGCTTTATCTTGAAAAGTCTGCGATTGATTAAGGCTCGCGAGAGATATGAAAGGATTGGATCCGAATGCTCCATCCACAATTTCAGGGTACAGAGGATATCTGAATCATCCAGATAGGAAAAATGGTTAATGGCCTGTTTCCTGATTGTCAAGTCCGCCGAGCGAAAATCTTCTGCCTTAATCTTCCTGTTCAGGAATAAGGCAAGATGACTCGTCGCGGGAATATCCTGACCTCCCCTGGTAAGGTCAGATGCCCGTTGTAATAATTTAATCATGGTATGTTCAGCCGAAATAACTGTCTTATGGAGATATACCTGCCAATACATCAGCCGGCGGGCAATCAGAAATTTCTCGACCGAATAGATCCCTTTGACCTCTACGACCAGCTGATCGTTTTTAACATTGAGCATCTTAATAATTCTTTCGGATGATACCACTCCCTCTGAGACGCCGGAATAAAAACTGTCGCGCTTTAAAAAATCAAGCCGGTCCATATCCAGCTGACTGCTGACCAACTGATGAAGAAACTGTTTGGGGTACCTGTTCAGAAATATATCAATGGCAAGAGTTAGCCGCCCGTCCAATTCACGGTTCAATTCGTCCATATATATTAGGGATAACTCTTCGTGTGATACCCCCTGGACAATTGTCTGCTCGAGGGCATGCGAAAATGGGCCGTGCCCTATGTCGTGTAATAAAAGGGCAGCCATCACCCCTTCTTCCTCATCCGAAGTGATTTTATTCCCTTTATTTTTAAGGACATCGATTGCCGAACGGACCAGGTGCATAGACCCTATCGCATGTTCAAACCGGGTATGATTCGCTCCCGGGTATACCAGGGAAGAGAGTCCTAATTGTTTGATGCGTCTGAGTCGCTGAAAATAAGGATGCTCAATAAGTTCAACATGAAGGTCAGAGTCTAATTCAATGAACCCCCAAACCGGATCATTGACTATCTTGTTACTTGAGCTTTTCAACTTTAAATACGTTAAGGAATTAAATGCTCAAAGCTAAGAAATGTTCTTCTTTTTTAAGCTCTGCTTTTACAACTTGCTCATTTAAAAAATCATATTCAAATTACACGTGAAAATTATTTGTTTATTTAACACAAAAGATTTACTTTTGTACCGGAGAATAATCGAAGGATTAGGGGACGAAAAGTCCCCTATTTTATTGATAGTAAAAATGATAACTAAGGAAAAGGTTCAGTCTCTTGTTGAAGAAGTGCTGTTGGATGATCAGTTTGTTGTCGATATTCATGTCGGTTTAGGAAACTCAATTTTAGTTTTCGTCGATAGTGATACGGGAATAAGCGTTGGAGAATGTGTTGAAATCAGCCGGCATATTGAACACAGCCTGGATCGGGAAACTGAGGATTTTTCGCTGGAAGTCTCCTCTCCGGGGCTATCAGGATCGTTTAAGGTTGTGCGTCAATACCTTAAGAATATTGGACGTGAGGTGGAGGTAGTGACAATGACCGGTGAAAAACAGAAGGGGGTCTTGAAATCTGTAAAGGTAGCGGGTTTTGAGTTGGAAGCAGTGGTCAAAGAGAAAGTTGATGGGAAAAAGGTTGAAATAACCAAATCGTTAGCTTTTGATTTTGACCAAATTAAGACAGTTAAAATAGTAATTTCTTTTTAAATAAAAAATCCTGAAGATATGGACAACCTGAACTTGATTGACACGTTTTCGGAATTTAAAGATCTGAAGAGCATCGATCGTGCTACCATGATGAGCGTTCTTGAGGATTCTTTCCGAAGTGTTCTTCAAAAACAGTTTGGTACTGATGAGAATTTCGATGTTATCATTAATCCTGATAAAGGAGACTTTGAAATCTGGCGTAACCGAACAGTCGTTGCTGACAACGAATTTACCGATCCCAACCTGCAAATCACCCTTTCACAAGCCCGAAAGATCGGTGAAGATTATGATATTGGTGAAGAGGTAACCGATGAGGTGAAATTTTCAGACTTTGGGCGAAGGGCCATTCTCAATCTTCGACAAAACCTGGCTACGCGTATTCTGGAATTAGAAAAGGATAATGTATATACCAAATACAAAAATAAAATAGGAGAAATTGTAACCGGAGAAGTTTATCAGATCTGGAAACGGGAATTGCTTCTGCTCGACGACGAGGGAAACGAGCTGTTACTGCCAAAAGTTGAGCAAATCCCAACCGATTTTTTCCGTAAAGGGGATAGCGTACGTGCTGTAATTATCCGGGTGGAAATGAGAAATAACAGTCCATATATCATTCTCTCAAGGACCTCTTCCATTTTCCTTGAGCGACTGTTTGAACTTGAGGTACCCGAAATTTTCGACGGCTTAATCACCATTAAAAAAATTGTCCGGATCCCAGGTGAACGGGCAAAAGTAGCTGTAGAATCGTATGATGAAAGGGTTGATCCGGTTGGTGCCTGTGTGGGGATGAAAGGTTCGCGTATTCATGGAATCGTTCGCGAGCTTCGGAATGAAAATATAGATATCATCAATTTTACCAATAACCTGCAGTTATACATCCAGCGGGCTTTAAATCCTGCAAAGATTTCATCCATAAAATTATACCCCACCGAAAATCGCGCAGAAGTTTTCCTCAAACCTGAAGAGGTTTCTCTTGCTATTGGGAAGGGTGGTTTGAATATAAAACTGGCAAGCCAGCTTACCGGTTACGATATTGATGTTTACCGGGATCGTGAGGCTGTGGATGAAGAAGATGTCAACCTGGATGAATTTTCGGATGAAATCGATGGTTGGATCATCGATGAGCTAAAAGCAATTGGTTGCGATACGGCTAAAAACGTATTGAGCCTGACGCGTGAAGACCTTATCAAACGCACTGATCTCGAAGAAGAAACAATCGACGAAGTACTGCGAATATTTAAAGCTGAGTTTGAATAATTATTTTTGTGAAAAAATGAGTTAACTCGGTTGGAACGATTGCATAATTAACTGTTTGGGAAGATATGATTACAGGGGAAAAAGGATCAAGATTAAGTAAGATAGCTCGGGAGCTTAACGTGGGAATCACTACATTGGTAGATTTCCTCAATAAGCAGGGGTTTAAAATCACTACTGATCCAAACACGAAAATAGAAGCTGACATGCACGAGCTTCTGGAAAAGCAATTCCGGAAAGATCATGAAGCCAAAGTTGAAGCGGATAAGCTCAATCTTCGCCATCACCATGCCAAAAATGAAGCGATATCCATATCGGATGTTCAGGCAGTTAAAAAAGAGGTTGATGAATCAGAGTCGGATGATGATTCAATTATGATTAAAGATCACAGCCTTCATCATTACAAAGAAGAAAAACGACCGGAACCAACTTTTTCACCACGAAGCATTGAGCCAGCTACAGGCCATGTAGTTCCTCCGCCAGTAGCCGAAATCCCAAAACCTGCCCATATCGATACCCCGGTAACCGATTTAGAGGAGAGACCTCAGATCACCATTGTTGGGAAAGTCGATCTGGAAAGCCTCCAGCGCAAACCAAAGGCTAAAGAAGAAAAGCCTGTTGTCACTGTCAAAAAGGAAATTCCTATTGCAGAAATTCCTACCGTTGCAATACCAACAGAAATTAGTACTGAGAAATCTACAGAAATACCACCGGTGACTGAGCAGATTCCTGTTCCAACCCAAATCAAATCTGTTGAACAACCTGCAGAACCTGAGAAGGAAGAATTTAAGCCGGAAATGGTTTCAAACCGCTCTCAGATTGAAAATAATATTAAGGTCATCGGGAAAATAGATCTGAATCCGGCGAGAACTTCTGAAAGGCCTGCAAAGGAGATTATTAAAAAGAAATTAACAACCCGCAGGGCCTCAGAAGAAATAAACAGACCTCAACCCGAAAGAGAAAGACCGGCAAAGATAGAAATTGTAAGAGCTAAGGATATTATTGTCAATGATATTGAAGGTCCGGAGGAGATTTTTAAACTTGACCGGAAAAAATTGACAGGCCCAACAGTTATCGGAAGAATCGATCTTCCTGTTGAAGAGAAAAAGAAACCTGCCCGCCTTGATGAAGCTTCATTAAGAAATAAAAAGAAGCGGAAACGGGTTCCCAAAGATAGTAAAGAACGAATTGAATTACCGGAGAAGAAATTTGAAGGGGCCAAAGAGCCGAAACTGGAGAAATCTGATAAGCTTAAGAAAAAGATATCCTTAGTCGTAAAGAAGAAAACTCCGGCTAAGCAAGAGGTTAAAGAGGAAGATGTTCAGAAACAAATTAAAGAGACTCTGGCCCGCCTGACTACCAAGGGTCAGAAGACCAAAGGTTCAAAGTATCGCCGGGATAAGCGGCTTGCCTTCAGTGAAAAATTGGCAGAACAGAGTGCCCGCGATGAGATGGACAAAAGCATTATTAAGGTGACAGAATTTGTCTCGGTCAACGAACTGGCATCAATGATGGATGTTCCACCAACCAAAATTATTGCAACCTGTATGTCACTTGGCCTTTTTGTCTCGATCAATCAACGGCTTGATGCCGAAACCATGGCGGTGGTTGCCGATGAATTTGGTTTTAAGGTTGAGTTCATTTCAGTCGAAGTACAGGAGGCAATTATCGAAGAGCAGGATCACGAATCCGATCTTTTATCACGACCTCCGATTGTGACTGTAATGGGACATGTCGACCATGGTAAGACCTCACTGCTTGACTATATCCGTAAAGCCAACGTTATTGCTGGTGAAGCCGGAGGAATCACCCAGCATATCGGAGCATATAATGTAACCCTTGAAGGCGGCAGAAAGATTACCTTCCTGGATACCCCTGGTCACGAAGCGTTTACAGCCATGCGTGCCCGCGGTGCCCAGGTTACCGATATTGTCATTATTATTGTTGCAGCTGATGACGATGTGATGCCCCAGACTATTGAGGCGATCAACCACGCTACAGCAGCCGGGGTTCCGATCATTTTCGCCATTAATAAAGTGGATAAACATGCTGCTGATCCTGAAAAAATCAAACAGCAACTGGCCAATATGAACTTCCTGGTCGAAGACTGGGGTGGCAAATACCAGTCGCAGGATATATCCGCAAAAGGCGGACAAGGTGTTATGGAGCTACTTGAAAAAGTACTGCTCGAAGCGGATATGCTCGAACTTAAGGCAAATCCAAATAAACGGGCAGTGGGTTCCGTAATTGAGTCCTCATTGGACAAAGGACGTGGTTATGTTGCTACAATCCTGGTTCAGAGCGGAACCTTGCGTGTTGGCGATGTTATTCTTGCAGGACCTCATTTTGGCCACATTAAAGCCATGTTCAATGAACGTAATCAACGCGTCGAGGAAGTTGGTCCTGCTGAACCGGTGCTTATCCTGGGTTTAAACGGTGCACCTCAGGCAGGTGATAAGTTTAATGTGATGGAGAGTGAGCGTGAAGCAAGGATGATAGCCAATAAAAGGGAACAATTGCAGCGCGAACAGGGTCTGCGGACTCAAAAACATATTACTCTGGATGAAATCGGACGCCGTATTGCAATCGGAAACTTCCAGGAACTGAATATTATTGTGAAGGGTGATGTTGACGGGTCTATCGAAGCTTTGGCGGATGCACTGATTAAACTCTCAGTCGGGGAAATACAGGTTAATGTAATTCATAAAGCAGTCGGACAGATAACTGAATCGGATGTCATGCTGGCTTCCGCCTCCAATGCCATTATTGTTGGCTTCCAGGTCCGTCCTTCACTGAGTGCCAGAAAGCTGGCTGAAAAAGAGGAGATTGACATTAGGCTTTACTCCATTATTTACGATGCAATCAACGAGGTTAAATCGGCGATGGAAGGGATGCTTGCTCCTGAAATCAAAGAGGAGATCAAAGGAACAGCCGAAATCCTTAATGTCTTTAACATTACCAAGGTCGGAACAATTGCCGGTTGTATTGTCCGGGATGGTAAGATTACCCGTAATTCGAAAGTACGGCTTATCCGCGACGGTATCGTCGTATTCACCGGCGATCTCGAGTCTTTAAAACGATTTAAGGACGACGTGAAAGATGTGGCCAAGGGTTATGAATGTGGTTTGAATATCCGTGGTTACAACGATCTGAAGGAGGGCGATTTTATTGAAGCTTTCGAACAGGTATCGGTTGCCAAGACATTGGATTAATATAAGAATCTGTATTTTATTTATAGGCCATACTTTTTTGAATAGGCTGCAAATTCAGAGACTGAACAGCAGAATGGTTCTAGCGAACCTTTTGCTGTTCAGTCTTTTTTAATTCGGTCGAAAGAATAAAGATTAAACAGGATGGAATTAACATTTCAAACTAATTGTACCGGAATTGACTGGCAACAATTCCCCGCGATATTGAAAGCGGTGGGTCTATCTTATCATGATGCAGAAATTCACCTTAAAACATATTCAATCAGTGCTTCTATAGTATTTGTTTTCGATGTGGATCAACTGATCGATTTACAAAATGATGTAATTAAAGAGACAGAATAATGGTATCTTTTTTAAAACAGCCTTATCCTTTTTATTACTATCCAGACAGACTGTTAAAGAATTCTTTGACTATTGTTTGCTTTATTACCATTTTTCTCCTGATATTCAGACCATTTGATGCAAATATCAATGAACTCAGATATAACTATTATGTAACGTGTGTTATTTATGGTTTAGTGGCTAGTGTGGCTTTTATGTCCACTTTCTCCTTAATAATTCTTTGTTTTCCTGAATATTGCAAAGAAGAAAAATGGACTGTAGCGAAGGAAATAATAGGGATGGTGATATTACTCTTTATCATTGGCAACTCGAATTTTTTTATCAGAAACCTTATAAACACAAATCCTGATAATTTTAAGCTGTCCTATTATTTTGAAGAGCTTGTCCATACATGTTTTGTCGGAATAATTCCTATTGGTTTTTTTATTGCGCTTAATTTTTCATATTTATACAAAGCGAATACGGATACAGCAAATATTTCAGATTCATTCATCGGTAAAAAGGATGGAATTGCCGTTTTTCTCTCACCCACTATTGTTACGATACTATCGCAAAGTATTTACGAAACTGTTTCGATTGATATTCATGAAATTTGTTTTATTAAGTCCGACGGTAATTATATAGAAATTTACCGGTGCGAGAATGATACTGCACAAAAACGAATAATCAGGAATACATTAAAGGAAATAGAAAAACAACTTTCCGGTTATACGTGTATCATTAAAACACACCGGTCACACCTTGTCAATATCAATCAAATTCGATCAGTTAAAGGGAATGCCCAGGGTTACACAATCTATTTTAAAAATTGTAGCAATACCATCCCTGTTTCAAGAAACCATATAAATCGTTTCGATGAGGCAATTAAAGAATTGTCTTTGTGATTTTTCCTGTTTATTTGTCATACTTCACATATCCAGTCCATTCATCACATAATTTTTTTTTCGTAATTTCCATT
Source organism: uncultured Bacteroidia bacterium (assembly GCA_903923905.1). Lineage (GTDB taxonomy): Bacteria > Bacteroidota > Bacteroidia > Bacteroidales > Prolixibacteraceae > JAAFHB01. The sequence goes on from CAIXZH010000027.1 coordinate 42,380, forward strand.
TACTTCTTTTGCAGCGTAATTTGAAATAAAAAATATGGAAACTAAAAGAAGAAACGACTTGGATTGGATTAGAATTTTGGTATTTGGTTTATTGATATTCTATCATATTGGTATGTTTTTCGTATCCTGGGGGTGGCACATAAAAAACAATCAAACCTTTAATTCATTTGAAATACCAATGATGTTTGTAAATCAATGGCGCTTGCCCTTATTGTTTGTTATATCGGGTATGGGAACATATTTTGCGTTATCGAACAAAACATTTTTATCATTTTTCATTGAGCGGCATAATAGGTTACTCATTCCTCTTATTTTTGGGATGATCTGTATTGTTGCTCCTCAGGTTTATGTAGAACGGTTGGTTTCAGGCGCAACACACGATTCTTTCCTGGGGTTTTACCCCCACTATTTTGAAGGGGCTTATCCCAATGGGAATTTTAGTTGGCACCATTTGTGGTTCTTACCCTATCTGTTTGTTTATTCTCTTATTTTATCGCCTGTATTTATTTATATCAGAAATAATCCTGAGTGTTTATTCATGCGGTTGACCAAAAGCTTATTTAAAAAACCTTTAAGGTTATTTTTCTTGTTGATTCCTTTGCTGATTCCCGAATTAATACTGAAACCATATTTCCCGGTAACCCATAGTTTGGTGAAAGATTGGTATACATTTACTCTATATTTTATTTTGTTTTTCTATGGGTTTATATTCATTTCAATTGGAGATTTATTCGGGCAAGCCATTCAGAAACTTAGGAAGAAGTCAATTTTAATTGGATTGATTACCTTTTCTGCTTTTATCATTTTAATCTATTATGGAAACAATACCCTGTTTGTAAAAACATTATATCCCTTTATTATTGTTTTAAATATGGGTGTTTGGATCATTACAGTTTTAGGTTTTGGATCAAAGTATTTGAATACAAGAAGAAATGGTGCGTTGAAATATTTGAATCAGGCTGTTTATCCGCTTTATATACTTCATCAAACCATTATAGTAATAGTAGCATATTTCATTTACAACAAAGATTTAAATGTCGGAATTAAGTTTGCAATTCTTGTAATCGCTACCCTAGGAATTTCATTTCTCATTTTTGAAATTGTTAAAAGGTTTTGGTTGACACGGATACTGTTTGGAATAAAAAAGATTAAATAATTGTAACTTATGAACAACATGAGAAAGCTAATTTTTTGCACATTCTTACTTGGACTTGTAATTTTAAACTTAAAAGCACAAGAGATTAAAATTAATGCCATTCCTTAGCTGATGAATTTTCAAAATTCATTTATTGACTTTAAGATTACAGGAGACAATTCATTGAAAATTACAGCACCGGATCATACGGATTTATTTATTTCACCAGATGGCAGATATGAGATAAATAAGTCTCCCAGATTATCAATTGTTTATTCAATCGCCGACGGTGGTGCTGCACCGACCTCTGATCCCCATTTTTTGTTTGGAAGCGACCCCATGTTCAGTTCAATGGTGGCACCGTTCAACAAGTCAGAATGGGTGAACCAGGGTTTGTTTAATGGTTGGCCGTTCAGTTTTGCCGACTGGATATACTTGTTGGCCTTTGCATAATTATGGGCGATCAAGGTGAAGGTTTTCCCATTATTGAGCTTTATTTTAACCTCTCCAAAAACTGGTGAACCGATATTGTAAATGGGAAGCCCGGGAGTAACCGGGTAAAATCCCATGGAGGAGAAAACCACAAAGGCGGTCATCCCGCCGCCATCTTCATCGCCGGGAATCCCGAATATATTGTCCTGGAACCAAACATCGAGTAAAAACCGGATTCTTTTCTGTGTTTTCCATGGTTCACCTGAATAATTGTACAAATAGGGGATATGAAAACTGGGTTCATTACCCATTGAAAATTGTCCCACCATCCCTGTAGCATCAGCAAATTTGGCCCAGAACTGAAATTTTGTGCGGCCCAGGTCCTCGCGGAACAGCTGGTCCAGTGTGGTTGTAAAATCCTTCCGGCCACCCATCAGCCTTATTAAACCGTGAATGTCCTCCTGAACTTGCCATTGATAGGTGTAGCCGTTGTTCTCGTCATAATAATCCCGCCCACCAGGACCTCCATCAAATTTAGGGTCAATTTCAATCCATTCCCCTTTCGCATTTTTAGGCCACATGAGTTTTTTGTCGGGGCGGTATAAATTTCGATAATTGGTGGCTTGCTGATGAAAATATTCCTGGTCTTTCTGATGTCCAAGCTCTTTGGCCATTTCAGAAAGGGCCCAGTCATCATAGCTGGCTCCAAGAGTGACCGCGACCGCCTGGCGCTTTTCGAAGTCGTGAACCTCTTTGACCGTTTCTTCTTCACCGGGCATTAGTGCCGGAAAGTACCCCTTTTCGCGGTAAAAAGTGTCAAGAGAGCATCTTGGGCCATTTCTCCAGGGGAGCATAGTGGCCTCGTATCCGTTTTTCCGGATTCCTTCGTAAGCCTTCTCCGCGTTATATCCCCGGATTCCCTTTCTCCACGCGTCAAGGAATACGATCGTGGAATGGAAACCGTTCATGGCCGGGTCATCCTGGTAAAGGAGCGGGAATTGGGGCATCCAGCCACCCTGTTCGTACATGGTGGTGTATGAGTTAAGCATATCCGCCTCTTTTTGGGGCTGAAGGATCATTCGCAGGGGGTGGTTTGCCAGATAGGTATCCCATACCCAATCGTCAATGTAGAAATCGCGGTCTGTCTTATGCACACTATGATCGTAGGCGCTGTAGTAACTTCCATATTCATTGATGTTTACCATCCGTTCGTAGGTCCTGTAAAATGAAGTATAAAAGGTTCTGCGCTGTGCTTCGGTTCCCCCGTTTACACGGATCTGGTTAAGTGCATTTGCCCAGACCTCCTCCCCTTTATTTTTAAGTGCTTCGAAGTCCCACCCGGAGATCTCCTTGAGCAGGTTGATTTTAGCCTGTTCAACACTTATAAATGAAATTCCGTATTTAAATTCGACCGGTTTTACCTGATCTTTTGAAAACTCAATCCATGCGGTGGGCTCCTGCCGGATTTTATTCGTTTTTTTGATCAGCCGGGGTTCCTCTTTCAGGATGGTTTTACAATCCTGATTAAACTCGCCGTAAACAAACGCCTTCATTCCGAAAAACTGTTCCTCGCCGGAGATTGCATTTTTGGATACGATATCCCAGTGCCCTTCCTGGTTGATCTGAAACCTGAGGGTTTTACCGCTTTTCGGGGGGAAGGTAAACCTGAAGAGACCAACTTTATTTCCAGGTGTAAATTCAGCTTTTATATCCTCATCGATGAGGTAGGTTGAAAAATAATAGGGACGGGCAATTTCGAGATCGTGATCATAGGTCTGGCGTACCTTCCAGGTCCCGGCTTCGGCACTCCCTGTTCCGGGAAGCACGCCGAACAGTTCACCTTTTCGGTGGGAAATCATGGTCAGCGGGAAAAAACTGATCTGGTCATCGAGAAAATCGGCGCGCAGCGGATGCATCCGGATCATCTGATTCGGTAACTGCACATTAGGTCTTGTTGGGTGCAGCAGGTGCCCCATCCCGCCAATATATGGATCAACATAACCGAGGTTAGTCTTCTTGTTGTCAATTGGCATAAATCCGCAGAGGAAAAGAAAAATTATTCCGGTAAATAGGAGCTTTTCTGATTTTATTTTCATAATTGATTTAATCTGTAAATAATCGTTTTTTTAAAGTCAAATGGAATCTTAGATCAGCGACGCTAATAGCCATGATGATATTTTCATTTTTATTTGTGATTTTTCAACCACGGCTAATTCATTTGTTTTACCGAATATGCCTGGTAGATTAGAATATTCACCTCTTATACCGGCTGTTTTACCAAGTTCCTGCCTGGTTTTTGAAAGGATTTATTCCATGATATTTTGAAGCAGGCTTTTAGGCTATTAGGCTTTAGGCTATTCGACTATTAGGTTTAGCGAAGAAATATTTATCTCCTTAGACCCTATTCCCCTACAGCCTAACTGCCTAATCCCTTTTCTCATAAACCATTTTTCCCTCTATATAGGTTTTTCTGATCACCAGATCTGAATCTCCAACTTCAAAAAGAATCAGATCGGCACGTTTACCCGGAGCTATACTTCCCCGATCGTTCAATCCGTAAAGTTTCGCAGGGTTTGTGCTCGACATCTGAATTGCTTCGCCCAACGAACACCCCGTGATTTTCATGATCCGGGCGACTCCCCTTGAGATTGGGGATGCTGAACCATAGAGTACATTCTGAACAGGTAAAATGAGCATCCCCTCTTTGGTCAATTCAATGGATTCCCCGTCATCATTTTTGTATATTCCTGGAGGTAATGTGGCAAAACTGGTTACATCAGAGACGATAATCGTTTTATCCGGGCCCTTCACCTTGTAAAATACGGCAATTTCTTCATCCCTGAGGTGGAAGCCGTCGCAAATAATGCTTGCCATAAGCTGATCGTTAGCCAGTTGAGGCCAAAGTGGATTCAGGTGACGGTTAATGGTGTTGGCACAACCGTTCCCCAGATGAGTAGAAATTGCGGCACCATTCATAACTGCTTCATCGACAATCGCCTTGTTTGCATTGTGATGCCCGATTGCCACAATGACCCCCAACTCCCTGCACTTCCTTATGAATTCCATGGCTCCATCCAGTTCAGGGGCAAGGGTAATTGTTCTTATGCTTCTTCCGGATGCTTCATAAAGTTCGGAAAATTCCTTCCAGTCTGGATTGTGCACATATTTTATCGGGTGGGCGCCGCGATAGCCGTCGATGGGAGAGATGTAAGGTCCTTCGAGGTGATACCCCACGATCGATCCGTGTAAATCCTTGTTGTTCTTTGTTGCTGCGAGCAGTGCGAAGTTACGGAGCATTACCTCGCGGCTGTTTGTTGTGAGGGTTGGCAGGTAGGTGGTCACCCCCTTTTTCCAAAGCTCACTGGTTGCCTTCAGAATTCCTTCCTGTGAAAGTTGTCCGCCACCAAAGCAAAAAGAGACGCCGGCGAAACCATTGACCTGAGTGTCAATCAGCCCCGGGGCAATGTAAACCGGATGTTTTTCATCCGAAAGCTTTTCAATTTGATTTACCCGAACGATCTTTCCATTCATGATCTCAACCGAAACCGGCTTTTTAGTCAGGTACAACAACCCTTCGACTTTGGTTTGGGCCATCGAATTATTCACAATTATCATCGGCAAAAAAAGTATTAACTGACAAATTACAGAGTATATACCTGGTTTCATTTCATTGATTTTATTGCAGTTACATTATGACTTCTGTCCATCCTTCATTGGCGGCCGAGAGTTCAAGCGCTTCCAGGACGGCAATGCATTTAAGGATGCTTTGATGTGCCAGCGGCTCCTTACCGGTTCGAAACATTTCGACCATATCGGTATAATTCTTCCCGGGAACAGGTTCTTCAATGCGCGATTTTAGTTCTACAGTCCCCTCTTTGGTTTCGGCGAAAGTTCTCCAACCATATGAAAGGGTCTTAAAGATAAGTGTTGCCATCATTTCGTTGCCGAAAACAAGGGTGGCAGTGGTATTTTTCCCGCTTCGGGTGATGCGTACTCTTCGGATATCGTCACCAAAAATATACATCAAAGGTTGAACCATATGAATCCCGTAGAAGAATACTCCCCCATAGGGTGATTCGAGGTCAGCAGGGCCGCTACAGACCACATGAGAGATTGCCCCCATCGTTTCCACCTGTTTCAGGATATCGAAAGTCCCGGATTTGTGCGCTTCAGAACTGTAAGACGAGATTGGTGTACCTGCTTTGCGGGCCATTCCCAGAAATTCCTTACCTTCAGCCACCCGGTAACAAAAAGGTTTGTCAATAAAGGTTGGGATGCCTGCCTTAACAAACGGTTCCGCCGCTTTCAGATGAAATTTGGGATGTCGGTGGTCCACGATCAGTGCATCAATCTTTCCGAGCATCTCCAAAGGATCTTTTACCATATTGGGGATTTGCCCTTTCTGCATAGCCACCCGAGCAAATTCCTCCGTTTCTCCCCAGACATATTTGAGTTCAACTCCCGGGAAAAGCTTGTCGATATTAAACAGCCTGCCATACCCAATAGTATGCGAATTTTCGGATCCGATAATTCCGATCCGGATCGGCTTTTCATCCCCTGGCACCCCGGATAACAGGTTTGCCGCCATCGTTCCCGCAGAGGAAAAGGTCAAGGCAGTAATTGCAGAACAAGCGCTCACATTTCGGAGAAAGGATCTTCGCGTTTCCATGGCTTTTTAATGGATTAAGTTATTTATTGACAACTATTTCACTTATGTAGATCTGTGCTTTCTGACCAACAGTTGGATAGGGTGGCGGCATGAGCTTGTTTCCTGTTACCTCCAGTTTGACATACCGGAATGGTTTTGTATTGTCTGGGATTTTAAAAATATGCGTGCGGATATTCTTTTCATTGATCTGGTTCCCAGTTATTTCAATTTTTCCAACCGAAATAAACCCATTCTCTTTTTGATCAGAGATCAGGCACTCGATCAAAGAAGGATGGAGGATTCGCCGGGCATCGGTATCCCATAAGGTTGTCATTTCGACAGTAGAGGCACTGACTAAATGATCAAGGTCAATGTTCAGTTGGAGATGGTCTGTCTCCCATCCGATCCAGGCGGGCTTGGATTGATTAAGGTCACCGATTCCCCCGTCTGTCAAAAGTGATAAATCTGCATGGTTGTATTTATTCAGGGAATTCGGCATCGGATCCGGGACCACCCGCTTATGGAAGGCAAAGTTGTTTTGCACATAAACTTTACCGGCGGTTTGCCTGCTCATGTCGTAATATGCCCTGGCTGTAAGATTGTGCTCGCTCATTACACCGATCTTTTCACGGGTCATGACTGCGTAAAAGTTATCCAGGATGGCATCCATTTTTTTCGATTTTTCCGATCCTGAATTATCCCACCACCCGCGGGGACCGACAATATTTGCTTTCCCAATTTCAAGGATAGCATAGCTCAACGGAAGACGTGCGACTTCGACATGGTGCAAAAAAGTGGTATCATTATGAGCCACCGCTTCTGCCTGATCGAAGTAACCGCTGTATTTATCAAGGTTCCCGGCGGTCAGATACGTATTTTGATGAATGGAAGGGGGGCCGAAGATATTAAGCCTGTCCCCTGAGCTTACCATATCTTTTTGAAGCTCATCGATGTATTTCCGGATCCAGGGGGCCGCACCTCCATAAAATCCGTTAAGGAACTGATCCATCGTTGCCGAAACATCGATATACGGATTCCATAACAGTTTTGAAATCAGGTGTAACCGGAGTTCAACGAATTCATGTCCCTCGGCAATATCCGATTGTTGATAATGATCAAAGACATTATTCTTTACAAATAGTTGAATATTAGGTTGCAGCACGAATAAGTTTGGATGGGGCGAGATAAAGTGATGATAGTTAATCGTGTAGTCATAGGTGGCCATATGCTTGCAGATTTTTCCCCAGTCAGCAATATCTTTCACGAACTGCTTCGCAGCTTTCGAGGTATCCGTCGCGATAGGTCTGCTCCGGTCTGTCTCAATCGAACAAAGAGTAATGTGCACGTTATCAATCGGCTTTGTGACGGCCGGAGCCGATTGGGTATAATTATAGGCATACGTGCAGATCATCTTATCCGGAAACTCTTTGGCTACCTGATTGACAAAGCGGATTAACGGTCCGGATTGACTCTTCTCTTCCTGTTCAATTTTAAGGCATTTATCACACAGGCAGGGATTGCCATAATCGTTCTGGGCAACCGACCAGTAAATCTGTGTGGGATTGGCAGCCATCTCCTTTCTCAGCTTCTCAATGGCAATTTTCAGAACCTCAGGATTAGTAAGACAGAGTTGGGTTGGCATTCGTTTACCCTCCCTTAAGGCATAGTATTCCGGGTGGGCTTTGAAGTAGGTTTCCCAGGGTACCAACCTATTGAACGAGTGTGAGGCAAAGATATAACGGCTAAAGAGCCGGTTCCAGTCCATGAGGTCTTCATCGTTTTGGTAAGCCTGGGAGAAATAATTCACAATCCGGTAATTATTCACAGACGAGTCGGCAAGGTTGATTAATGGAATTTTCAGATTTTTACTTGCCGGGATTACCTTAAAAGTGGGGCTGTACAAATGACAACCCAAGTAGGTCTCGAGAATTGTAACAACGCCGTAAACGCATCCTTTCCGTTTGCCACCCAGGATGGTAACTGAACCATCTTCTGTACTTGTTATCCGATAGCCATCATATTGCAGTCCTGCAGTTTCCTTGATGAAAATTCCCTTTTGTCCGGTTTTTAGGTTGCTGGTAATGGGCAGTTCGCACCCAGATACCTGTTTGACGTATTTTTGCAGCAAAGTTGCCGCACGGTTCTCCTGGTCATTCGGCTTTACAGGTATAATGATGGAATATTGGGTTATTCCATTGGTTACCAAATTTATAGAAGGCAAGTTGGTGCAGGCAAAGGTCAGGATTAGAAGTAAAACGAACAGGAATTGATTTTTCATTTATGTCTAAATTTTTACCACAGAGTTTCACAGAGTGAGGCACAGAGTTACTTGAGTTAATTAATTGGCAAGACGTTTATTCCATTTTTCAAAGATGTGACATTACTCCGTGGAACTCTGTGGTTAAAATTATTAAATACTTTCAGTCGAGCGTTCATTATTCGTTTTTTCGCCTTTGAGTTCCCTTAGGCGGTTCAGATCATCCTGCATCTTATCTGCAAAATGGAACATGTCGGAGCTGTGCATGATGATGTTCGCACCTGCTTTGGCCCACTCCATCTGGAGATCAAGCGTCCCTCTTGAACCGTTATGTCCCCCTGCTGCCACGCCAAATTCCCGGGCTTTTTTGATGATCCCACAGCTTAGGTCCAGGAACTCCTTGCTCATGTACCGTTCCGGCATATCGTAGGAGGTTGACAGGTCGTGAGGCCCAATGACAATTCCATCCACTCCCGGACCATCCACCGACCGGATTGAGAAGAACTCCTCCATGTTGGCAACTCCTGCCGGGCTTTCAATATTGATCAGCAGCGTATGGTTTTTATTATGGTTTTTCAGATAGGCCTCGAGTTCGGCTGTTGGTTTCTCCTTCCCATAGAGAAGCCGTTTTAGCTTTTCCCCTTTTAGCGGACGGTATTTTACAGCCCCGACAAGGTCATAGACATCCTCAATTTTTTCGGTATATGGTACGAGAATTGCCCCTGCCCCTGCATCCAATGCCCTGGTAGCCATAAACGGGTCGGGCTCGAGGATCCGGACAATCGGGTTGATCCCTGCGGCTTTATAGGCACGGCACATCCAGCTCAGGGTCTCAGGGTTGTAGGCGACATGCTCGTCGCAAAAAAAGACATAATCGAGGTTCAGGCTCAGCATCACGTCAAACATCTTGGGAGATGCTGAGGTGATCATCGTACCGTAAACATTCTTTCCGGAACGCAGTGCGTCTCTGAATTCTTGTCCTACCATTATTTCCATTCTCCTTCCTTGCCCAGGGCCGCAACGGCTGCCTGTCCAAATGCTTTTGCAGCGTTGTTCATAGTGCCGGCAATTTTAATTTGTTCATCGACCTGTTCAAATTTCAAGGCTGCCTTGATGACCGTATCGCACTCATTATTATCCATAAAGAGCGATGCTTCGAGTATTCGTGGTTGGTCCTCCTCCGGTATAATCAGAAATCCGTGTTTGTCGGCGTGAATCAGGTCGCCCGGATTTACTTTGGTTCCAAACACTTCGACAGGCTCTCCCCAGCTGATTGGTGTGGCATAGGCATGTCCGACACAGAGCCGGCGGGCGATGGCTTTGAAGCCTGCACTCTTCATCTCGTCCAGGTCACGGATGGCTCCGTCAACAATAACCCCGACACATCCGAGTGATTTGTGGCTGTTTGCACTCACTTCACCCCAGAATGAACCGATTACGTCAGGCTTATCCAGATCCTGCATCACAATAATTTTTGGGCCGGGCAATGAGGCGATATAATCACGGTATTCAGCCCAGGCATTGGGGTTTGAGACCGGTGTTGAGGGTTTAATCGTGACAGTCACGGCGTAACCGATCATCGGCCCAAATTCAGGCATGAAATCTTTGGTCTCCTCCAGATTGAAGCCGGAAGTCCGGTCCCGTTTGGTAATTTGCTCCCATCCGTTGTATATCGTCGGGGTGTTCCATCGTTTGAGTTTGAGTAATTCACTTAATGGTAGCATGGTGTAAGTCTATAATTTTAAGATATTTTTTTATAAATAGTTTTTCGCCACTGGCTTCTGGCAATTAGCATGTTTCTCCGGAGCTGGTTGGCTATTCATATTTGGATCCACATTATTTGTTCACAACGTTTTGTGGTGTCCCCTTCAGGAAAGCATTCAGATTTTCAACGGCAGTATTCATCAGCCGCGACCTTGACTCCTTCGGGGCCCAGGCAATATGAGGGGTGAACAGGCAGTTTTTGGCCTTGAATAACTCATTGTTCATTTCGATAGGTTCGGTGGAAACGACATCCAGCGCAGCACCTGCCAGTTTCCCGCTGTTCAATGCCTCTGTAAGATCTTTTTCAACGACCAGAGGTCCGCGCGAGGTATTGATGATCATTGCCCCGGTTTTCATTTTGGAGATATTAACCTTATTGATGATCCCCTTAGTGCTTTCAAAAAGCGGACAATGTAAACTGATGATGTCACTGTTTGCAAAAAGATCATTAAGATCGGCATATTGGCATTGATCTCCGTCGATTCCACTGATTTTGTTGACGTCATGGTAGAGCACCTTCATACCGAAAGCCATCGCAACATGTGCTGTTGCCTGACCAATGCGGCCGAAACCCATGATTCCCAGGGTCTTTCCTGCCAGTTCGATCAGCGGTGTATTCCAGAAACAAAAATCGGGACAGTTACTCCAATCCCCGTTTTTAACTGCCTGGCTGTGGTCTCCCACATGATGGCATAATTCGAGAATCAGTGCGAAGGTAAACTGTGCAACGGCCGTGGTTCCGTAAGTTGGGATGTTGGTAACCGTGATTCCCAGGCTTTTGGCTGCATCGGTATCTACTACGTTATAACCCGTCGCAAGCACACCGATATACTTCACGGATGGTGCCTGTTTAAGGATCTCTCTCGATAAAGGTGTTTTATTCGTAAAGATTATTTCAGCCGAACCAATGGCCCTGATGATCTGAGCTGCCTTTTTCTCCGTCCGGTCATAAACGGTTAATTCTCCAATTTTTTCAAGACCTTCCCAGCTCAGATCGCCCGGGTTTAGGGTATATCCATCCAGTACTACTATTTTCATATTCAATATTTATTCTTTTAAATTGTCATTTCCCACCCTTTTTCGTATTCGCGCGACCATAATTTCATCGCGTCGTGATCGTTGAGGATATGTCCGTTTTTGGAATCAATATTTAATGTCCGTCCCACGCGCTGGGAGATATTCCCCAATTGCACGAGTAAGGTGCTTTTATGTCCGCTGCTGATACCGGAATTCAACGCAGCCCCTTTGGTGATTCCATCCAGAAAATTCTGAAGATGCAGTGAGTCCAGTTTTTCTCCGGGATTCATAAGGTTCGAAGAATCAACCTTTACGTCACTTTTGACACTCTTAATGACTTTATCGTCCAATCCGAAGATGGTATAGTCATTTCCACCCTGGGTAACCAATGTCCCTTTTTCTCCATAAAATGTCACTCCTACGCTTGCTCCTTCATTGTTGTGCGGATTACAGCTGCGCCCTTCCCACGTCAATGCCGTATTGTTGTCAAATTCCATGCTGATCACCTGGGTATCTGGTGTTTGCCAGTCATCCTGGTATCGGTACCGGCCACCAGCGGAGTTGACCTTTTGGGGATAATCGGTTCCGAGCCCCCAGCGCATCAGATCAACCATATGGGTGCCATTGTTGAGCGCCTCACCGGTTCCCCAATGCCAGAACCAGTGCCAGTTGTAATGGACGTAATTGTCTTTGTAAGGCATTCTGGTTGCCGGTCCCTGCCATAAATCCCAGTCAAGCCATGCAGGCACCGGGGCTTCTTTCCCAATACCAATCGATGCGCGGTTATTGGCATACCACCCTTTTGCAAAATAGACCCGACCGATAATTCCATCCTTAAGTTCCTGAATTCCCTGTATTACATTGGGCCACGATCTGCGCTGGTTTCCCATCTGCATCACTTTGTTGTATTTCGCCGCTCCCTGCACGAGCATCTCGCCCTCCGCTGGTGCATAGCTGCATGGTTTTTCCAGATAGACATGTTTTCCCGCCTTCATGGCCAGCATGGCGGCCGGTGCATGCCAGTTATCCGGAGTGGCGATCACGACAGCATCGACTTCAGAACTTTCCAGCGATTTCCGGAAATCCCTAAATCCGGTGGGTTTATGACCTGTTATCTTTTCAACGCTGCTGCAACATTTGTCAATGGCTCTGGTATCAACATCGCATACATGAATAATTTCACAAGTTTCCATTTTTGAAAAATTTTGGGCAAGAGAATTTCCACGGGAATTCACCCCTATTGAGGACAACCTGATCCGTTCGTTGGCTCCGGCTATCCTGTTGTAACTCCGGGCGCTAAACCCCGGAAGAATCCCCCCTGCGGCAATTACCGCTGATCCTGTCGCCGTCATTTTGAGATATTCACGTCTTGTTGTCATGGTTTATCAGATTATGTGGTTAATTTTTCCCCTTTGCCATTTCCAAAGCTGTGGTTGTGATATAGTATTTTGCCAGGGTATTCGGGACCTCCCACTTGGGCATATCTTTATTTCTCAGGTAGCCGATGAATACTTTAAAGGTCGGATCGTATCTATTTTCCAGTTCCGAAGGTATAACAATTTGAAACATTTTTGATTCTTCAGTGAATGAAATTCCAGGGTATTCTGATTGGAGCCGGGAAATCGTTATTTTTAATTGAGACCTGAATTGCTCATCGGATATTTTACTATTTTTTTGGATACAAAGTTTTGGCCTTTTTTGTCCGTATACCTGTTGAATCAGTAATATGCTTCTGCTCCCTTCTGCATAACCATTCCTAAGATCGTTACCATCCGGAGGTGTTGCAGGACGCCATTTAACCTTTACCTGGGTATAAACACCATTCAAAAGGTATGTTATACTTCCGTTTGCATATACCTCGAGGGTGGAATCCTTCGTGTATTGGGCAAGGGATGACGGGATAGACGGTAAGGAGGTTGCCACTGAAAATTCCGCACCTGTAAGACCAACTGACGAGCGATTTGCGGTTAGAACTTTAATGTCTTTTTGGTAATTAAGTACTTTATCCGGAAACATTTTCCAAAAAGTAAGGTCGATCAGGTGGGTGGTTACATCCACAAGCCCTTCTCCTTGTTGCAATACGTCAAAGTACCATGCCGGGCGTGTCCCTTTTCCTCCACGGTAGAAATGATGAACGCTTGACTCCAAAACTGAGGGATGGTCCGCGGTTCCTCGTAAAAGTCTGCCGAATAGCAGCGTATCCTGCATCAATGACCTCTGGACTCTGTTAATCAGGCTGTACCGTTCAGTCATCATATCAAACATCATTAGCCCCTTTTTTTCGGCCAGTTGATAAACCTTTTCCAGTCGTTGAAAACCAGCCTGGTTGATTACCATTGGTTTGTCAGAGAAAACGTTCATCCCGGCATTGACAGATTTTTCGATGTAGTCAATTTTAATCCGGTTATTTCCGGCAAGAACCACGACATTTCCCTTTTTATCCGATGCCATTTTCTCAAGATAGTCTTTCCCAAAATAAGAGAGCTCATGCCATCTGGTCGGGTTTATTTTCCTCGTATTAAAGGCGTTGATCTGCTGAAAATAGGGAGTCACATCCTCCTGAACAGGGGCATAAACATATACATTAGAGTCTATCCGGTCAATCTGATCGCTTTGAGCGGCTGCAGCATGACTATGGGTAGGATCAAGCTGGATAATCCGGATATCTCCTTCTTTTCCCTGAACCCCATCAGCGGATTTCGGAGGATGACTGCATGAACAGCAGACAAATAAAATCAGTAAAAGGTCTGGGATTTTGATTGGCATCTCTTTGTCTTGAAGCGATTAAACCTTAAAGAATAATTTCTTTCTGTAAAGTATCCAGGCAATAACAAAGCACGAGGCTGCAGAAAAGATTGACCATACAAGCGATGCATTAATAGCAGCGACTCCGTGATTTATTAAACCGTCGTATACCAGGTCCTGGATATGCGTGTATTGGTAGATGGTCTGGAAGATATCCGCCACCACATAAATGGCGATGGCATTGCTTCCAAAGATAATACCAATCCTGGAGATCATGTTATTTTTATAGCCTAAGAGATCAATTATCCAAAGAGAAGATGCCAACGCTATCGATGCCCAGCCAGAAGTAAACAGGACATAAGAACTTGACCATATCTTTTTGTTGATCGGGAATTGCCAACCCCAGATTGATCCGACAAGTACACCTGCCACCCCGGCAATAAAAAGCCATATTATTGTGTTTTCTGTGATTTTCCTGGTAAGGATCAGGCGACCGGCCAACATTCCGGTTATCCCTGTTGCTATGGCAGGGAAAGTACTGTAAAAACCCTCTGCGCTCCATCCATGTTTGCCAATCATTTCGTAAGGAAAAATCAACCGGTCCACCCATGCTGCAAAATTTACAGCAGGTTCAATAGTTCCGGCACTAAATGCACTGGTTGAAATAAAACTCATCGTAATCCAGTAAATAACCAGTATCCCACCGATAATATAAAGCTGTGTTTTCCAGTTGGTATAGATAAAGAGGAATGCACAAACTACAAAAACAGCAGCAATTCGTTGCAAGACTCCAAATAAATTTATCCGGTCGAAATCAAGATCCGGTAAATAGTGCAAAAAGAGTCCGATCAGGTAAATCTTTAAACCCCGGATCAGTATCTTTTTCACCATCTCTTTGCGTGGTTTAGAGGCCGCCATCTGTTTGGAAAAGGAGAGGGCAATCGAAACCCCAACAATAAAAATAAAAAATGGGAAAATAAAATCAGTAGGTGTTGTGCCGTTCCATTCGGAATGGACAAGCGGAGCATACATGTAGCCCCATGACCCGGGATAATTCACCATGATCATCAGGGCCATCGTAAGTCCGCGAAAAATATCTACAGCAAGTATTCGGTTTGGATTGTCCATTAATTTTTATTTTCGAATCGGTTCATAATCTCTTTCCAGTTTGTGAGGATAATTCCCTCATCTTTAAAAAATTGAATGACAACCGGATCTGCAAACAATTCAGCCTCCCAGGCTCGTTGCTGCCATGTTCCGGTGATTGTCTTCATATTTTCTGAGGCCATTGACGGGTGGAAAATAATTTCAGTTAGCCCTGCCTGTAATGATTTCACCATTTTGAAAAAATTATCCCGTTTTGCCACATAGGTCGGACCTTCCGGGACACTTGTGAAATTATCCAGTTTTGGCAGCTTGTATTCACCAATCTGACTGATCACCCCGTCGGGAAGCGGATAGCCGGATGCTTTTTTAAAATTTTCGGCGATCTCCGGACTTGAAACATTGATGATATTGGCAGGAATATGGTACTCTTCAGCAACCTTCAGGAAGACTTTAACATATCCGGCAGATTCGTACAAGGTTCCCATATGGGTATCGATATGGCCTGGCCGGTATCCCAGGGCTATAGACTTGTCAATTTGTGCACGGATCTCTGTTTCAACCTCTTTATCCGAGGCATGCATGATCACGTCAGGAACTTCGTGCCATAGTTTTCCTTCCGGATCAATTAAACCGGGGACTTTAACGGGGTCAGATACCGGTCCCCAACGGTAATGATCCCATTCACTGGTAAGGG
Organism: uncultured Bacteroidia bacterium; assembly: GCA_903923905.1. Lineage (GTDB taxonomy): Bacteria > Bacteroidota > Bacteroidia > Bacteroidales > Prolixibacteraceae > JAAFHB01. Next base: position 58,179 of record CAIXZH010000027.1, read on the forward strand.
TAAGATGGAGTCCGATATCTTCGTCAGGATGATTTTTCGCCCACGTTATCATCGCTTCTGCATTGGGACAGGGCATCATAACTGCCGCGGAATGGAGAAAGCCGCCTCCAAGGTAATGTATAGCTGCAGCGTTGGCCTCAGGGCACATCCCGATATCATCGCAATGAAGGAGTAAAACCTTCTTCCCTTTTGGAAATCGGAGTTTTTCTGCAGAAGTCTCCTTTTTCTCGCCGGCAGTGACCAATTTAGCGCAAGCCATCATTTCATCCCTGAAAGCATTCATCTTTGATTCGCTGCAAACCTGATCAAATACCTCGCGGGACTGTCCGAGTTTCATGGCCTGGTATCCGGGATCAACCAGATCAGGCAGACTGATATTAATCAAATGCTCAATGCTTTTAAGGACTTCTGCATCCGAATTCAACTCCGGGCTCAGGTATTTTTTCAGGGCTGCGAGGATCCGGTAATCTTCAATCCCTTCGCGAACCGCTTCCCATCTGCGGCTGGTAATGGATTTCATTACTCCGGGATAAACCAGGTTATATTCCAGTTTGATTCTTGACCACGGGTTCTCACCCGACAAATTATAGCACCAGAAGCCTATTCCCGACACTCCGTTTCTTAAAGCAAGAAGGGCGGCTGTCCGGAATTCATAGATCAGGTTGATATTTTTGATATTCGGACCAACAGGGCGGGAAGAGGCATAGGAACAATTATAAGACCAGAGGAATTTCCCTTTGGTCCTCATCACGTTCATCTCGGGCGTTTTATCAGCTACCCAGTCGATCGTAGGACTCCAGATGTCGAGGCATTTGGCCATGGCCTGGAACATGGGGAGTTCGCCTCCGCCATCGGTATAAATCATGACATCAGGATTTATCTCCTTTGAAATCAGCCCAAGCTGAACCAGGTGGTTGACAGCCTTCCAGCCGCTTCCCCCCGGTTCGTCAATCGGATAAAGGGCAAACTGGTTCGTGTTCACTCCAAATCCCGTGAGGTGAGAGACCAGCTCCTTCAGATACCGGCCAAATTGTTTTTTATAATCTTCACCTGCAAATTCCTCTTTAATCCCCGGCATGCCGGACACCAGAAAGAAGGCATCTTTCCCTTTGAGACCGTTCAGAACCTTGTCGGTTTCGGTAAAGTCAAAACCGGTCAGTTCATTTTTCGGATTATAGGTAAATGCCGGATTCGGGAGCTGAAACACATTGTTCCCATGGTCCAGCAGGGTCGGTATATCGGGGCCGGTTGACGGAGACCAGGTGCATAAATGAAAATCAGTGGTAGGGGCCATTTTGAACGGAAGAACATCAAATGCGATTTTCACTTTGGTCTCAGGTGCAGCAACAGCATGAGGACTTGTTGGACAGTCAAGAACCCCGGCACCATTCAAAGCCTGAATGGTAACATCCACAGTCTGTTTGCCTGATTTTATTGCCTCTCCAATTCTTACATCCAGCCACACTTCCCGGCTTGAAAGGGAAGGAATCGCGATGACCCCTGATTCATCCATTTCGGGCAGGGCATCCCAGGACTCTTCTCCCTGTGAGGAGACGGTAGTGATGGCATGCAACGGTGTGATCTTGAAGCCATTATTCTGGTTGTAAATAACTATTCTGGCATTGAGGAGATGGTCGGTGACGTTAAAAAGCACTACCGGAACCGGGTGATGTTCTCCGGGAACCACCGTGTGATTTAATAAAACAGGATTCCCGACTGATACCGGTAATTGTTTGTCTACATTACGATTTTCCCATTTGTTTCCTTCGAAGGCGATCAGGCTTGTCCCTGCGCCGAGGGTGGCTGCTTTGGTTACGATCTCACTGACTGAGATTGCCCGTTTTGCCTGTTCGTTCAATCCGGCAGTTTGTTTGATCGTAGTTTGGACAGCAGAAGCCTCACTTACCGGAACTCTATGCTGTTGTCCCGAAAGCAGGTTCGCTGTTAATTGAATATCTGCAGCCTCTTTACGAAGTGCATGGGCCGAAAGCGGTAAAACAGGTTCAACCTGATCAGCAGCATTGTTTAAGGTATTGATGGACCGTGTTGTCAATGCACGGTCGTTTTCAAACGGCTGCAAGTTAACTTCACGCGATGAGGCGAGTAATTCCTTGCCATCGCCGTTCGATAGGGACCAACTGAACCGGTAACTTCCCGGCAGGGTATAATCGACCGGCAGCAATAACAGACCTTCATTCCTATAAATATTCGCAACTGCATAATTTTTGGCGCCGTCAGGAGTAATGCATATCACCTTTGCTTTTAAAGGATTTGTACCCGGCTTTGGATTGTAAATATTAAACCGGATCTTTTCACCGGTAAACAGTTTATTCCATGACAGATTTTGGGGAACCATCCTGAGTTCATCCGACTTGGTCAGGCCAAACCACGAGCCGGTATTATGGATATTGCACCGGTAATTTGACCACTGCATTTTGGGGTTTTTGGTCACCGGAGTTTCGAAGCAATAGGTGAGGCCCGCCTCACCACCAGTCAGTATCAGGTCAAGTTTATCACTATTTCCGGTGACATGTCCAAACGAGGGGGTGACATTGATTGTTCGTGATGGAAGCTGACGGTTGAAAACTACTTCGCCCAGATTGTTCAGAACCAGTAAATTTCCTTGCTGGGTCGACAGAATATATTCCGGTTTCCCGTCGTTGTTGATATCGCCGATAGCCCCGGGGGCTAAACTGCGTCCCTGCATATCGATTTTCCAGACGACATTCCCTGCTTCATCAAAACGGTAAATTAAACCGGTTTGTGTAACCAGAAAAATGTCTGCTTGTCCGTCCTGGTCAATATCTCCCACCGAGATCGATGATGATACCGGCACATTGGTTGGATATTGCCATACCGCTTTTCCCTGCGCATCCAGACAATATATTTCACCATTACCCGAAGCTGTTATAACGTAAGTTTTTCCGTCTGAAGCGCCGTACATTACCGGTGCTGAGGTTGACCAGGACTCGGAGGCAACGCCGATCTTAATCCGCCAGAGCTCTGAAAGATCATTCCTCAGGGCAGTGATTGAGCCATCGGTTGTAGCAATTACAATTTCTGAATTCCCGTCGCCATTCAGGTCGCCTACTGTTGGACTGACCGGTTGTCCAGCGATGGTGGCTTTTTTAATCAGTTTGCCGGTTAAAGCTTCAAAAAGCCAAATGGTACCTGTGATATCAGTTTGTATGACTTCATATAATCCGTCCCCATAAAGATCTGCAACAACGCTGGCAGACCATTCTGATCCGCCATTCAAGTCTACCTGCCATGCGACATTCCCATTGCCATCCAGGCAGGTCAACTGGCCATGGTTATCGGCCGCATAGATTAAAGCAGGTTTACCGGCACGTTTTAATACAGTCGGGTAAGTCATGAAACGACCTTTTGATCTCCAGCGCCACAAGTCGTGGCCATCTTTGCCAACAGCAATCACTTCTTCCTGGGAAGTTATTATGGCCTCATCCCGGCCATCGTTATTGATGTCGGCAACCGTTGCCGAGCTTTCAATAAAACACTTTTGATTGGCGGTCCACTTTAATTCCAGGTTTAATTTCTGGGCAGAGAGCAGTTTGGATAATAAACAAAGGGCAAAAGCCAAAGTAATAAATCGCAGGTGTTTAAACTTCCGGTAAAATGATTGACCGGTCATAAATTGATCAGCAATTTTAAGCATGATTCGTCCAATTTTTAAATGAAATTTTTCATTCCAGCCAGTAATTTACTGATTCTGGTTATTTTTTGTGATCAAACCTCCTCATAATCTCTTTCCAGTTTGTGATGATAATGCCTTTATCTTTAAAGAATTGGATAACAATGGGGTCTGCAAACAAATCTCCTTCCCAGCCGCGTTGTTGCCATGTTCCGGTAATTGTTTTCATGTTTTCAGTAGGTACAGAAGGATGGAATATAATCTCTGTTAAGCCTTCCCTTAGCGATTCAACGAGTTTGAAAAAGTTTGCCCGTTTCTCTTCATAGGTTTTCCCAGGGCCAACGCTGGTGAAATTATCCAGCCGAGGCATTTTGTAATCATTGACCGACTTAATCACCTCATCATTCACAGGGTAACCCTGCTTTTTGAAATTTTCGGCAACTTCCGGATAGGTGAGGTCAATAACATTTGCAGGGATATGATAGGCTTCTGCAACTTTAAAGAATGCCTTTACATATCCGGGAGTAGCGTAAAGGGTTCCCATATGGGTATCAATATGGCTTGGCCGGTAACCCATAGCAATTGATTCTTCGATCTGCGCACGAATCTCTGTTTCGACCTCTGCCGCTGAGGCATGCATGGCTACATCGGGGACTTCGTGCCATAACTTTCCATCGGGATCAATTAATCCCGGAACTTTTGACGGATCGGAAACCGGCCCCCAACGATAATGCGACCACTCGCTGGTTAGCGTCAGATGAAGCCCAATATCTTCAGCGGGATGTCCTTTGGCCCAATTGATCATCGCCTTGGCACCCGGACAGGGCATCATTACAGCGGCAGAATGGAGGAAACCTTTTCCAAGGTAATTTTGAACGGCAGCATTGGCTTCGGGGCACATCCCTGCATCATCGCAATGCAGGAGTAAAACTTTCTGACCTTTGGGATATCCGAGTTTCTCAGCCCAGGTTTTTCCGGTCATCTCCAACTTCTCAGATTTCCCATTTTCTTTAAGGGTTAGCATTTTTGCGGATAAGGCAGCCGGATATGCGCATATGGCGATCACTGCGATAATTGACCCCAGGTATTTTGTGGCTCTATCAACGGCATTGTCTGAAATTATTTTTATAAGTAATTGAATGATTGAGTTTTTCATTTGTTTTTAGTTTTAGATGTCTCTTTAAATCGTTCGTTTCAGTTTCCAAATGGTATAAAATCTTCTGTATTGTTGCTTAGTTAGTGATTTTAGCCGGATCAATTATCACGTGCTTAATTGCTTCACCTTTGTGTGATCCCACTGCATAGGAGTAGGAAATATGCAAATGCCCGTCACTGGTTTGGATCACACAGGGATAAGCATAGCTCCCTTTTTTTGTTGGATCGTATTCGATAAGTTCTTTCCATTTCCAGGTGGTACCTTCATCATCAGAAAGGTAAATCGAAAACCGGTATCGGCCATCATTACTGTCATTGCCGACAAATGCCCATTTCCCGTCTTTTAAAACACAGATTTCCACGCTTGCTTCATTCGGGATATCGGTCTTTCTGGAGGCGCTCCATGATTCGCCATTGTCGGTTGAAGTGCTTGTTTGCACGCGGGTTGGAGAATCTCCGCTATCGCGCATATAGGCTATAATATCCCCGTTTTTCTTTACGGCAAGGGCTGGTTGGATGGGGCCACGACCTACGATAGGAAGACTAGGCCTCCAGGTTGCACCGTCATCATCGGAGATGGCAACCATCGAAAAATTAAATCCGTCAGAGTAAAGGGGCAGTAAAATTCTTCCGCTTTGGAGTGTAATCGGATGAATCCGGGTCATCCATCCAAGGCTTCTTTTTAACAAATCCTTACTCGCTTCCTTTATCAAATTGTCATAAGTGGGTGCATAAGATGCCCACCCGTTATCGTTCTCAGGTAGCTCCTTAAACCTTTTATCGACCTCTTTAACAAAACTCTCATCCGGTTTTAACAGGATATTATCCTGCCATTCCCAAACAGGGGCTTCCTCCCCATTATAACTGGTGGATGTTCTGAATCTCAGGATGGCATCTTCCCATTTGTTTGCCTGTACAGCGACCCAGAAGAGGAATAGCTTTCCATTGCGATTCAGGAACAGAACGGGATTGCAATCCGGAATTCCTTTGGTATCAGCCATAAGAAAGGGTGTTTGCCAGGTATTTGTCCCTTTTTTCATCCTTGATCCCATAATCCGGACATCATCTGCTGACCGTTCTCCGCTACCCTGAAACCAGGCTGCCAGCAAATCACTGTTTGGAAGCATAACGATGGAGCTTCCATGGGTATGTTCGTTTTGCAGCGGGAAAATAATTTCTTCACTGACAATCGACTTTTTTTCGTTCCTCGTTTGCGCCGTCCCGCTATAGCCGGTCATCAGCGTCAGGAACAAAATCACTAAAATTTTATTAATCATTGTATTTCAATTAAATAGGTTGTTAATGTAATTTTATTCTGTAGAAGCGCGATTAATTAATTCGGCCAGATTCCATTTACAATTGGTTTGGATTTGATCAACGAAGGATCTATTACCACGTGCTTGATTGATTTTCTGTTCCAGGTATAGGTAATATGAACCAGGCCATCCTTTGTCTGAATGACAGCAGGGTACGAATATTCGGTATCAAAATCCGGATCATTTTCGAGTAAAACCGCCCCATTCCAGTTAATGCCGTCCTGAGAAACAGAAACATTCAGAATATTTCTCGATCTCCAGTTGTGTTTTATATCGTAATGGTTGTAAACCAACATATTTTCTCCGTTTTTAAGGCTTAGGGCGTCAATTCCGGAGTCTGGGTTTGGTAAAGGAGTCGGTTCAAATCTGGTCCAGGTTTTACCGGAATCAGACGACCATGAAGTGAGGATTATACGGCTTTTACTGCGGCATAATATTTGAATCTTTCCATCCGGATGCACCAGAATGGTTGGCTGAATAACTGAAATATCTCTTCCGTCGTTCAAGGACTTTGTCCTGTTCCAGCCGCGTCCGGGATTTTTCGTGGTTTCCATATGCACCTGCCATCCATTATATTCTGTACTTGAAGGGCATAGCAGCTCTCCGTTTCCGAGCAAGACAGGTTTGTTTTTGATAGGTCCCCAGATTCCTTTTGGAAGCCTGGTTGGTTTTGACCAGCTTCTGCCATTGTCCACCGACGATTTGTATTCCCCCCACCAATCAGAGCAATTGGGCCCAACTTTATAAAACAGGAATAGGCGGGATCCTGAATTGTAAAGTACCGGATTCCAGGTAGGATATCGTTTTCCTTTGGATTGCACACCGTTGGCAACTTCAACCGGGATAGTCCATTTCCCTTTTAATAAGCTGCTTGACCAAATACCAACATCCGGATTCCGCTCTGCCGTTCCTCCAAACCAGGCAGCGATTAAACCATCTGAAGTCTCTGCGATCGTTGAGGCATGACAGCTTGGAAATGAAACATCCTGTTTCCCAAAAATAAACTCAGAAGTCACGATTGCCTGGGTCCCTTTGAAGGGATTGCCAGCGAAAATAATGTTTGAGATCAGAATGATTAAGGCTGGAATCACAATATTCTTCATCCGAATATATTTTCTTTGGAAATAGTTTCAAATTTTAAGCCGGTTATAGCCGTTTGGTGCATTGATAAACTTAGATCAATAGTATACCTTATCAGATGCAATCAATTTCTCGAAAAAAAAATGCTTCGATATGCATCAATAGCGTTCGCTTTTTGCATATCGAAGCATGGTTTATCCGGGGATAAAAGTCGATCTTACTCCATTTGTTTCAGAATCAGCTTAAATCATTCGGGTCATCAGCCAAAATTTAAAGACAGATTAAATAACTCCCTTAAATTCAGCAACGTATTGTTCAATTTTGCGTCGCTCTTCACCTTCATATTTGGTGAGTGGTAAGGCTGCGTAGTCATTGCAGATACCCATTGTTGATAATACGCATTTTAGTCCTCTGATATACTTTGAGCTATTGTTTGTTACGGAATAAATGGTATCATAAAGCCGGATGTTAATTTTGCGCAATACGTCAATATTCTCAAAATCACGGGCTAATGATGCTTCGTAGAAATCGACAAAAAACCGTGGATAGATATTGGCCCCCCCGGCAATGGCCCCATGTCCTCCCTGCAATATGGTTTCCGGAATAAACAGTTCTGTTCCGGTAATAATTGAGAATTCAGGGATATCCTTGAATGCATCAATCAGATTCGTCTGATAAAACAGATCTCCCGAGCTGTCTTTAATCCCTATAGCACCTAACTGTTGTCCAATCTTCACCGTTTCAATTTTCATATGCATTTTGGTGTGGCTTGGCATGTTATATAATAGGAGTGGCAGTGGTGATCTTGGAATAAGATTTTTAAGATAAAAGACCAGTTCTGCTTGCGATATCGGCATATAATAAGGAGGTGCAACTACAACAGCATCTGCTCCAACCTGTTTTGAATACTCGGCAATTTCAAGTGATCCTTCAAATGAAGTATCGGTAATTCCAACCATTACCGGGATCCGGTGATTGGTCAGTTCGCAGGTCCGTTTGATAAATTCTTTGCGGAGTTCGTATGAAAGACTCGGAGCTTCACCTGTTGTTCCTAATATGAACAGGCCATGAACACCTCCTGAAACCAGATATTCCACAAGGTTTTCAAGTCCTTTTACATCAAGGGTATTGTTATCGAGAAGTGGAGTAATTACAGGAGGAATAATTCCCCTTAAAGGTAGTTCCATAATGATGTCAGATAAATTATGTTTTAAAAGAGTAAGTTTCTTTATTGTCAAAAAGAAAGAATTTTAAAAATTCTGATCCTTAGTACAAATTAAACGGATCAAGTTCTTTTTTACTTCTATAATCTTGTTCTATTTGCATTGTATTTTAACTGTTATCTGATAATAATCATTTATATTTGTCTTTTCAAGTTAAAAAAATTAAAGCGAAAATAAATGGAAATAATCTATGAAAAGATCTTTGTTTCTCATAACTATTCGTTTATTACCAGGAAGTTGCAGTTGGCATCCAATACCACCAAGATACATTCACACAGGAATTTTGAGTTAAATTACATTGCATCGGGTTCTGGCAAAAGGATCGTTGGGAATAGTATTTCGGGTTATGCAAAGGGAGATTTGGTCCTTTTGGGTCCCCATATACCCCATTGCTGGGATAACCTGGAGACTGAACCGGACACAATTGCCGAATGTATTGTAACTCATTTCAATGAGAACATTATTAGCTCAGATTTTTTTAATATACCTGAGTTGGAGCAGGTCGTGGATTTACTGAAAAATGCCAGTAACGGGATTTGGTTCAAAGGGAAGAAAACCGAAAAGGTTGGCCAGACTCTGAAAAAAATGGTAACTCTTAAAGGTTTAGAGCGTTACATTGAATTGCTGAAAGTATTTCACCTTTTACTTCAGATCGAAGATCGGGAGAATTTGGCGCTACCTTCGGCACTGACCAATTCTTTTGAAAATGACCAGGACCAAATCAATAAGATCTATGAGTATGTTTTCAATAATATTCAGACGGGGATAAAATTAAAGGAGGCCTCCGCCCTGGTCTTTAAGGAACCAGGTTCATTTTGCCGCTATTTTAAGAAGAAGACCAATCAGACATTCATGGATTATGTCAAAAACGTTCGTATTGGAATGGCTGCCAAACTATTAGCGGAAACAGACAAGCAAATAACCCAGATCTGCTACGAATGCGGATATAATAATCTGGCTAACTTTAACCATTATTTCAGGGTAATTATGAAGAAAACGCCCTCAGAGTACCGCAAGGAATTCAAATAATCTGGCAATTAAATGAACCGCCAATTTTCAATTTCCAGGATTTATTAATATTTCTGTGTTTAGTTTATATTTCCTTCAAATATCTTCCGGATTCAGAGTAGAAACCTACAGCCGTGCGTCTCTACTTTCAGCCCCCTTATCATTCTATAGGTGTTAAAATTCTATAGGAATCGGACAATAATTGACACATAAAACAGGATTTTCTGACGTTTCTTTGATTAGCCTGAAAATCCTGAAGCATGAAGAAGAATCAATGGAGTACTATATTGGATAAGAAATGTCTATGTTTGTGCATACAACCTTTCTGCCGCACAATCTTTTCATTCTCAGTTTCTATATTTTCAGTTAATTTTTTGGTTCCTTTTATCGGTGCAAAAACGATAAAAGTAGTGATTACTTCACTTTTTATATGCTTTCTGGTTAAAGGTATCCATGCTGCTTCCAATTCGGGGTTTTCTGTTAGAAAAATGATGGTTGAATATGCCGAAAATCCTATAAATATCGATCAAACACATCCACGATTTTCGTGGATTATATCCTCTGAAGAGCGAAACCAGATCCAATCTGCTTACCGGATACTGGTCGCTTCATCACTCATCAATCTGAGCAGGAATCGTGGCGATTTGTGGGATTCCGGAAAAGTAAAATCGGGTGAAACCATTCAGCATGAGTATGAACCCATGAATCTGAAATCAAATTCCACCTATTATTGGAAAGTGGTCTTTTGGGATAGTGAAGCCAAATCTCACGAGAGCCAGGCAGCTGAATTTGAGACCGCTTTCCTGTCGGCTAACGATTGGACAGCTCAATGGATAGGAAAAGGTTCTAAAATTGAGACGTTAACATCCCAGGGATTCTATAAGGATACCAAAGAATTGTCAGGAATCACAGATACAATTGTTCAGGATGGTAATTCATTGTTAATGAGACGAATCATTGATTTACCCAGGAAAATATTATCAGCCAAAGCCTATATAACCGGGCTGGGATTTTATGAGTTTTATATCAATGGCAACCGGGTGGGCGATCATGTTCTGGCCCCTGCCAAGACCCCCTACCATAAGCAAATCCTATACGATACCTATGATATAACCAATCTTTTAACCACTGGGTTGAATGCTATCGGAATCCATTTGGGGAATGGTTGGTACAACCCTTATAAAAAATGGTGGAACGATTACCGGATGCAGTGGTTCGGATCAAAGAAGGCGCTTGCACAAATTCTGGTGAGTTATACCGATGGAACTTCGCAATGGATAACGACCGATAAAAACTGGCGGTGGACACCGGGTCCGGTCACTTATAATTGTATTTATGACGGCGAGGTATACGATGCGAACCTCGATCATCAGGGCTGGACTACGACAGGTTACAATGATTCTGACTGGAAACCTGTTACGGTGTTTAATCAAACCAGTGCAATCCTTTGCTCACATCGTATGCCTCCGGTTAAAGTTCATGAAACCTTTAAGCCAATAGAAATAAAAAGCTTAAAAGGAGGAACCAAAGTATATGATTTGGGGCAAAATTTTGCTGGATGGGTTCGCATAAAAGTCAGTGGGACAAGGAATACAGTGCTCAAAATTAGGTTTGCCGAAGATATTAATGTGGATGGTACCATCGATGTAACCAGTAACGAATTCGCCAAGGCAACTGCAGAATATCGGATGAAAGGGGATAGTATTGAAACTTACGAACCCAAGTTTACCTGGTTCGGATTTAAGTATGTGGAGATTACCGCTGTGAATGGCCCGCTGAACCTGATTGATATTGAGGGACGGGCTGTCTATTCTGATAATTCTCAAATCGGGACCTTCAGAAGTGACAATCAGCTGGTGAATAAAATACACAACGCAACGGTCTGGTCCCAAAAGAGCAATATGATCGGGTATCCGATGGATTGCCCCCAACGGGATGAAAGGCTGGGCTGGTTTGGCGATGCGCAGGTTACAGCCGAAGAGGCAATGTTCAATTTTGATATGGCCCTTTTTTATGAAAACTGGTTCGAAGGGATTAAGGCTAACCAGGATGAAAAAACGGGAGATATCCCGATCATCTCTCCCAGACCTTATATTCATGATCAAGGGATTGAATGGAGCAGTACCTATCTTACAATGCTTTGGCAGTTTTATACTTATTATGGCGATCGGCGGATCTTGCAGCACCATTATTCGACGATGAAGCGCTATATGGATTTTCTTGACCACACCTCAAAAGACCTGATTCTTCCCAAGGGGTGGATTGGGGATTGGGGAAGTATGGTCAAAGGATGGAAGGAGGGGGAACCGGCTTCCGTCCCAACCGCTTTTTATTACCTCGATTCCCGCATCATGTCGGAGGTAGCGCAGGTTCTGGGGAATAAAGCAGACGAGCTATATTTTAAGAATCTTGGTGAAAAAATTAAAGTGAAGTACAATAAATCCTATCTGAATACAGAAACGGCTAATTATACCGATGGGAGTCAGATGGCTAATTCATTTCCCCTTTATCTTGGGATTGTCCCGGAAAACCTCAAAAAACGCGTATTAGACAACCTCGTAAATGATATTGTTGTTAAAAATAGTACTCACCTGACCACTGGTGTTTTAGGCACCAAATATATGCCCGAGGTCCTTGCCCGGCTGGGCCGGGGGGATATTGCCTGGGGAATAGTCAATCAGAAAAGTGCCCCGAGCTGGAATGATATGATGCGCAAATATACCACAATGTGTGAATTCTGGACACTGAAACAATCGAAGAACCATGTGATGATGGGGAGCATTGATTCCTGGTTTTACAAATATATGGCTGGCATTCAATTGGATGAAAAGAATCCCGGATTTTCTTCTTTTGTTGTGAAGCCACTTCCATTGGACAGTCTTGGCGCTGCAAATGCGAGGATAGAAACTATTCGAGGAACGGTTTCATCAGAATGGAAAAAGCAGGATGGCCAATTGACCTTAAATGTGGAAATACCTTTTAATACTTCTGCCTTAGTCTGCATTCCCTGTGATGAGCTGGCAGAAGTTAAGGTGGGGAGAATTCCTGTAAAACAGGCTTTAGGCATTGAGAATTTAGGATATAAGGAAGGTACACATATTCTAAAAGTACGCTCAGGAAGCTATTCATTTACTATTAACAAGAATTAAAGGATGCGTTTTATTGGTTTAGTCCTGTTATTATTGATTGGCTGCCTCCCTGCAATTCCAAAACAGGAGGATTTTGCCTCCTGTGTGAATCCGTTTATAGGGACCGGGGGTGACATGATTAACGGGTTTGGAAATATGTTCCCCGGAGCAGCTTACCCCTTTGGCATGATTCAGCTCAGTCCCGACAACGGGGGGCAGGGATGGCAGTATTGTGCAGGATACCATTATCCTGACAGCATGATTGTCGGTTTCTCGCACACCCATCTGAGCGGCACCGGTGTTGGCGACTATTGTGATATATCGGTGATACCAACAACCAAACCGATCGCTGAAAAATATTTTATCCAAAGTGATTCAACTGTTCAGAAAATTATTTCAGACTGTGGGTTCGATCCGAATCATTTTATTAACCGGGATGGCCACTTTGGACCATTTGACAAACATTTTCTGCTCAAATACAGTTCTAAATATTCACATAAAACCGAAAAGGCATCTCCCGGATTTTATTCGGTAAACCTTCAGGATGACAATATTGACGTTGAATTAACCGTCTCTGAACTGGCTGCAATGCATCGGTATCATTTTAATAGAGATGCTGATATTCAAAATGTTGTATTAAATCTTGGTTTTACAAACAGCGACCGGACAACCGATGCTCTGGTCCGTTATCGGTCTCCGGAACTGGTCACCGGCTATCGGTTCTCATCGGGGAAAGCCAGTGTTCAGCGGGTATATTTTGCTATGCAGTTTTCACGAAAGATTAAAGAATACAGGTATTTCAGGACAGAAAGTCGTGAAGGCGATCAACTTGCCAATGGAAAAGAATTGGCTGCGACATTTTCTTTCAAAGGGAAGGAAAGTAAGGAATTATTGATCAAAGTAGCCATATCCTCAGTCAGTGAGGAGGGAGCATTGGCCAACCTGAAGACTATTGATCAGTATGGGTGGGATTTTGATCAGATGCACAAGTCGACTTATGACAAATGGAATAATGAACTTTCGAAAATAAAAGTTACCACATCAGATGCGGAGAAGCGGTCCGTTTTTTATACCTCCTTATATCATAGCTTTATAGCTCCGTATCGCTTTTCGGATAGTGACGGCGGTTATAAAAATTTCAAACAGGTTCCTGATAAAGCCAATGGTTATACTCAATATACCCTTTTGTCGCTGTGGGATACTTTCCGGGCCGAAGACCCCCTTTTATCGCTGATGCAGCCAAAGGTTGAGGAGAATATCATCCATTCGATGATTGCAAAATACCGTCAGACCGGTGAAATTCCATACTGGGAAATTTCAGGTAATGAAGGGGGTTCTATGATTGGTTATCATGCAGCGGCTCTTATGGCAGATGCCCTGGCAAAGAGAATAGGAAATTTCAATCAGGAGGAGCTCTATAAATCTCTGGTTGATGCTTCGGAAACCAATCGTAAAGGGTTGGACTTTTTTCGTCGGTATCATTTTGTCCCTACCGACATGGAAAAAGCAGGGACGGTCTCGAAAACACTCGAATATGCCTTTGATGATTGGTGTATTGCTCAGATAGCCAAACAACTTGGTAAAACCAGCGATTTTCTGAAATATATGGAACGTTCAACCTGGTATAAGAATCTGTATGACCCAAGTTTCCATCTGATGCGCGGGAAAAACAGTGACGGAAGCTGGTATGAGCCTTTTCAACCCCGTTTCGCAGAATATGGCAATCCCCATTGCGTGGAAGGAAATACATGGCAATACTCATTCTTTGCCCCGCATGACATGCCTGGGCTGATTGCATTGATGGGCGGTAAGCATGAGTTTGGGATCATGCTCGACAGTCTGTTCACCCAGACTTCCGAATTGCTTGGTGAAGATGTCGCTGATGTAACCGGTTTGATCGGCCAGTATTCCCAGGGAAATGAGCCGGATCATAATTTTGCCTATTTATTCGATCTGGTTGACCAGCCCCAAAAAGCTCAATTCTTTACCAACAAAATCATAAATACCCTTTATAAAAATTCACCCGAAGGTTTGTGCGGCAATGAGGATTGCGGGCAGATGTCGGCGTGGTATGTCTTCAGCGCTATAGGGATGTATCCGGTGAATCCGGTCGATGGAAGGTACTACTTTGGGAGCCCCCAATTTGAAAATGTAAACCTTATTTTGCCAAATGGCAAAACCTTTACAGTTAGGGCTAAGAATGTTTCAAAAGAAAATTTCTGTTTCAGATCCGTCAAATTGAACGGACAACATCTGGATCGGCTATATGTCACTTATGATGAGATAGAAAAGGGTGGAAAGCTTGAGTTTGAAATGGTGAATTATTAAAAAATGATGATTGGTAAATTAAATAGCTCTGAATTTAGCTGGATAAATCCTCCGGAGGAATTTTCTCTGGAGAATGGCCGGCTTACCTTGATGACCAATCCTGAAACCGATTTCTGGCAACGTACCTATTACGGTTTCCGGAACGACAACGGCCATTTGTTCATTAAAGGGATTGAGGGCGATTTCACCTTCGTCCTTAAAACAACCTTTGAGCCTGTATCTCAATACGATCAATGTGGGGTCATCCTTTACCAGGACAGTGAAAACTGGGTAAAAGGGTCGGTTGAATATGAAATTAAAGAGTTTTCGCGACTGGGCTCGGTGGTCACTAATCTGGGTTTTTCAGATTGGGCATCGACAGATATTTCTTCAGCAGTCACTTCAATGTGGTACCGGCTCAGCCGCAGGGGACAGGATTTTTGCCTGGAGAATTCGTTGGATGGAGTGACCTATCAGCAGATGCGCATTTTTCATATGCATATCCAGATTCTGGTTGCACAAGTTGGTGTTTATGCCTGCAGTCCGATGAAATCCAGCTTTAAAGCCATCTTTTCAGATTTTGAGCTGGGAAAATGTTCATGGTCAGATCATCATGGTAATTAATCCTCAAAAGGAAAAATAGTTAACTGATAAACAAAAAAATAAAGATGACGGAAGAACGAAACGTTGTGGTTTTCATTGCGATGAGTCTGGATGGCTATATTTCCAAATTAGATGGTGATATCAGCTTTTTATCTGTGGTGGAACAGGATGGAGAGGATTATGGATATTCAGAATTCATAAAATCGGTCGACACCGTGATTATCGGCCGAAAGACTTATGATCATGTTTTCGAAATGGGCTTTGATGACCCCCATCCGGATAAAATCGTTTATATTTTGTCGAGGTCTGAACGGATTGAAAATGGTGTAACCAAATATTTCAAAGGAAGCTTAAAAGGACTGGTTGATGATTTGAAAGCCAGTCCCGGGAGAAACATTTATTGTGACGGAGGTGCCGAAGTTATTAATGACATGTTGAAGGAAAACCTGATCGATGAACTTATCATTTCGATTGTCCCTGTAATGCTGGGAGAAGGAATTTCCCTTTTTAAAAGCGGCAGACCGGATAATGAGATGGAGCTTGTGAATACAAAGCACTATGACAAAGGACTTGTGCAGCTGCACTATAAACGAATACTTACAAGCCAATTATGAAAAATATTAAATATTTATTTTCACGCCTTATCCGTTTAATTTTTATTGGGCTGATTGCTTTGAATATTGCTTCATGCGGGATTTCTCCAAAGACGGAGGTTTCAAAAGCTACAGTCGAAGCCTACAAAGATGTGCCGTTTGTACAGGAGAGCCATATTGCTTTTCAAATCAGCAAGAATCAGGCAGACAATGAGGTAAGGAGTATTGCCTTGGATCATGAACAGAATGTCTGGATTGCCACTGCTTCAGGTTTCTTTTGCAAAAAAAACGGGTCCAGGGAATGGGAGCCGGTAATTTCAGGTGAGGATCGTGGTCCATCCTACTCGGTCGCAGTAAATACGAATGGGGAAGTATTGCTCGGTTCATGGAACGGCATTTACCGGGTTAGTAATCATCAGCTTAAAAAAGAGGAGGGAGTAAAACCCCCGGTGTCTGTGATCTGCGGCAATGGAACCGGAGATTACGCATTAGGTCCTTATGGAATCTGGCATTATAATAAATCTAAATGGGAACAACTTGATTATAGGATTGCAAGGTCGGTGCGTGATGCAATCGTCGATGAGAACGGGATTTTGTGGGTGGCAACCGATGCCGGCCTCTATAAATGTCAGGATGGCAAATCCAAATTGTTCCAGGATGTATCGGAATTGATCAGTTGTTATGCCCGGGCCATCTCAGTTGATCCTAAAGGTAATATCTGGACTGGTGTTATGGGCGGGGTTTCTGTCCGCGACAGTGAACATTGGATTAAAAATATAACACCGGCGGAAGGCCTTTCTACCATAAATGTTAATTGTATTAAGCAATCTCCCGATGGGTTAATGTGGGTAGGTACCGATGTAGGAGTTGTCCGTTTTGCAAAGGATGGCGCTCACTCATTACTGTTTAGCAAGCGGTGGCTAACCAATGACAAAGTTACTGGTATCGCCTTTGACCTGGCGGGGAATGGTTGGATTGGCACAGCTAATGGCGTGAGTGAGATCAAACGTGCCACAATGACCCTTGCCGATAAAGAGAAGAATTTTTACAGCCAGTTAATGAGAAGGCATATCCGTGATCCATGGACCTGTGGGGTCGTTGAACTTGAAATTGCCGGTGACACTGCATCATGGCACCATTCTGACGATGATAATGACGGCGAATATACCGGAGGTTACCTGGCGATGGAAAGCTTCAGATATGCTGTAACCAAAGATGAAGATGCCAGGATTAAAGCACGAAAGGCATTCGATTTTCTGAAGTATTTACAGGTAGTTACTGAGACTGATGGTTTCTTTGCAAGAAGTGTTGTTCCGGTTGATTCGAAGTATTTTCACGATGGAAACAGGATCTATAGCCCAAAACAGGTTGCCGATGAATTGGTCAAGGATCCGAGGTATAAACCGGTTGAAAAAAGGTGGCGCAAGTCCAAAGACGGTAAATGGCTATGGAAGGGTGATACGAGCAGCGATGAGATGGACGGGCATATGATGGGATACTTTTACTATTATGAGCTTGTGGCCGGTGAGAACGAGAAGGTTTTGGTTCGTGACCACGTCAGGAAAATTGTCGATTACCTGATCAAATACAATTACAACTTTATGGATATCGACGGCACTCACACCCACTGGGCCGTCTGGTCACCCGATCAGCTGAACAATGACCCCGACTGGGCTTCTGAACGAAGTATCAACTCATTTGAACTTTTGGCTTACCTTAAACTTGCAAGCCACATGACCGGCGACCAGAAATATGAAAAGGAGTATCACCGTTTGATCGAAAAGGAGGGTTATCTTGAAAATGTTTCGCACCTGAACTCCAAAAATCCGGCATGGCAAATCTACTTTGACCGCACCATGGAAGGTTATCTTTTCCCGGTTTTGTTGAGATATGAAAACGATCCGAAGTTAAAAGATTTTTATACCAAACTTTTGGATGAGTGGATGAATAATCAGAAATCGGGAGAAAACCTGATCAATAATCTCGCTTATACCTTTGCCACAGGGAAAAAAGTAAACGTACCCCAGACAATTGACTTTTTGAAGGATGTCCCTTTCGATTTGGTCGACTGGCCAATCAATCATACCTTACGGGAGGATGTAAAGCTGAGCAGGAATCCGATTATGGAAGATGTTCAGGTCTCGGAACTTCCGCCGGCAAGCATAAGATCAACCGTTCGCTGGGATAAAAATCCATGGGCGGCAGTACAAGGAGATCCACATCAGGAGCGGGAACCGGTATTTTGGCTTTGGCCCTACTGGATGGCCCGGTATCTTGAAATTATTCAAAAGCCGAAATCCTGACAATTTCAAACTACTTTCAGCTCTGACATATGAAAATAAGAATATTTATCCTTTTTTTACTAATCTCTTCAGTGTTTGGGTGTACCTCACAAAAGGAAATACCGGTACCTGAGGTGATAAACCTGCGTTCCGAATATCTTTCAAATCCTGTTGGGATGGATGTTCTGAATCCCCGTATGTCATGGCAAATGAAGAAGGGAAAGAGGGGTGCCCGACAAACGGCCTACCGGATCATGTTAGCCACCAGTGATCAACTTTTGTCAGCAGAGACCCCTGATCTTTGGGATACCGGCAAAATTGATTCTGACCAGTCGAATCAGGTGGTTTACAATGGTAAGTCCTTAAAATCAGGACTTAAGGTGTTCTGGAAGGTGAAAATATGGGATGAAAATAAAACCGAGTCGGTATGGAGCAAAACTGCAGGATGGGAAATGGGATTGCTCACTTCAGAGGAGTGGCATGCCAAATGGATCGGTGCACCGTCAAATTTAACCATCGGTGAATTTAAGAATGCTTCCCCACTCTTCCGAAAAGAGGTGACCATTTCCAAAAAAGTCAAAAAGGCGCGTGCCTATATCAGTGGTCTGGGATATTACGAACTATATATCAATGGACAAAAAATCGGGGACCACGTTTTATCCCCAAATCAGACCAACTATGACCGGAGAAATGTTGAGAAATGGTCCGAATCAAGGATCGGAAATATGAACACCTCTGTTTTATACGAGACATTCGACATCACCTCTTCACTGAAGCCCGCGGGAAATACTTTCGGAGTGATTCTCGGAAACGGCTGGTATATCCAGGCTGATCGTCCCACGGATAACTCATTATGGTACGATACGCCGCGCCTGATCGCTCAGTTTGAAATTGTGTACGAAGATGGAACCAAAGAGCTGATCAGCAGTGATGATCAATGGAGAACATCGCTAAGCCCAATCATTTATAACGGATTACATACCGGTGAAATTTACGATGCACGATTGGAACAACATGGATGGAACGAAGCGGGATTCGATGACTCCAAATGGGTGAATGCCGTGGCTGTTCGTCCGCCTACGGGAAGATTGAAAGGACAGATTTCTGCGCCTGATCGTGTCACCAAAATGATCAAACCTGTTTCGGTGACCGAACCTGATAAGGGGGTCTACCGGTTTGATATGGGCAGGTTGTTCTCGGGTTGGGCAAGATTGAAAATCGCGGGACCAAAAGGAACAAAAGTCAAACTGCGGTTTATTGAGGAATTTGGGACTACCTATGATCAGACCGATACCTATATTTTAAAAGGCGAAGGGACTGAAATCTGGCAGCCCCGCTTTACCTGGCATGCATTCCGTTACGTCGATGTGATCGGATCACCGGCTAAATTAACAGCGGAGAATTTGGATGGTCTGGTTGTTAATACCGATATAACACAGGCAGGAACCTTTGAATGTTCCAATAAGCTGCTGAACAAGATACTGGATAATTACCAATGGACGCAGCTCGGAAATGTCCATGGAGGAATCCCGAGTGATTGTCCGCATCGTGAACGTCGTGGTTATACCGGTGATGGGGAGATTTCAGCCAGGGCAGCTATTTATAATTTCGACATGTCACAGTTTTATACCAAATGGCTGGATGACATCAGCGATGCGCAAAACCACCGGACCGGCTATGTTCCGAATACGACTCCTTACCAGGATGGAGGAGGCGGAACTGCCTGGGGTGCTGCATACATCATTATTCCCTGGTATATGTACCTTTATTATGGAGATATCCAACTCCTTCAAAAGCATTACAAGGGTATGAAAAATTGGATGGAATACCTTAAAAGTGAATTGGATAAAGATGGAATTCTGGCAAACCAGGGTCTAGGAGAGTGGGTCCCGCCTGCAAAGGTTGAAATTCCGGCTGACTTCGTAAATAGCTGTTATTATTTCTTCTGCTGCCAGTTAATGGTTAAGATTTCGGGTGCCCTTGGAAACATGATTGAGCAGGAATACTTCATCCGGTTAGCCTTAAATGCCAGGGAGGCAATCAACAAGGTATACTTCAATAAAACCATCTCCAGTTATTCCATCGGAAAACAGGGGGCGAATGTATATCCCCTAAGTTTCGGAATTGCTGAACCAAGCGATGTTAATGCCGTGTTTAATAACCTGGTCAAAAATGTAATGAATGATAAGGTCCATTTTGATACAGGCATTCTGGGTACTCCGCTTTTATTGGAAGTGCTGACACAAATGGACCGGACTGACCTGGCCTATACCCTGATGAATCAGCGCGACTACCCCGGTTTTGGTTATATGATCGAAAAAGGGGCCACCACCTTGTGGGAGACTTTCGAGGGGTATGCCTCACACAGTCACCCCATGTTCGGAAGCGTTTGTCAGTGGTTCTACCAGGATCTTGGGGGAATCGCTCCCGATCCTGCAATTCCGGGATTTAAACATCTGATTATAAAGCCGACTCCGATTTCTGATCTGGCTTTTGCCAATACTTCCTGCCAGTCGTTGTATGGCGGGATTAAAACCCAATGGAGATTTGAGGGAAATGATTATTTACTGAATGTTTCAATCCCTCCGAATACATCCGCTACCGTCTATCTCCTGGCCCAGGGAAACGGAACTGTAACCGAGAGCGGAAAACCCGTTTCGAAAGATCCAAACATCCGTTTCCTGAGAAATGAAGACAAATATGCCGTTTATGAAGTGGAATCGGGAGATTACCGGTTTTTGTCCAAAGGTCCTAAGAGCCTGCTGAAACATATTATCCTTTCAAACCCGATTATCCATCCCGGAGATACGCTGGTACAGGTGCATGACTCAGTATTGGTCCGCATGGCATCTGACGTTGCTGAGGCGCGGATTTATTATACCACCAATGGCGCCATGCCTGATTCGGCTTCATTGGTTTTTCAGGGTCCATTTTATGTTTCAAAACCAACGATAATTAAAGCAAAGGCTTTTTTGAAAGGGTATGAACCAAGCTATGTAAAAACCAGTATCATCGAATTCTATGATCCGAAAGAAAATGGTTTAACCTATAAATATTACGATGGGCACTGGACAAAACTTCCTGATTTTACGAAACTTCCGGTTGCAAAGACAGGAGTTATTTATAAGTTCGGACTGGATAAAATCCTGACCAGCAGAGATGAGTTCGGGCTCGTCTTTGAAGGGAAGATCCGGATTGATCAGGATGGAACCTATGAATTCTTCGAGCATTCCAATGATGGAAGCCGGATGTATATCAATAATCAAATGGTCATCGATAACGATGGCGAGCATAATGAAGATGAGGAGAAAAAAGGCAAAATAGTATTGTCAAAGGGAACTTATCCGCTTCGATTGAACTATTTTAATGCGGGTGGAGGTTTGTATCTTCGGGTGCAATATTCCGGACCCGGAATCGAAAAACAGGATATCCCCGCGATGATGTTGTTTCAGAACTAATCCGATCGGATGTTGCATTTGTATAATTTTGATTATAAGACAATTATATTATCTAAACGTTGTGAAGGCAAAACAGATTAAATCGGGATTTCTCAGGCAGTCGATTCTCTGCCGGCTGTTTTGTCTTGGGCTTATTTTGCTTTGCCCAACCTTTTCATTTTGTCTATTTCCTGCCAACCTCTCCCGGCTTGGAGAAGTCGTGCGAACCGATACCTTGCCAAATGTATTCTCAGGTAACCATTCTGACCTGAACCGTTTGAGGCTGAAGTTGGATGCAGCACGGCTATTTAATGAGAACCAGTTACCTGAAACTAAAGAAGTTTGGAAAACCTATCGCGAAAAGCTGATTCCTGAAATCATCCGGAGAACCGGAATGGTGATAAATCATGAACTTCCCTTAAATCTGAAAGAGACTGCCAAAATTCAATTGAACGGTTATTCAATCCGGAATGTTTTCTTCCAAACCCGGCCGGGAGTTTATGTCACCGCGAACTTATACATCCCTGACGGGGAAGGAAAATTCCCCGGCGTTTTGGTCATGATGGGGCATTCATTGTTTGGCCGACTGGAAGACAGATATCAGTCTGTTGGGCATACTTTGGCGCTTAACGGATATGTTGCTCTTTGTCTTGATCCCTGGGGAGCCGGAGAACGAACGACCCTCCATGGCGTATTTGAGGATCATGGAGATGAAAATAATCTCGGTTCTTCACTGATGAATATCGGCGAGCCATTGATCGGGATCGAAATTTCAGATAACATCCGGGGTGTTGACCTGCTCTGCACATTGCCTAGTGTGGATCCTAAAAATATAGGAGCTACCGGATCGAGCGGAGGAGGAAATCAAACCATATGGCTGACAGCGCTGGACAACCGGGTTAAAGCGGCAGTTCCGGTAGTGAGCGCCGGTACGTTTGAATCATATATCATGGGGACACCCTGTATTTGTGAAGTGTTGCCGGGAGGGCTGAACCTGACAGAAGAAGCCGGAATCCTTTCATTGGTTGCCCCGCGGGCTATCAAAATGTGCAACCATCAGAAAGACAACAATCAGGCATTTCAACCTTCTGAAATGATCAGGAGCTTTAAAAATGCGAAACCAATTTTTGAAATGTACGGTACCGGAAATAAGATCAGCTTTCAGATTTTTGACCTCACGCATGGATATTTTCCGGAAGACCGTCAAGCCATGCTCGGTTGGTTCGATCTTCACCTCAAAAACAAAGGGGACGGAACTTCCAAGAAGGAAATTCCGTTTGAGATTCTTCCAAAAGAAAGACTGATGGTTTTTCCCCAAGGAGAAAGGGATGCTCAGGTGATTGGAACTGAAAGGTATTGTAAATTAAAGGGGGAAGAATTAAGACTCGATTTTCTCGGTTCAAAGGTCTTCGATGTGGAAAAGAAGCGCCATGAGTTAAAGGGAATCCTGGGAATCGTTAATAAACCATCAATAAGTTCGGTCCAGGAGTTCTCAACCCGCAAAGGATGGTCAAGAATAGCACTTGAAACATCAGACAATAAGCTTATTCCGGTATTACTCCGCCTTCCGTCAGGAAAAGCCGGCGAATTCACCCTGGTTTGTAATCAGGAAGGAAAACAAAAGATATCGGCCAGTTTACTTGACTCGTTGATCTCAACCGGCCAGGGTATTGCAATTGTTGATTTATCCGGAACAGGAGAGGCCTTCGTAAACCCAAATTCGACGGATAAAAACCGAAATATCCTGATTTTGTCACGTTCGTTACTCTGGTTCGGTAAAACGCTGATCGGGGAGTGGGTAAATGAGCTTGAACTGGTGAGTGATTTTCTGCAGTCAAAGTACCATGCCGTTCAAATTGGTGTTGATGCGAACAAGGAGGTGGGAGTCGCTGCATTGATCTTCGGGGCTCTGGAAGAAAGGGCAATTAGTCTGTCTTTAAGGGAAACACCTGTAAGCTATCTGTTTGATAATCGCGAAAATATTGATTTTTTCAGTGTGGCAATCAATATACCCGGATTTCTCAGGTGGGGAGATATATCATTAGCCGTAGCGTTGAGCGGAGGAACAACTACTTTTATTGACCCGGTGACGATGTCTGGCAGAAGAATAACCGGTGGGGAGTTGGAAAAGTGCCGTTCTGAATTTAAAAATATCAGGAAAGCTTCAAAAGGACAGGGAAATACCCTGTTCATTGAACCGGGACAAAACAGGCAACCAGACTAACAATCTTGAAAAAGTAATATGAACAGACCAATTTCGGGGAATATAAACAACCTAGTATGACCAGGTTTCGAATTGTACTTTTGTCTTTTTTGGTGTTACAGTCATACCTTGTATCTTCCCAGACCTACTGGAAGATTGAGAATGAGCATGGCGATGAGATCCTGCTGACTATTGAAGTCAATAAGGAGAAAAACACCTTTGAGGCCTATTCCCGCAAGGACGCCTTGAAAGACCTGGCCGGAATTTTTACCTATACCCTGGCAAAGGCTGCCGGAAAATTGAAATACCCGGAAATAGTTTTTATTGAAGGGAAAGCCCAAACTAAAAATGATACCCTCATTTTAAATGGAAACTTCAACTACTTCGATAAACAATTCCTGTTTTCAGCTTCTGTGTCCAGTAATTATTTCAATGGCAAGTATTTGGACAGCCGAGGAAATCCGCACCCTTTAAAAGGGGCAAAAGTGGCAGATTCCAGACCAATAAAGGATTATCCCTCAATGATTACCGCAGCGTTCGTAATGACAGAGAAAACACTGGTAAATCCCGTTTGGCTTAAGTCTGAGGAATGGCTCGATTTTAAAAAGAAAGTCAATGTGTTGAAGATTAGGATATCAGACGATTATGAACTGGCTGCTACCTACTTCTGGCTTGGTAAAAAGCTCCCGTTCTCTCCTTATGAAATTACCAAGACCCGGCCGCATAATAAAGTGAATAAGAGGAGAAATCAGGCCGGAGTCAGGGAATTAAAGGCCAATACTATACTTTTTGATGCCAATTCACTCCCGGTAAATCAACGCGAGATGGATAGTCTGGCTTTAATCGTAACCCAAAGAAGGTATCAGAACCTGATCATTGATATTCGGGGGAATAATCGGTTAACCCCGTTGACTGCAAATTTACTGATCAGTTATCTTTCTGATCAGCCATTTAATGCCGGAGTTTACCTGACCAGAAAATGGTGCGATCACAACTCCGGGATCCCCCTGGCCCGGGATTATCCAAAACTATTTAAAACATTTAACGGGTCAGATTTCCCGGAAGGTGAGCTTTACAGTGAGCCGGGGTGGTATATAAACATTACTCCCGGCGACAATGCATTTAAAGGGAAAGTCTATCTGCTGACCGACTCAAAAACATCAAAAGTGGCTGAAATGATAACCTATGTGATAAAAGGTAGAAAAATTGCTACTATTGTAGGTCAAAAAACTGCCGGCTTAACCGTTTTAGCTGGTAATCAAAAACTAAATTCCGAATACGACCTTATGCTACCTGAATGCGATTTTTATACTCCGGAGGGGAAGAACCTGAATAAAATAGGAATTGAACCTGATATTTCAAAATCAGGAGATGAGGTGATGAAATATATTTTAAGCGTTATATGAAATCCAAATGAACAGAAACACTAACCGGTATGCGCCTTATCAGTCAATTACTTTATGGTTTCAGGGCTCTTCGCTGGTGATAAATCGATTTTTTTATTTCAAGGTTGCAGAGCATCGCAACGTATTAGCGTGGGAATGATTGATTATTAATAGATTAAAAAGTTGTCGATTATGGCTAAGGAAAGTATTTCAAGAAGAAATTTTCTCACCAAAACTGCGGTCGGTGTAGCAGCCACTACAGTTTCGACCAGTGCTTCATCGATGAGCACTTCATCCTATAACCGGATTCTGGGAGCGAATGACCGGATCAATATTGGCTTTTTAGGTTGCGGATCTCGCAGTCATGGACATCAGAATATGGTCAAAATGTCGGCTCAGGATAAAAATCTGGGTGTGGTTGCCGTCTGCGATTTATGGTCGAAGCGCAGAGAGGGAACTGCCGAACGGATTAAGGAGATGTTTGGCACCGTGGTAAAGCAGTTTAAGTATTCGGAACAGCTATTGGAGATGCCCGGACTAGATGCAGTAATGGTTGCTACCGGCGACTTCCAGCATGCGAAAATTCTGGCTGAAGTCGTAAAAGCCGGCAAGGATTGTTATTGTGAAAAGCCAATGGCCGATAGTGTTGATGATGCAAAACTGGCCCGTAAGGCTGTTCTGGATTCAAAACAGGTAGTGCAAATGGGGTCGCAATGGGTAAGCGAGCCGGTGCAGCGAAAAGTGCGTGATATCGTCCGGTCGGGAAAGTTGGGTCAGATAACCAAGATCGAACAGGTTTGGAACGACAATGGACCGCGTTGGCACAATCCCCAAAACCCGAATGTTGCAGCGATCAGGGAAGAAGACACTGACTGGAAAAGATGGCTTTTGGGTAAACCCTATATCCCGTTCGATCCATGGAAATATTGTGAATTTAGAATATTCCGGGATTATTCGGGCGGAATTACCTCGCAATGGATGAGTCATGCCATCGGGTTGGCCCATTTTTATACAGATACCGCAATTCCGGATACCATGGTCGCAAACGGTGGTATATTCGGATGGCCCGATATCCGGGAGAATCCGGATACTTTCCAGGCACTTGCCACTTATAATGATTCTAAACTACTATATTCCTATTCATCGAGCTATGCAAATAAATTCGGGGATTATTCCTGCATCCGTGGGAAAGAGGGAACCCTTTTTGCACATGGAGGAGAGGGGAGTCCAAGGTGGTTTTTCATCCCTGAGCACCTAAAGCTGGCCGGAGGTTTCGATTTTTATGAAGGTCTTAAGGAGGCAGTCAACAGCGGAAAAGCGGAAATAATAACCACTGAGCAGTACAGCATGAAGCTCCCGCCGGTTGGATTAAGCGATGACAGTAAATATCATATGGATAACTGGGCAGACTGTATGCGGAGCCGAAATAAGGATACAAACGGAAATATCCATACGGGATTCTGGCATTCGGTGGGTTGCGTTATGGCCACCCGGAGTTACCGGGAAGGTAAAAAATTATATTGGGACCGGGCAAAGGAAGAAATTGTTGATCATCCGTTAAGTTGAACTTAGGATTAAATTATTTCTAATTTTGGCCTCTTATAATTTATAAACCTTGATTTAGTTGTTGAATTAAAATATTTACTGTTTACCGATACATAAACTGATATGAAAAAAACTTCACTTAGCGATATTGCAAACCACCTGGGGGTTTCCAAAACCTTGGTATCCTTTGTCTTGAACGGGAAAGGTAAGGAATTCAGAATCAGCGAAGAAATTTGCAAAAGAGTGATCGAGGTTGCAAAAGAGATGAATTATCAACCAAACCGGATTGCCCAGGGTTTGCGAACCGGGAGAACCAATACGATCGGACTGATTATTGCGGATATTGCCAACCCATTCTTTGGAATCTTAGGGCGTGAAATTGAGCAGGAGGCTGCCCGGTTTGGCTACCGCGTAATTTTTTGCAGTTCAGACGAAAATCCCGAAAAATCGAGACAACAAATAGCCATGCTCCAACAAAGCCAGGTTGACGGTTATATTATTTCACCTCCTAAAAACAGTGAGGATCAAATTCGGTCACTCGTTAGGGGTCATGTCCCTTTTGTATTAATTGACCGCTATTTCCCGGAGATCGAATGCAATCACATTGTCGTGGATAATTTCGATGCAGCTTACCGGGCAACTAATCACCTGTTGAAACTTGGGCGAAAGAAGATCGCTAATATTACCGTTAATCTGGGTCTTGTGAATATGATCCAACGGACAGAAGGCTACAAACAGGCACTCAAAGATGCGAATATTCCCATTGACGAAAACCTGATTAAGATACTCCCATTTTCCCACGAAAATAAGGATGTTGCAAAAGCCATCAAAGAACTGGTTGGTAAATCAGCCCAAAACAGGGCCGATGCTATATTATTTTCAACCAGTAAGCTTGGCATAAATGGAATCGAAAGTATTTCTGCGCTAGGTTTAAAAATACCAGATGATATTGCAATTGTCAGTTTCGATAATCCCGATGCCTATAAAATATGTATCAGTCCGGTTACTGTAGTGAACCAGCCACTCAAGGAGATAGGAAAAACAGCGGTTCAGTTGCTGCTCAATGAAATCAAACACCCTGACAGTCCTCCAAAACTGCAGGAAATTATTTTGAAAACAGATTTAATTATTCGAAAATCTTGCGGATCATAAAAATTTTATATTTTTGCTAAACCGATTTAGTAATTAAACACCAAAATACCATGACTGAAATTAATCAAGATCAGAAGGAAATGTTTGTAGGGCTGAATGTTGGGGGTACTAATTGCAGCGTTGTAGTTGGTGACTCCTCTTTTTTGATCACACACCGAACTGGATTTGAAACCCATACTGAGCGTGGATACCAGGCAATTCTGGATGAATTCAAGGAGCATATTCAGGCAATCCTCGATAAATATCCGGATCATAAACTGAAACGAATTGGGATAAGCTGTGGCGGCCCGCTTGATTCAAAAACCGGCATGATTTATTCTCCTCCAAATTTACCGGGTTGGGATAGTGTTCCAATTGCCAAAATATTCAGCGATGAATTTGGGGTTGAGGTGGCCATCCAAAATGATGCGAACGCTTGCGCATTGGCCGAATGGCTGATGGGTTCCGGGAAAGGCACCTCAAACATGATATTCCTGACTTTTGGGACAGGAATGGGTGCCGGCCTGATTTTAAATGGCAGGTTGTACACAGGAACAAATGACCTCGGAGGAGAAGTCGGTCATATCAGACTTGAGAAAACAGGGCCGATTGGTTTCGGAAAAGCGGGATCATTTGAGGGGTTCTGCAGCGGCGGCGGTATCGCCCAACTTGCAAAAACAATAGTCGCAGAAAAACTGGCCAGCAACCAACATGTAGGTTTCTGTCCAACAATCGATAAGATTAGTGGAATTGATTCGAAAATGGTGGCAATGGCAGCCCATGCCGGAGACCCGGTTGCTTACGAGATTATCCGTATTTCGGCTGAATACCTGGGTCAGGGATTAGCTATTTTAATAGACATTCTGAACCCGGAATGTATCGTGATTGGAAGTATCTATTCCCGCAATGAAGAGCTTTATAAGCCTTTGATGGATCGAATTCTGCACATGGAGGCCATCCCTTCGGCTCTCAAAGTCTGTAAGATAAAACCGGCATTGCTTGGAGACCAGATTGGTGATTATGCCGCATTATGTGTAGCCATTTACGAGGATAAATTTTAAATTTAGGAAAGTGGATAATAACTTTTTTTTGGATGAACTAATTGGCCGGTATCCTCAATTGGGGCCGGTAAAGGAACAAATCCGCGAGGCTGCCTCTGCTTTGATTCGAAGCTACGAGCAAGGAGGGAAGCTGTTACTTTGCGGAAATGGTGGAAGTTGCTCGGATTCAGATCATATCGTTGGCGAGTTAATGAAGGGGTTTGAAAACAAGCGCCAGATCAGTGATGTATTTAAAAATAAGCTGACCCAATCAGCAGGAGAAAGGGGAGCCTATCTGGCGGAAAAACTTCAGCAGGCATTGCCGGCTATTTCACTTACCGCTCACTCGGCCCTGATTACTGCGGTTGCAAATGACACGGATGCAGATCTTATTTTTGCACAACAGGTTACCGGATATGGAAATGCCGGGGATGTAATTTTAGGGATCAGTAGTTCCGGAAATTCTCAGAATGTTATTGATGCCCTGATTACTGCCAAGGCCAAAGATATGGTCGTGATTGGCCTGACAGGTGAAACCGGGGGTAAGATGAAGGCTTATTGTGATATCCTGATCAACGTGCCTGGAAAAAGAACAGCCTTTGTGCAGGAATTGCATTTGCCGGTCTACCATGTGCTTTGCCTGATGGTGGAGCATCATTTTTTTGGAAAATGATGACAGGCTTTTAGACTTTAGGCTATTAGGCTTTTAGGAAAACGGTCATATCATTTTTCCTAAATACCTAACAGCCTACAGCCTAACAGCCTACAGCCTAACAGCCTACAGCCTGACAGCCTACAGCCTGACAGCCTACAGCCTGACAGCCTTTTAAAAACTAATAACAGAATATAACTATGACTAACAAAAAAGACTCAAAGAAAACCAATCACATCTCCCGCCGAACTTTTATCAGTCGTGCCGGCGCCGGTTCTGCTGTTCTGGCTATGGCCTCAACGACCAAACTCTTCGCTGATGATTTAAAAAAGGTTGTCCCATGGCCCGCTGATGCCAAAAAATATACGGTGCATATGGTTGGACATGGTCATATTGATCCTGTCTGGTTGTGGCCGATGTCGGAGGGAATCTCGGTCGTATACAGCACATTCAAATCGAATCTCGATCGGATGAACGAAACGCCGGACTTTAAATTTACCTCGAGCTCTGCACAATTTTATCAGTGGGTTGCGGATAACGATCCGCAGATGATGACTCAGATCCGCAAGCGGATTGACGAAGGGCGCTGGAGTGTTGTCGGAGGATGGTGGGTCGAACCCGATGTGAATATCCCGGGAGGGGAAGCGATGGTCAGACAAGGACTATATGGACAGCTGACCTTGCAGAAACTGACCGGACATAAGGCCAAAGTAGGCTATAATCCAGATTCGTTCGGACATACAAGCTCCTTACCCCAGATCATGAAAGGGCTGGAAATGGATAGCTATGTGTTTATGAGACCAGGCCCTAATGAAAAAACGCTCCCTGCCGACCTGTTCTGGTGGGAGGGAATTGATGGTTCCCGTTTGCTTACCTACCGGATTCCGTTTAGTTATGGTGACGGAGGATCGGTTCGGAGCCGGATGTTGCAGACTATTGAAAGATTCAAGGATCAGCCTTCAAAAAGTTTCGTCCAGTATTATGGGGCCGGAGATCACGGTGGTGGCGCAACCAAGGAAAATATCCGTTCAATCTTAGAAATACAAAAAGAGAAGGATGCCCCGAAGGTACTTTTCAGTACGCATGACACGTTCTTCAAAGAGGCCCGTGCCGATAAAAAACTGGAGATTCCGGTGGTAAAGGACGATTTGCAACATCATGCAAGAGGTTGTTATACGGCTGAATCAGCCATCAAGAAGGGGAATCGTCATTCTGAATTCGCGTTGGTTGCTGCCGAGAAGATTGCAGCTATTGGATCTGTCGGATGGGGTGCAAAATATCCTAAAGGAGAGTTCTCATCGGCCTGGGAAAGGGTGCTCTTCCTGCAGTTCCACGACAGTCTTGCCGGAAGTTCACTCATGGATCATTCAGCCACTGCAGCACAAGGTTATGGTTACGCGCAGGATATCGCCAACCAGTCGAATTATGTTGCCTTACAGAAACTCGAATTACAGGTACCTACCGAGGATCCGGATTCTCAGTATATTATAGCATTTAACCCCCATGCCTGGGAAGTTAACCAAAACATCCAATACGATTTAAACTGGGGAACTATGCATAAAACATCCCGTGTTGATGACGAACTCGGGAATCCGCTTGCCCATCAATGGACTCTCGGGTCTTCACAGGCAGGTAGCCGGAGAAAACTGATCATTAATGCGACCATTCCTGCTATGGGTTACCGCCAGTTAAGACTTTGGGACGGAGGTAATTACGATCACAAACTTACCGTCATTGCAAAAGATAATACCCTCGAAAATGAGCTCGTAACTGTCCGTTTCGCTTCTAACGGAACCTTCGGAATGTTTGATAAACAGAG
Source organism: uncultured Bacteroidia bacterium (assembly GCA_903923905.1). Taxonomy (GTDB): domain Bacteria; phylum Bacteroidota; class Bacteroidia; order Bacteroidales; family Prolixibacteraceae; genus JAAFHB01. The sequence continues at coordinate 89,738 of CAIXZH010000027.1, forward strand.
CGGAAAGGAAATTTTTACCTCCGCAGGCGGTGGAAAAGCCGTTGTCCTCAATGATACCAGCGATACCTGGAGCCATGATATCAAGACATTTGCAGATGAAATTGGAGCGTTTGAAAATGCAACTATAAAAATTCTGGAGAACGGGCCGTTGAGAGCTACCATCCGCGTAATCTCGTTCTTTAATCTGTCTAACCTGACCATCGACTGGACATTGTATGCCGGTTCGAAAAATCTTGAGGCTAAGGTTTCACTTGACTGGCACGAACACCTCAAAATGGTTAAGTTCTCATTCCCGGTGAATGTCGAATCTCCCACATCCACTTATGAAACAGGGTACGGATTTATCGAAAGGGTGACCAATGGGGAAGAAGAACCGGGTCAGCGCTGGGTTGATGTAAGCGGAACACGAGGCGGGGCACCTTTTGGACTAACTGTCTTCAACGATGCCAAATATGGTTATAACGTGACTGGAAACGATCTCCGCATCTCTGTGGCCCGTGCTGCAGTCTATGCCCATCATAACCCAAAGGTGCTCAATATGAAGGAGGAATATTACTGGATGGACCAGGGAATACAGACCATGCGTATGTTACTGGTGCCACATAACGAGAGCTGGCAGAAAAGTAATATTGTAAGGATTGCTGAGGAATTTATGTCCCCTTGCCCAATTACCTATCAGGGAATTCATACCGGCAAATTACCTAAATCAGGTTCTTTCCTTTCGGTGGATGCTCCTAATGTGATTGTTGCTTCGGTTAAGCAGTCTGAAAACGGGGAAGACATCATCGTTCGTTGTGTTGAGGCTACTGGGAAGCAGACCACTGCATCGCTCGATCTGAAGTTTGCTCATCATAAATGGAGCGGCAATTTCCGTCCTTCCGAAATTAAGACTTTAAGGATCAGCAAAACCGGAACAATTAAGGAGGTCAATCTTTTGGAAGAATAAGGGAATTATCGTAATGGTTGGCTTTGCGGCCCTCAGCGCAGATCTCAGCACTTCTCTGCGGTTTAACTTTTTTACCGCGGAGATCGCAAAGAAACGCAGCGTAAAATAGTTTAGGCCTGATTTATTCAATTAATAATCAAATAAATATAAATAACTAAAACTAAAAATAATGAGTAGTTCAAAAGTTCAGATGAGTAAATTAGTTCCGGTAATGCTCTCCTTTGTGATCATGGGATTTGTCGATATTATAGGAACTGCGACAAATCATATCCAGGAAGACTTTACTCTGGATGATTTTATTGTACAGTTTCTTCCTATGATGGTGCTGCTTTGGTTCTTTATCCTTGGAGTCCCGGCTGGGGTAATACAGGATAAGATAGGTAAGCGCAATATGCTTAATATTGGTATGGTATTGCAGGCCGTTGGTCTGGGCCTGCCATTTGTTCACTACTCCTTCGGGATGATGTTTGCATCCTTTATCCTGCTGGGTATTGGGAATACAATAATTCAGGTATCTGCAAATCCGTTACTGCAGGATGTTTCCCCTTCAGATAAGCTGGCCAGTTATATGAGTACCTCCCAGTTTGTGAAAGCCATCGTTTCTACTGGCGGACCTATTATTGCAACCTTCATGGCGACACAATTCGGCGACTGGAAACTGGTTTTTGCAGTTTATGGTATCACATCTTTACTAGGCGCTTTATGGTTATCAATGACACCTATTGTTGAATCGAAACCTGACCGCAAACCGGCGTCATTTGCCTCCTGCCTTGGATTGCTTAAAAACCGTTTTGTAGGTTTCATGGCTCTTTCCATCTTTCTGATTGTGGGAGCAGAAGTGGCAATCAATACAAATATTGTGAATGTTTTGGTTGGGAAATATGCAGGTGGACATGAATCGGTTGCTCAATTAGCTGCTTTACGAAAAACAGCTGCATATGGTATCAGCCTCTTTTTTCTTGGTGAAACGATTTCCCGTTTTCTTGGAGCGATTATCCTAAACTGGATTAAACCTCGTGTTTTCCTTGTGCTGATTTCTATTTTATCACTTATTGGGGTACTGGGTGTTTTTTCATCTCCAAGTATGACTGTTGCCTTTGCAGCAATCTTAATTATTGGATTGGGTGTTGGAAATATGTTCCCAATTATTTTCTCGTTGGCTTTAGATAAAATGCCACAACGTTCTAATGAGATTTCAGGCTTACTGATTATGTCTGTGTCTGGTGGTGCATTTATTCCACTGATAATGGGATATGTTAGTAGTACATTTGGACCTCTCACCAGTATTTTTGTCGTAGGTGGTTGCATGCTTTATATCCTCTGGGTATCGTTCTTTGTAAGAAAGAGCCAGGCTGCTGCCTGATTATTTATTTAGTCAGCGGGTGACTATTCATGTTCTGAGCAGTCACCCGGTGACTTCGGTACGAAAAAAAATAAACCGCAAAGGTCGCAGAGGAATTTCGCAAAGGTCGCGAAGATCATAAAAACAATAACTTAACCTGGCGTTCTTTGCGCCTTCTTTGCGTACTTGGCGGTTAAGAATGGACTTTTTAGACAACCTCACGATTTCTTATTTTATTGTGAGCAAAATCAATTTAAAGGATTATTATAACATCGATTTTCACCAAAGTCTATGAAAAAATATTTGTGCATAAATCTTTTATTCTGTCTGCTAGCAGGCAATGCCAATGCCCAGGAAAGGCTAACTTCCAAATCTGAGATACCTATCCTTGCATGGTATAGTATTCCTGCTGAAGAGACTACAGTCGAGCGTTATCAGGAATTGAAAGATGCAGGAATAACCTACTCATTCAGTGGTTTTGCAGATGCCGCAGCGGTGCAAAAGGCGTTGGATGTTGCTGCAAAAGTGGGCGTCAAAATCGTCGTCTCCTGTCCGGAACTTAAATCAGATCCGGAAAAGACGGTCAGGCGGTTTATGAATCATCCTGCAATTGCGGGATATCACCTGATTGATGAACCTGCGATCGGGCAGTTTAAGGAACTCGGAGAATGGGCCAGAAAAATTCAGACCCTGGACAAGAAACATTATTGTTATGTGAACCTGTTTCCAAATATTGCTGATTCTGTTCAGCTTGGAACCAAAAACTACCTGGATTATGTGAGCGAATGTGTAAAACAGGTCCCTTTGCAATTCCTCTCTTTCGATTACTATCCGGTTCTCAAGGATCATGTTTCCAAAACCTGGTACCAGAACCTTGAACAAATTTCAGCTGAGGCCACAAAAGCGGGCAAGCCTTTCTGGGCCTTTGCGCTGACCACCAACTACGATGAAGACCACATAACCCCTCAAACCCTGGCAGCAATGCGTCTGCAGGTATATAGCGATCTGGCTTACGGTGCACAGGGAATCCAATATTTCACCTATTGGTCGGCGACATCAACAGGTCCTTCCGGTGAAGATCAGCGGGGAGCTCCCATTAGTTCAGCCGGTAAGCGAAGTGTTGTTTACGACCGTGTAAAACTGATGAGTCAGGAGATTAAGAATCTTTCCGGAGTTTTCATGGGTGCAAAGGTAATCAGTGTAAAACATACCGGAAAAGGAAAGATTCCGTTGGGAACCGCACGTTTGATTAACCTTCCGAAAGCCATCACTGTTTTGGAAACCAATGGTGCACCGGCTCTGGTTTCAGTTCTCGAAAATGGTGCCAATACCTTCGTGGTCATTGTCAATAAGGATTTCCTGAATCCGATTAATCTTACAGTTGCCGGTGATGAATCACTCAAAAAAGTGTTAAAAGATGGAACTGTTGTTCCTGCCCGCACTTATGAAAGTACGGTAGAACTGGATCCGGGAGATGTCTCCATTTTTTGTGTTTTAAAATAGAAATACTTAACAGATTCGCAATGAAAAGGAATATCAGATTTGGAACACTTGCATTGATCATGCTATTTTCTATAACCGGCCTGTTCGGAGCCGGTCCTGCCCCCATTGATTTTACAAGTTATGTGAATCCTTTTTTGGGTACTGATGAACATGGACACACCTTCCCGGGCGCGGCGCTCCCAGGCGGATTGGTTCAGCTCGGTCCGGATACCGATATAAAAGGTTGGGACTGGTGCTCGGGGTACCATTACAGCGACAACTCTATAATGGGCTTTAGCCATTTGCACCGGAGTGGTATGGGTGCCGGAGACTGGGGCGATATCCTGCTGATGCCTACCACCGGGCAACTCAAGGTGGAACCCGGAGCCAAAGAAAAACCCGGTGAAGGATACCGTTCAACCTTTTCTCATAAAGAAGAGGAAGCATCACCCGGTTATTATGCCGTAACCCTAAAAGATTACAGGATCAAAGCACAATTGACCCTTACAGAACGGGCTGGTTACCACCGGTATACCTTTCCAAAATCTGAAGCTGCCCATATACTGATAGATATGAACCACGGTATTGGCGATCATTGCACTGGCGCGGAGATTAAAATTGTGAATAATACGGAAATTGAAGGACACAGGGCTTCAAAAGGATTTGTGAAAATCCAAAACGTATACTTCTGTGCGAAGTTCAGTAAACCTTTTAAATCATTTGGAACCTGGGATAAGATGACAATTAAGGCAGGTTCAAAAGAGGATTCGGGCACCCAGGTGGGTGCTTACGTCGATTATGTGACCTCTGAAAACGAATCTGTCGAAGTTAAAGTAGGGATCTCTTATACCAGTATAGCGCAGGCACGTCTGAATCTCAATACCGAAATACCCCATTGGAATTTCTTCCGGATCAAAGAAGAGGCGAAAATCAAATGGAACAAAGCATTGTCAAAGATTGAAGTCGGGATGGATAAGAGAGATGCCGAGTCTTTTGGAAAACAAAAATTGGAATCCTTTTATTCCGCCCTTTATCATTCCCTTTTATTCCCGGCAACTTTCAATGACGTAGATGGAAAGTACATGGGATTGGATAATGTGGTACATACTGCCAAAAACTTTACTTACCGCAGTGATTTTTCACTCTGGGATACCTTTCGGGCAGAGATGCCACTTCTGACTTTAATCGAACCGTCACGAAGCAACGACGGAATCAACACGATGATAGCCCAATACGATCAGGGTGGATGGTTGCCTACGCCGCAACAGTTTGGGAATAGCTATACCAATGACATGATCGGGGATCATCCGGTCAATGTTATCTTGGATGCTTACCGTAAAGGGATCAGGAAATTTAATGTGGAGAAGGCCTATAAAGCGGTCCGGAAGAATGCACTGGAGACCCCGCCGTCAGACCATCATTCACGGGGTCGTGTAGGGTTGGAATATTACCTGAAATTAGGCTATATCCCTTACGACAAGGTCAGGGAATCTGTATCCCGGACACTGGAATATACCTACAATGACTGGTGTGTAGCACAGCTGGCAAAAGCACTGGGAAAAACAGCCGATTACGAAATATTTATGAAAAGGGCTTCCAATTATAAAAATGTTTACGATGCCTCTACCGGATTTGCACGTCCCAAGAACAGTGACGGTAATTGGCTTACCCCTTTTGACCCCAGATTAATCGGGAGCGGGGATAATCGTCATTATACAGAGGCCAACGCCTGGGAATATACCTGGTTTGTTCCGCATGATGTGCAGGGCTTGATTAATCTGGAGGGTGGAAGAGAAAACTTCATCAAAAAATTGGACTCTCTTTTTACCATCAGTTCGTTTATACCCGGTACAGTTTCGGATGCTACCGGACTGATTGGTCAGTATGCTCAGGGTAATGAACCTGGTCATCACACAATTTATCTCTATGACTATGCCGGTGCACCCTGGAAAACCCAACACAGGATCAGAAACGCGATGGACAGTTTGTATACAGCCGGTCCAGCAGGATTATGCGGCAACGAGGATATGGGACAAATGTCGGCATGGTACGTCCTGAGCGCTATGGGTTTCTATCCGGTCGCTCCCGGCCAGAATGTTTATGCCATTGGAAGTCCTGAATTCAGTAAAGTCACGATACATCTGGATAAGGCGTATAATAATGCCAAAGTATTTATTATTCAGGCCAGGAATAATTCTCAAAAGAATAAATATATCCAATCTGCAACCTTGAATGGCAAACCCTTAAATAAATCGTGGTTCGACCATTCTGAAATCAGGAAAGGTGGGACGTTAATCTTTTGGATGGGTCCGGAACCAAATAAAAGCTGGGGTAGCGATGTGGCAGATGCCCCACCGTCAATGACGAAATAATCAATACTAGCCCCATCTGGGCGGAATATTGGTAGCTGGGGTAAACGACAAAGGAGTGCCGCCTCGGGTAAAGAACGAAAGGTGGTCAGACCGTTCGCGATGGAACGTTGAAAAAAGCGAATCCGTTTTTTCAGACAGAATGGAAATAACTTTCAAAAAAGAGATTTTTTGGAAGATATTAAATATCCTAATATAGATATTACAATTTCCGGGCAACCGGATAACAACTGATAAAGAATGAGAAAAACTTTGCTGCTGTTTTCTGTATTACTGCTCTTTTTAACCCGAGTTAGTGCCCAGGAAAAATTACCATCCGTTAAACCTCTTCCCATTATGGCATGGGCAGGTATTCCCGATTCGGAAACCAACCTGGAGCGATTCAGAGAATTAAAGGAGATGGGGATCAATGTGAACCTTTCCAATTATCCCAGTGCCGATGCGATGCAAAAGGCGTTGGACCTGGCTCAGCAGGTTGGGATCAAAATGATCACCTCTTGTCCTGAATTGAAGAATGACCCTGAGAAAACCGTTAAACGGTTTATCAATCACCCCGCTCTGGCCGGATATTTTCTAAGGGATGAACCGGTCCGTAAAGATTTTGCGGAACTTGGGGAGTGGGCCAGAAAGATAGCTTCAGCTGATAACAAACATTTCTGTTTTGTCAACCTGATATCTGCCATAAACACGACTAAAACAGAAGCACTTGGAACCTCTTCCTATGCCGAATATATCAGCACTTTCTCAAAGGAAGTTCCGGTTCAGCTCCTTTCCTTCGATTTTTATCCGATCCTTACCGTAGGTATTCACGAAAGCTGGTATGATGGGTTGGAGGTCTTCTCCGCTGAAGCGAAAAAGCTGGACAAACCTTTCTGGGCATTCGCACTGGCCAGCTCCTATAATAGTTTGCATCCTGTCCCCACATTGCCTGCACTCCGGCTTCAGTTGTACAGCAATCTGGCGTATGGAGCTCAGGGCCTGGAATACTGGGCCTACTGGATGTCCGTTGGTTTGCATTGCGCTCCCATTGGATTGGATGGCAGACGGACCGTGGTTTATGACCGGATAAAAACAGTAAACAATGAGATTCAGAATCTGGCAGGAGTATTTGTTGGGGCCAAAGTATTGTCTGTAAGACATACAGGTGTTGTGACACCAAAGGGAACCTCTCAGCTAAGCTCTTTGCCATCAGCCATAAGGGTCTTTGAAACAGAAGGTAATGGCGCAGTTGTCTCAATCCTTGAGAATGGTCCGAATACTTTCTTTATGGTGGTTAACCGCGATCTTAAAAATAATCTGCCCATGATAATTCTGGGCGATGAGTCATTGAAAAGGGTACTCAAAGATGGTTCAATAGTGAAGGCATCCACCTATGCCAGCACGACAGAAATTGAGCCGGGAGACATTGCAATCTATCTGTATCCCACTAAAAAGTAAAATGATGAAGAAAATTGTATTATATATCATTCTTGCCATTGCGGTTGCGGGTAATGCAAAGTCTCAGGAAAAACTGAAATCAACAGGTATTATACCGGTAATGTCATGGGGTGGAATTGCCCAGTCAGAAGTTTCTGTCGAAAGCTATAAAAAGCTTAAAGATGTTGGGGTGAACATTGATATCGCATTCTTTTCAGGAGCGGATGCAATTGCTGCTGCTCTCGATGCTGCGGGCAAGGCCGGAGTTAAACTGATGATCACTTGTCCGGAATTAAAGACCGATCCTGAGAAAACAGCCAATCGCTTTAAGAATCACCCGGCACTTGAAGGCTATTTCCTTTCTGATGAGCCTTTTAAAGTACAGTTTCAGGAGTTGGCTGACTGGCAGAAACGGATAAAAACAGCAGACGAAAAACATTACTGCTTCGTAAACCTCCTTCCCAATATTAATTCAAACCAAAGCAAATTCGGAACAAAATATTACAAGGAATATATTGACACTTTTGATCAGCTATTTCCTGCCCCATATCTTTCGTTTGATTTTTATCCGGTTGTGGACGGTGGTGTGCACCCAAGATGGTATGAGAATCTGGAATTTTTTGCCAATAAATACCGAACGGAAGGGAGACCTTTCCGGGCTTTTGCCCTTTCAACCTCCTACCTGGCCTACTCCAATGATGCAGTCCAGCCCTCTTTAAACGATTTTTACCAGCTTTACGATACCTATAAACCTGAAAAAACCTTTGTTCACGATATTCCAACCCTGGCAGCTTTGAGGTTGCAGATCTACGCAGATCTGGCATACGGGGCCCAGGGGATCGAATACTGGAGCTTCAGGGGCTTTGGCTCACCGCTAGATGCGCAGGGCAAGCGAACGGTGGTTTACGACCGGCTGCAAAGGGTAAGCAATGAAATTCAGCAGCTTTCCGGCGTTTTCTTAGGGGCAAAGGTTATTTCCGTGGCCCAAACCGGTTTGGAAATTCCCGTCGGAACAAAACAGCTTTCACAGCTGCCTGCACCTGTCAGACTTCTTGAAACAACAGGTGAAGGTGCTGTGGTTTCAGTTCTAGAAAATGGGGCGAATAGCTTTGTGGTAATTGTCAACCGGGATTTTAAAAATACCATGAAACTGATCATTTCAACCGATGATTCGGTAAAAAAAGTGCTTAAAGACGGAACATTGATTCCTGCCACTGATTATGCAAATGCAACAGAGGTGGAACCGGGAGACGTGGCGATTTATATGTTTCCAACACCAGGCAAAATTGTAAAATGATGAATGCTAGACTATGAATTCAAAATGCAATGTGTAAAATGCAAAGTGCAAACCCTGGAAGGGTTGAATTTTAATGACCCCGGGTAAGGAGGGACGACGCAATCCGGTGTAAATGGGGGTAACAGATTGCGGCGAATCTGCCTATCTAAATTGAAATAAAACGGATCCATTCGCCGCAAACCGGAAATGGTTCAACAGGGAGTGATGAGCATAAAATATTGAAAATTTAATAATATATA
>CAIXZH010000028.1 GCA_903923905.1 uncultured Bacteroidia bacterium
ACTGTTGTTCCGGAATACATATCGCTCAAAATAGGTAATAAGCGAAAATATAAATTCAAGTCGTAAAATCGCAAAAACCTTGCAAATAACTATATATTAATATATTACAACAATTAAAAAAATCTTAACCGGACACTAGTGTTTGCAATTATAAATTACGAAAAACAGTAACCCAGTGAGGATTGCAATGAAAATAGCAGATTTGGATTTCATGGCTTAAATAGATTTGAGTTAACCATTAAGCAAATATAAAGAAGAGGGCATGCATCTTTAAATACCAAATATATCGAAATTAATCTGCATTATTTTATAAATATTTATAATTTTTATATGATTTTTATCACCTAATGGATTAATATCCAAATATAATTTATTAAAAACTATCATGCAATAAATATATGTGAAGACACTACTATTTAAAGCTCTTGAGAATTGAATCAAAAAACAAAAGCCTCCCACATTTTCTCATAATTTTATTCATCTACTGAAAACTTCAATTCAAAAACAGGTCTGCTGCCCACATTTTCAGGAACCTCCTTGTTTGGAGTGACCATTTTAATGCGGCTAGTGCTGTCAATGGTGTGCAGGGCAGCTTCAATCTTATGAATCCGTTTTTGGGCAAAGCTGTTCTGGATGGAATCAAGTTTATGATTTCCAATCAGTAACAGGCTTCCCGAAATCGGACTTATGGTATCTGACTTTAATTTCTGAGCCAGGAAGGTGGTAAACTGAGCTTTCTCCCTGGTGTAATCGCTTCCGGTGGATGCTTTAAAAAGCTTGCCAGCCTCACCCATTGCAATCTCTTTTTTCTCCAATTCAATATCGTTAAAGTAGGTAAGCTCAATTTTCATATCGGGCTTCTTCTTCTCCAACTCTGTAAACAGCTTTATTCTCTTGCGATGCCGATCCGTAAGGGTCGTATCCGCATAATCGAACTCCAGTCCCTTTACCTCTGCAGGATCGACTCCCATGAGCCTTGAAAGTGCCCTGAAGGGTGAGGCAACGACTTTTACCACCACATTTTTGAGTACCTGCCACACCAAATGGCTTATATTTGTTTTGGGATCTTTTAGATCACCCGTAAGCGGAAGATCCAGTATAATATCTCCGTTAATGTCCTTTAACAGGTACACTGCAAGCTTCAGTGGAAGATTCATCAACCCGCCACTCTTTTTTCCCAGTTTGGCATTACGGATAATCAACTTATTCTCACTGGTAATCTGCCGGGCTTTTATAACGGTCTTCCCCTGGTAATACATATTTCCAAGGAGGATCGGAAAGCCCACATAGTACTTTGAATATAGATTGAGATCGCTCAACTGGAAATTGGTCAGCACATAATCAACTTTTAATTCGAAGGGATTGGAAGGGTCGATTCCCATTTCAACCTTAAGCTTACCCCGTTTATTGAGCCGGGCAGCGGAATAAGCCTTTATCCATTTGCTCGTTGAAGAAATCGAATCAATAGCAAATGAGATTTGATCAAGATTATAGTTGAACGGTTCTCCGTGGGATGATTCCCTAAAATCGACCAGCCCATTTTCAATTTTCAGGTGATTAATCGCGTAAAAATATTGAAATGGCTCACTCGATGGGAGACTCGGGACCATCAGATTTAAAAAATTATTGGTCGAATCTTTCATCTCAAAAAAGAGATAAGGTTCAGTTAAGGCGATGGTGTCGAAGTTAAACGAAAACTTCATGGGCAAAGAATTCTTCATCACAATATGCCCTAGTTTTGCTCCCAAAACCTTCCTGTCTGACAGGTCTTTGGCGGTAAAATTAGAGACATTACCGTCTCCGTTGATCAGGATGGAATCAAGCTTGCTGATATTTCCGTTCAAATGGAATGTTCCGTCAACAATCCCTTCCATACTTTTTAACCTGAAATAATCCCTGGTATAAGGCAAAAACGGAGCTATATCCAATTGATTTACTGTAAAATCAGCATCATAAACCCCCTTTTTCAGGTTATAATCTGCTTTGGCTTGAAAGAATCCTCCATTCTCAAAATAGAACTTTAGCCCAACTTTGCTAATCTCCTCTTCATTGTAGCTGATGTAGGGAATTGCAAATCCCAGATCCTTCATTATATTGGTATAATTTGCACCTTTATCGTTAAATGAGAGTTTCCCCCTTTCAAGAGAGATGTTCCTCAATACATATTTATAGGGGCCTGAGGATTTTTTATCCGGTTCTCCTTTAGGCTTTGATTTAAGGAAGACAATGATATCATCAAAATTATAGACCGTATCATGCCGCACAATATTTACCTCGGGTTTAACGAGGCGGATTTGATCAATGTCCAACTCAGAGGAGAACAGATGAATCGGGTTGATTTTTATTAATAGGGTATCAAAGGCGATAAAGCTTTGTTGGCCATCGGGTTCGTACATCTTAAAATCGATTATCCGGAATGTCTTCGTAAAATAGTTGATCCGAATCTGGTCAACTGCAAGTTTCCTCCCTGTATATTCTTTGCCGTGTTCGTTGATATATTTTTTTGCAACATACGGCAAGGAAACTAAAGCAATAATAATCAGCATAATAATAACAGGAAGTACGTACCAGATAAAGATTTTAATTGCTTTTCGCATTTTACAGATCGTTTTTAATGGAATAAGTGAGAACAATCGACAAAAATATGATGATATTCGAAAGATACAATAAAAAAAAACAGTTGCTATATTATCAAAAGAACAAAACTAATATCACAGAAAATCCTCAGCAGATGTGGCCAGATAACTGATCCGAACACCTGACTACAACTACTTCCACTAACTTACGTGAAAGAAATAAATCAACATCTTTCTGAGGCTCTCCTGAAATTTTCTGAAAAGCGGAGCCAGGATAATTGACACCTACAAAAAACGGATTAGAGCTTAATAAATTCCACCCTTCGGTTCAAAGCCTTGTTCACCGGTGAATCATTTGGTGCCACAGGCTGGCTCTTCCCCATACCATCAGATTCAAGCCGGGAGGCATCAATTCCAAAACTTTTAACCAGTTCGTTTTTTACTGAAGCACCACGTCGTTTTGAAAGATCCAAATTAGCCGCATCTGCCCCGTCGCCATCAGTATGCCCTATAATTTTAACCCGGACTCCGGGATTTTCAGTCAAAACTTTGGCAATTTCTTTCAGTGTCCCATACGATTCCGGTTTTACAACATCTTTGTTTACATCAAAATTGATACCGTAGGTTACGAGTTTCCCTTCGGTAAGCAACTTATATCGGGTGTCGGGTGCAGCGTTAGTAATTTTTATATTGGAAATATAGGATGCGCATGATGCACCTCTGTATAGCTTAAAACACATACGGTTGAATTTATTTCCCTCATAAATATTGGTTGGGATATCCAATACTTTTCCTCCCTGATGATAAATCCTCAGCCTTCGGTTTTGAATCCATAAAATAACATGGTTTACTTTTTCTTCCTGTACAAGATTAACTTGTGACGATCCGGTAAGTTTCACCGAAGTACTATTTTTGTACCCGGCAGTTGCCCAATCAGACTTTGCAATAGCTACATGGATTCCACAATTACCCGGATCACTGTTTTTATCCATTTCACTATAACTGGTTTCGCCAAATAAAACTAAATCAGCTGCATACCTGGCTCCTCCTTTTTTCGGAACAATATCAAATTCCATAATAAAATTATTGGGGAAATCAATATTATTCATAAACCAGTATGACCCTTCTCCGCTGTTTAAATTAAACCAATTACCCGGTGTTATATTTAAAGTGTTTACTTCGCCCGCTACATCGGTTGTCCACAGCGCTGGAAAATCGCCCACTGCATCCTGGCTGAAATCTTCGTAAAAAATCACCTTATCTCCGGGAACAAAATCATATTTAGAATAGGCAGCCAAAGGTGTGGCGGTGGAGGGTTTTGATGCCCCCGGTTCTGATTTCTGGGTTTGAACTTTGGAAGTATCCTTCACAACCTTTTGAGGTGCCGGAGGTGTTGGCTTTTTCTTATTAAAAAGCCCCTTTACGCCGTTTCCAACTGAATTCAACCCCTTGTTAATCTTTTGATCAACATCGATCTGTGCTTGTAGATTACTAAATCCCAGACAAAAAAATAACATCATTAGAATTTGTGCTGTTTTCATACCCGTTAAAATTAGTTTGGATAAATATAACGAAAATCAAACTAATTTTTGCAAATAACCAATAGTATTAATTAAATATTCATGAACAGCTTAAGCCAACACAAAATCCTAAAATCCTTAATTTAAATACCTCTCCGACTAAGCCCCTTCCTTACATTTTCCGGTTTCTCTTCAACTCCCGCTCTAATCCAATATTCACGGTACTCATGGATAAAATCAGCCAAAGTGCGGGGGTCGTGTCCTGTAATCGAACGGAAGACATCATTCGCATAATTCATTTTCCCGTTTCGTGCAGCAGAATAGAGAAGGGAAAGGGTAACGACATAGAGCAATTGCTTCTTATCCTTTAATTTTTGCCGGACAAACCGAATTGTAGATGGCCGGGCATATTTGATTTCACGGCCTAATTCACCGGAAAATATTTTAGCGATCTGATAGAAATCGAGTGGCTCAGGACCGGTAATATCATACGCCTGATTTTCATGAACCGGATTAAACAGGATTGCGACAATTGCCTCGGCGACATCCCTCACATCAATGTAATTGACAAGCCCCTGCCCTGCCGGAATATTAATCTTATCATGCATCAAAATATCCTGACGATGTAAAGTCAACAAATTCTGCATATAAAGCGAAGGGCGCAAAATGGTCGAAGGGATACTCAATTTTTTAAAGTGATTTTCCGTTCGGTGGTTGGCAAAAATACGGTTACGTTCTGCTCCGGCGATAGAAATAAAAATAATATGCTTTATACCCAATTTCTCTGCTTTGGCCAGAAAAGGAAAGATATGCTTTGATACGTCTGAAACCTGATTGGGTCTTATCAGCACAATCCGGGTAACTCCTTCCAGCGCTTTATCATAGGTTGAAGGCTCATCAAACTCAAAATGACAGAAAGTGCAATTGCAAATCCCCTCGATTTTTCTTGCCCGTTCAATATCACGGACTGCAGCCACAACCTCAACCCCGGGGTAATTAAGGGTTTCCAGCAATTTCAATGTACTTAACCCAACATTGCCAGTGGCTCCTGTAATTAAAATCTTCTCCATAAACAAACTAAAGTTCAGTCCGACAAAATTAAACCTTTTCAGTAAAACTTAGTCGCCTATTTTAGAGAAGAATAAATATATTGTTAGAAACTGAATTTAGATTTAAAACCATCGACGGACACAAGAACAATAATTTTCATACTCTTCGTTAAAGTCCCTTCTTAGTACCTCCTCTTCCAAAGGAATGACCACCCAATTGACATAAGCCATCACGAGCGGAAGAGCAAGAACCGGCCATAATTGTGCAAGAATTCCTGCTTCCCCCAGATAAGCCAGAATAAGGCTAACATACATTGGGTTACGGGTATACCGATAGGGGCCATGCATGACAATTTTTTTTGAACTTTCTCCAGGCGTAGTTGTAGTTCTTTCCCTATGAAAAATGATCAAACTCCAACTTGCGAATAATATTCCTAATATAAAGAGTACAATACCAGATATCCTGGCATAAATAAGTAATTCCTCAGAATAGAGGTTAAAAGGCAATATAAATTGAAAGATAAGACCTGCCAGATAAGTTAACACAAAAACCCAAGGCACAGGGATACGCAATAGTATATTCACGGGATTTAATTTCCATTTTTGTTGATTTACTGACATAATTTGTCTCAGTTTTTGATGATTCGGCCATAAAAGTCTGCAAAGTTAAAGGTAAATTTATTCGTTTTTCATGTTTAAAGTCATCGGATTGCCTCTCTGATCTTTCGCGACTGCCATTTCAACCCTTTCCAATCATTGCCTGCTCCTCCATTTTTTTGGTCCTAAAGGGTCCCTGGAATTATACTTCAAGCTATATAGCATTAATAAAGTTCCATTTAAGTCAAAAAAAACGTCAAAAACCCGTGATCATTTGGAACCCGTGAAAATGGTACGATATTTGATTTACATCCTTATTTGAAATTGGTATAAATTTCGATCAGTTAAACAGAGTTCAATATTTTATAAAACAATCTTAGATGAGGATCCTGATGATAATAACCCTTGCTGTTTTTAGTGTTTTGAATCTGAACGGACAAATAAATCCGATGGATCAGCTCTTTAAGGATAAGCCACTGGACCTGGCACTCTACCTAAACCCAACCTACGAATACAGCCAGATAGCTCTTAATCGCGCGACAATTGGCGGGCTGGGCGGTGGAGTGATTATCAATAAAAAGCTCTCTCTCGGGGTTGTCTATAACATACCGCCTGAGAATATTTCATTACCGCCTTCCATCGGAACAGGCAAATTTCAGATGAGATGGGGTGGTCTGCACCTTGAATATACTTTGTGGCCGCTCCAAAAAGTTCATCTTACCTTTCCGTTGTCTGCCGGTATTGGGCAACTGAAATTAAAAGGAACGTCAAGTGGGACTGTATCGGGTAGCCCTAATTTTATTTATGCTGAACCGGGCATGCTGATTGAAGCAAATATCTGGAGGTATGCCAAACTGGGGATTGGCACAAGTTACCGATATACGGGCAATGTCACTTATGATTCACTTACATCGGGCGATCTAAGCGGGTTTGCCGCCGCAGTTTCCTTAAAGTTTGGAAACTTTCGCTATTCATTGCACCGTTAGACGGAATCAAATAATTAATTTTCATCACGTGATGGAGCAAAGATCTCCTCCATCAGCCCCTTATATTTGGTTTCAATTACCTTTCGCCTGAGTTTAAGTGTCTGTGACAATTCGCCGGTTTGAGCGCTCCATGAATCGGCAATCAACCTGAATCGCTTGATTTCCTCATGTTGTCCAAGCGTTTTATTGATCTCTTTTACTTCGCTTAAAAATTTTCCCTGAACTGTAGGATGGGTAATCAAATCGGCATTATCTTTGAAGAGAATCTGGTGTTCAGCGCACCACTCATGAAGATATTCAAAATTGGGGGAAATCAGGGCACTGGCGAACTTCTCATGATCCCCGATTACGATTACCTGATCAATAAACATCGATTCTTTGAGTTTATTTTCAATCATCTGCGGGGCAATGTATTTCCCCCCGGTGAGCTTGAATATTTCTTTTTTACGATCAGTAATCTTCAGGTATTTCCCTTCGTCAAGAATCCCTATATCACCTGTATGAAACCACCCATCCTTGTCGATCACCTCTGCTGTCAGTTCCGGTTGACGGTAATAACCCATCATCAGATTAGGTCCTTTGGTAAGAATCTCTCCGTCATCTGCAATTTTGACCTGGACACCGGGAAGAACTGGACCATTGGTACCCACTTTTAATTCATGTGTTACTAAATTTCCCACTGCCACTACCGGAGAAGTCTCTGTTAGTCCATATCCTTCAAGTACATAGATCTTTGCAGCGCTGAAAACTCTGGCAATACGCGGCTGAAGTGCAGCACCTCCTGAAACCACAATCTGCAGGTTTCCTCCCAAACCGGCACGCCATTTCGAATAGATCAACTTATCGGCAATGGCAAGTTGAAACCGGTACCAAAGTGACATTTTCATGTTGTGCTCATACATGCGACCTAAATCGACAGCCCGGAAAAAGAGCCACCTTTTGATCCCCTTCAGCTGTTTCCCCTTGGTCAGGATGCTGTTATAAACCCGTTCGAGCAGTCTTGGTACTCCACAAAAGACATGAGGCTGAACTTCTTTAATGGCCGGCATAATCTGTGCCAGAGACTCCACGTAGTACATGCCAATTCCCTTATAGATAAAGTTGTAATTGACAATACGTTCAAAAATATGACAAAGAGGGAGAAATGATATGGCCCTGTGACCGGGTCCCAGATCAAAATTATTGGCATGTGTGGTAAAATTGGATACCAGATTACGGTGTGAAAGCATTACCCCTTTTGGGATTCCAGTTGTTCCGGAGGTGTATATCATGGTAACCATCTCCTCCTCGCCTATCGATAATTTAATCTGAGAAAGTGAATGTGAAAGCTCCTTCTCGTGCTCCTCTCCCTGCTGGCACAGAGATTCGAGATTGGTGGCACCGGTTACTTCATTAAAGGTAAAAACACGCTCAAGACTGGAAATCTCTCCAATCATAGGACTCAATTTTTTATACAACTTGTCGTCCGAGACAAAGATAAAGCGCGTTTCGGCGTGGCTGAAAATATAGCGGTACTCCTCCTCACTGATGGTGGGATAAACCGGCACATGCACAGCGGCAGACATCGCAAGGGCCATATCGACAAAACTCCATTCAGGACGATTTCCCGAAACTGTAGCAACACGGTCACCTTTCTTCATCCCCATTGCCATGAGACCCAGGGCCAGTAATTCCGATTTTCGGGCAAATTCCGCGGTACTGAATGGAACCCACTGGTTACCATATTTCCCGCAAACTGCATCCGGACGGGGATAATTCTGAAGACAATATTCGAGAATATCGAAGGTGCGTGTTACAGGCATAGTCTTACATTTTTTAGTAAAAGTAAAAAATGTAAGAAAATTACCAACTAAATGGCAAAATTTAGTTGCAGGAGGGTAAAAGAGGGTGTCCAAAAAGGCACCCTCTTTTTTCATAAAAATAATACTGTAAATATTTGGTCATTCAATTGATCTTTAGTATATTAGTTGCATAAATCATTGATTATGCAACCGACATTTAAACCGTACAATCAAGGTCAGATAGAGCTGTTCCCCCAGAGGCTTGATGATTTTATCGGCGAGAACGATCCGGTTAGACTTGTAAGCCAGGTAGTTGACGAGCTTGATCTGACTTCGCTGATCCAAACCTATAAGGGAGGGGGAACCAGTAG
>CAIXZH010000029.1 GCA_903923905.1 uncultured Bacteroidia bacterium
ACTGTTGTTCCGGAATACATATCGCTCAAAATAGGTAATAAGCGAAAATATAAATTCAAGTCGTAAAATCGCAAAAACCTTGCAAATAACTATATATTAATATATTACAACAATTAAAAAAATCTTAACCGGACACTAGTGCGTTATTATATAAAATCCCGGCCTATATGTAGCTGCGGAACCTTTGCAACCATATGTATTCCGATACATATTCCGATACAACCAAAATCCATTTGTTTCAATATTTTTTTCAACCATTGTATCCGGTTAAAATTGAATATATATTACAATTTTAACCGGACAATTGTGATTTAAAATTCCTTATCTTTTATTAAAGCAAATACTTCCATTGATTTTTTTAGTTTGTAAAGTGGCAGTGTAGTCATTAATTGATTTACTTTTTCTTCATTGATCTCTTTAAAAATAAGTACCGCTCCATTTTTAGTTTGTCTTAGAAATAGTTGATCTAAAAAACCCTCCTTTTTCCATTGAGCGACAACTTCTCTTTCGTGTTTTATAATTTCCTGAAAATTGCCGGGTAGATTTCCAGTATCAATTGTTAAGATTACCAATATTCTGTTCATGAAATAGTTATTTATTGGTTAAAAAATGGATAATCAATATAACCTTTATCCTGACCACCATACATGGTAGCTCTATCAGGTTGATTTAATTCAGCATTCAATTCAAAACGTTTAGGCAAATCGGGATTTGATAAAAATAAAGTCCCATAAGAAATAAGCTTTGCGATACCCTTTTGTAATTCCTCTTCACCAGATTCCCTGTTATATCCGCAGTTAGCAATGACTGGATGTTGCGACAATTTCCCGAATGTCTCTAAAGGATTTGAAGGATATTGCGGGAAATTATCAGCGGAGAAAGGCACATTCATTATGTGGACATAAGCCAGCGGTATTTTGTTGAGCTCGTTAATCAATAAAACAAATTGCTCAACTGGATTTTGATGCACAATGTTGTTGTATAAACTTGTTGGTGATAGCCGAACAGATGCTTTATCAGCACCAATTGCATTTACGATTTCGTGCATCACTTCGAGCACAAAACGGTTTCTATTTTCATTACTTCCGCCATATTTATCTGTTCGTTGATTTGCGCTTTCTGCTAAAAACTGGTTAGGTAAATATCCAAATGCAGCGTGCAATTCAACCCCATCAAAACCTGCTTCAATGGCATTTATTGCAGCTTATTTATAGTCCTGAACAATATTTTCAACTTCTTCAGTGGTTAATACTCGTGGGATTTCATAATCTTTCATTCCTTCCATCGTAAAATGCTGTTGTCCTTCAATAGCAACAGCTGATGGAGCTACTGGCTGTTCCCCGTTTTTCACAAGTGAATGACCTACACGCCCGGTATGCCATAGTTGCGCATAAATGACACCACCATTTTCATGAACAGCTTTGGTTACTTTTTCCCAGCCATTTATTTGGTCCTGATTATAAATACCAGGAGTCAAAGGGCTCCCAACAGCTTGTTTACTGATATTTATTGCTTCACTAATAATAAGCCCAGCACTTGTTCTTTGAGTGTAGTACAAGACTGTTAAGTCGCTCACTACTCCATTAAGGTTGGCACGGCTTCTTGTCATAGGCGCCATCGCCATACTGTTCTTCAGTATTTGATTACCGATCTTTTGTGATTCTAAAAGTTTCATTTTTATATTTTATAAATTACATTTCATGCAAAAATGCTACCTTTGACTAAATAATTTATATATACCTATTTTATGTGTATATACTAATTTTTTAGACTAATGGCAAATACAGGGGTTAGAAAGACTAAAGACTTCGTACCGGGAAATTGCCCGGTAGGATATTGCATGAATATAATTGGCGGAAAATGGAAACCAAGTATTATTCATATGATAAGAACAGACAGAAACCGTTATAGTATTTTACTAAAAAACATAACTGAAATTAGTAAGCAAACATTAACCAACCAGTTGCGGGAATTAGAATCAGACGGAATAATTGAGCGAATCATTTATCCTGAAATTCCACCAAGAGTTGAATACACGATTACTCCATACGGAAGTAGTTTGCTGCCAATAATTGATAGTATGTCTAAGTGGGCTATCCAAAATATGCCTGCAAGCAAAAAAGTAGAGTGTAAAGAAAAATAAAAACCGCCTTTCTATTTCAATATTTTTAATTTAATTTTCCGTGTATTAGGAAACTGCTAATTTTGTACAAATGGAAAATAAAGAGATCCGCTGGAAACAACACTTTCAGAATTATGAAATGGCTTTTTTAAAACTAAAGGAAGCCATCGAAATTAATTATCGCACGATTACAGTCGTGGCCACAACGACTGAGATATTAAAACCATTTATAACAATACAAGAAAATTTGCAAGCGGTGTAAATTTGGTGTATATTTGAATCAAAACAATATATAATGGCAAGACAAAGTATTTCGTTCACAAAACCAAATGAAGAATGGTTAAAAGCACAAGTGAATAATGAAGAATACACCAGTAAAAGTGAACTAATTAATGATTTGATCAGACAGGCTAGAAAGCAGCAAGTTCAAGTTGATTTTATTAGAGCTAAATTAGATAAATCTGAAAATAGTGGATTTACTGAGGATAATAAAGAACTAATTTTAAATCAATCAAAGTCATTATTTAATGGTCAGATATAGATTAAGTAATGAAGCTAAGGACGATTTGATACGGATTCATCATTACGGCATCGAAAAGTTTGGTGTAACTCAAGCTGATAAATACTTTGATTCATTTTTTGAGTATTTTGACATTATAGCCCAACGACCCTTTTCATTTGAATCTGTCGATTATATAAAAACAGGATATAGACGTTGTGTTTGCGGGTCTGATAGTATATTTTACAGACTAAACAATGGAGTAGTTGAGATAATGGCAATTGTTGGAAGACAAGATTTGAATAGTGTCCTACAATCTTTATAAACAGATTACCCGATTTCAACAATATCCTGAGTGAAAAACGACATAGAAACAGACTGAGTGTAATCGGCAAATAACAACAATGCACAGTTTTCGGGAAATAAGAATACAAATGGAATATAAAGACAACCGCTGAAAACAACGCTTTCAGAATTATGAATTGGCTTTTTTAAGGCTCAAGGAAGCGATGGAACAGAATGATTTAAATGAACTGGAACGTAATGGACTAATCCAGCGTTTTGAGTTTACGGTAGATCTTTCATGGAAGGTTCTAAAAGATTATCTCGAAGAAAAAGGATTTGTTTTTAAACCTTCTCCTAAAGATACGATTAGGGAGGCCCAGCAGTCAGGACTTATTCATTTTGGTCAGGCATTAATTGACGGGTTGGATATTCGCAATGAATTATCGCACGATTACAGCGGCACCAAATTTGAAGTTTCGGAGGAGGTATTACGAAATGAAATTTATCCGGCATTGCTAATGCTTTATCAGTTCTTTATCGACGAAGGTGGTCATGGACAGCAGGATCTTTTAGATGAATAATCTAATAAATAAATATGGCCTCACCGAAAGGGATATGCAAACCTTGCATGATATTCTTTATAAATATCCAGAGGTTTTGCTCGTGCATATTTTTGGAAGCCGTGCCAAAGGGACCAATAAACCGGGCAGCGATATTGATTTGGCCATCATGAATAAGGGAACAGGCAGTCAAACCTTGCTTAACTAAAAAGTGATTTCGAGGAGAGCTCACTCCCTTACAAAGTAGATCTTGTGGACTTTCACACCTTGACTAATCAGGATTTTATTGAACATATAAAACAAGCGGGTACGATTTTTTACCAATGCGGAGACTGTAAAATGAACTCTGTCTAAAGCAAAATTTTATTATTATTGAACTTTAGACAACAAGAGTTATGGAATCAGAAGAATTTAAGTCGATGCGAGACAAAGCTCTTCAGCAGCTGATGAGCGGTCAATCTTTAACGG
>CAIXZH010000030.1 GCA_903923905.1 uncultured Bacteroidia bacterium
GACCAGCTTATTGAAACGCATCCTCAGTTCACGGCCAATAGTTTGCCGCTTTTTATCTTTAATGGTATAATTAATCCCTGCTTTTGAGTTGATCAACCCCGGCATATCCACTCCAATCCCGTAGACTTTTTCATCCGGAATTTGTGAAGCAGCCATCAGCTGTTTTGCAGTCTCGTATAACTTATCTATAAGCTGAGGGTCATCAATATGCGTATTTATTTCTACCGTCGGAGTAACGAATTTATGGTAACAATCCAAAATGACCATATTTGCAGAGAAGCGGGCAACGTCGCAGGATATCACATAAAATCCATCTTCAGGCAAACCATAAAGGCTTGGTTTCCGCCCCCCGCTGGATTCGCCAATACCAAAATTCTTCACATAACCTGAAGCAATAAGGTCATTCAATAAAAGGATACAGGTCGGAAGGCTTATCTTCAACCATTTACTGAGTACCGGTGCTGAAGTGAATCCATTTGTGCGCAGCAAACTCAGTATTCTTTTCTTCTGCCTGATTTTATTTAATTCAGCAGAAGAGACCTTCTTGAGCTGAGAATCCGTTTCCAGAGGCATAGTTTTACCTTTTGAAAATATGAATAACTTACTAAATAGCTTGTGTTATGACTGCAAAGATATTTAAATTATTAATTAACTATTTACATTTTATTAACTTTTTTTTAAATAATTATAAAATAAATTACGAAACCATGATTGAAATATGATAAACATTCCTGTAAACCGGGAAATCATTTCGGGAATATGACTGCGGTTCAATCAAAAAAGTTAATACTTTTGAATAGTTAAAACTTTTGAACTTAAAATACTGAAATACAATGCAAACAATTTTAGGATCAGGCGGGTCTGTTGGTGTTGAACTCGCTAAATCACTCAAATATTTCACAGACGATATCCGGTTGGTTAGTCGTAATCCGAAGAGAGTAAATGAAACTGATCAGTTATTTCCTGCAGATCTTACGGATAGGGAACAGGTATTTAAGGCTGTATCGGATTCTGAAATTGTTTATCTTACCATTGGATTTGATTATAGCACCAAAGTCTGGAGCGATCTATGGCCCCCTTTGATCCAAAACGTGATCGATGCCTGCATTGCATCTAAGGCAAAGCTGGTATTCTTTGACAATGTTTATGCCATCGGAGGCGATTTTGTAACCCATATTACAGAGGAGTCACCCATTAGTCCAACCAGTAGGAAAGGAGAGATCAGGGCACAGGTTGATCTTGTTTTACTCGAATCGATGAATTCAGGAAAAATTAAGGCACTTATTGCACGTGCGCCCGATTTTTATGGTGGAAATATTGACAAAAGCATGCTAATGACCGTAATTTACAAGAACCTTGCAAGCGGGAAAAAGGCTCAGTGGCTGTTTAATGCAAAAGTCAAACACTCTTATATCTATGCACCTGATGCCGGGAAGGCAACGGCTTTGCTGGGAAATACGCCGGCTGCCTATAACCAGATCTGGAACTTACCCACTGACCGGAAATCGCTGACTGCAGAGCAATGGATTAATCTGTTTGCCAAAGAAATGGGGAAAAGCGATCATTTCCAGTTAATTCCAGCCTGGATGGTTCGGATTTTAGGGATTTTTATCCCTTTTATGAATGAACTGTACGAAATGCGCTATCAGTTCGACCGGGAATATTTCTTCGACAGCACCAAATTTGAAAACTATTTTAAGTACCAACCTACCCGGTATCAGGATGGAGTAAAGGAATTAGTGAGTCAATTAATGGAGAAGTAATTTGGATTACAACAGAGAAGAGACAGTTTAAAAATTATAAATAAATCTTATTTGCCCATTGGGCATCAATTTCAGTAGAAAAACAAGTCAAAGAAAACCATTGTCCGTTAGGACATTAAGAGATAAACAGTTAATTCCCTTCGGGAAATTTATTCTCAGAATGACAATTTTCTATGGAAATTGACCTCCTACGGAGGAATTTAAACAATTTTAACTATGAATTTTAAGAACTCATTCGTATTGTTAATCCTTGTTCTGTCCGGAACGTTATCCGCGCAGCAAGTACACCAATTAACGGCCAATCAGGTGATTGATTTGATTAAAAAGAATGTTCACTGCATCTGGTCGTCAGAAACTGTGGATACCTTCAAATCGGGTAATTCCAAAGATGTTGTTACGGGAATAACTACCTGCATGTTTGCCGATATGAAAGTGCTCAGGAGAGCAGTTGCAAACCATACCAACCTGATTATTACGCATGAACCTACCTTTTATAACCATCTGGACGAAACTAAAACTCTCCTCAATGATTCGGTATACCAGGATAAGATAAAGTTCATAAACGATCACAAATTGATTATCTGGCGGTTTCATGACCATTTTCACAAGATGCGACCTGATGGAATTTATGCAGGGATGGTTGAAAAACTGGGATGGGGTAAAAACCAGACTGACGGATCAATGCTCCATTTTAAATTTGCCTCTCAAAAACTCTCTGACTTTATATTAAGGCTGAAAAGCATCTTTCCCGGAAACTCTTTCAGGGTAATTGGAAACCCGGAAATGGAGGTTACCCATGTTGCACTTTCTGTTGGAGCGCCTGGATCCTCCGATCATCTCAAATTTTTGCAGGATATGGGCACCCAACTGCTGATTGCGGGAGAATCGCCCGAATGGGAAACCTACCAGTATGTCTATGATGCCTGGCTCCAAGGAAAAAACAAGGCGGTAATCTTTCTGGGGCACGCCCTCTCAGAAGAAGCTGGAATGAACTACTGTGCCGGGTGGCTGAAAGGATTTATTCCACAAGGCATTAAGATTCAATACATTGAAAATGGATCTAGTTTCAAAACGTATTGATAATTGGCAAGGGAGTATTTGACCGGAAATTTACAAGAAACCTCCTAAAAATAATCACATATTTAAGCAAAACTAGTATTTTTGTTGCAATCTGAAATTATAAATAATCATTATGAGTGCAATCAAAAATGTTGGTGAAAAAATTATGTCAATACGTCAATCCAAGCGTATTTCGATTGAAGAGTTAGCTGAGCGTTGCGGTTTCACAACTGCCTTGATGACCAAAATTGAAGAAAATGTAGCTATTCCATCTCTTGGTCATCTGATTAAAGTTGCACGTGCGCTGGGTGTAAGATTAGGGACGTTCCTCGATGATATGGATCAGCTTGGACCTGTTTTATCGCGAAAAGGGGATTTAACCCAGGGAAGCAGTTTCTCGAGTAAAAACAGTTCAACTCACAATAATCTTGATTTTTTCCCCTTAGCAAGCGATAAATCAGGTCGCCATATGGAACCATTTATTGTGGATATCACCCCTTCATCCGGTTCCGATTTTGCACAATCCTCCCATGAAGGAGAGGAGTTTATTTATGTTTTAACAGGGAGCATTGAAATTAATTACGGAAAAACCATTTATATACTCTCAGAAGGGGACAGTATTTACTATGATTCGGTGGTCGACCACAACGTTCATGCAGCAAATGATTTACCTGCAAAAATTTTGGCGGTCATATACGCATCATTTTAATATTCTAAACAAGTATTAGATGGAATTAATTGAGAAAACGTTTGGTCAGTTCCTCGAAAATTGGGCTACTGAAACACCTGATAAAGATTTTATTGTTTTCGCCGACAGAAATCTCCGCTTTTCGTACGCTGAATTCAATCAGCGCGTTGATAATCTGGCCAAGGCTCTTTTGCATTTGGGAATGAGACCCGACGATAAACTGGGAATCTTTGCCAACAATGTTCCTGACTGGCTAACCTTTATGTTTGCTTCAGCCAAAATCGGAGTCGTTCTCGTCACCATTAACACAAATTATAAAACCCATGAGTTGGAGTACCTTGTTAAAAACTCTGATTTAAAAGCACTTTGTTTGGTAAACGGGTGGAAAGATAGTGATTATGTTCAGATGGTTTATGAACTTGTCCCTGAATTAAAAGAGAGCCAGCGTGGCTATCTCCAAAGCGAGAAGTTTCCTTTTCTAAAGAATGTAATCTTTATAGGACCCGAGAAACATCGTGGGATGTTTAATACAGCGGAGCTTATTTTATTGGGAAGTCAGCTTGATAACAAGTTGCTTTTAGAGGTCAAATCGACGGTTAAATGCCATGATGTAGTGAACATGCAATATACTTCAGGGACTACCGGATTTCCCAAAGGGGTCATGCTTACCCATTATAATATTTTAAACAACGGTGTAGCCACTGGACAATGTATGAATTATACTGCCGATGACCGGCTTTGCGTATGTGTTCCATTGTTTCACTGTTTTGGCTGTGTATTAGCACTTTGTGCGATTATCACACATGGTGCCACCATGGTGATGGTTGAAAATTTTGATCCTTTGATTGTTCTGGCCTCTGTTCAGAAAGAGAAATGCACAGCGCTTTACGGAGTTCCGACCATGTTTATTTCGGAGTTGAACCACCCGATGTTTAATATGTTCGATCTTTCAACACTCCGGACTGGAATTATGGCAGGCGCCCCATGCCCTATTGAAACCATGAATGAGGTGATGAACAAGATGAATATGTCGGAATTGATAATTGTTTACGGGCTTACAGAATCATCGCCCGGAATGACCGCCACCAGGACTTATGACCCTCCCCATATCCGCAGCACAACTGTTGGAAAGGCTTATCCTGCTGTCGAAGTAAAGGTAGCCGATCCTGAAACCGGGAAAGAGTTAAAACCCGGGGAACAAGGAGAATTGTGTTGTCGCGGATATAATGTGATGAAAGGGTATTACAAAAATCCTGAGGCTACGGCTAATGCAATTGACAGTGAAGGGTGGCTTCATTCAGGAGATCTGGGGGTTATGGATGAGGATGGCTATTTTAGGGTTACAGGACGAATCAAAGATATGATAATCCGCGGCGGCGAGAATATCTACCCGCGGGAAATTGAGAACTTTCTCTATACCATGCCCCAGATTCAGGCAGTCGAAGTGGTTGGGGTACCCAGTCCCAAATATGGGGAAGAGGTTGGTGCTTTTATCACCAGGCGTCCCGGAGCAGAGCTTCATGAGGAGGATGTGACCGATTTTTGCCGTGGGAAAATCTCGCGGTATAAAATACCTAAATATATTTTCTTCGTTGAAGAATTTCCTATGACTGCCAGCGGTAAAATTCAAAAATACAAACTTCGGGAACTGAGTTTAAGTCTGCTGAAGGAGGTAGGAATAGACCCTGTTTGACCTTTAATTTTTTTTTAATACCCGATATAAATAAATCCCTTTATTATCCGGTTAGATTGTCCCAATTTCAGGACATAATAATAGACTCCAGTTGGGACTAACTTATGATTGGACATTCTGCCATCCCATTCATTCTGGTAGTTTGCACTGGTGTAAATCTGCTGTCCTGATCGGGTATAGATAGTAAGTTCTGATGGTTTATAATTATCAAGTCCTTCAAATTTCAA
The DNA here is from genome assembly GCA_903923905.1 of uncultured Bacteroidia bacterium. Lineage (GTDB taxonomy): Bacteria > Bacteroidota > Bacteroidia > Bacteroidales > Prolixibacteraceae > JAAFHB01. The sequence continues at coordinate 5,431 of CAIXZH010000030.1, forward strand.
GACATCATTTACTCCATCGCCATTAGGCGAGAATCCCTGAGGAATGATTAGGTTGCTATTTTCAATGTCTATATTAACTGTGGCAGAATCACATAAGTTAATATTACACACCTCATATTCAAACTGGTCATGCCCGGATTTTTTAGTTAATGGGCTATAAGTAATTGTAAAGTCAGAATTTACACTGGTTTTCCCCAGAGTCGGTTGTTTTATGACTCGGATCGTAATATACCCAGGTGGCAAAGAGTCATTTGCTAACACATTAAGGGCCGTATCCTGAGCCCAGGTGATCCGATAATAATCGGGATTAGCTACAATCCTGTAGACTTCAAGAGGGAATTTAAAATCTTTAATGCTCTGACAACCATAAATATCGGTGATTTTCAGTCTATACATTCCAGCTCCTATAAATTTAGCTGTAGGTGCATTATCGGGGCCGACAATTTCTCCTTCAGAAGTTGACCATTTATATATAATATCAGTTCCAATCGAAACAGATCCGTCAACAATCATACTTCCATCTTTCTGAAGGGTTCCGGAAGAGGTCACACCTGCAACCGGAGAAAGGTCGACATTGACCGTTACAGTATCGCTGTTGGAATATCCATTATTGTCAGTCACAAAAAGCCTGATTCTGAAATCTGCCGGTAATGAGCCTGTATAATCATTTGAAAGCATAAATTCGGTAGTCACACCGTTTTGTTGTGTCAAAGAACCGCCCTTGTCAAGCGAAGACCATTGGTAACTGACAATATTTCCGATGGATTTTGATCCATCGAGACTGATCCGCTGACAGGCACCGGAATGAATTATTGAGGATGCTGGCAGTGAATCTTTTTCTGCAATTACGGCCTGAATGTCAATAGTAACTGCCAAATTCGTTTTCGAAGCGCATTCAGTTGAATCAGGAATAAAAGTATAGGTTGTCGTTCCTGATTCTGCGGTGCTTATTGTAGCCGGGCTCCAGAGTCCGGAAATTCCATTAAGTGATACGGCAGGCAATAAAGGTGCAACAGTATGCTGAATGAACGGGCCTGGTTGTGAAAAGGTTGGATTGACCCGGGAAGTCACTGCAATAGTTGCGGATCCACTCAATGTACCGGTGCAGTTTGCGTCACTTACCGATGTCAAGGTATAAGTTGTATTTGTTGTGGGTGAAACATTAAAACGATAGGATGAACTCATAATATTACTCATTGGAACACTATTGATTCCGTCAGTATAAGTAACCGACCATGGCGCAGTTCCTGTCATTTGTATCGTAATTGGGATTGATGAGCCTGCACAGATTGCGGTATCCCCTATAATTGTGGCCGATGTAGCCGGCGGCATAGCAATGGTGACTGTATTGGAGAATTTGCATCCATTTTTATCCTTCACATCAATAGTATGTGATCCTGCCGACAGGTTCATGTAATGGGTTGTTTCCGTGAAGGAGCTGCCATCAACTGAAAAAGTAAATGGTGCGGTACCTGCAGTGACTGTTCCAAGGCTCAGTTCTCCGTTAGAATATCCGCAGGTTGCCTCGGTGATCTGTGTTTCAATTGCCGCTGGTCCACTGATATTTAGCAAGACTGCTGTTGTTGAATAGGTGCAATCATTGTTGTCCTTCACATTTATGGTATGTGATCCGGCTGTTAAATTGGGATAGGTTGTTGTTTGAGTAAAGGCACTTCCATCTACTGAAAAAGAATAAGGAGATTTACCGCCAGTGACAGTTCCAAGCTTTAATGCTCCGTTTGAGGCTCCACAGGTTTCATCGGTTATGCTTACGGCGATATCTGTTGGTCCACTGACATAGAGCAGAACCGCTGTAGTTGAGAAGTTGCAATTATTGTTATCCTTCACATTTATTGCATGAGATCCCGCAGTCAGATTGACATAGGTTGTTATTTGAGTGAAGTCACTTCCATCTACAGAATAAGAATAGGGAGGAGTACCGCCAGTGACAGTTCCCAGACTTAATACTCCGTTTGCGGCTCCACAGGTCTCATCCGTAATCTGTGTTGTAATAGCTGTTGGACCACTGATATTTTGCAGAGTAGCTGTAGTTGAGAAAATACAATCATTGTTATCCTTCACAGTTATGGTATGCGATCCGGCAGCTAAATTAGGATACCTGGTGGTTTGAGTAAATGCACTTCCATCAACTGAGTAGGAATATGGAGGAGCGCCACCGGTAACAACTCCCAGACTTAATACTCCGTTTGCGGTTCTGCAGGTCTCATCGGTAATTTGCGTTTCAATCGCTGTTGGCCCACTGATATTGAGTATTGCAGAGGTCGCAGAAAAATCACAATCGTTGTTGTCCTTTACAATTATTGTATGCGATCCGGCAGTTAAGTTGGTATACTTTGTGGTCTGAGTAAATGCACTACCATCAACTGAAAAAGAATAGGGAGGAGTACCCCCGGTGACCGTTCCAAGAATAAGGGTGCCATTTGACATTCCACAGGTTACATCCTTCTCCTGTATTTCAATCGAGGATGGTCCCGGCGTGTTTGTCAAAGTGACTGAAGTGGCAAGATTACAATCATTGCTATCCTTGACCATTATGGTATGCAATCCTTCCTGCAGGTTGGCGTAGATTATGTTCTCAGTAAAAGCACTCCCATCTACAGAAAAAGTATAAGGCGGGGTGCCTCCAATGACACTTCCCATGGTAATTACTCCGTTAGTTGCATCGCATGTCGGATTTGTAATGGTTGTTGCAACAACAAAAGGCCCAATTGCATTACTAAAGAATACATTATTGGATAACGGTGAAGTACATCCATTTGTCTCAGTTACATAATAGGAATAATTTCCTACAGGAAGACCTGAAATCGTAATATCATTCCCAGTACCTGTTGTTGTTGTCCCATCCTGAAATCTTGTTAAAGTCCAATTGGCGCTAGCCGGTAAGCCACCAAGTGCCAAAGTTCCCGTTTCTGTTGAACATGTTGGTCGAGTTACCTTGACGAATATGGGTGCAGAAGGTGGTGAAGGTTGTGCATTGATAAAAATATTATCTGAGGCAGGGGATGTACATCCGGCCGAATTGGTTACCGAATAGTTATAGGTTCCAGTAGCTAAACCTGAAATTGTAGTGCTTGTCCCTGATCCGTTGACTGATGATCCCGCGGGCATTGTTGTTAAAGTCCAGGTACCTGTGGCAGGTAAACCATTTAATGTTACGCTACCTGTTGATATTGAGCAGTCAGGCTGTGTAATCGCGCCAACCGTTGGCACAGCGGATAATGGAGGTGCACTATTGATCAGTACGGGACTGGACAATGCAGAGGTGCATCCGAAGGCATTGGTTACCGTATAGCTATATGATCCTTTAGCTAATCCTGAAATTGTAAAACTAGCGCTTGTTCCTTTATAAGACGGACCACCGGGTATTCTTATTAAGATCCAGTTACCAGTTACAGGTAATCCACCTAAAACTATGCTGCCGGTTGATGTGTCACAATCAGGTTGATTTATAGTGGCAGCAATTGGAATTAAAGGGGTTGGTGGCGGAGAATTGATAACAATATTGGATGTAGTCCCGGAGGTACATCCGGCTGCATTGGTAACAGTGTAAGTATAGGTTCCTGACGTTAAACCTGATATGGTCATTCCTGTCCCGGTTCCAGTGTTTGTAGCCCTATCCGGTAATCTTGTTAAGGTCCAGGCACCCGAGGCAGGTAATCCACTTAATGCCACACTTCCCGTTGATATGGTACAACCAGGTTGGGTGATAACCCCTACTGTCGGTGTGGTTGGTGTTCCTGGCGCACTATTGATGGTGATACTTGTTGATGCCGATGAGGTACATCCGTAAGAGTTGGTTACTGTATAAGCATAGGTTCCAGATGATAGTCCGGATATTGTAATACTCACACCCGTTCCTAAAGTGGTTACTGCTCCCGGGACTCTGGTTAATGTCCAGGTTCCTGCTGCAGGCAAACCGTTCAAGATAACACTTCCGGTTGCTAAAGTACACGTTGGCTGCGTGATGGTTCCAACTATTGGAGTGACCGGCGATGCTGGTTGCGCATTGATTACAATACTTGCAGATACTGCAGAAATACAACCCGCTGAATTAGTGACGGTGTAAGTATAAGTTCCCGTTGCAAGACCTGTTATTGTTGTCGTTGTTCCGGTACCGGTCGAAGTCACTGTGCCCGGATTTCTGGTCAATGTCCAGGTTCCGGTCGCTGGCAAAGCATTTAAGACAACACTTCCGGTTGACGTTGTACAGGTTGGCTGGGTGGTGGTTCCAACGGTCGGAGTGGCCGGCGATGTAGGTTGCGAATTGATTACCATGCTGGCAGAAGCCGCAGAAGTGCATCCTGATGCGTTAGTGACCGTATAAGTATAAGTTCCAGTCGCAAGACCTGTTATTGTTGTAGTATTTCCGGCGCCGGTCGAAGTGGTTGCACCCGGAGTTCTGGTCAAAGTCCAGGCGCCCGATGGTAGTCCACTTAACACTACACTGCCTGTTGATACTGAACAGGTCGGCTGTGTTATGGAACCTATGGTTGGAGCTGACGGTGCGCCCGGGGCAGCATTGATCACCACATCGGCTGACGGTGCAGAACTGCATCCCGATGCGTCGGTCACCGTATAACTAAACGTGCCAGGCGTCAGACCGGTGAGGGTGGCAGTCGTGCCGGTACCGGTGATCGCTCCAGGGTTGATCGTCCATGTTCCAGCTGCCGGTAATCCGTTTAATACCACACTTCCGGTAGCGGTTGAGCAGGTCGGCTGGGTTATGGAACCTATGGTTGGGGCTGAC
>CAIXZH010000031.1 GCA_903923905.1 uncultured Bacteroidia bacterium
ATAAACGGCTCCGTTCCTCCGCCGCCCTTGACAAAACCCAGAATCTATCTGAAAAGCATTTAAGGATTGAGAAAAGAGAAAATTTGTAGATTTGAGCTACCAAAGTAAAAACAATCAGACAGAGTTCAGATTACACTCCCGTTTCCTACGGTTATTGAGAAAGCATTTGGTTCTACTGCTTTTCACACCTGTATTGATGGCTGGACTAGTCATGTATTTTACAAAGAGTCCGAACTTCACCTATTCTTCTGAAACGACTCTCTACACGGGATTGGCCTCCGGATCAAGTGTTGAGATGGGTAAATCACTTAATTATTTTGCGACAAATACCGACTTTGACAATCTTATTAATGTTATCAATTCAAGGGAGACCCAACAAGAGGTAGCAATCAGATTGTTAGCTCTGCATTTAATGCTTTTGAAACCCGATCCTCGATACATTTCTCCAAAGTCTTTCGATTATCTAAAAAAAATCACTCCCGGCTACGTAAAGTCTTTAGTTGTCCAATCAAATCAAAAAAAAATTCCTTCAAATTCTAAGGCAGCTCCCCTCCCCCGAAAAACTGAATCTGGTTCTCCGACACCACAGTATCAAGCAATTAAAAAACACACTGTTACAGCAAACGAAACACTTTTCTCGATTGCCCGTAAATATGAAACAGTAGTCGACTCAATCAAGCGATTAAATGGGCTGACAGGTAATAATATTCGGGTCGGACAAATTTTGCAGATCACCAGCCAAATCTTTGATAATCCGGTTCTGGCTTCAAAAGATACCATCGAAACAATCATTCAAAAGGATAGTAGTTCCACTTTCTCCTTTTCAAAGCTTTATGCTTCCTCTCAGGGCACTAAACTGCTTCCAGCCTCAATCGACGAATCCGAATATGAGCTGACAGTAAGGAATCTAAAAGACCTTGTCATTAAAAGTGACACTAATTTTGTCTCTCACCTTCTCAATTATGAAGACCCTCATTATTCAATTACCGCAATCTCTTCAATCAATGTCCAGCGAATTGGCAGCAGCGACCTTGTCAAGCTTAAGTATACTACAGATGATCCTGGAATTTGCCAGCAAACGTTGGTTTTATTTACAGAAGTATGTATCAAGAATTATAAGATTCTAAAGGAAAACCGATCGGATGCAGTAGTGAAATATTTTGAATATCAGGTAAATCAGGCTACTCAAAAATTAAAAACCGGAGAGGATAAACTCCTTGCATTTAATAAGGATAATAACATCATTAACTACTACGAACAAAGTAAGGCAGTAGCTGTGGCTAAGGAAGCCCTGGATGTAGATTATAACAATATGAGAATTAAGCTTGCCGGAATTGAGGCCGTAATTAAGCGGCTTGAAGAGAAACTGGAAAGTCAGCACAAAATACAACTTAAGAGCGCCCCCATAATTGAAAAAAGGGACCAACTTAGCCAAATCAATGTAAAAATTGCTACTGCTGAGACCATTGGCTATGGAAATTCATCTGACGGGAAAAATCTGCCAATTCTTAAAGCCAAAGCAGAAAAACTTAAAGATGAAATCCGTGAAGCAGTTGGCGAGCTTTATCATTTGGGAAATACAACTGAAGGACTTCCAATAAGTAGTCTTCTTAATGAATGGATTACAAATGTGGTTAACTATGAAGATATTAAAGCAGGTCTTGGCGTGCTGGCAAAAAGAATTCAGGATTTTCAAAAACAATATGAAATTTATGCTCCGGCCGGAGCCAACCTGAAGAGAATTGAGCGCGAAATCTCTGTTTCAGAACAGGAATTTCTGGAATTATTGCACGGTTTAAATCTAGCTAAACTCAAAATGCAGGATCTCGAATTATCTTCAAATCTCAAGGCAGTTGATCACCCATTTTATCCACTGACCCCTAACCCTACCAAAAGAAAGATTTTAATATTGGGAGCTGCATTTTTCGGCTTTCTGATTGTTTTTGCCGCCATTTTGGCACTTTCATATTTTGATGAGACACTCAAAAATCCCAAAAAAGCGTCAAAAATCATCAAATTAAATCCTTTAGGTGTATTTCCAAAGATTTATCTTAAATCAGAAATCCAGAATTTTCAATCCATTGCACAACGGCTTCTTGAATTGATTGTTCAACAGATAGAACTTTTAAAAAAGGAGAAAACTTCACCCAGTGAACCTTTTCAGATTGTCCTTTTTAGCAGTTCAAATAATGAAGGCAAAACGATAATTTCGCAAAATTTAGCCTCTTTGCTCAAAAGAATAGACAATAAGGTAATCGTAATAAGACACTTAACCAATAGCAACAAACAACAAACAACTCAGGGTTTCAATCCTGGTATGTCAATCACACCTGATGCAAAAAAAAGACCGGTAAAAAGCTTCTCATTGATAAACTGGCTATTTGGATATTCGGATACCAGAGTCGATTACAATAGTCCATTTCTTAACGAATATGGAACCTCTCTTTCTGAAGATGAATATTTTAATTACACGATTACCGAAGATTTTCTGCATGTTAAGGATTATAAAGAGTTGTTAATCAGAAATAACTATTCGGTTAATTTTAAGCCTGACTATGTGATCATCGAACTCCCGGCTATTCTTTATTTTCCTTATCCTTCAGGCCTGGTTTCTTCGGCAGATTTACCTGTTCTCATTTGTCGCGCAAACAGAGAATGGTCTCCGGCGGATCAGGGTACTTTAGAGAACATTTCCAAAGTAACCTCTCAAAACCCGATGTTTTTGCTTAATGGCGTAGAAATGGATATTGTCGAATCAATACTTGGAGAATTACCAAAAAAAAGAAATTGGATACGCAGGCTGGCAAAAAAGATAATTCTATTAAATTTTTTTTCAGCAAACCGGCCATAACATAAATTAGACATTCAAATTTTAAGCACTGGAATAGATCTGATTAAAACAATATATTGAAACTAAAACCTGAAAACCTTGTTCTTCCGATTCTAAGTTTAAATTTATAAAATTATACCTGTGAAGAATACAATTAAAAAAATATCTAAAGAAGCAAATTTCCTATCTCTTGCAGGAAATATTACCATTGCTTTTTTCGGCTTTGCAGGTTTTGCATTGATTGCAAGAAATTTCCCACTGGAGATATTCGGACAATGGGTATTATATATTTCAGCAGGTGCCTTTATTGAAATGTTTAGATTTGGAATTACCAATACTGCCGTTGTAAGATACTTGTCGGGAGTCGAACACGAAGAACGTTTGAAATTTATCGGTTCCAATGGGTTTATTGGTTTGATTACTACAACTTTAATAGCATTTATTATTTTATTGTGTCATCTTTATTTCCCTGTCCCAATTAAAAATGCGGGTTACGAACTCTTTTTTACCTGGTATCCTGTAAATGCCTTTTTAAATCTTCCTTATAACAACGCTCTTGTCATTTTGCAAGCTGATCAGAAATTTAAGAAAATGTTATTTATCAAATCCGTTGAAAGCGGAGCATTTTTCATTCTGTTGGTTATCAACTATTTTTTCCTGAAGATGACAATTGTTGAGTTGGTAATTTCTCAACTAATTATAAATCTAATCTCTTCAGCAATTTGTATTGCGGCTGGATGGGATGGACTCAGATACCTGAGTCATGCCACAAGACGTACCAACAAAATTCTGCTTGATTTTGGGAAATATACCACTTTTACTTTAATAGGATCCAATTTACTTCGAAGTGCCGATACCCTGATTATCAGCGTAAGTCCTTTAGGTACAGCTGCAGTCGCACTTTACAGTATCCCACTGAAACTCACAGAAATTCAGCAAATACCACTTCGCAGTTTTGTTGCAACAGCATTTCCCAAAATGTCGAAAGCAAGTGTTCAGGGAAAAATTGACGAAGTAAAAGATCTCTTTTATGCCTATAGTGGAACCATGTCTATCTTATTTATATTCATATCTGTTTTCACCTTTATTTTTGCCGATTTTTTCGTCTTGCTTCTGGGAGGCAGTAAATTTATGGGATCATATCCTGCCATTGGAGCCAATCCTGTAGTAATTATGAGGATATTTTCAATTTACGGATTATTGCTTCCAATAGACCGGATGACCGGAGTTTGTCTCGACAGTATCAATAAACCCGGAAAGAACCTGGTGAAAGTTGGATATATGGTAGTCGCCAACATTATTGGTGATCTAATTGCCGTTTTTATTTTTAAATCATTGATTTTGGTTGCTGTCGGATCCATCCTTTTTTCAATTATTGGGGTCTGGGTAGGGTTTTATTTTCTGGATAGAGAGCTCCGTCTCAATTATCGTAAAATACTCACCTCTGGCATTAATTTTTACAAGAATTTGTATTTTAAAATCAGATATAATCAATTATAGATCATATTAATTTGTTATATATCAAATTATTAATTTAAATCACTATGCAAAATAATGCAAATCTATTCGAAATACAATCGGGTTCCAACAAGTTGGGAACTCCGAGGTATATCGTTTCAATAATTTGCATAGCAGTCGTTTGTTCCTTGCTCATCGGTAAAATGGGTATATCTGTTGGCGTAATCTTTATTCTGCTTCCATTTGTCGCGGTTTATCTGAATATGCTCTTTAATCACCCGATCGTCGGATATTATTCTGCGGTTGCCCTTGGGTTTGTATTACTTGGATTAGGGCGATACGTGAGTGGTGACCTTCCGATTGGTCTAGCAATGGACGGAATACTGGTTCTAACTTATATCGCGTTGATATTTAATAATTTCTATGGGGAAATTAATTGGAAGGCCACAAATAAGGATGCTACATTTCTCGCATTAGCGTGGTTTGGTTATTCGCTTCTTGAGGTGATCAATCCAGAGTCGCATAGTTTTGCTGCCTGGTTTGCCGGAATGCGTGGGGTATCATTTTACATGGTCTTAATGGTTCCGCTGGCATTAATCTTTATAAACACAAACCGCAAACTGGATTTGTTCCTCTATTTATGGGGAATCTTTTCCATATTAGCTTCCATCAAAGGGATTATGCAAAATACATTAGGAGTTGATTCCTTCGAAAAAGCCTGGCTGGATGCAGGCGCTGCTGAAACCCATATCTTGTTCGGAAAACTTCGCATTTTTTCATTTCTAAGTGATGCGGGACAATTTGGAGCCAATCAGGGCTATTCGGCAGTTGTGGCAATGATTATTGCAATGGCAGTCAAAGAATTCAGGATAAAGCTGTTCTTTATAACTGTCGCTTTATTGGGATTCTATGGAATGTTGTTGTCCGGAACACGGGGTGCCATAAGTGTTCCACTTGCCGGATTCGCCGTATATTTTTTCATCAAAAGAAACACCGCAGTTATGATTTCTGGTATAATTGCCTTAATTCTTGTTTTTGTTTTCTTTAAATATACAATGATTGGACAAGATAATCAGCAGATCAGAAGGATGCGTTCTGCCTTCGATCCCAATGACGCTTCCTTACAGGTTAGAATCGAAAATCAGAAAAAACTGGCAGTGTATCTTTCGTCACGTCCACTGGGTGGAGGAATTGGACATGCAGGGGTAAAAGCCAAAAAATATCTTCCAAATGCTTTTCTTTCGCAGGTAGCGACTGACAGTTGGTATGTTCTTATCTGGGCTGAACAGGGAATTATTGGATTAATGCTGCACCTTTTTATCCTCTTCTATACCCTGATAAAAGGATGTTATCATATTATGTTTAAAATTAGAGATCCGGTCTTGAAAATGAAAATGGCAGCCCTGGCAGCTGGGATGTTTGGAATCATGGTTGCCTCCTATGGTAATGCTGTTCTGGGGACTATGCCGACAGGTATGCTTATTTACACCACCATTGCACTACTATTAAATACTGAGATACTGGATAAAGAAGCATTATCAGTTGCAAAAGTTTAATAATTACAAAATAGAAGACTAAAAATAAGTAAACTGAAAAACTAAAATCTAAACAATATATCCTAATGATTTAGAAATAATATCAAAATAATAAACAGGATTTATCTTATCAATTTATTAAATTGAAATATGGATTACCCTCTTGTATCAATTATTACAGTCAATTTCGATCATCCCGAAGTTACATGTGCATTGCTCGAATCTCTGCAGCATATCACCTACCCCAAAATTGAGGCAATTGTAGTTGATAATGCATCTCCAAACGACGACCCAGCAATCATCACTCAGTCGTTTCCTGATGTGAAATTTATTCAAAGCACAATAAATCTTGGTTTTGCAGGAGGGAATAATCTTGGCATCCGTCAGGCAAAGGGGAAATATATCCTATTGTTAAATAATGATACGGAAGTTGATTCGGGTTTTCTGGAACCACTTGTTACCAAACTCGAATCAAACAATAAAATTGGTGCTGTAAGTCCTAAAATTAAGTTTTATTATCAACCTGACACAATTCAATTTGCAGGTCAGGCTCCTATGAATCCTTATACCATGAGAAGTTTCGGATTTGGTCATGGGGCAAAGGATACCGGACAGTTTAATCGGGATACTCCAACCTCATTTGTCCATGGTGCTGCAATGATGATACCAATGGATTTAATAAAAAAAGTGGGATTAATGGCAGAAACTTATTTTCTCTACTATGAGGAACTGGATTGGGGAGCAAGAATTATAGCAGGTGGTTATCAGCTTTGGTACGTTCATGATTCCACCATATTGCATAAAGAGTCAATGTCGACCGGTAAGTTTTCACCTTTTAAAACTTACTATATGAACAGATCACGAATATTGTACCTTAGACGGAACGTGAAAGGGTTTACATTTTTCGTTGCCTTTCTCTATCAACTTTTTATTGCAATTCCAAAGAACTGTCTGACCTTCCTGTTAAAGAGAGAATACGGACATTTTAAGGCTTATTGCAAAGCTATAATATGGCATACTAAAAACCTGTTTAGCAATAATATACATATTAATCCAGTATTGTAATATAAAAATTAAAACAACTGATTTATGAATCAAATATTGCAATCAAGTTATTTTTTTATACAAGCTTTTTTTTGTATAGTATTATTATTTCCATCACTCTATATTTTTGTGTTTGCATTTGCAGGATTATTTTACAGACAAAAATCCTATGCAGATCAACCTGACCTACGAAAAATGGTTGTTTTGATTCCCGGTTACAAGGAGGATGAAGTAATTGTCGAAGTTGCCAGGGAAGCTCTTCGGCAAGATTATCCAAATGAGTTGTTTGATGTTGTTATTATTGCAGATTCTTTTCAGCCAGACACCATTTTAAAACTTAATGAATTGCCAATCATTGTATTAGAGGTAATGTTTGACAAAAGTACCAAGTCTAAAGCTTTAAATAGAGCGATGTCACAACTATCTGATGATTATGATATTGCCGTTGTACTTGATGCAGATAATATCATGGCGACAGATTTTTTGTCGAAAATTAATTCCACGTTTGAACATCATTATCTGGCGGTACAGGGCCATCGCACTGCTAAAAATGTGAATACTCACCTTGCAATACTCGATGCCGTAAGTGAAGAGATTAACAATCATATTTTCCGTAAAGGACATCGGGTATTAGGCCTTTCTTCTGCAATTATAGGTTCAGGAATGGCATTTAAGTACGATTATTTCAAGAATCTGATGTCATCGGTTACGGCTATTGGGGGATTTGACAAGGAAATTGAGCTGAAGATGCTTAAAGACAGACACAAAATTGAATATCTCGACGATGCCCTGGTTTACGATGAGAAAGTGCAGAAAGCCGAAGTTTTTGCCAACCAACGCCGGCGTTGGCTGTCAGCCCAACTACACTATTTCAAACTCGATTTTGGCTCATCACTTAAGGCGCTGATTACCAAAGGAAATGTTGATTATTTTGATAAAGCAATACAATTTATTCAACCTCCCCGAATTTTGCTATTGGGAGCAGTTCTGTTTCTGGGAACATTTTTTTTCCTATTTAATCTGGCTTTTGAAAGTGGCGGACTATTTAATACCGTGTGGATATTAATTGCGGTATTTTGTGTGCTAGCATTTTTATTTTCAATTCCAGCAAATTTTTACAACTTATCGACACTAAAAGCATTAGCAACTCTCCCAAAAGGGATGGTCCTTATGCTTGGCTCCTTACTTAAAATAAAGGGAGCTAACAAACAGTTTATTCATACCCAACATAGTGCACTTAAAACTCCATCAAATAAATAGTAATAAAATTTATTCCGATCAGAAAATATGAATATCAGAAATAAAATCCTGCTGCTGTTTTTTTCTACTGTAATTATATTGGCGTCTGTTTTACTTTTTTACCGTAAAATGCAGGAGCAACAGCATGCTTTGATCATTAAATCAGCTACTGAACAGTTGGGTGTGCTCATGAATACAGCAATTAACCTTCAATCCGATCAACTCGATCAATTATTATCGGATTATTCCAATTGGGATGAGATGGATTATCTGCACAAGCCTAATCAGGAATGGGCAAAGGATAATATTGGAAGTATAATAAAATCATTCAAGCTTTATAATGTGAGTGTTTATAATCAGGATTTTAAATTAATTTATGGATATGGGAACCAACCAGGAGGGATACTAAATGATTCAGCTATTAGAAACAACATGATCAATTTAATACTGAAGAAAGAGCATATCCATTTTTTCAAGGCAGCATCAGAGGGTCTCCAGGAAATCTCGGCTGCCTCCATTCATCCATCAACCGATACATCCCATGTTACCCCTTCTGCCGGAATATTTTTTATCACCAAATGTTGGGATGCTAAATTTCTGGAAACTATTTCCCAAAATACAGGCAGTACCATATATTTCTCAAGAACAGCATTAGGCACCAATCAACTTATTGAAAATGATTCGATTACAGTTTCTAAGGAATTATTGAGCTGGGATAATCAGCGAATTGGAAATCTGATTATAAAAAAACCCTACAAAGTCATTAGTAATTATCATAAGGTAAATGATTTATTGTTTAACTGCTTAGGTCTGTTTCTGCTATTTCTGGTTTCAATATTTTTTATGCTACTTTACCGATGGATCAGGCGTCCTCTGAAAATAATTTCAGATAGTCTTGCCAATAATGACACTTCAAAACTCGAAATTCTCGAAAAAAGCAAAAATGAATTCAGCCAGATTGCCGGATTAATCTCAATATTCCACCATCAGAAGCTGGAGTTGGAACATGAAAATGCAGAAATCAACTTGATGCAGCAAAAATTAATTCAACAAAAGAGGGTTTTGCAGGGAATGGCAATGGCTTCAAACCACTTACTTACCAATGAAAATTTTGATATTGCGATACATGATGCTTTAGAAGCAGTTGGGACAGCCGCTGAAATAGACCGCATTTTCATCTATAAGAATGTGTTGGATCCAGATTCAGGCAAACGAAAAGCAATTAAGGTGGATGAATATATCAAATCGGCGATTAAAGCTTTTGTAGACACTAATGAGGTAGATGAAATTTATTATACTGATCAGGCCGACGGTTGGTATATGCCCCTTCTAAACGGTAAAACAATCAAGGGACTTGCTCATGAATTTCGCGATGACATCAGGTTAGTTTTTGAAAATCAAATGATTAAATCAATGATGATTGTTCCTGTTATCGATCCGAAAATGAAATATTTTTGGGGAGTTGTGGCCTTTGCGGACTGCTCAACCGAGCATGTTTGGACCACCGCGGAAGAGACGGTTTTAAGTATGCTGGCAGAGGACATTGGAGGTGCTATCCGACGGCAATTATCCCAGGAAAAATTAATGGAGGCTGTTGAAATGGCTAAAACTGCAGATCGTGCCAAATCTGAATTTCTGGCCTCCATGTCGCATGAAATCAGGACTCCAATGAATGGAGTCATTGGAATGACCAGCCTTTTATTACTTTCTGAACTAAGCCTGACACAACGCGAATATGTGAATATCATTGAGAATTCCGGCGAGAGTCTGATGAATATTATCAATGAAATTCTTGATTTTTCAAAGATTGAGTCTGGAAGGATGGAACTGGAAGAAACCTCCTTCGACCTCCGACTCTGTATTGAAGATGTTCTGGATCTGATGGCTCCCAAAGCGCTTGAAAAACACATTGACATTATTTATTACATCGATCCAAATGTTCACCAGTACATATTCGGTGATGGATTCAGACTGCGTCAAATTATTGTCAATCTGGTGAGTAATGCCATAAAGTTCACAGAGAAGGGGGATATTCTGATTTATATTTCACTGGTCACCAAAAAAGCGGAGGATGTTGTTCTGGAATTCTCGGTTAAAGATACCGGAATAGGCATTCCTGCAAATAAAATTGAGACCTTATTTGCCCCTTTTACTCAGGTTGATGCCTCAACTACCAGAAAATATGGCGGAACAGGTTTAGGTCTGGCAATCACTTCCAGTCTTGTAAAGCTCATGAATGGCAAGATTGGTGTTATAAGTCAGGAAGGGAAAGGTTCTGATTTTCGTTTCACCATTCAAACCCGATTTACAACTCCTGATCAGGAAATCGACCATATTTATAAGTCGCTGCAAAGTCTTCCCGGAAAATCAATCTTAATTGTTGATGATAATGCAACTAACCGGAGAATTCTCTCTTTACAATGTGAATACTGGGGGATTAAAACCACCATTTGCGAATCTGGAACTGAAGTGCTGGGCATCCTTGAAAATAACCATTTTGACGCAGGTATTCTTGATATGCAAATGCCTGTTATGGATGGGATTATGCTTGCACGTGAAATCAGAAAAAAATTGACCAATGATCAACTTCCCTTAATCATGCTTACCTCAGTAGGCTTCAATACAGAAGCTGATGAATTAAAAAAATTGTTTTCATCCTATGTTAATAAACCGATTAAACATTCCCAGCTGTCAGAAATTCTCCTTAAAATTATTGCCCCCCCTAAAATAGCAGCGATAGCCAACTCCCCAATTCATGAAAAACTAAATGAAATTTCGAAAAATTATCCTTTCCAGATTTTAGTTGCCGAAGACAATCTGATTAATCAGAAGTTGATTCGTAATGTTTTTGATTTATTGGGATACAAAACTGATATCGCTGCCAATGGACTCGAAGCTTTAGATGCATTGAAGCGTAAAAACTACACCCTTGTCTTTATGGATATTCAAATGCCCGAAATGAATGGATATGAAGCTACTTCTATTATTGTTGAGCGCAGGAAAGAAGACCGGCCTATAATAATCGCAATGACTGCCAATGCAATGCAGGGTGACAGAGATAAATGCATCGAAGCTGGAATGGATGACTATATGTCTAAACCAATAAAAATAAATGATTTAATCAGAGTGATCAATTTTTGGGGAGAAAAAATATTTCCTAATTCAAAATCTGTTTAATCGACCGGATTATGCAAATATTAAAGATTATTAAGTTGAAAATCCAAATTTAATTGAAAATTTATGAAAATAGGTATCGAAGGACAACGTCTTTTTCGCAAAAAAAAGCATGGAATGGATATGGTTGCACTCGAATTGATCCGAAATCTGCAGGAAATAGATCATGAAAATGAGTATGTTATTTTTGTTAAGCCAGATACTGACGATACAGTTCTCAAGCAAACAGATAATTTCAGGATTGTTCAACTTAAAGGTGGATTTTATCCGTTTTGGGAGCAATTCGCCCTGCCTCGTGCTGCAAGAAAAGAGGGATGTGAATTACTTCATTGCACCAGTAACACTGCACCTGTTAATACCAAAATACCTTTGATTGTTACGCTCCATGATATTATTTATATGGAAAGCAGTTACCTGAAAATTCTTCGGGGAAGCGGTACTCTCTATCAAAAAACAGGAAATATTTATCGCCGTCTGGTCATTCCACGAATCCTTAAAACGAGCAGAAAAATAATTACCGTTTCCAATTTTGAGAAGAACAGAATCGCCCATTTTTTTGGAATCGCCGGAGACAATCGGTTAACTGCGATTTATAATGGGGTAAGTGAGCACTTTAAACCCGTTACAGATCTGTCAGAATTGGATCGGGTCAGCGTTAAATATAAGCTTCCTGAACATTTTTTCTTTTTTCTGGGCAACACTGATCCAAAAAAAAATACAAAAGGAACTTTAAAAGCATTTTCTGATTTTCTTAAATTAACAGGCAGTAACTATCATTTGGTAATGCTCGATTACGATCTTGCAGAACTGGAAAAACTGCTTACCGAAATAGGGGATAAATCACTGATTAATAGAATAATACTGACAGGATATGTGACCAATACCGATCTGCCGGCAATTTATAGCCAATGTGAAGTATTTCTCTATCCTTCACTTCGCGAAAGTTTTGGAATTCCAATGCTCGAAGCGATGGCCTGCGGTGTGCCGGTTATTACGTCAAATACCTCATCTATGCCCGAAATTGCAGGCAATGGTGCATTCATCATAGATCCATTCAAACCTGATGAAATTACAGAGGCGTTGATTAAACTATTGGAAGATACGGACCTAAGGACCAAATTGATCAGCAACGGATATGAACAGGCTGCCCGCTTTTCGTGGAAAGCTATGGCACAAAATGTTCTTCAGGTCTACCGAGAAACGGGAATGAACAATAAATCTTAGAGGAGCCAGTCATGATACAAAACCGGGATATAATTATAATTGGAATTCAGGCATGGGATATCGAGATTGGAAGCAACTGTAAAAACATCGCCGAAGAATTCGCAAAGAAAAACCGTATTCTTTATGTTAATTCTGCGTTAGACCGGTTTTCAATGTACCGTCACAGAGCACTTGACAAAATCAGGAAACGGATCGATATTGTCAAAAATGGTCAGCCTGAACTTCATCAGATTTCCACAAATCTGTGGAATCTTTATCCTTCATGCCTCATTGAATCAATCAATTGGATTAAATATCCAAAATTATTTGACTGGATAAACCGAATTAATAACAATCGGTTTGCAAAACAAATTTCCTGGGCTATTGAAAAACTTGGTTTTAAGAATTATCTTATTTTCAATGACAGTGATATGTTCCGAAGTTTTTACCTCAAAGAACTCTTGAATCCTCAAATTTATATTTATTATACCCGCGACAATCTTATTGCTGTTGACTACTGGAAGAAACATGGAATTCGGCTTGAAGCTCTGCATATGAAAAAAGCAGACCTTGTAGTAGCAAACTCGACTTATCTCGCAATGCTCGCGCAAAAGCACAACCCCAATTCATTCTATGTCGGACAGGGTTGCGATGTGAGTTTATTCGACAGCCGGTTAGTGACGATTATCCCTCCTGATATTCAATCTATTTCAAAACCAATCATAGGTTATATCGGGGCGCTGTTATCTCTCAGGCTTGATCTTAAAGTTCTTGAATACATCGCCGAAAACAGGCCTGAATGGAGTGTGGTACTTGTTGGTCCTGAAGACGATACCTTTAAATCAAGCCGATTGCATCAGTTGTCAAACGTTCATTTTTTGGGAAATAAAAAGGGAGATGAACTCCCTTCCTATCTTAATCACTTTGATGTTGCAATTAATCCCCAGGTATTAAGCCCCGTAACGATTGGAAATTATCCCAGAAAAATTGATGAGTACCTGGCAATGGGTAAACCAACTGTAGCTACTAAAACAGAGGCAATGAGCGTGTTTAAAGACTACACGTATCTGGCTGAAAATAAAGATGATTACATTACATTTATTGAACTGGCTCTTCAGGAAAACAATGAACTGATTAGCCGGCAAAGGGAGGAATTTGCACGACAACATACCTGGGAAAACAATGTACTTGAAATTTCAAATGCGATAGATTCCATGAAATAGCCTAGGTTGAGAAATCACAAACCGAAAATGGAAATAATATGATATCACTCCATTAGACGCTTTAAAAAACAATTTAATTAATATGAAATTGGAAAAGAGACTATGAGCCTTACAGAAAAAATAAAAGCAAATCCAAAACTGAAGCAATTGGTTTTAAATTGCCTGATGCCCAAAAATCAGTCAAGACCAAGGCTCTGGGTTAAATTATTCTTAAACCCATTTAAACACAAAAGGGGGAAAAATTCCAAAATTTGCAGATTTTCTCGAATTGATGTTATGCCTTTCAATGATTTTGTACTTGGAAATAACTCTACAATTGAAGATTTTTCAGTCATTAACAATGGTGTTGGAGCTGTTTTAATTGGCGATCGTACGCGGATCGGATTAAGCAACGTGATTATTGGTCCGGTAACAATAGGCAATGACGTAATGTTTGCCCAGAATATAGTACTATCAGGACTTAATCACGGATATGAAGACATTACAATTGTACCTCATAAACAACCTGTTACAAAGAAAAAGATAATTATTGAAGATGAAGTTTGGATAGGTGCCAATTCGGTTGTAGTGGCTGGAGTTACCATTGGAAAACATTCAGTGATTGCTGCAGGCTCAATCGTCACTAAAGATATTCCTGCTTATTCTGTTGCTGCAGGTAACCCGGCCAGGTTAATCAAACAATATAATCCCGATTCAGGTATATGGGAAAGGATTCCGAAATGAGAACTAAATTGCTTATCAAGCGAACTAAAAGTATTGAATGAAGAAAACAGTCACATATATTCGGTATCTATTTGATTATCTGATGAATGGTAATTTTGGATTAATCATTCCATCTGTAAAATATGTAATAAATAAGAGTTCACATAGCAAAGACCGGATTACAAAAACCAAAATTGGTGTTTTCTTTTGCAGGAAAAACACCAATGATTTTCAATTTGCCAATTATTATTATGAGTGGGGTGTCCGAAAATATGTGCTTAATCAGAAGAATAAATTTACAGTGTTTATTGATGGAGGTGCCGGAGTTGGGGATTACTCCATTTTACTTTCGAAGTTCAATATCCGTTGCATTGCTTTCGAACCGATGCTAAATAATTTTAAAGTATTGCAGAAAAATCTTGAATTAAATGACATAAAATCTAAAGTTGAAGCGTTGCCATTGGGTCTGGGGGATAAAAATTTCTTGGCGCAGTTTATTTTTAATCCGGTCAACACCGGAGCATCTCACATTTCAGAGAAACCAATTATCGAGGATTCAATTGTTTGCCAGGCTGATATCCGCACTTTTGATTCACTGTTATCTTCGCTGAAAATTGAAAAGACTGAAAAGATCTTGTTCAAACTCGATCTTGAAGGGATGGAATTGGAGGCTATTCTTGGGTCATACAATTTCATCAGCAGTTATCCATATTTGACGTTCCTGATTGAAACGAAACATTCCGGGGAAGCGTTGGTTAAGGAGGCACTGACCAAGATTGCCTCGTTCCAATTCGGAAAAGTTGACGAGTTTAATATTTTTGCAACAAAAAATTAAGTAATAAATTAATATACAAAGCCTTATGCTAGTCATTCAAGTAATATTCTGGATAATGTTGTTTATTGTATTCTATGCTTATGTTGGCTATGGAATCCTGCTTTATCTAATTGTAAAAATTCGCAGAATATTGGGAATTGCCAAAGGATTGAAGGGATTTCCTGAATATGAACCTGAAGTAACTTTATTTATTGCTGCCTACAATGAAAAAGACTTTGTAAGTGAAAAAATCAGAAACTCTCTGGACCTGGAATATCCGCAACATAAGCTCCACATGGTATGGGTCACCGATGGATCTGATGACGGAACACCAGATTTGTTAAAGCAATATAAAGGTGTTGAAGTACACCATTAACCGCAACGAAGCGGAAAAATCGGGGCTATGAACAGAGGTATGAAATTGGTTAAAACACCAATTGTTGTGTTCTGCGATGCAAATACCCTATTAGGTAAAGAATCAATTCGCAGAATCGTAAATTTATTCAGTAATCCCATTGTTGGCTGCGTTTCGGGTGAAAAACGGATATTTGGAAAAGAGAAGGATGCTGCAGCCGGAGCCGGAGAAGGGCTTTACTGGAAATATGAATCAACCTTAAAAAAATGGGATGCTGAACTTTATTCTGTTGTCGGAGCTGCCGGAGAGCTGTTTGCCATTAGAACAGAATTATATCAGGAAGTTGAAAAAGATACTTTACTGGACGATTTTATCATCTCGTTAAGAGTCGCTCAAAAAGGCTATACCATACAATACGATCCAGAAGCTTATGCAATAGAAACAGCATCTGCAAACGTAAAAGAGGAACTCAAACGCAAGATCAGGATTTCTGCCGGAGGCATTCAATCAGTGGTAAGACTTGGTTCTCTGCTGAATATCTTCAAATATGGAACATTATCCTTCCAGTATATTTCACATCGGGTGCTGCGCTGGACACTCGCACCCCTTTGTTTGCTTTTTATAATTCCAGCCGGAATAGCACTCGCTCTAAACGAAGGAATTTTTGAATTTGGATTTTACAGTGTGCTATGGTGGCTCCAGGTGCTGTTTTATTTTAGTGCCTTATTGGGTTGGTATCTCGAAAATAAATCTATCCGTGTAAAACTACTGTTCGTACCCTATTACTTTTTCATCATGAATTTATCGGTATTTCTGGGTTTTAAACGTTACTTAAAAGGCTCTCAATCAGTTAACTGGGAACGTGCCAAACGGGGAAAATAATCTTCAGATTTCATAAATGAATAAGTGCCGCACCATATTATTTCTTTTGCTTTTACTTTCTTCGGTAAAATACGCAGCTGGTCAGACTAATTATACGGTTGCGCCCGATTTACTGACTATTGATGCCAAAAGTATCAGTTTTGAGAAAGTCAAGCCCGGAGACACCATTTTCTTCAGCCCAGGCAACTATGACCACCTGTTGATCAAAAATTTTCAGGGAGCCCCTGGAAATCCAATAGTTATAATGAATGCTGGGGGGGCAGTTATTATTGATACCGATAATTATTATGGAATTTCGATTCAGAATTGCCAGTATTTAAGATTTACAGGCACAGGTGACCCTAATCAGGCTTACGGATTTCAGATCAAACGGGTTGCCAATGGTGCCGGCATGGGAATTGGTTATTTGAGTTCAGATATTGAAATTGATCATATTGCCATTGAAAATACTTTTATTGCAGGCATATACGCCAAAACAGATCCTGACTGCACCCTGGCATCGGTGAGGGGAACTTTTACTCAGTATAATACGATAATTCATGATAATTATATTTCCAATACAGGCAATGAAGGTTTATATGTTGGAAGTTCTGAATATTCAGGACAAATGGTTCAATGCGGTACCCAGACAGTTTTGCTATTGCCAAGTCTGCTTGACGGTGTGAAAATTTATAATAACACAATTAAATATTCTGGTTGGGATGGGATTCAGGTAAGTTCAGCCTCCAAAAATTGTCAGATTTATGACAATACAATCCTCTTCGACAGTCAGACAGGAACTTTAAATCAGATGTCCGGAATATTAATTGGAGGTGGAACAAAGTGTGATTGCTATAACAATTTTATCAGCAATGGTAAGGGGGATGGTATTGATTGTCTCGGACTTGGAGGAACTAGAATATTCAATAATATTATTTTAAATGCCGGTCTTAGCTTTATTCCATCTGACAAAACCCAGATGAAACATGGGGTTTATGTGGGAGATAATTCGTTCCAGAACGACTCGGCTTTTTATATCCAGTTTAATGATATTATCAATCCAAAATCGGATGGCATCCGTTTTTCAAGCATTAAAAGTAAAAATAGTCTTATAGCATCAAATGTGATCATTAATCCGGGAAATTTCGATTATTATCAAAATGGAAATACCAGTTTCAAAGGGATAGATTCATATGTTATGATACAGAATTCTCTGTCAGAGGTAACGCTCCAAAACAATTATATGGCCCGAAATGCCAATTCAGCGGGGTTTGCTTCTTCGAATATGCAGTCGCCCGAAGATTTTAAATTATTAGCAATTTCTCCATTGATCGACCATGCAGAAGTCGACAAATATATTAACTTTGATTTTTCAGGTTCGCCTCGTCCTATCGGATTAGAATCAGATATTGGAGCCTTTGAGTATAATATTCTTTTACCTGTTACAAGCGAAACCGAGATCCTGGATGATGGAATAAGACTTTTACAAAATCCGGCCCATGAGTTTTTAATCTTCAGTATACCACAAATTGCAGATAATACAATTTACCTGGATATATACGATTTAACTGGGAAAAAAATCTCACAGTTAAAAACACAATATTATTCTTCTGAAAATACCACAATTCAGGCCAGTATTTTGAATATCAGTCCCGGAATTTATATTTACACAATACGTGCAGGTGAATTTGCAAACTCGGGAAAGTTTATAAAAAAATAAAGATTTGAATATCTATATTTTACATATAACAATGAAATTAAAGATGATAGACACTATCGACATTATATTAATTAGAAAACCTGAAAAATAATACAACTGAGAATCGCAATGATGGACAATTCTAAAATTACTTGTATTGTAGTCGGTGAAGGTAACCTCGCACAAAGGTGCATGGGCATTTTGAAGGAATATGATATTTCGATCCAATCACTGGTCTCAGGTGATGAATGGTTATATGATGCAAATTCTTTAGAAAGTTTTCCTAAATATCGGAATCTAAGTGATTTATCTGTTTTTGAACCCGTTGATTACATTTTTAGCATAAACAACAGTTTAATCCTTAAAAAGTCATTCACATCACTGGCAAAAATCATGGCAATCAATTACCATGATGCACCTCTCCCCCGCTATGCCGGGATGTATGCGACCAACTGGGCCATCCTAAATGGAGAAACCGAACATGGTATTTCGTGGCATGAGGTTGTGGATGAGATAGATGCAGGTGATATCGTAGCGTGTCAAACTGTTCCGGTTTTACCAAACGATACTGCACTTTCACTCAATACCCGATGTTTTGAAGCAGCATTAAAATGTTTTGGAGAATTAATGGTTTCCATAGTCGAAAACAAATTAAATCCGGTAGCACAGAATTTAAATAGTAGAACCTACTATCCCCTGGGTGCCCGCCCTGATGCATTCGGGCTGATTACCCACGATATGGATGCAAAATCAGTGGATAGGTTAACCCGTGCGACAAATTTCACCCGCTATTATGCCAATGAATTTGCAAATCCGTTGATTTATATTCGACATGAATATTATATTGTACCCAGAACAACAGTGGTTTTTGATGAAACCGGAATTCCGGGCTATATCGTTGATTTTAAAGAGAAAAGAGGGTTTTATTGTCTTGATGGATTGGTAGTTCCTGATGTTATTTTTGATAAAAATGGATACCGTGTCAATATTAATCAACTTCTGGAGTTGGGTGAACAATTAACAATTCCCAATAAAAGCCTTACGAACAAAGCTCTCTTCCGGTTTGAGAAAATGGCCAGATTTGAACCCTACTGGAAAAAGCAACTCTCACAAATGGAGATTCTGGGCTGGCCGATTATCACCGGAATACCCAGCTCTGAAATTTTAAAATCAAGCCTCAGTGAACATTTAATGGATCAGCTTGGAAACCTGTTTCCGGAGCACCAAATTGAGGATGTAATATTTTCGGTTTGGATGTTGTACTTTATCCGAATTTCCGGGCAATTATCCGGTACACTGGGTTTTATATCAACAGAGTTATCAAAGTTAGAAGAAGGATTGGAAAGTTTTTTTAGTTCATGGCTTCCTCTGAATGGCACTATTGATGATTCCAATTCTGTCAATGTCGAAATCAAAAAAGTACTAACTACAATTACAAAAATTGAAAAAACTGGAATATTTGTCCGCACTACCAGAATTCGTTATCCTGAATTGAGGAAAAATTCTACTGATTTCCCAACAGTCATTCTATCAAAGGGTTCACTAAATGATCAATTACAAAATAATAAGAGTCTAACCATCTATTTTGAAAATAATGAGTTAATCTATTCCTTGCCGTCAGATTCAAATTATTCAGGGCTTAATACGATTGCAGAAAGTTTTGAAATGTTTCTTCAAAATCTGGTTGAAACGCCTGAAGTATCTGTCAATCAGCTTGGTCTGGTCTCAGTGAAAAAATCCGAAAAGATAATAGAATCGATTAATCACCCCTCTTGTGAACCTGTTATTGTACAGGATGTTATCGATAGTTTTATGCAGGCATCCGCAGAATTTTCGGATAAAACAGCAGTTTTTGATTCCGGGGTGTCGTACTCATATTCTTCATTTGCAAAGGATATTGAGAATTTATCGGCCCAAATTGGTGCTCAGGGCATTTTACCTGGTCAGATAGTCGCCGTCATTATTGGTCGAAATTACAATTACTTTGTTTCAATCATGGCAATCCTGCGGTGTGGAGCATGTTTTCTTCCAATCGATCCAACAATGCCCTCGGAGCGAAAACTTTTTTTCTGTTCCGATTCTAAAACTTCACTTATTCTGACCGATGATTCAAACTTTGAATTAATTGAAAATATTCAGGTTTTAAATGTTGGAATTGCGTTGAAGACTCCTGCCGGTAGGCAATTACCTACAATCAGTTATGATCCAGACAGTTTTGCCTATATTATATATACCAGCGGGTCCACCGGAGTACCCAAAGGAGTTTTGATTTCACGGAGAGCACTGGCCAACTTTATTTCTGGTGCACTTGGATTATATCAGATAACCAGTTATGACTGTGTTTTACAGTTTTCGAGCCTGGCTTTTGATGCAAGTATTGAGGAGATATTCACCTCATTTTGTACGGGTGCTTCACTCTATTTAAGAACAGCTGAGATGCTTTTGGCAGATGAATTGCTCAGTTTTTCAATTCAACATCAAATATCAGTCTGGGATTTACCTACAGCATTCTGGAGACAAGTCATTCAGTCTGAGAAGTATATTAATGATACTTTTCCTGAAAAATTGCGAATAGTTATCATTGGCGGTGAGGCCGTTTCAACAAATGATGTTATTCTTTGGAACAAACGGGAGCCAAATCATAAACTTTTTAATACCTATGGACCTACTGAGACAACGGTAGTTGCACTGGCTTATGAAATCAAATACGGATATATCCCTGCGACAACCGTTCCAATCGGCCAACCACTTCCGGGATACAAACTTTATATTACAGATAATAATCGCAAAATTGTACCTGAAGGGGTTTCTGGTGAATTACTTGTTGCCGGCGACAGTCTCGCTCTGGGATATCTGAACCGGGAACCTGAGCAGAGCCGGGCCTTTATCTCATTCCTGACACCTGACAATGGTTTACAGCGCTGTTATTGTACCGGTGATTTGGTTACAGCCGGGAATGATGGCCTCATTTATTATATGGGCCGCGCGGATTCTCAGGTCAAAATCAGGGGTTATCGCGTGGAACCCGGAGAAATTGAATCGCAAATAGGATCAATGGACGGAGTTGAAACCTGTGTAGTGGCAGTTTATACCAACCCATCCGGAGAAAAATCTTTATATGCATTTTATACGGAGAAAGATATATCAACTAATCCACTGGCTATTAAAGATGAATTGAAAAAGGTTCTTCCGGCATATATGGTTCCTGAAATGATCCTGAAGGTGGATAAGATCCCGTTAACCAGTAACGGGAAAATTGATAAAAAAAGTTTAATTGCCAGTGCTAAGGAGAAACTGAGCCAAACAACTCACGAAAGTGTTGAACCAACCAATGACACAGAAGCATTTGTTTTGGATATCTGGAAAAAAGTTCTTTCAGTTGAAGCAGTGGGCATCGACGATGACTTTTTTGATATGGGAGGTCATTCATTAAAAGCGGTCCAGCTGATGGCCGAAATTAAAAAACTAAAAGGGATCAACATACCACTCGCATCGTTGATCTCGAACTCCACGGTCCGCACTTTTGCCCCGTTACTTATTTCCAAAACCAAAGATGAGCTATGGCACTGCTTAGTTCCAATCCGGCCAAATGGAACAAAAACTCCTCTGTTCCTTATTCATGGTGCTGGATTAAATATTCTTCTTTATCAATCATTAACTTACCATCTTAAACAAGACCGGCCAATATATGCATTTCAGGCCAAAGGTCTTGACGGCAAAAGTGACCTCGCCGGTAGTATTGAGGAGATGGCAGATGACTATATCGAAGAAATCAAAAAAATACTTCCGCAGGGTCCTTATATGCTCCTGGGATTTTCACTGGGAGGATTTATTGCCTATGACATGGCCAAAAAATTGACTAATGAGGGCAATAAAGTCATTTTCGCCGGAGTTATTGATTCATTTACCTCCATAGCCCGACATATTCAGTCTCCGGTAAAAAGCATGCTGTTTAATTTTAGATCTGCTTTAATTAAGCCATTTTATGTTTTATGGTTATTACTGTTAGCACCCTGGAGTGAAAAACGTCAGCTTTTTCTCAACAAGTATAAAAGTCTCCGTTTCACTTTAATCTACAATCTGATTAAACTGGGTTTAATGAAAGAAAAAGAGCGAAAGATCATTATCGATGACGGAGTGCCTATGTTTTTATCTGAAAATGTGGAAATAGTTATGAGCGAGGCACTTTATAAATATCAGCTGGTCCCATCCTCCATTAAACTTGATTTGTTTAAAGCAGGAAAACCAACTTTTTATATCCCTAACCGGAAGGATTACGGGTGGAACCGATTTGCCGGCAAGGGAGTGATTGTGCATACATTACCAACTGAACATTCCAGGATTTTTGCACCTCCAAACGATAAACTGTTTGCAGAGATTCTGGATCAAAGAATAGTTGAAGTTGAAGCGGAACTGAAAAACCAAAAATGAACTGGGAAAAGTCAGAAAATATCGCTGAAATCATCAGGGTAAAGGATTGTCTGCTGGTTCTTTACGGGACAAGTGCCTGTGCCAATACTCTGCCTGTTATCGAAATCCTTTCTCCTGACGAAATAAGGTATTCAGAAAGGTTAAAGAATGATCGGCAAAAAGGGACATGGCTATCCTGCAGGTCAACATTACGCCAGATTATGGGATCAGTTCTGAATTTAAACCCTGCAGAGATTGAATTTAAAAAAGGGAGATTTGGCAAACTTTATGTGGCTGGTTCTAATTTATTTTTTAATGTCAGTCATTCAAGGTCAGCCTTCCTGATCGGTTTCAATTCAGATGGAAGAATAGGAATCGATATCGAACTGCTGAATGGTTCGGAAGATTTGCCCCTGCTGGTTAGCTATGCTTTTTCTGTAGTCGAATCCAACTATTGTCAAAATGGAGCAAACCTGGTCCGTTTTGTTGAAACCTGGACACTGAAGGAGGCATTTCTAAAGGCAACAGGAGTTGGTCTTTTAGATCAGCTAAGCGGTATTACAGTATTGGGAGGTCTTAAAAATGAGATTACGCAGCATCATTTAAATCACAAATCGTTTGTTTGTCCCAATGGGGAATTCGGAAGCATCGTATACAGGAATAAAAAAAAGATCAGGTTCATTCAGATGAGCTGATTCGATGTGCCGTCAATCCGTTATTTGACAATTATTTAAAACATATTTATTCTTTAACAAGTCACTTTGCCAATAAAATTTAATTTAAACAATGATTATATTTGCTTATTAATTTAGAACTAATTCCGTAATATTATGAAAGTCGCAATTGTAGGAAGTGGATACGTAGGTCTTGTAACCGGAACTTGCTTCGCTGAAGTAGGGATTGAAGTAATGTGTGTTGACGTCGACACCCGAAAAATAGAGAATTTGAAAAACGGAATTATTCCAATTTATGAGCCGGGCCTTGAAGATATGGTTCACCGGAACATGAAAAAAGGAAGATTACAGTTTACAACGAATATCTCTGAAGCTCTGGTAGATTGCGAAGTGTTGTTTACTGCTGTAGGAACACCTCCTGACAAAGATGGAAGTGCTGATCTTCAGTACGTTTTAAGTGTAGCCCGTGATTGTGGCAGAAACATGAAAGACTACCTGTTGATCGTGACTAAAAGTACAGTTCCTGTGGGTACTGCTCAAAAAGTAAGACAGGCATTACAGGAAGAACTGGATAAAAGAGGTGTGAATATCCCCTTTGATGTGGCATCAAATCCTGAGTTTTTAAAAGAAGGCGCGGCTATTGACGATTTTCTGAAACCCGATCGCATCGTGGTTGGTCTCGATTCTCCGCGGGCCGAAGAGCTGATGAAAAGCCTCTATAAACCGTTTACTTTGAATGGACATCCAATTATTTTCATGGATATTACCTCCGCTGAAATGACTAAATATGCTGCAAATTCAATGCTGGCCACCAAGATCAGTTTTATGAACGATATCGCCAATCTGTGCGAGATTGTTGGTGCTGACATTAATATGGTTCGTAAAGGAATTGGATCTGATTCAAGAATAGGAAATAAGTTTATTTATCCCGGGATCGGTTATGGCGGATCTTGTTTCCCCAAAGATGTAAAAGCATTGATACATACCGCGGAAGATTTTGATTACGAATTAAGGGTTCTTAAGGCGGTAGAGGCAGTCAACATGGATCAGAAATCAGTGCTTTACAATAAAATAATGAAGTACTTCAAAGGTGATATAAATGGTAAAACTGTGGCTATCTGGGGATTATCCTTTAAACCTCAAACCGATGATATGCGTGAAGCTCCTTCACTGGTAATTATAAAGAAATTACTGGACGCCGGTGCTATGGTTAAGGTGTATGACCCCGTTGCCATGAAAGAGGCAAAACACACCCTGGGCGAAACCGTCACCTACGCAGAAGATCAGTATGAAGCACTGATCGATGCCGATTGTCTGCTTCTGGTTACAGAATGGCCCGAATTTAAGGTTCCAAATTTCAATATTGTTAAAAAATTACTAAATGCTCCGGTTATTTTCGACGGCAGAAATATCTACGAAATTGAAGAAATGAAACGCAAAGGGTTTGACTACTTCTGCATCGGAATTGATACAACCAAATAATTATTATTTCCAATTTTGACAATACCGGAACCTGCTCGTTGGAGCAGACCGGTTTACTTTAAAAACCAACTGGATCATGATTAGAAAAAAGGTATTAGTTACCGGAGGAGCCGGGTTTGTTGGATCACATCTTTGTGACCGGCTTCTGAAGGAGGGAAATGAAGTAGTTTGTCTGGATAATTACTTCACCGGGCAAAAGCAAAACATTGTTCATTTGCTGCCTAATCCGTTCTTTGAATTGATTAGGCATGATGTGACCATGCCATTCTTTATCGAAGTAGATGAAATCTTCAATCTGGCATGCCCTGCCTCACCTGTTCATTATCAGTATAATGCCATCAAGACGATGAAAACCTCGGTGATGGGGGCCATTAACATGCTGGGACTTGCCAAACGGATAAGAGCGAAGATTTTACAGGCTTCTACCAGTGAAGTTTATGGTGATCCCCAAATCCATCCACAAATTGAAAGTTATTGGGGACACGTAAACCCGATTGGTGAGCGGTCATGTTATGATGAAGGAAAGCGATCTGCAGAGACCCTCTTCGTTAATTACCACAAACAAAATAATGTTAAAATCAAAATAATCCGGATCTTCAATACCTATGGTCCGAGGATGCATCCCCATGACGGAAGGGTGGTATCCAATTTTATCGTGCAAGCTTTACAGGGCCAGGATATAACCATTTATGGAGACGGTCAGCAAACCCGCAGTTTTCAATACGTGGATGATCTTGTTGAAGGGATGATCCGAATGATGGCCTCGCGTGATGAATTTACTGGTCCTGTCAATATTGGCAATCCTAACGAATTTACGATACTCCAGTTGGCAGAACTGGTTATCAAACTTACCAACTCCAAATCAAAAATTATCCGGATGCCACTGCCGCCTGATGATCCGGCACAACGCCAACCCAACATCAACTTGGCTAAAAAAGAATTGGACTGGGAACCGAAAATTCAACTCAATGAAGGGCTGATAAAAACCATTGATTATTTTGCCTCAATTATCTGAAAACTGACAGGATTTCATTCATATAAACATAATTTGTCTTGTTAATAATGAGATTTTTGATACAAATGGAATCGAAGATCAGCGAAGCGAATAGCCATGGTGGAATATTCATCTTCGGTTTGTGATTTTTCAACCATGGCTACTTCATCTGTTATAATTTAATAGTTTGAAAATGAAAATCCTAGTAACCGGTTCAAATGGTCAGTTGGGAAATGAAATTCGGGTCCTGGCAAAAGACTACCCTGATTACGAATTCATTTATACAGATATTGATGAACTCGATATTACTGATCCACAGAAAGTTGATTTATTTTGTGCAACCAACAAACCTCACGTGATCATAAACTGTGCAGCCTATACTGCTGTGGATAAAGCAGAATCAGATGATTCAACTGCTTATCTGATTAACGCAACTGCTGTTGAAAATCTTTCCAGATCAGCAACTGGTATAGATGCACTAATGGTTCATGTCTCAACGGACTATGTTTTTGACGGGAAAACATGGATTCCCTATAGCGAGACCGATCAAACGAATCCACAATCTGTTTATGGAACCAGTAAACTGGCCGGGGAAGAAGCAGTTCTGCACTATGCCGGAAAGGGGATCATATTGCGGACTTCCTGGCTTTATTCAGCATTTGGAAATAACTTCGTGAAAACGATGATCAAATATGGAACTGAACGTGAGGAACTTAAAGTGGTTTTCGACCAGGTTGGAACTCCAACATATGCCAGAGATCTTGCTAAGGTAATCCTTGACATAATACCATTGTCCATCCAAAAATCCGGAGTCAACCTGTTCCACTATTCCAACGAAGGAGTTACAAGTTGGTTCGATTTTGCCCAAACAATTATCACTTTTTCAGGCATTAATTGCAGGGTAATGCCAATCCTGACCAAAGATTATCTGGTTAGCGCTGTAAGACCATGCTTTAGTGTACTTAATAAATCAAAAATTAAAGAGACATTCAATCTTACTATCCCCTATTGGAGTGAAAGTGTGAACGATTGTATTCGGAGACTCAAATAACAAACAAATTAAATTTTAATCATATGGCCGTAATTGACTGGGCTCAGTTCAATGATAATTTTCAATATTATGACAAATCAATCATCATTGAAGTTATTAATCTGTTCTTTGAAGAATATGAACCACGAATCAGTACTCTTCAAAAAAACATCGATGAAAAGGATTTCACCTCCTTGGCTTTTAATGCTCATAGCCTTAAAAGCGTGATATCTAATTATATGGCGCCCAGTGCTCTTGAAATTACCCGTAAATTGGAAGAATTAGGTAAGAATCAAACTACTGAAGGATTGAATGAAGTTTTTTCAAGATTGAAAAGTATTACCCTGGAATTACTTTTGGAATTGAAAGATTATGTTCGTAATTTGGGATAATGAATTGGCTATTGTGATTTGAATTATGGTATTTCCCTATGGATTATACAAATCCTTATGATAAAAGCCCAAAATATTCTGTATCATCAGGCAATAAGATTCAGCTCTGTTATCGGAAGGGGATTTTTCCAGAAATCCGGAGAATTGATTGAGGGCATCACCCCATCGCTGGAGCTTAAAATAAATTTCACCTTTAAGAAAAAGCACCTCACAACTATTTTCAATTGGATGATTATCAAGAATTTTCAATGCCTCCTCAGGCAAACCTCTCTCAAGAGTTTCCTTTGCATTGATAATAATTGCTTCTATATCAATCATTTCGTGAATATCTTTAAAAATTTTCCCAACTGATAAGATAGTGACTTTGTCAGTTCATAAGAGTTTGACATTGCCTCTTCAAGGGTTATGGGGCAACTGGTAATCGAGAAAATCCCGTCAAAAAGAGGGGATGCCTCCGGGTTAATTGCACCCCCGATTGCAATTACCGGTATTCCTGCCTCGCGGGCAGCATTGGCAATTACAGCAGGTACTTTGCCCTGACAGGTTTGCAGATCGATGCACCCTTCTCCTGTGATTACCAGGTCACAGGACTTCAAATCCTCCATTACCCCTAAAAGTTTAATTATCAGCTCGGCTCCAGGCTCCACCCTTGCATTTAAAAGTGCAATTAATGGAACTGCAATTCCACCTGCAGCTCCTCCGCCAACCAACCCAACTAATTTTTTTTGAGTAATTTGTTCTAATACTGTAATATAGTTCTTTAATCCAAGCTCCAGATCTTTAATCATTTGGGGTGTTGCACCCTTTTGAGGGCCATAAACTACAGCTGCACCTTCCGCGCCCAACAACGGATTTTTAACATCCGTCGCTATAACAATTTCGCATTTCAAAATCTCAGGTCTAACATTACTACTCAATATCTGCGCAATCTGTATTAGGCCATTTCCTCCTTCTTCAATGGCATTTCCAGTATGATCAAGGAGGGTAAATCCCAATGCCATCAACATTCCTGTTCCCCCGTCTACCGTTGCACTACCTCCAATGCCCAGGATGATCTTTTGAACACCGTTTTTTACCGCAGCCAAAATCAACTCGCCTGTTCCGCGTGAGGAGACTACCATTGGATTTAACTCATCAGCTGTCAAAAGATTCAACCCCGAAGCTTCAGCCATTTCAATGATTGCACACTTCGATTCTGCCAGCCATCCATAACGTGAATTGATTTGTCTGCCAACGGGGTCATGAACGGGAACCTGAATAAAAATTCCACCTAATTTATTAATCAATAATTCGTTAGTGCCGTCTCCCCCATCGGCAAGGGGATGTTTGATAATCTCCAGTGAGTCATCTGCCATCAGAAGTCCATCGGAAATTGCATCCGCAAAATCGGAAGCCGAAAGAGAACCTTTCATGGCATTTGGAGCAAGTAATATTCTCATTGAATCAAACTTTTTAAGAGATTCAGGCGTCAGATCTGGTAACCGAGAGGACCCCCTTTATATTTTTTAATTTTTGAATCAGAAAATCAAGATGCTCCAGATCATTGACAAAAACCCGCATAGTCCCGTCAAAAGCCTTATCTTCCGAATTTATGGCAATCGAACGCATCTGAATACCAACCTCTTTCGAAATAATTCGGGAAATATCCGTTACGATACCGGAACGGTCGGATCCGGATATATGGATCGTTGCCTGAAATGAGTTCCTCTTTCCGGTATTTCTCCATTTTGCCTTTATAATCCGATAGGGATAACGTTCAACCATCTGTTTGGCATTCGGACAGGTTCTCCTGTGAATTTTTATCCCTTCAAAAATCGTTACAAATCCGAATATTTCGTCACCAAAAATTGGATTGCAGCAAACTGCAAGCTTATAATTGACATCTTTAAGGTTATTATCAATCACCAGATAGTCGTCGCTATTATCAAAAGACAGCTCTTTAACCTCTTGTGCAGGAAGCATTTCTGCAAGTTTATCCTGCTGAGACTCCTCCAGTTTTCCAATAACCTGTTCCTTAATTTCAAGGGTATCAATTTTTCCTGCCGATATATTAAAATAGAGATCAACCGCGAGCTTTAATTTGTAATGCTTTAGGATATCCCGGATTACCGAATCGTTAAGTTCAATTTTCCAGTTTTTAAACTTACGCCGAAGAATCTCTTTGCCGTTTTCAGCTTCCTTTTTATGATCTTCGTTCAGACTCGCCTTTATGCGTGTTTTAGCCTTTGAAGTAACCACAAAATCGAGCCAGTCGAGTTTTGGCTTTTGGTTATTGGATGTTTCAACGGTTATCTGATCACCATTCTTAAGCACATATTTCAAGGTAACCAGTTTCCCGTTGACTTTTCCGCCTACGCATTTGTCACCTATTTTTGAATGAATTTCGTAGGCAAAATCAAGGAGTGTAGCCCCTGCCCGCAACTTAAGCAGATCACCTTTGGGGGTAAAAACAAAAATCTCATCCTCGTAAATATTTACCTTAAAATCATCAATAAAATCAACCGGATTAAGTTGTGGGTTTTCAAGAATTTCACGTACATTTTTTAGCCATTTATCAATCTCATCGCCTCCTTTTCCCCCTTTATACCTCCAATGTGCTGCCAGACCATTCTCAGCGATGTCATCCATCCGATGAGTTCGTATCTGAACTTCAACCCATCTTTTACCAGGTCCAAGCACAGTGGTATGCAAAGATTCATAACCATTTGATTTCGGATAGGTTATCCAATCTCTAAGCCGGTCAGGATTGGAAAGGTATTCCTCTGTAACTACCGAAAAGGCCTGCCAGCAATTAGCTTTCTCATTTTCAGGTTCTGAATTTAAAATAATGCGGATAGCAAATAGGTCAAAAACTTCATGAAAGTCAACTTTCTGCTTCTGCATTTTATTCCAAATTGAGTAAATCGATTTGGTTCTGGCTTTCATCTCGAAATTAAAACCCCTGCTCTTTAGTTTCTTCTCAATGGGGAGTACAAATGCCGAAACAAAACTTGCCCGTTCAACGGCAGTTTCTTTTAACTTCTCAACAATAGATTCATAATCAGAAGGATGAATAAATTTCAAGGCGAGGTCAAGCAACTCTGTATTAACCTTATAAAGACCCAAACGATGTGCAAGTGGTGCGTAGAGATGCCAGGTATCAATAGATAACCGCTCTCTGATTACTGCAGGCTGGCTATTTAATGTCCGCATATCCTGCAACTGATCGGCTATCTTAATTAAGATCACTTTAACATCGCCTGATAAAGCAAGCAAAAGTCTCCTGAAATTTTCACTTTGAAAAGCCAGATTTCCGGTATTTAAAGAATTGATCTTGATCATTCCGTCCAGAATCACTGCCACATTGACTCCAAACCGGCTCTTTATATCTTCGTTTGAAAATTCAATCCCATTAGAACCAAAAACATTATGCAACAAAGCAGAGATGAGTGAATCAGTAGATAATCCCAATTCAAGAACAGCAATTTTCGCCACTGCGATTGAATGATTCAGGATAAATTCACCTTCGTTCCATACAGAATTACCAAGTATATGAGCTGCAAAATTGAAGGCTTTGTCGATCATTGGCAGATCACCCACTGGCAAACTCTTTGTACACTGAAAGATCAGGGCATGGTAAGAATTCTTTATTTTTTCGTCAAGTAATTGATCCACAATAAGAAATTTTATCAGGTTAAACTATTGATATTGGATAAACCGAATTACAAAAATAACGAGTCTAACGGTTTTCCAACTAATTTCTGACTTTATCTGCCGGCCAATGTAGTTCGGTATTCCAAATTCCGGACTCTGAACGTGCATGTTTCAGAAAATCTGCAATCTTGGCCACAATGTCCGGATGTTTGGAGGCGATATTCAAATCCTCATGAATATCAGTGCTTAAGTCATACAATTCAAGAGGTTCTTCGGTTCCGAATCTCACCCCTTTCCATTTACCCATCCGAACTGCCTGCTTGGTACCGCCTTCATGAAATTCCCAGTATAAAAAATCATGTTTCTTTTGATCCCCAATTCCAGTGAGTTCAGGAACCATTGATATTCCGTCGATAGAGTTAGTCAGTTGGATTCCTGCCAATTCTGCCGCAGTGGGAAGGAAATCCCAGAAAGCAGAGGGATAATTGGAAACCTTCCTACGAGGAATCCTTCCAGGCCAACTGGCAATGTACGGAATCCTGATTCCACCTTCATAAAGAGACCTTTTAAATCCTCTAAGGGATCCTCCGCTATTAAAAAACCCAGGATCTGCACCCCCCTCTAAATGGGGGCCATTGTCGGAAGTAAAGATGATCAGCGTTTTTTTATCTAACCCAGATTCTTTTAATTTTGCAACAATCTCACCAACATACCGATCAAGCCTGCTGATCATTGCTGCAAAAACCGCTCTTGGCTGACTCTGAGAACCATATGCACCCTTTCTGTAATTAGTACCAGAGTCTATCCCTATAAAAGGAACTTCAGGAAACACCCCTTTAAAATGAAGCAGAAGACTATCCTCCGGAGCCATCAATTCGGCATGAGGGATGGTATAGGGACAATACAGAAAGAATGGATTATATCTATGATTATCAATGAATTGAAGAGCCATTCTATGAATTTCGTCAGGGGCATATTGTACTTTGCCTCCATTTTTATTTTCCTTTAAATAAACCTTTTCACTATTGTGCCACAAATATTCCGGATAGTAGTTGTGTGCAAGAACCTGACTATTAAACCCGAAAAATTCATCAAAGCCCTGATTTTCAGGAATTCCTTTGGTTCCTGGTCCACCAAGTCCCCATTTTCCAAATGCACCGGTTGCATAGCCGGCCTCTCTGAACATCTTTGCAACAGTATAGGTCGTATCCGGAAGAGGTTCCTCCCCTTCAGGCAGCATATCTTTATTCCCACGGATATAGGTATGTCCTGTATTTAGCCCTGTCATCAGCGAAGAACGTGAGGGAGCACACACTGTACAACCGGCATAATGACTTGTAAACCTGATGCCTGATGCCGCCAATTGGTCAATATTGGGGGTTTTAAATTTTGTTTGTCCGTAACAGCTAAGATCACCATAACCAAGATCATCGGCTAAAATGAATATGACATTTGGACGAGGATTTGTATTTTTTTTTACCGGATTGGCTTCAGTGACATTGCATCCCAACAACATGACAGTGCTCATTCCCAAATGGATTAAAGCAGAATTTAAATTACTCATTGACTGATAGTTCAAACAATAAAACTAAACTTTATCTTCCAGTTTTACCTGGCCAAAATAAGCTGGCTGATGAAAATCCGGATTTAATGTCCCAATTGGAGACCAGCTAAGGTAGTGCGGAACGGAGGTTTCATCACCGCATTTATAAAAATTAGCCTGAAATTCACTCCCTGCTCTGAGACCTATTAATTGTAAAGGTATTGCCACGGTGAGCGACCAACTGACAGGATTACCTTCCGCTGACAAGGTTTCAGAAGTTAATGATGGGAATCTTAAAATCTGGTCCAAACTATCCTTATCAAGGCCTTTCCTGGAATGACGATCTGAACCGGAAGCAGATAAGCAAACTCCAAGACAATTGAATTCGAAATTACGGTAAAAATCTTCCTGTTCTATAAAAAATTCTACACATGAATCCTGCCAGACTGGCTCCTGATCCGCATGGCAAACTGCCCGAATCAATTCACCTCCTACCTGATAATTAAGCCATAAATACCGATCATCATAGCCTGTAAAAACTTTAACTTCAATAAGATGTGAAAATTCAATCCAGTTAATTTTATCAATTTTAATCATCGCACCCGAAGCGATCAATTGTGAAGCGGTGAATATTGGGTTGGCAGGTGACAACTCATTCAGAAATGGAATTTTCAATTCAGACATATGTTTATTTTTTTCTGCAAAATAGCAGAATTTAGTTCTAATACTGCTATTGTAATTCAATTTATCGCAATCTCCGGTAATTGAATTTTTCAACAAGCAAAAACAAAGCTGATTACAAAAAATTCCAACTCATAATCGTACCTTTGGTCCCAAAATCCGAATAGTAATTACTATGTTTCAATCGCTTCCAAAAGAGAAGATTTTATTCCTGATAAATCCTAATTCCGGAACCCGATTTAAGGGGCGCCTCCCAGAACTCATTAAAAAGCTGACCAATCCGGAAATCTTTGAGGTTGAGATTCATTTCACCAGGTTTAAGGGAGAGGCTACTGAGATCGTAAGTCAGAAATTGCAGGAAGGTTATCGCTATTTCGTTGCCGTAGGGGGCGATGGGACGATCAATGAAATAGGTAAAGTGCTAATTAATACTGAGGCAATATTGGGAATAATCCCCATTGGTTCGGGTAACGGCCTTGCACGTCACCTTAATATACCATCGGACCCCAAGAAGGCTATTCTTGTAATTAATCAATTAAATATTAAGGCAATAGATTATGGCGTAATTAATAACATGCCTTTTTTCTGTACATGTGGAGTTGGTTTTGACGCATTGATCGGAGAGAAATTTGATCAAAATAAGCGAAGAGGACTTTCAAGTTATGTAAAAACTGTCATATCTGAATTTTTCAATTTTCATCCTGAGACTTACCAAATTTCTATTGATAACCAGAAAAAAACAGAACTCAGGGCCTTTCTGATCACCTTTGCCAATGCTTCACAATATGGGAATAACGCTTTAATTGCTCCAAAAGCTGATATTTGTGATGGAGAACTTGACATTTGCATCCTCTCCCCTTTCCGGTTTTATAAAGCTCTTCGTATTGGAATCCGTTTATTTTCAGGGAATATTGGCAAAAGTCAACATATAGCGTACTACAAAGCCAGCCAAATCTATTTAGAAAGGGAATCTGAAGCGATTATTCATATCGACGGTGAAACCCGCCGGCCAGGCAAAAACCTGGATATTTCATTGATCAGCAAAGGATTAAAGGTATTGGTTCCATAAGTTGAAGTTGACTAAAATTATAGAATATAATTCCGACTGGTTGTCATTTTTTCAATTTCGGCATTTGCCTTCAACGGTCGATCATGAAATGTAGGGTTTCGATGAGTTTGATTTGAAAACGCTCATTATTCAACACAAAAAATCCCGGGAAAAATCCCGGGACTTTGATCCTTAAATTAGCTAAATGACACCATAAATTTCAACTTTTAAAATTTGAAACCGGCAATATAGCTTTTTGCATTGATCAGACCAGACTCATTTTCGATCTTATGATCATCCGAAGGTTGGTCATTATTCAAAACTTTCTCATTGATAGGAGATGCCTTTGGGTCATATAACAATGAATCATCTGAACTCCAGTAAGAACCCTCTGAAATCCATTGTGTAATGACAGTTGTGATTTGCCCTTTAACGTTCAGATCGCTATTTCGGGAAACCCAGGAACTGTTATTTCTGTTGTTCACATTTTCATCTTTAACCTCTGTTTTTATCCCTTTAGAACCAGAATTCAACGTTGAGGATAAATTGTTGTTTGCATTGACTTCTGTAGCACCAAGTAAAGCACATAAAACGGTTACTGTGAAACCACTTTTTAATGACCAAATACTGACAGAATTAATTTGCTTTTTCATTTTTGTTACTCTTTAATTTAATTTTTTACTAACTGACTTTACTATGTCACAAACTGTGCCAAACACGTTATTTATTTATTATTTAGGCCATTAGTAACATTTAGTTGATAAAAAATTAACAATTGGTGACAGGATAACATATTGATAATCAAAATAATTAGGCCTGTGGATTTGGTTTTTTGTAACTACAGGTGAAAGTCTCTGACAATATGAGCCGGAAGGTGGATCTTTCGGGAAAGTCTGTCAATCGATCGCCAAATTTTATATATAATACTCTATATATGATAATTAGAAAAACGTCAGGTTTAAAGGAACCCTGAAACACTATTGTCAGTTTTGTTAAAATTAAGTTAATTTAGAATCAAAATAAATACTAAAATCATTCAAATCTCAGAGAATCGCTCGGATCGGAATTTATGGTATGCCATAATTGTCGGTAGATTGTAAACACGGCTACAATAAATACCGCTATGAAAACGATTAGATAATTCGAAAAACTCAAGGATACATGATAAGCAAACCGGTCAAGCCAATAATAGGAAAGTAGAAACGCGATTGGCAATGCAATAAATCCTGCAATGGTAATTAGTTTAAAAATCTCTTTTGACAAAAGCATCACCAATTCTTTAGTTCCAGCTCCGAGGACTTTACGGATACCAATCTCTTTGGTACGAAAGACGGTTGTTAATGCTAACAGGGAATAAAGTCCCATGCAGGCAATGAATATCGCGAAAAATGAAAATGCGACTGCCACTTCTCCGGTCGATTGTTCCTCTTTATAAAATTCGCCGAGTCCCTCATTCATTGAGAACTGAAAAAATGGGATATTCGGGTATACAGTTCCAAGGTACTTTTTAACACGTCTAACATCCTCATCTTTAACAAGGCTTTTAAATCGAATAGTAGCAAATTTTATCTGTTCCAATCTGCCAGGTATTATAATGAGTGGCTGAATCCGGGTATGTAATGACTCAAAATTAAAATTATTAACAACACCCTTTATAATCAAATAATTGGTTGATCCATCCGGGTTCTTTCTGTAGATCCCTGATCCAACAGGATTTTTTAAACCTAGATATTTTACCGCTTCTTCATTAATTATAACATCTGCAGTATCTTTGGATAAATAATGAGACTCCGCAATACCTCCTTCCGTAATTTTCATCCCGTAAGTACTGAAAAACGAGGAATCTGTTTGCATGATATACATCATCAGATTATTGGTCCGATCTGTGCCGTTCTGGATGCTTTGCATCACAAGAACTTTACCGGGAACCGCATTTGAAAAGGCAACACTTTCAACATCCTTCAATTCCATAAGGGTTTTCCTGAATTCTTCTGCTTCACCCTTCAATCCCTTCAACCCGATTACATTCTGGACCACAATTAGCCTATCTCTCTGATAGCCAACCCCAATTTGCTGTACAAATCGTAACTGACGATAAATCGTCGAGGTGGAATATATGATAACTAAAGAGAAGACAAATTGAATAATTACCAATATACCGCGTAACCCCTTGCCTCCGGTGCCAAACTGCTTTTGATGGCTTAAAATCGTGGCTGGGGTGAATCTGAAAATATAAAAGGCAGGGTAAATTCCGGCTATGAATCCTGTTAGTAATGTGACACAAAATATTGCAGGTGACAATTTAAACAAATGAAGGTGAATATCCTGGGCAGGACTCTGCTGAGTCAGAATTGTATTGGGATAGACCAGTTCAACGATTACCAGTGCAAAAAATAGCGATATAAAACTGATGGTAAACGATTCAGCCAATAAATGTTTGGCCAATTCCTTTCTTTGTGATCCCAATATTTTGCGGATTCCAATTTCGCGCACTCGTCCCGCCAAACGGGCTATAGAAAGGTTTGCGTAGTTTATGCATGCAATCAGAATGATCAGTATAGAAATACCGGCAATAATTAAGAGCGTCTGAATATTAACATTTTGGGAATTCTCATATTTAAGATGTGAGAAAAGATGGATATCAGATACCCGCTGGAGTCGAAGGACAAAGAATTCATCTTTTTCTTTCATCTCC
This sequence comes from uncultured Bacteroidia bacterium, assembly GCA_903923905.1. Lineage (GTDB taxonomy): Bacteria > Bacteroidota > Bacteroidia > Bacteroidales > Prolixibacteraceae > JAAFHB01. The sequence goes on from CAIXZH010000031.1 coordinate 36,720, forward strand.
GTATTGGATAATCCCATGGATTTTTCCAGATCGTCACCAGCCTCCTTTAAAAATCCCTTAAGCAGTTTATTTTCAATAACTGATAACCCAAGAAACTCTGAATCAGTGGATTTACCCATATCAGTGCCCTGTTTAAACCGAAAATAGGTATACAGGTATAATGAAGTCCACCCGGGGTCAGGTAAAACAACCGAAGTGATGGAGACAAGCGATTTATAATTAAGATGGGAATTGGTAGGACAATCTTCAACAATACCCGTGACAGTCCACTTTTTATCATTTTCGACGGTGAGTATTTTTCCCATAGCCCCATCAGGGAACAACTGATTGGCCATCGATTTTGACAAAACAATTGACCGGGGCTTACTTAAACATCTCATTGGATCACCTTCGAGCAGTTTAAAACCAAAGATATTGAAAAAAGTAGAATCGACATATAACAGCGTTCGGCGATCGAGTAATGTCGCAACAGGAACAACAACCGGGATATCCCGATCGTTTTTAAAGATCCGGCAGGATTGTTCAATTTCGGGAACAAAAGGCTTTAAACCATTGGCAAACATCGGAGAAGTCACTGCCACTTTTGATTCCAGACCACCCAGTTTTGAATCAATATAAACCCTGTATAAACGGTCTGAGGCAGGATGGAAGGAATCATATCTGGACTGCTCCCAGATATAAACCATTACCATAATTGCGCAGGCCATACCCACTGCGAGTCCAAAAATATTAATGAAAAAATACTCTTTGTATCGTAAAAGATTTCGAATCGCAACAATAAGGTAGTTTTTCATAACAGGTTTAAAGATTGGTAGCCACCTTCGAATAACTTTCGGTAACAACATGTCCATCAAAAAGATGGATTATCCTGTGCGAACGCTGGGCCTGCATCATGGAATGGGTAACCATAATGATTGTCATTCCCGCCTCATTTAATTGAATCAACTGTTGAATGATGTCCTCCCCATGAGTGGAATCAAGATTTCCTGTTGGTTCGTCTGCCAGAATTACACGGGGTTTTGCGACCACAGCACGTGCTACTGCTACAAGTTGCTGTTGCCCTCCGGAAAGCTCATTCGGAAAATAATTGGCACGATGTTTCAGAGTAAACCTTTCCAAAACCTGGTTGACATATATTGTTCGCTCGGCCTGAGCCATTTTTTGATAGATCAGGGGTAATTCGATATTTTCCCGAACGGTAAGGTCATCAATCAGATTAAAACTCTGAAAAATAAACGCAAAATTATCCTTTCTCATTTCCGTCCTGTTCCTTTCGGAAATATCAGAAACCAGTTTATCATCAAGCAGATATTTGCCTGAACTGGGGGAGTCAATTAACCCGATAATATTAAGCAAGGTTGTTTTACCACAACCTGAGGGTCCCATAATACTAACAAATTCACCATCCGAAACCGACATATTTATATTACTTAATGCTTTGGTTTCAATGTCTTTATTTCTGAAGACCTTTCCAATATCAAAGAGTTCAATCATGGTTAACTATTAAATGTGCAAATAAAATTCTCAATCAATTTTAGTATCTCCCGGAATCTCTGATCTAAATTCAAATAATCCCCCATTTTATTAAATATGGCTTAGTTCACAAATCATACCAATCATATTATGTATCTTATTTTCAGATATTTATAAATAAGCTGCAAAAATTAATCGTCCGAATTCGTACAATGAGTGACCGATTTCGTACATTTACATACTAAAAAGAACAAGATTTCAAATTATAACGAGTTCGAATAGGTCAAATAATATACTGGAATTCAATCATCTAAAAATGGATACGATTTTGATTCTTCATTTTTATAATTAAGGCCTGGTGTTTGTAATTCAGCATCCTAAATAAAAAATTTCATCATGGACAAAATTGGAAAAATTCTGGCAGTCGATGACAACGAGGACATTCTTTTCTCACTCAGATTATTGTTAAAATCTCATGTTGAAAAAATTGTAACTTCAAACACTGCAAGCTCAATTCCGGAATTACTTCTCAATGAAGATTTTGACGTAATTCTTCTGGATATGAATTTTACAAAAGATGCCATAAGCGGCAACGAAGGATTCTTCTGGCTAAAAAAAATTCTGGAAATTGATCCTGAAGCAGTGGTTCTGTTCATTACCGCTTACGGTGATATTGAAAAAAGTGTCAGGGCCATTAAAGAGGGTGCTTCAGATTTCATACTTAAACCCTGGCAGAATGAAAAGCTATTGGCGACTTTAAATTCAGCCCTTCAGTTGCGTAAATCAAAGAAAGAGATTGAACAGCTGAAAAGCCGGGCGAAGGCAATTAATAACATCAATAACCAAACATTTAAAGATTTTGTTGGAAATTCTTCGGAAATGCAAAAAGTCTACACTTCTATCTCGAAAGTGTCAGCCACCGATGCAAGTGTTTTGATACTTGGAGAGAATGGCACCGGAAAAGAATTGGTAGCCAGAGCTTTACATAATAATTCAAATCGCCTGGATGAGGCTTTTATAAGTGTGGATCTGACCTCCATCAGCGAATCACTATTTGAAAGCGAGCTTTTTGGCCACGTAAAAGGCTCATTTACTGATGCTAAGGTTGACAGACCCGGTCGTTTTGAAATAGCTTCAGGAGGAACCCTGTTTCTTGATGAAATCGGGAACCTGCCAATGCCATTACAGGCCAAGATTCTCACCGTTCTTGAACGACGTGAAGTGACCAGGGTAGGTTCAAATAAACCTATTCCCATAGATATCCGACTGATTTGTGCTACAAATATGCCACTCCACCAAATGATAGAAGAGGGAAAATTCAGACAGGATTTACTATACAGGATTAATACGGTTGAAATTGATCTCCCTCCTCTTCGGGAGCGTTATGGTGATATTCCTTTGTTAGCTGCACATTTCTTCCAGATTTATACCAAAAAATATAAAAAGCCGCTGCGTGGATTTACAAAAGAGGCCCTCAAGCGGCTCGGGGAGGGAGAATGGCCCGGAAATGTGAGGGAATTACAACACATCATTGAGCGGGCCGTTATTATGACAGAAACAGATTGGATAAATCCTGATGACTTGCAGATAAGGATTTTAAATAAACCCTTTGAAGCATTTGAATTGGAAAATTATGATCTCGATAAAGTTGAGAAAACAATTATTGTTAAGGTCATGAAAATGCATCAGGGAAATATTTCCAAAGCAGCCGGTGAACTCGGGCTAACACGCACTTCACTTTACCGAAGAATGGAAAAATATGGACTTTAAGAATTTCAGGATTTCAGTTATTCTCAGGGTACTGGCAGTCGTTGCCAATGCGTTTTTGATTATGTGGCTGATATTTACATCCAGCTATTATTTTACCACATTGCTGGCTGTAGGTATTGCGATTTACCAGGTAATCATCCTCATTCAATTTGTCGAAACAACCAATACCCTGCTGACTAATTTTCTTGAATCGCTGAGATATTCTGACTTTTCCAGAACTTTTGAAATTAAAGGCTTAGGATATTCCTTCGACCGCCTTACTGAATCATTTAGTATTGTAATCGATGACTTCAGAAAAGTGAGGGAAGAAAGGGAACAAAATTATTTTTATCTTGAAACAGTCGTTGAACATATCGGATTTGGTTTGATTAGTTACCGTGAAGATGGGGTTGTTGAACTAATTAATAACTCAACAAAAAAACTTTTTAAAATTACCAGCCTCAAGAATCTAAGTGAACTTGAAAGTTTCTCGCCCGATCTGGTAGCCAAATTAATGACAATTTCGAACGGAGAAAGTATCATGGTAAAGATTCATAAGCAGGATACAATCCTTCAACTGGCGATTTTCGCCACAGAATTCAAGGTGGCTGATCGGTTAATCCGAATGGCAACCATCAAGGATATCCAGAATGAGCTGGAAGAGAATGAGATGGAGAGCTGGCAAAAGTTAATCAGGGTACTGACTCACGAAATTATGAATTCCATCACGCCTATTGCCTCGATAACTCAAACGCTTAACATCATGATTAAAGAGGTAAGATCAACTTACTCCAGTGCAATTCCTAATAATACGGAGCTTGAGACCATCGATGAGATAGAACTCGCCATTGAGACAATTCATAAACGAAGTACCGGATTACTCCATTTTGTGGAATCCTACAGAGATCTAACCCGCATTCCGGCTCCAAAATTCAGCATCTTCTCAGTAAGAACATTATTTGAAAATGTGAAAGGGTTGATGAAAAATGAAATGCAAAATCATAATATTCAATATATAACCTCTACAACACCTGAAAATCTGGAACTTTCCGCAGATGAGCAATTAATAGAACAAGTGTTGATTAATCTTCTCAAAAATGCCATCCAGGCTCTTGAAAAAACAGGAAATCCACGAATTGAACTAAACGCTTTTATCGATTTGAATGGGAAAATAAATATTCAGATGATCGACAACGGCCAGGGGATTCTGCCCGAAGTCCTTGACAAAATATTTGTGCCGTTCTTCACTACCAAACCAAAAGGATCAGGGATTGGGCTCAGTTTATCACGACAAATATTGCGGCTTCATGGTGGAACATTGACTGCTCACTCAGACCCGGATGTGGAGACCGTATTTACTTTAAAGTTTTGATTAAAATCAGATTATTTTGAAGAGCTTAAGTACATATTTAAAAACATTTTTCATCATCTGTCTTGTTTCTGTCAGTTTCATTACCTATTCCCATTTATCTATTACAAAAATAGGGAACAGGTTTTGTTATAATTCGGTAGATTCAATACCGCACAATCATTGTGCCTTGGTTTTAGGTACCAGCAAATACCTGGCTAATGGCCACAGGAACCGCTATTATACTGACCGAATAAAAGCTTCTGTGAAACTGTACAACAGCAATAAAATTGACTATATCATCGTTAGCGGGGATAACAGAAACAGGAATTACAATGAACCCGTCACCATGTACAACGATCTTGTTGCTGCAGGAATACCAGGAAAAAAAATCATACTCGATTATGCAGGATTCAGAACTCTTGATTCAGTTGTAAGATGTAAGGAAGTTTTTGGACAGGGTAAATTCACCATTGTGTCACAATCATTTCAGAATCAGAGAGCTATATTTTTAGCACGTAAAAAGGGAATTGAAGCTATCGCATTCAATTCAGAAGATCTGACAGAAAATATAGATCTTAAAGTACAGTTGCATGAGGTCGCAGCAAGGATGCTCATGCAGTACGATATGATGACCGCCAGGCAACCCCATTTTCTCGGTGAAAAGGTCATCATACCAAATTAATAGGTCCATTTCTATTTTACTCCGAAACATTCCAAATAATACAAATGGCCTCGATTAAAAAGTAAAAGAATTATAAATAGATAATTAGCCATTTAAGTATCTTTGACGGTCAATTTACTAAGTTATTCTTTTCCATATTGTAAATTTATGCTTCAAGATACTGATTCACAGACTAAAAAGGTCTCTTCAGCCGAATTGAATAAAATCAGGCAGAAGAAAAGAATGCTGAGTTTGCTGCGTACGAATGGATTCACTTCAGCACCGGTACTCAGTAAATGGTTGAAGACAAGCCTTCCGACCTGTATCGTTTTATTGAATGACCTTATTGCTTCAGGTTATGTGAAGAATTTTGGTACTGGCGAATCCAGCGGGGGGCGGAAACCAAGTCTTTATGGGTTGCCTGAAGATGGTTTTTATGTGATATCCTGCGACGTTGCCCGCTTTTCGGCCAATATGGCCATTCTGGACTGTTATCATAAATTTGTCACCCCAATTGCTGAAATAAATACGCATATTGATGATCCTCTGCTTGTTGATAAATTGCATGAGACTGCTAACCGGTTAATGGCCGATCACCATATTCCGGATGAAAAAGTCTACGGGATTGGAGTGGATATGCCGGGGTTGATCAACTCAAAAGCAGGGATTAATTATACCATTAAAGATAAAAAGCGGCAAACTATTGGCCGTGAACTGAGGATGCGTTTCAATAAGCTGGTC
>CAIXZH010000032.1 GCA_903923905.1 uncultured Bacteroidia bacterium
AAATAAACAAAAGAGAAATATTAACTAATGGTTAATTAAAATATAAATTACAATAAATTAAATAATTAAGTTGTTTAAAACTTAATCAAAACAGTTCAAATATCAAACTATTTTAAAAAACAAGAAAAATCAAGAAAAGATTTTCACAAAAAAAACAATCTATATTAATTATCATCTTTAAATCTTTATATAAAATATAAATATAATACATTAAAAATAATTAAATTGGACATTTAATTAATAGGTTTAAATTTGTGTGAATTTAGTGAAATAAAAATTGTTTGAGAAATGAATTTGGATAACAAATTGTCAATTCTTTTAGTTGAAGATAATGAACTGAACCAGCGACTTATGAAAATAAGTTTAGCTCGTTTTAATTATATAGTTACAATAGCTGTTAATGGATTAGAAGGTGTTCAAATATTTAGTAATCAAAGATTTGATATTATATTAATGGATATTATGATGCCTGTAATGGATGGTTTTGAATCTACAAAACATATTAGGAATATAGAATTTAAGAATCCGGAATTAGGCCATATTCCAATTATTGCATTTACCGCTAATACAATAAATAATGATCGCGAAAAGTGTATTAAAGCTGGTATGGATGATATTCTTGAAAAACCGTTTGACATTATTAAATTTCGAAAGGTACTAAGTTCATTGCCATAAAACTAATGAATTGTATATAATTTTGATAAGATGAATTATACTTATAAGCAGCCAGAGTGTTATGAACGATATTATTAATCTTCATGGTAATTGTACTGATAATATTGATTATGAGTTTGATAATAAATTAAGACCACTCAGATTCTGTGATTTTAGTGGTCAGGGAAAAATTGTTGAAAATCTTAAAATATTTGTCAAGGCTGCAGTAATGAGAGGAGAGTCGCTAGATCATGTATTATTACATGGTCCGCCTGGTTTGGGTAAAACCACTTTATCCAATATAATAGCAAACGAATTAGGAGTTAATCTCAAACTTACCTCCGGACCTGTACTTGATAAACCAGGTGATTTAGCGGGTGTTCTCACTAATCTTGAGAATAATGATGTCCTTTTTATTGATGAAATTCACAGGTTAAGTCCTGTCGTTGAAGAATATCTATACTCAGCAATGGAAGATTATCGAATAGATATCATGATAGATAAAGGTCCTGGTGCCAGATCTATTCAGCTTGATCTTAATCATTTCACTTTGATTGGTGCAACAACAAGAAGTGGATTACTTACAGCTCCATTAAGAGCACGATTTGGAATTAATTGTCACTTGGAATACTATGACATAGAAGTTTTGACAGATATTGTAAAGCGTTCAGCAAAAATTCTTGATGTGAAAATACACCAGGATGGCGCTATTGAAATTGCGCGCCGAAGTAGAGGTACACCCCGAATAGTTAATGCATTATTGCGTCGAGTGCGTGATTTTGCCATGGTAAAGGGGAATGGAGATATTGATATTGAAATTACGCGTTATTCATTAGAGGCTTTAAATATTGATAAATATGGTCTTGATGAGATGGATAATAGAATTTTAAGTTCTATTATTGATAAATTTAAAGGTGGACCAATTGGCCTATCCACTATTGCAACGGCAGTAGGTGAGGATCCGGGAACAATTGAGGAAGTTTATGAACCATTTTTAATAAAGGAGGGTTTCCTTAAACGCACACCTCGAGGACGTGAAGCGACAGAATTAGCCTTTAATCATCTAGGAAGAATATATAAAAAAGCTAATGGACAAACTCTCTTTTAGAATTATTTTTTATTTTTAACTAATTCAATTTCAAAAATTTTTGGCCAAAGTTTTCCAGTTACATAAATTTTATTTTTGTCATGATCATATGCAATTCCGTTGAGTACATCTACAGGAGATTTTTGATTGAAAAGATTTGCAGAGAGTAGTCCTTTAAGATTTATTTCTGCCACTATTTTACCTGTTTTAGGATCAATGATTACTACTGTATCGGATGTCCATATATTAGCCCATATTTCTCCGTTAATATATTCGAGTTCATTTATATTTTGAACAGTACTCTCTCTATTACATACCTGAATTTTCTTAATTTCTTTTAAAGTTTCCGGATCAATATAATAAAGAAATTCTGTACCATCACTCATAATTAGATATTTGCCATCATTAGTTAAACCCCAACCTTGTTCATTTTTATAATTCCAGGATTTTATTAACTCAAAAGTATCCGCATTACGGACAAATCCAATTTGTGATTTATAGGTTAGCTGGTACAATTTCCCGTTAAAAATAGTAATACCCTCACCAAAATATTGTTTTTCAAGTTTATACTCTTTTATAATTTTCCAATTAGAAAGATCAGTTTTGTATATTGCTGAACTACCTTCCTGACCAGTTCCTTCATATAAAAAACCATTTTTAATCTCAAATCCTTCTGTAAAGTGTTCAATATTATGAGGATAAGATTTTATTATTTTATAAGACAATTTTTGTGGTGTTTGATCTGAAAGAAGAAGAAATTCACTATAATTTTCTCCTTTGATACCATCGTCAGTAATAGCTATTGCTTTTAAATAATGAGTACCAACTACAAGATTTTCAGTATTAATTTCGTATGTAAATTCAGTTTTATTACTTGTAAAAAGAGATTTTCCATCAAGAAATAATTCAGTTTTACGTAGAGAGCCATCTTTAATTTTGGTTTTAAGGGCTACTTGTAATTTATTTCCAACGATATACTTCGAATTTTTTGGCATTATATTGATAGAAGTTACAGGTGGTCGTGTTCTTTTGGAGGATTGAGCACAATTCAACAATAAGCAAGATATAGAAAAAACGATTAAGATACATATACTGAGTGCTCTCATAATCAAATTACAAGTGAATAAACAAATCAAATTAAAAACCTGAAAATTATACAAAATTCAGATGCTATCAACAATAAGCTCTGAATTATTAACATTGCTTCACGTGGAACATTCAATTTTTAGATTTTTACAAAAAAGGTAGCTTAACAAGCTAAAGCATTATCTTTGTACTTTGTTTTAATTTTAGGAAATACTTTGAGTGTATTAAAAAAACTTGCTGGAGAGACTGTTATTTACGGTGTACCCAGTATTATAGGTAGATTTTTGAATTGGTGGCTGACTCCTCTTTACGCCTGGATGTTTTTACCAGACGAGTTTGGAATTTTAAGCAACATTCTGGCATATGTTGCTTTTCTTCAGGTTGTACTTACTTATGGAATGGAAACCTCTTACTTCAGATTTGCGGGCAGAAGTGAACATCCTGAAAAGGTTTTTTCAACTACAATGTTTTCTTTAGGTGTTACTTCATTGCTATTTATCGTTATTATTTTTGGCTTTTCAAAAAATATTTCTAGCTGGATAAGTTATGAAGGGCATCGGAATTATATAATTTGGATGGGAATTACAGTTGCACTGGATGCTTTGTCTGCAATTCCTTTTGCCAAACTAAGGTTAGAATCACGACCTGTCAGGTTTGCAATTTTAAAGACAGTAAATATTGCATTAAGTATAGCCTTGAATTTGTTTTGGATTTTATTATGTCCTAAAATTCTACTATCAAACCCACATTCGATCATACGTTATATTTATAATCCTAATATTGGTATTGGCTATGCATTTTTATCTTATCTTGTGGCCTCAGCAGTTACCCTGCTATTATTTCTTCCGGACCTTGGATTAAAAAAATCCAATTTTGATGGTCATCTGTTAAAGAAAATGCTAAAATATGGTTGGCCAATATTAGTTATAGGCATTGCAGGTATGGTTAACCTGAATATTGATAAAATTCTATTACCAAAACTTTTAGTTAATTCAGTTAACCCTATATTTGAATTAGGGGTATATTCGGCAAGTGGAAAACTGGCTATCCTTATGGCCCTATTTATTCAGGCATTTAGGTTCTCTTTTGAACCATTTTTATTTTCCCATTATAAGAATGAAGACTCTAAAAAAGTCTATGCAGTGATAATGAAATACTTTGTAATCCTCGGCCTCATAATCTTTTTAGGTGTGATGTTCAACATGGATATTTTAAAATTCTTTATTGGATCAACTCAATCTGGGTATCATGAAGGGATTAAAGTTGTTCCTTGGTTACTGATGGGAAATTTGTTTTTAGGGATCTTTTACACCCAATCATTATGGTATAAATTGACTGATCAGACTTATTTTGGAGCACGTTTTGCAATTATTGGTGCAGCAATTACCATAGTTTTGAATATTCTTTTTATTCCTCGCTTCGGTTATATGGCATGCGGATATGCATTTTTTACAGCATCCTTAATTATGACAGTTATTTCATATTTCGTTGGACAGAAATATTTTCCAGTTAAATATGATTTGAAACAAATAGGTATGTATTTGATCATTGCTCTGATTTTGTATGAAATATCAAAAATTCTTGTTTTTGATCATAAAATTTTGCAGGTTGGATTTAATACTATTTTATTTATAGTCTTTTTCATGGTTATATGGATAAAAGAAAAGTCAGATTTGAAAGGATTATTTAACTTTAGAAGGAAGAGAATTGAAGAGTAGAGATTCGAATAGTTTACTATCTTAGCAGATTGAAAAATAAAATTTCTTTGGATGAAAGTAAAGATTGTCAATAAATCGTTGAACGAATTACCGGAATATAGTACACAACATGCAGCCGGACTCGATTTGAGGGCAAATCTGACTGACGCGGTAATCCTTGAACCCTTAGAACGGAAACTTATTCCAACAGGATTATATATGGAATTGCCTGTTGGATTTGAAGCACAGGTAAGGCCAAGAAGTGGTTTAGCGCTGAAAAAGGGAATAACTGTCCTAAATTCTCCCGGAACCATTGATGCAGATTATCGTGGTGAAATACAGGTTATACTTATTAATCTTTCCTCTGAGAAATTTGTTATTCAACATGGTGAAAGAATTGCTCAAATGATAGTTGCTTCACACGAGAAAGTGAATTGGGAAAAAGTTGAATTTTTGGAAGATACTGTCAGGGGTATTGGTGGATTTGGACATACCGGCAAACATTGAAGTGTTGATTGGCCTGTATAGAATTAAAACGAAATAGAATGACAAGAAAGGGAAGATCGATTTGTTTTTTTTTAGTTACAATTAGTTTAATTGCTGTTTTTTCTTGTAAAATCACAAAACCTGTCTCTTCGATAAGTAGTAGTTTTAAGGCTTCCATTGATTCAACTGAAGTAAAGCTTAGCGAAGAAGCCCGTAAAGAATTTGAATATCTTTTTATAGATGGATTAAAACAAAAAACTTTGGGAAATACAGATGATGCGATAAAAATATTTTCGCGTTGTCTTGAAATTGATCCTCGATCAGCAGCAACGCTTTACGAGATGGCAAACATTCATATTTCAAAAGGAGATTTTCAAAGTTCGATGTTCTTACTAGAAAAGGCTGTTTTGATTAATCCTAATAATCAGTACTATCATCTTTCGTTGGTAAAGGTTTATCAGCAAAACAAATTGTTTGAAAAAGCGGCTTCAGAATATGAAACTCTTGCCAGTTTAGTACCCGATAATCCCGATTTTCCTTTTTATCAGGCCGCATTAAGGGTAATGGCAGGGAAAAATGATCAGGCCCTGGTATTGTATAACCAACTTGAACAAAAATTGGGCATTTCAGAGCCTATTGCTGTTGGAAAACAACAAATCTATATCCAGCTTGGGAATAAACCAGCTGCCTATAGCGAGATTGAAAAGCTTATTCAAGCTAATCCTACAGTACCAAAATATTACGGTTTGCTAGCTGATATGTATCTGGCAGATCAGAACAGGGAGAAAGCACTTGAAAATTATGATAAAATTCTCAAGCTTGATCCAAACGACGGCTTTGTCCATCTGTCAATTGCAAATTATTATCTGGAAGGTAATGATTCAATCAAAGCATTTGAACATATCAAATTGGCTTTTAGGAACTCATTACTGGAATTTGAGACGAAAGCTCAAATGTATTTATTGCTAATCAAACCAGGTGCATCAAAAATATCGGATAAACTTCAATATGAATTGCTTCACATCTTAATTGATTCTCATATCGATGATGATCGGCCGCGAGCATTAATGGTAGACTATTATCAAGGTAAAAAACAGTTGGAAGAGGCCCGAAAACAAATCAGACTTGTACTCGATATGAAAAAAGACAATTACCAGTATTGGGAACGTCTTTTATTGATTAATAACGATTTAATGGATTGGTCAACGATGGATGCTGACTGTAAAAAAGCCTTGGAATATTTTCCCGGTCAACCTTTGATTTATATTCTTAAATCTGTTGGTTTGTTACAACAAAAGAAATATATAGAACTACTTAGTGTAATCGATTCTGGTTTGGTAAATGTGAAGAGTGATAATAAAATTCTTTCACAATTTTATACTTACCGTGCTGAGGCTTACTATAATTTGAAACGATTTAACGAAGCCTTTGATGTTTTTGATAAGGTTGTAGAACTGGATCCTGAAAACTATATGGCAATGAATAATTATGCCTATTATCTTTCCTTAAAAGGAGAACATCTGGGTATTGCTGAAAAATTGAGTGCCAAAGTGATCCAGGCCAATCCGGATAATGCAACGTATCTGGATACTTATGCATGGGTGTTTTTTATGAAAAAAGATTATCAGTTGGCAAAGTTTTACATGGAAACTGCCTTATCAAAAGCAACAGAAGATAGTGCTGTTTTAATTGAGCATTATGGGGATATCCTATTTTACCTTAATGAAAAGGATAACGCATTACTTCAATGGAAGAAATCACTTGAAAAGGGGAATCCTTCTAAAATTCTCAAACAGAAAATCGCCGAGGAAAGATATATTGAAACAAAAGAAAACTAATTTTATGAGTGCCCCAAAACAATTCTTTAATTACTTTTTATATTTAGTTATTCTTGCATTTTTATTACAGAATTGTAAACAAGCAGAAAAAATTGTCCTGCCGAAACGAATTAAACACTACAGCGTTGGGAAGGTAATTAAATTAGTCAGTGAGCGGTCTTTAAAATATGAAACTTTATCTGTTCGAAAGGTAGCTGTGTCGCTTTCCAATGAAGGAAAGGTTACCTCTGTTCGGGGATCCTATAAAATCCGACGAGATAGTATTATTCAGATATATGCTCAGAAACTTGCTATCCCGGTTGGAAAAATTGAGGTGAATACAGATTCATTTAAAGTAGTATATTTTATTGATCAAAAATTGTATGTCGGTAAGAATAGTTATTTAACCAAACTTCTAGGAATAGACATCGATTTTGGTGTATTGCAGGCATTACTTAGTAATAAACTATTTTCATTCAGACAAGATCCTAAGGATAAAGATTTTAGAGAATTTGTTTGTGATATTGAGGATAATATGTATAAAATATCTTCCATTCGCGATCGTAAATTACGGAGGTTTAACAAGAATGAAGAGGCTCTTGAAAGATATCGTAACCGTCTGGATATTGGTCATCTGATTAAGCAAGATATCTATATTGATCCGGATTCATTTGTAGTTAAAAAAATGATATTTAATGATCTGGAAAGTAATAAGGGGGTAAAGCTTGAGTTTTCAAAATATGAGAAGGTAGATGAACAATGGTTTCCCGGCCTAATAGAAATCGCTTTAACTGGACAAAAAAAGATTGAATTATCTATTGAGATGTCCAAAGTAAGCCTGGATGATGAAAAAACCTTTGGATTTTCTGTTTCTCCAAAGTATAGGAAACAATTGATTGAATAATAAGTTTAGTGCAGTTAATGGTAATATTTTATCTGTGGAATATACTATTTTAAGACTATATAGGTTTATAAGCTTTACTTTATTAGCTTGTGTTGCATTCAGTGCATTTGGTCAGTCACTTGAGGATCTCAGGAAGCATAAGGAAAAAACTGCATCAGAAATCGAATACATCAACACCTTATTGAAAGAGACCAATAGTAATGCGAAAGCTTCCCTTAACAGGCTTTCAGTTCTGGAAAAACAAATCAAACTACAGGATATTCTGATTAGTAATATTACAGGGGAAATTGGCTATCTTGATTCATCTATCAATCAGAATATAATACGTATTGATTCGCTTAGCATTGCACTTCAGTCTGTTAAAAGTAAGTATGCAGCCATGATACGGTATGCTAACAGGAATCAAAATAACAATAATCAATTGTTATTCATATTGTCTGCAAGTGATTTCAATCAAGCTTACAAACGGTTTATCTATTTAAGGCAGTATGCAGATTATAGGCGTAAACAGGCTGATAAAATTTCGTTATTTAAAAATTCAATTTCTGAGCAACTATTAGAATTTAATAAACGCAAGGATGAAAAGCAGCGTCTTTTAACTTCTAAGGTGAATCAAACTGTAATTATTGAACAGCGAAAGAAGCAACAAAAAGATGTTTATTCTGAGTTAAAGAAAAAAGAAAAGGACTTAAATTCAAAGCTGGACAGTCAAAGGAAGACTGAATTGAGATTGCAACAATTAATAGAGAGGGTTATTGCGGATGAGGCCAGGAAAGTAAGTCGTAAATCGTCTAAGGAAAAAGGTTTTATTTTGACTTCGGAAGAGAAGTTGTTATCTGGAGATTTTTCGAATAACAGAGGCAAATTTCCCTGGCCAGTGCAGCGGGGTATAATAACTGACCATTTTGGAGAACATCCTCATGCTGTTCTTAAATACGTTGTTATGCGCAATGCTGGTGTAGATATTACAACTCAAGCAAATGCAAAAGCGCGTGCTATTTTTAAAGGAGAAGTAACCAAAGTTATCGCTATTCCAGGTGGAAATATAGCTGTTATTATTCGGCATGGCAATTACCTGACGGTTTATTCAAATTTAAGTGAGGTATTTGTAAAGGCTGGTCAGCAAGTTGAGGGCAAAGAAGAGATAGGCAATATTTTTACCGACAAGAATGATGATAACAAGACTGTCCTGAAATTCCAGCTTTGGCGAGAAAACACGAAGCTAGACCCGGAGGAATGGTTAAAACTAATGTAATGGCAAAAATGAATCATCCCAATTTGCCTTTTTCCCGTACAATGTATTAACTTCTTGAGTTTGTTAAGTTTGCAACCTTTGTTAATCCAGAAAGGTTGATAATTTTAATTTTACGTCCTTGCAGATCTATTAACTTATCCTGTTTAAATTCAGACAGGAGCCGGATTATGGATTCAGTAGCCGTTCCAACTGTATTGGCTAGTTCCTCTCTGGTTAAAGAAATCTGAAGTGTTTGATCTGCGTCCAGATCAAAGTTTTCTTTAAGAAGCAAAAGTACTTCAGCTAAACGTTCCCGAACTGTTTTCTGTGCAATGTCGGTAATGTAATCATTAGCCTCTTTTAACTCTGCGCATACAATTCTAAGCATTGCAAGGGAAAATGAGGAATTTTTTTCTATCAGATTAAGTAATGTTTTATAAGGGACATGGCACAAAATGGCATCTTCAATGATTTTTGAAGTAGTACAGGCAGATTCCTGACTCAGTAATGAGCGATAGGCAATAATATCCCCTTTTCTTGCAAATCGAATAATCTGCTCTTTACCATCTATACCTGTTTTATAAACTTTGACAATCCCCCGGATTATACAGTAAAACCCAGTGAGCCGGCTGCCTTCTTTATAGACTATACTTCCTTTCTTGAGGGATGTGCAGGTCTTTTCATAATTCAGACTTTTAAGTTCTTCTTCGCTTAATGACTTGAAAAAGCGAAATCCTGAAAGTGTAATATCATCCATTGGTTCGGTCAAATTTTTCATAATAGAAAAAAATAGTATAGATATTTTTGTGCGCTAAATATACTATTAAAATTTAAAAGTTAATTCGTGTCATTTTAAGAACAAAATGATTCCTGTCATTGTTATTAGCATAATTAAAAACTATAAAATATTATGAAATATCAGGAATTAAAATCAGAGAATGAACGTATTGAACTAACTAATTTAGGTCGAATTAAAAAATCCGTTATTGCGTGGGCGATGATTTTTGTTTGCTTTAGTATTACAGCTAGTGCCACAGATTATGTTGTTGATAAAGGAGTTAGTACGGTAAAATGGGAAGCAAAGAAGGTGACCGGAAAACACAATGGAACTATTGCAATTGCTAATGGAACTCTATCAGCAAACAAAGCAACAATTACAAGTGGTACATTCGTAATTGATATGAAAAAAATTATTGATTTGGATCTTACAGATTCAGGGTATAATAAAAAACTGGTCGGACATCTATCTTCTGATGATTTCTTCGCGGTTGATAAATTTCCTGAATCTACCCTGGTTATTAAAAATGTGACACTTGTATCAGGAAGTGACTATAAGGTATCAGGCGATCTCACGATTAAGGGAGTTACAAATCCTTTTGAGTTCAATGCAAAAGTTACCCAGAATGGTGATAAACTAAATGCAGAAGGCATTATGACCATAAACCGTGCAAAGTTTGGGGTTAAATATGGCTCAAGCAGCTTTTTCCAGGGATTGGGAGATAAAGTAATCTATGATGATTTCACTTTGGCATTTAATATTGTAGCTCTGAAAAAATAGAGTTTTAGGTTATTTTAATAGGAAAAGATGTTCTAAGGAGCATCTTTTTTTTTGCATTCATTGAAAATTTTGGTTTAAATTTATCCAAAACTAGGAAATGACAAAAGTTGCATTAATAACTGGCAGTGCAGTAAGGATTGGTCGCGAAATTGCCAGTCATTTGGCTGATAATGGGTGGAATCTTGCACTTCATTTTAGCACTTCATCCATTGAGGTTTCAGCATTTGAAATTGAACTTAAATCGAAATATTCTGATCAGCAATTTCATTCCTTTAAAACTGATTTAGGGGCTACAGATCAAACCGAAAAGCTCATCGCACAAGTCATCGGGCAATTTGGATCACTTGACCTTCTCATCAATAATGCTTCAGTGTTTGAACCTGCCTCATTCAAAAATACATCCAGCGATTTTCTGATCAGGAACACCACCGTCAACTTAGTGTCACCTTACATCCTTATGCGTGATTATGCCAATAATGCCTTATGTGGTCAGATAATTAATGTTGTGGATACAAGAATTACAAATGATAAGAGTGATTTTCTTGCTTATTCTCTTTCAAAAAAGTCACTATGGGAATTGACTAGGATGGCAGCGCTGGAATTGGCACCACACTTTCGCGTCAATGCAATAGCCCCTGGTGCGGTTTTACCTCCGGTTGGAAAGGACAAATCCTATCTTGAAAAAATTGCCTTATTTACACCGATGAAAACCCCTTCAGGCATGAATTCAATATTGAAAAGTATTGATTATATAATAGATAATCAGGACTTAACAGGTCAACTGATCTTTTGTGACGGAGGAGGTCATTTAATTTAAAGATTTTTGAGGTTGATGGGTTAAATTTCAAATTTTGTATATTTAACCGATCAAAAGAGTATCACCAATATTTATCATATGGCAATAATCCGGATTAAAAATTTGATTATTCCTGCAATTATCGGATTTAACCCCGAAGAGCGGGTTAACCATCAGGAGGTTATCCTTAATCTTGAAATTGAGGTAGATATTTCCAGGGCTGTCAATACTGACCATGAAGATACAATTTATAATTATAAGACAATTACAAAGGCTATAATCTCCTTTGTATCAGAAAGCAGGTATAATTTACTTGAGAAATTGACCTATGAGGTATTAGAACTGGTCATGAAAGATGAACGGGTTATCAGGGCAAAGGTAGAAATTGACAAACCAGGTGCTCTGCGATTTTCGGATTCGGTTTCGGTAGAATTAGAAACAATTCGGAAATGAATCACGAGTGTATCATTGGGATTGGATCGAATATCAATGCAGAGCAAAACTTTGCAGCTGCGCTCTTTTTTCTTAGACAAGAGCATAACCTGATAGCTGTTTCCTCCAAGATTAAGACTGTTCCCATCGGGATAACAGATCAGCCCGACTTTCTTAATGGCGCCGCCAGAGTTATCACAACAATGGAGAAGGATGATTTCCGAACCTATTTGAAAGGAGTTGAAGACAGGTTGAGTCGCGACCGCAATTCCCCAAAATTTGGCCCCAGGACTATGGATCTCGACATTGTTATCTGGGACGGAAATATCATTGATCCTGAATATTACGATCGTGATTTTTTAAAAACTGTCGTTGACGAAATATTTTGAACAGATAGAAATTTGTTGAAATAGGGTAAAGATCTTATTTATAACTCAAATTTGAAGGGAGAAATTTCTCAACATATTCAACTGGAGCATCTTTTCGTTTTGCAAAGTCAATAATCTGATCTTTTTCGATTTTTTCCAATCCGAAATAAACGGCATTCTGATGCGCAAAATATTGACCACATACTGAAGCGGTCGGGTACATGGAGAAGTGTTCTGTCAGGTGGATATCAGCCTTTTCAGATGCCCCAAGTAAATCAAATAATATTTTCTTTTCTGAATGCTCAGGACAAGCTGGATAACCGGCAGCTGGTCTTATCCCCTGGTATTTGCAGTTAATCAGATCTAGAGCCGAAAGATTTTCACTCGGCGAGTATCCCCAGAATTCTTTTCTTACCCTTTCATGAAGCCTTTCAGCAAATGCCTCTGCCAGGCGATCAGCAAGTGATTCAAGCAAAATTGCCTGATAATCATTACCTTCCTTTTTAAATTTCTCAACCCATTCTGCCACTCCGATCCCTGCCGTCACAGCGAATCCACCGCAGTAATCTGCAATGCCTGAACTTTTAGGTGCCACAAAATCACTCAGACAATAATTAGGCAGCTTTGGGGCCCTTTTTTGCTGTTGGCGCAAATGATGGAAGGTCCCTTGAATTGCCTGACGACTTTCATCCGAATAAAGTTCAATATCATCACCCACTGAATTTGCAGGCCAGATTCCGACAACTCCTTTTGCAGTGATCATTTTTTTTGCAATGATTTCATCCAGAAAAATATTGGCTTCATCATACAGCTTCCTTACTTCAGCACCCTGATTTGGGTCATCGAAGATAGCTGGAAATTTTCCCCTGAATTCCCAGGCAATGAAGAAAAAAGTCCAGTCAATGTAATGTCTTAATTCCTCCAGAGGGTAGTCTTCAAATACCTGAATTCCCAAATTTCGGGGAGTATAGATCATTATTGAATCATTCCAGCCCGGATTAAATGCATTAGCCCTGGCAGCGGCAAGTGTGAGGTACTCTTTGGGTTTCTTGGCACTGTGGGTTGCCCGCAATTCCTTGTATTCGCTTTTTATTGAGGCAAGATATTCAGGTTCATTAGCTAAAAGGTTTGAAACAACCTGAACAGCCCGTGAGGCATCTTTAACATAGACAACAGTCTGACTATATTCAGGGGCAATTTTCACTGCAGTATGAATCTTGGATGTAGTAGCGCCTCCAATTATCAGGGGAACTTTGAATCCACGCCGCTCCATTTCATGAGCCACATGAGCCATCTCTTCCAGGGATGGAGTGATCAGGCCACTGAGCCCTATGATATCTGCATTTTCTTCAATAGCTTTGTCTAAAATTTTTTCTGCAGGCACCATAACTCCCAGATCTACAACCTCATAGTTGTTACAGGCCAAAACTACACCTACAATATTTTTCCCGATGTCGTGGACGTCTCCTTTAACTGTGGCCATCAGAATCTTCTTCTTTTCGGTTGGAGCCTGTTTTAAATCCAGTTTATCCTGCTCAATAAAGGGCTGTAAATAGGCAACCGCCTTTTTCATCACACGGGCTGATTTAATAACCTGGGGAAGAAACATTTTTCCACTTCCAAACAGGTCACCTACCTTATTCATCCCATCCATTAATGGTTCTTCAATTACCCTGATTGCACTGTTATATTCGGGAAGCAATTCGTTAATATCTTCCTCGATAAATTCAGTTATACCTTTAACCAGAGCATGTTGTATTCGTTCTTTTACTTCCAGTAACCGCCACTCCTCAGTTTTCTCCTCTTTTTTCCCACGCGCTGCGAGGTTTTCAGAGAATGCGAGAATTCGTTCTGTAGCATCAGGTCTGCGGTTCAGAATCACATCCTCAACATATTCGAGCAGGTCTTTTGGGATCTCGTCATAGATTTGCAACATTCCCGGGTTCACAATTCCCATATCAAGACCTGCCGCAATTGCATGGTATAGAAAAACCGAGTGAAATGCTTCACGAATCGTGTTATTTCCCCGGAAGGAGAAAGAGACGTTGGAAATTCCCCCGCTGACTTTGGCGTAAGGGAGATTCTCTTTAATCCATTTTGTAGCCCGAATAAAATCGAGTGCATAAATATTATGCTCTTCAATGCCTGTTCCAACAGTCAGTACGTTAGGATCGAATATGATATCCTGGGGTGGGAAATAGACTTCATCAACCAGAATGTGATAAGCGCGCTTGCAAATGCGGATCCGGTCTTCGAAAGTAGCCGCCTGACCCTGTTCATCGAAGGCCATGACAACGGTGGCAGCGCCGTATTTTTTTATTTTCCGGGCACATTCCTTGAAGAATGCTTCCCCTTCTTTTAGGCTGATTGAATTTACGATTGCCTTACCCTGAAGGCATTGTAAACCAGCTTCAATGACAGTCCACTTGGAGGAATCAACCATTACCGGCAGGCGGGCAATATCGGGTTCAGACATTACAAGGTGGAGAAAGCGTATCATCTCTTTTTCAGCGTCAAGCATGGCATCATCCATGTTCACGTCAATCACCTGAGCTCCTCCTTCGACCATTTCGCGGGCTATGGCAAGAGCTTCTTCATATTTTTCCTCCCGGATAAGTCTGGCAAATTTTATGGAACCGGCAACATTGCACCGTTCTCCGATATTTATAAAGTTGGATGATTTAGCGACAGTCAGGGGTTCCAATCCACTCAATCGCGTTGCTATTTCAGGTTTATTGGGTTTGTGGGGTTTGGCATATGCTGCCATTCTTGCCAATTCACGAATATGTTCAGGCGTTGTTCCGCAGCATCCACCGATGATGTTCACCATCCTGCTATCAAAAAACTCCTTTACGTAAACCCCCATCATTTGGGGTGTTTCGTCATATTCTCCAAATTGGTTAGGTAGCCCTGCATTGGGATGGGCGCTGATATAAAATGGTGCTTTACGGCTGAGTTCTTCGAGGTAGGGACGTAACTCTTTGGCACCCAAAGAACAGTTTAATCCTATTGTCAATAAATTAATGTGTGATAATGAATTAAGAAATGCCTCAACAGTCTGACCCGAAAGGGTACGCCCGCTCGCATCAGTTATTGTGCCTGAGATCATCACGTCGATAGAAATTTGCCGGCTTTCAAGAACCTCCTCGATAGCCATCATAGCTGCTTTGGCATTCAGGGTGTCGAAAATCGTCTCCACAAGAAGAAGATCAGCACCGCCATCCAGTAGTCCTTCAACCTGTTCGCGGTAGGATTCTTTCATTTCGGCGAAAGTAATGGCACGGTAACCTGCGTCATTGACATCGGGTGACATCGAACAGGTTTTATTGGTGGGTCCGACTGAGCCGGCCACATACCGGGGCTTTTCCGGTGTTGAATAAAGAACAGCTGCCCGGTGAGCAATTTCAGCCGACTTTTTATTGATCTCATAAACAAACTCCTCCATAGCATAGTCTGCCTGGGATACACGTGTGGCATTAAATGTATTGGTGGCAATGATATCTGCACCAGCTTCCAGAAAATTCTCGTGAATCTCCTGAATTACTGATGGTTTAGTGATAGAAAGCAGATCATTATCTCCTTTTAGCGGGGAAGGCCAATTCATAAATTGTTCACCCCGAAAATCTTCTTCAGTCAATTTAACCCGTTGGATCATTGTTCCCATCGCACCATCAAGAACAAGAATCCGATGTTTCAGGGCTTCCCTTATATCACTAAGTTTAATCATTTTCATTTTTTGTAAACTAAAAATCAAGAATCCCTGAGGTTATTGGGTACTTTATTCCCTATTCATAACAACTTAATAACCTATTTGGATCAGTTAAATGATAATATTTTTAAGAACTTTACAACCTTAATAATTAGGCTCTAAAGTTACTATTTACTACTTGTTAAATTCAAGTTAGAAGATGAACCTCTAAAATCATGATTAATAATACAATAAATAAGGTTCTTGCCCGATGCAAAGGTGTTTTTTTTGATATGGATGGAGTTCTTTATGATTCCATGGGGGCTCATGCAGATGCTTGGAGCAAGGCATTTGAGCATTTTGGAATTGATTTTTCGCCTGAAAAGGTTTATCAAAACGAAGGACGAACTGCACACTCTACCATAAACCTTGTCTATCAGCAAAATGAAGAGCGGATGGCTACTGAATCTGAGATTGATCAGATCTATTCAAAAAAGAGTGAACTAATTGAAGCATATCCTGATGCTATTCCTTTTATAGGAGCAAAAGTACTTATGGGAGAACTTAAGGACAAGGGAATTGATATCTGGGTAGTTACGGGTTCTATGCAGGATAAATATCTGGAAGCTTTACTCCGGGATTTTGAAGGATTGATTACGGCTGAGAAGATCATATCCGGCCGGGATGTCAGACATTGCAAACCTCATCCTGAACCTTACCTGACGGCATTACACAAATCCGGACTTTTGGCTGATGAGGTAATTGTGATCGAAAATGCACCACTGGGTATCCAGTCGGCCAAAGCGGCAGGAATTTATACTGTTGCTATAAATACCGGGATTTTGGAAGACTGCATTTTAATGGAATCGGGAGCCGATTTGCTTTTTAAGGATTGGAAAGCCCTGATGGAATAGCCGTAGATTAAGAATAAATTATTTATATGAAAAAAATTCAACGTGTACTGGCAATTTGCATGAGGCTGATTTTCCCGATTTTTAGTCTGACAACATCTTTTGCACAGGAGAGTAACTGGACCCATTTTAGGGGGAGCCACCTGAATGGAATATCGGGTGACACTTTAGTACCCGTTTTCTGGAATGATACCACAAATATAATCTGGAAAACTGATATCAGGGGGCGGGGATGGTCCTCGCCAGTAGTTTTCGGGAACCAGGTTTGGATGACCTCAGCAACAGTTGACGGGAAAGAGATGTCGGGAATTTGTGTGGATTTCAAATCGGGTAAGCAGTTATTTTATATCCTCCTGTTCAAACAGGACAGTATCTATGGCAAGCATCCTGTAAACACCTATGCCACTCCTACTTCCTGTATTGAGCAAGGATTTGTCTATCTTAATTTTGGAAGTTCCGGAACGGCATGTGTTAATACCGAAAGCGGTCAGATTGTGTGGAAAAGGAGCGATCTGAAATGTGACCATATGCAGGGAACCGGAGCTTCACCGATCCTTTATAAAGATCTGCTTATTCTTCACTATGAAGGAACAGATCATCAGTTTATTGTGGCACTTAACAAGAAAACCGGGGAGACTGTCTGGCGAACTGAACGTCCACCGGAATGTTATGAGCACCTCGCACCCGTCGGGAAGAAGGCCTATGTAACGCCAATTGTTATCAAGGTTGGAGGGAAAGATCTCCTGGTATCCAACGGGGCAGCAGTATGTATTGCCTATGAGGCAGAGACCGGCAAGGAGGTTTGGCGGGTTGTCCAGGGAGAGGATTCGACCATTGCCATGCCTTTTAGTGAGGAGGAAATAGTTTACTTTTATACCAGCTTTGTGACGCCAGAGAATGGAGAGAAATATGCCGAATTACTGGCTGTAGATCCTAAAGGTTTGGGTGATATTACCAAAACGAATGTGTTGTGGAGGCTGAAATCACCAGTTTTACAACTTCTTACTCCATTAATTAAGGATGGAATAATCTATACGGTTGACAGCCGAAACAACCTTCTGGTAATTGATGCCAGAACCGGAGTCACCCTATATTCCAAAAAGCTGAAGAACAGATATAACTCTTCACCGGTTTATGCCGGAGGAAGAATCTATTTTACATCGGTTAAGGGTGAGACACTTGTCCTGCAAGCCGGCAGGACACTCCAGGTAGTAGCGGAAAATAAGTTGCCCGGAGATGTGTATGCCACACCGGCAATTGTTAAGAACTCAATCCTGATTCGCAATGAGTTTTCACTTTACCGAGTAGGACCGATAAAGTGAGTTAATGAATTCGTTAAAACAGAGAGTGTTATTTCCGGAATAAGTGGCTCTCTCTGTTTTTATTCTAATTAGATTGGATCAGGATTGGGAGTAAATTGCTGCGAACACTGGTGCAAAAGCTTCAAGTTTGGTCTTACCGAAAACATCCGGGCGGTGAAGGAGGTAATCTGAAGCCATCTCTCCGCTGCGCATGGCGGCACCCATTTCAGCGTAGTTTTCAGCAATCTCCTGTGGCAGACCAGCCTGGGTCATCCCGGCAACGGTATCTTCATCCTTGAAATTGATCCAGGGAAGTTCAGGCTTACCAATAGCTTTTCCTAAAATGGCGGCCACTTCATCGGTTGTTTTTTCATCGCTGGTTACATATCGAACGCTCTTCCCGGAGAAAGAGAGTCCCAATAATTCTTCAGCAGCTGCCTCGGCAATATCATCGGGATGTACTAATACGAGTTTTGTCCCTTCACCGTAATTTCCGCCAATGATTCCCATATGCTTAATCATTCCGATGTTAGCCAGGAAATTGGGATAGAAAAATCCGGGGCGAAGATGTTTCACATTAACCCCCATTAATGCGTTCAGTGCTTTTTCAGCAAAAAATAATCCGCTAACCGGGCCGCAACCATCTGCCATATGAGCTCCAATACTGCTTAGGTTGACGACGTTTTTGACACCTGAAGCCTGAATTGCTGCGGCATATTTTTCACCGACCGAGGCAATGTATTTTTTCCAGTTGCCACTTCCGAAATTAGGTGGTACCATCGTATAAACAGCGTCAGCTCCGGTGAAGGCATTTGTCAGGAAGAAGATATCCTCTACGGAACCAATAGCGGCTTTAGCTCCAATCGCTTCAATTTGTGCGACTTTATCGGCTTTACTGCTGATTACCGTCACGTTGTGTCCGGCAGCAACCAAACGTTCAGCAAGGGGTTTGCTGATATTTCCTAATGAACCTGAAATAACATATTGCATGGCTTTTGAAATTAAATGTGTTAATATAGAACATGGTAGCTCAATAAAAGTTCAGAGAGAGGGAGGTTTTCTTAAAATGTGGTTGGAGGTGCCATTCCAAAATTGCTTATATTTCGAAAAAATATCAATTACTACAAGATGGATACATTAAACATTGCCATTCTGGGTTGCGGAACAGTTGGCGGGGGTGTTGCACAGATAATTACCGAAATTAACCATGATCTCTCCATTAGGGCAAGAACAAATATTGTGCTTAAAAAAATCGTTGAGCTTTCTCCCTCTAAAGCATCTGAGCGGTTTAATCTTCCACTCGGTTTGTTTTGTGGCGGGGGTAAGGACCTTACCGGAACCGAAGCCAACGAATATATCCGGGAGATTATTTCCTCGGGTGAGATTGATCTGGTAGTTGAAACAATTGGGGGTAAAAGCGACTTCGTATTCAATATTTGCCTCGACATTCTCAATTCCGGGAAACATCTGGTTACGGCCAATAAAGCTCTTTTAGCAGAGAGAGGAAAGAGGATCTTTGGAGCTGCTGAAGCCAAAAATGTAAAAATTGGGTTTGAGGCGGCCGTATGCGGTGCAATTCCCATCATTAAAACCATTCAGGAGAGCTTCACCGGTGATAAAGTACTTTCGGTATCCGGTATTATGAATGGTACAAGCAATTACATCCTGACACAAATGCAGGATGAAAAACTCGAATTCAGTGAAGCCCTTAAGCTCGCACAGGAGAATGGGTATGCCGAAGCTGATCCGTTGCTGGACATCAATGGGGGAGATGCTGGGCATAAATTGATTCTGCTGATTAAACTGGCATTTGGGATTGATGTTTCGAAAGAAGATCTCTCCATTATTGGGATTGAAAATATTACCAGGGAAGACATCGATTTTGCAAGCGAAATTGATGCAAAAATCAAGCTGATCTGCTATGCAAAAAAGGTTAATGGCGACATTTATGCTACCGTGCGACCTATGCTTGTAAAAAACAGCAACTTCCTTTCGGATGTCAGCGGAGCTACTAATGCAGTGCGAATCAATAATCAATATTCAGGGGTTCATTTTTTAGTCGGAAAAGGCGCGGGTTCGACTGAAACGGCTATGTCTATTGTTTCGGACATCGTTTTCATTGCGCGATATGGCGACAAAATTCAAAATATCCCTGTAAATGAGGAAAGCAACCTGGCCGAATCACATAAGTTTGTGTTTCCTTACCTGATTTCTTTTCAGACAGGAAATATTCCGGGTACGACAGGATTTATTACAACTGCCATCGGTAATCAGGAAATAAATATTGAAACTGTGAGCCATAACCGGCACAAAGGGGAAAAGGCGATGTTCTCGGTAGCCACCATGCCATGTACGCTTGGGCAGATTGAAAATGCGATTCAGAAAATCAGGAGCGAAAAACCAGGGATGTTACTGAGTGAACCTAAGATCATGCCGATATTATACTAAAAACAGGTTTTATGGAATCCTGATTTCTTAGGATTAGATCTCCATGATCTCCTTTATTTGCTCATAATAGTTGCGCCCTGACGTAAGTTTAGTCTGGCCGGCATCGTCCATCTTAATGATGAACCGGCTGCCGAAATGTTTGTCGATCTCTTTGATTCGGCTCAAATTGATCAAAAGTGATCTGTGGATACGCAGAAACTTGTCCCCTAATTTTTCTTCCAGGCTTTTAAGCGGTAAATTGCATAGATAGGTTTTCCCCTCCTTATTATAAATGGTCACATATTTGTCTTCTGCCGAAAAGTAGAGGATATCTTCGA
This sequence comes from uncultured Bacteroidia bacterium, assembly GCA_903923905.1. Taxonomy (GTDB): domain Bacteria; phylum Bacteroidota; class Bacteroidia; order Bacteroidales; family Prolixibacteraceae; genus JAAFHB01. The sequence continues at coordinate 20,785 of CAIXZH010000032.1, forward strand.
TCCGCACAAATAGCATACGGTCGCCCAGTTTTACCGGAATGGAGGTGATCTCCTTTTTTGGAGTCTGCCCCAGGTAATTATCAATGATCCGGAGAAGACCCTCTTTGTCGGAGTTCACCTTCAGGGTATCGAGCTTTTCGATCGATTTTTGGATGCGTTCTTCCTTTACTGGTTTTACGATATAGTCGATACTGTTGGTTTCGAAGGCTTTGAGGGCGAATTCGTCGAATGCGGTGCAAAATATCACAATAGGCGAATGATCTGCTTGCTGCAACACTTCAAATCCGTTGAGGCCTGGCATCTGAATGTCAAGGAACAGTAGATCGGGTTTAAGGTGACTGATCATTTCGAGACACTCAATTCCGTTTTGAGCCTCTCCGATGAGCATTATCTTATCCGGATATTCCGACAACAATTTTCTGAGTCGGTCACGGGCTGGCTGTTCGTCATCGGCAATCAGGGTACGGTATGTTGTGGCTAATGAATTCATAGGTCTACAGGCATGTGTATTACAAAAAAGAATTTATCAAAGTAATGCGACTTGCTGCAGGTAACTGGCATCATAATGTTAGAATAAATTGCTTAAAAGTAATACCTTTTGAATTTATTGTTGATTTATCTCATAATTCTCTATTGGCAAGATCAACTCAATGAACTTTTCAGGTTTGTTTTCCCAGTTAATAGCAGCCTTGGAGCCATAGAGCAATGCTATTCGTTCCTGGGTGTTCCGGATACCGAAACCCGAGAGCGGTCCTTCGGGGAAAGCCGGGCCATTATCGTAAATTCGGATACCAAGTTTTCGCTCTTCTTTAATTATGGACACTTTGATGAATCCGTTTTCTGTGATCTGCGATAAACCATGTTTAATCGCGTTCTCGACCAATGGCTGAATCAACAGTTGCGGAATCGGGATATCTAAGAAACCTGGTTCACAGTCTATTTCAAAATTTAGCCTGTCACCGAATCTTACTTTTTCGATTTCGAGGTAGGTGCGGATGGCATTCAGTTCTTCCTGAAGTGAATTGAACTGTTTTTGCTCACGGTTGATTGCGTATTTGAAAAAGTCGGAGAGAGCCAAAGCCATCTTTTCAGTTTTTAGGGGATCCGTTGTGGCCAGGCTGGCAATTGAATTTAATGCATTGTAGAGAAAGTGAGGGTTGATCTTGGCGCGCAGCGACTGAAGTTCAGCCTGCCGGTGAAGCTCATTCATCTGCGCAAGCTCTACATCTTTTTGATTGATAACACTTTTATACCTGTCGGTTATGAAAATATAAAGGGCTCTTCCCAATGAAACCGAAAGAATATATGGCAGCATTACATTATACCTTAAGGGAATATTGTAGATTATCCCCTCAAGAGACCATCCATAACGAACCGGAAAGGAAACAATGGCCAGCATAAGAAGAGTAATTGAGAAATTTACTGTAATCTTTGAAATACCTGCAAGTCCACTTTTAAGGAGCACTTTTGTTGAAAGAATTAATCCCAGCAAAAGAAATGCATTGTCTAATTCATTGTGATACATTTGAATCAGGTACATCCGGTAAGATGCATGCTTTACGAAGTAATTTTTAAATTGTTCCTGAAAATCGTCAGCATAAAGGGTCTTCAAAATAAAGGAGTCAAACGGGCGATCAATATTGGGATACCTGATATCGTCAGGACCCTTTTCATCAAAAACACAACCCGCTATGCCAGTTGTCCCGGATTTGCCTGGTGAAAACTGAACAAGTGATCTGTAAAGCATGTAATAAAACACCTTTTTGCGTACCTCTTTGGGGACATCGGATTGAAATTCGCAAAAATTCTGAGTTGAATGGATGGAATAGCCACTTGCATCCATGGCCGTGATCCTTCCGTGATGGTCTCCATTTATATTAAAAATGAGATTGGCTTCGTCATTTGTAAAATGTATTTTTCTAGTAGGAATTACCGCCTTTAAATCCTGAATAAGTTCTACAATACAGGCCGAGTCGATGGCACTGCACTTGCCATCCAGCCGGACTGCAATATCATTTCTAAAGATGATCGGTTTTTTAGTCTCACCCAGAAACTTGCCAAAAATGGAATTCCAGGCCGATCTTTGCAGGTCTTTGCCAAGTTCTTCAGCAAGGAGAGATTGTGCAAATCCAATGAGCAGCAGTAAAATTAAAAGCTTCTTCATTTCTTTGATTTTAAAGGTTTCAGCAAAAGAAACTTTTTGTCCACCAATGTAAAAGAAAATTGCGACAAGCTGCAGAAGCTGAGGGATAAACTGCAAAAATCATTAAAAGGGAGGAGGAGTCCTAATATCTGCTAATTTTGGAGCACGATTCATAGCGTTGAAATAGTTAAAGAATAGTCATTAAATAATCTGCATATCATGCAAATAAGAGTACCTATCAAAGAACTGAATTCACGAATTGAACGGTTCAGGAAGCAAATGGACCGTGATCATCCCACCTGGCAGATTACGGCAGTATTTAGCAAGATCAATCTCTACTATTTTACCGGAACGATGCAGGAAGGGGTATTATTTATTCCAAGGTTTGAAGAGGCGGTATTCTGGGTCCGCCGAAGTTATGAGCGGGCAGCGAAGGAGTCGTTGTTTCCGGCTATCAAACCGATGGAGAGTTACCGTGATGCTGCAGTAACGATGAAGAATCTTCCCGACACGGTTTATTTGGAGAAGGAGATTGTTCCGATTGCCATGCTGCAACGGTTCCAGAAGTATTTTCCGTTTACAGTTATCGAACCGGCAGATATTCAGATTGGTAAGGTGAGATCGGTAAAAAGCGGATATGAGCTTGCCTTGATGGAGGAGTCGGGGAAAATTCACCAGCGGGTGACTGAGGAGCTTGTGCCGGGTCTTCTCAAGGAGGGGATGAGTGAAATGGAGTTCTTTACAGAGCTCTATTCGCTGCTCATTCACCAGGGGCATCATGGCGTTGCCCGTTTTGGGATGTTCGATACAGAGTCAATTCTTGGGCAGATTGCTTTTGGTGAGAGCTCAATTTATCCGACCTCTTTTAACGGGCCCGGGGGAAATTATGGGATGAGTCCGGCAGTTCCGATTCATGGAAGCAGAAACCGGAAGCTCAGGAAAGGTGACCTCGTCTTTGTGGATACCGGCTGTGGTGTTGAGGGGTACCATACCGACAAAACCATGACCTATATGTTTGGGAAGTCTTTACCGGATGAGGCGATTCAAATTCATTTGCAATGTGTTGAAATTCAGAATAAAATAGCTGCAATGCTGAGACCTGGTGCAATTCCTTCGGTTATCTACGATGAGATTATGAATGAGTTAACCCCTGCTTTTCTTGAAAATTTCATGGGGTTTGGAACCAGAAAGGTCAAGTTCCTGGGTCATGGGATCGGGTTGACCATCGATGAACTTCCTGTAATTGCCAACGGCTTTGATGAGCCTATCCTGGAAGGGATGGTTTTCGCTGTTGAGCCCAAAAAGGGGATCCCGCATATCGGGATGGTCGGGATTGAAAACACCTTTGTTGTCACGCCTCAGGGTGGGCGGAATATCACAGGCAATCATCCGGGATTGCTGAAGGTGTATTGAGTTAACAGTTATCAGTTGTTTGATCGTTCAGGAGAAAAAAAGCAGGCAAGAATTCAGAAAAAGAGAACGGCTGCCTTTTTAAAAATGACAGCCGTTCTCTTAACCGATTCTAAAGATTTGTAGAATTTTATTTCTTTTTCTTTGTCATAAAATAAGCTGCTGCTCCAATAACCACAACAGCACCAGCAATCAGAACATAAGTTGTTGTTCCACAGCCTTTGGATGTTTGTTCTTCGGCCGCTGCATCATAGAAAACCGGTTTTGCCGCTTTATCTGCATTGACTGAATCTTTTTTTGCTGCCGGCGTAGCCTGTGCAAGTGCTAAACCTAAACTCCCCAGGAATAATATTCCCGTCATACAGAACATCAGAATTGTCTTTTTCATACTCTCATTATTAAAATTTACTATTTATACGAATTTGCAAGTTTATCATATTTTTTAGCGACCTCAGGATCCGATTTACGGTACGAATCTGCAAGTGAAACGATAGCCGGTTTATAACCCGGATTCAGCGTTAAGCAGGTTTTCAGTAAACCTCTGGATTTCGATATATCACTGTCGGCCAGCAACCTGGAAAGGCTGACATAAGCCTCGTAGTATTTGCGGTTAAAGCCGATAAGCGTTTGATAATAACCGATTGCTTCCCTGGAATTATTTTGTGTGACCGCAATATTTCCGAGGTACATCAATACCGGTTCGTAGCCAGGATTGATTTTCAACGCAGACTGAAGCACTACGCGTGCACTGTCAGTTTTGCCTTCCCTAACCAGCGCTGTCGCAAAATTATAAAAGATTAATTCATCCTGTGTATTTATTTTGAGTGCAGCTGCAAAATTCCGTGATGCATTTGCAGTATCCCCACTCAATAAAGCCTCATAACCCAGAAGATCGAGTTTTGTCTCACGTTTTAGCACTGCACAGACAGGTATCTGATCGGCATAAATCACATGAATTGCATTCTTCGGTGGCCATGTCCCGTTTTGAAGCTGGCTGACCGGGATATAACTGTTCGAAACGATCATATAATCCCAGTCAACCTGGCTTCTCTCATCATATTGACAATAGAAACTTTTAATATTTGGCTGATTACGAAAATTCCAGATGACAGAAAAATTGGTGGCTATTTTTATCGGTCCATCCTGTTTATTGGTTTTCAGGTATTTGGTGAGCCATTCCGATCCTTGGCGTATCGTGTGGTAATAATAATCGGTTTCATAGTTCCCGTAAGCTCCGTCAAGTCCACCAACCAGCTGATTATAATAGAGGTAATAATAGGGATGGTTGAGGATAATAAATTTCAGGGGATGAAGCGCCAGCCCTAATGAAAAGAGGAGGATTAAAACTATTATATATTTGTTTTTAAAGTAGTTGAACAGGTGTGAAAACCCGATGGCAGCGAGGAGAATAATCGATGGATAGACAAACAGGAAATGTCGCCAGGAGCCATAGAGATTTGATTTTTGGTAGATCACGAAGACGATGGGAAACAGAATGGAAAACAGGATGAAGCCATAGGTTAACCAATTTTCCCGGTTCAGTATCTTCTTTGAAAGTATCCCAAAGGCCATGAGTCCGGCAAAGATGATCAGGGGAATTGTGATCGCCATATACTTGGGTAAATAATACCAGGGCATCAGATCTGACCACTCCATTTTTCCTTCGAAGAGTTGTCTGATTGTAGTTGGAAACTGAGACATCACCTGGTACGATTTCCAGATGTTATGAAGCGGATCGATTTGTCCATAGGGCCAGAGCAGAAGACTTAGGACCAGGGCCGCCAGTGAAATAAAGAGTACTTTGAAAAACTTTCTTCTGACTAACGGGATGTCGGTTTGCTTCTCTTCCTGATACTTATGAAGGTAAAAGAAGATGAAAAACAGGAAGAGATAGCAGATCAAAATCAAGCCGCCGGATCGTATGCTTATTGAAAAGGCTATACTCGCGGTCAGCAAAAGCGCATCATATATTTTTGTTTTATTTTGGTTAAGGAAGAATTTTAAAGTGAAGAAGATGGCGGCAATATAACTCAATGCAAAGGGGATATCTTTCAGGTTGTTTTGGGCATGACCAAGGAAGGTGGGAGAGAGGGCAAACAGCAAGAGTACCAGGATTCCGGTACCGTAACCGGAAAGCCAGATGGCAAAAAGGGCAGTTACCATCGCCGTAAGCCAGCCAGCCACCGAACATGACAGATGGCGAAAAAGAAAGATATCGTCGATATTCAACCATTTGATTAATATGGTGGTCAGGTTATCGAATGATTGTCCGTAGTATTTCAGGTGGGTGTTTGGGGTGTTGAGGGCCGATGTATCTTTTCCGAGGGTGGAGATAAAGTTGTATACCGAAACCGATTGATTATAGTGAAAATATTCATCGCCTGAGATACCTGCATCACGGCCACCTTTAAGCATCAGGAAAAGGAGGAGTGCGGCAATAATAACGAACAGATATTTAAGCGAAGGATTATTCATTATTTTGGTGGATTCCCGTCGTAAAACTTCTTCACGAAATAGAGGGGTCTGTTTTGGGACTCCTTGTAAATCCGGTAAACATATTCTCCCACCACACCCAGCGAAACCAGCTGAATAGATCCGAGGAAATAGATACTTAGCAATGTGGAAGACCACCCAATAATTGCAAAACCAAATATCTTGGCAACGAGCACATAAATTCCAGCGAACATAAAGACAATTGTTCCGATCAATCCCAGGGTTAAAGTCATTCGTATTGGTAACCTCGAGAAAGAGAATATGGCATCTGCAGCAAGGATAAAAAGTTTGGAAAGGCTCATTTTGGGATCACCTTCTATCCGTTCCTCGCGGATATAATCGACAAATCCCTGTTTAAATCCAACAAAAGCCCTGAGCCCTGGCAGATAGCGGACCTTCTCTTTCATTCGGAGCAGGGCATCCACAGCCTCCCGTCTCATCATGGAGAAATTTCCTGTGTTTTCCATGTTTTGGACGGCCGCAATATTTTTGAACAGAAGGTGGAACAGAAAAGTATAGAAATGCCGGCTGTTTTTCCCTTTGCGTCCGCTCCGTTTTCCGCTGATAATATCGAAATTTTCTTCCTCTATTTTGCGGTACATCTCTTTGAACAACTCCGGAGGATCCTGCAGATCCCCATCCATCATGCCGACAATATCCCCTGAGGCATATTCCAGCCCGGCTGTAAAGGCAGCCTGGTGACCAAAGTTTTTAGAGAGAGATAATACTTTAATGCGGCTATATTTCTTTTGCCAGTCCAGCAGTTGCCGCAGGCTTCCGTCCTCGCTTCCATCATCCACAAACAGGATTTCAAAATCGGAGACAAACGCTTCCAGTGCAGAAACGATCCGTCTCACGAGATCGTCGATCAATCCTTCTTCATTGTAAATGGGGATAACAATTGAGAGCATATCTTTTTTCCTGATAATTCAATATTATTTTAATTACAGTCTCATTTTGCTTTCCATAAACCTGAGTTCTGATTTCAGACCAGGTTGAACTATCGTTGCTATTATTTACGATCTCCATAACGAACGAAGATAAGTCAAAAGTTGCGATTTTAAAAATCTTTCAAACCCTTTTCCCGGATGGTAAAGGATTATGCAAATAGTTACTTATTGTTGTAGATCTCATCATACTTCTTAATGATTGCCAAATGTTTATCGTTTAGGGCATTGGCGTGGAAGAAGGTGATTCCTTTGGCCCCGTTGTCGTGTGCCTGCCGGATTGCCTCTTCGAAGTCAGCCATATTATCGCCATAATCTCCGACCGCCACACCGGTAAAGAGGAGCTGTCCGGGTTTCAATTCGCGCACACCCTGTTTGGTTGCGAATCCTACCCAGTACATATTTCCCTGGTGATCACCCTTATAGGCCATAGGGAAAAAGAGATCGAGGTTCCAGTGGCTCCAGTCCTGCCGGACGTATTCGCGGGCCAGTTCGGGAAAAGGGAAGACCGCAGCAGAGGCTTTAGTCCCTTCCTCATGGCAGATCTGTACGCACTCTTCAACAAGTGAAGTTATTGCGTCCATCCGGAATTGCTTCCAGGCGGGGTTCTCCTCCTTGTCGGGAAGGTCCATCGGATCCATGCTGAATTTAGCCTTGAACTCCTTTCTCGCGAGAGGGTGGTAATCGAAGTCAAATTCAGGATATACCCGATCCTGGACAAGGGGTTTGCCGTTTAGCTTGTATTTTTTCTGTAAATCTGCACCAAGCACGACATCGACATACCGGATGTAGTCGAAATGGACCGAGGCGAGCCCTTTTATTTTGGCAATTTCCCTGACTCCGTTTTTGACATATTCGCGGGCGCCAGGGGAGAAGGGGCTCAGAAAACTGTAATAACCGACATATGGATGATAATCGAGACAAGTCTGTCCCAGGCTGTTGACCGAGTACCAATCGGGGTGTTCCCTGCACTCTTTGGCACCGCCCACATTCATCATCCAATGCCAGGCGTGAACCCTGATTCCATATTTATTCCCAATCCGGATCAACTCCTTTAACTGGTTAGCGTCGCTTCCGGGAAGTATATCGGTGATTCCCGCATTTGCAAGTCTTTCCATCCAGGCGACCTTAACAGCATCAGTTCCTGCGCCAGGATCGCCCCATGTTGCAAAATAGAATTTCTTGTCGGAATACGTTTGATCCAACGTTTTTTCCGGAGTTTTGGCAACCAGCTGCATGGTAACGAGAGTTGCGAGAAAAAGGGTAACAACTTTTCTGATCTGCATTTGTAAATATTTAGATATTAAATCAATCCGTTAAACCAGGTGCTCTTTGTATATCGATTCCCAGGGTTCTCTCATTTTCCGGTGCAGCATACTATTGGCCACATCATTGTTTGAAAATTGTTCAGTAATTGGGTCCCAGTCGAGGTCTTGCCGCAGTTTCATCGCAATATTGCCCAAATGAGACATTGTTATCGAGCGGTGACCGATCTCCGCCGGTGCAATGGTCTCTTTGCGTGAATAGACGCAGTCGATAAAGTTCCTGAAATGGTTTTCACTTTGATACAGGTGAATTTCGGAAGGGGAGATCACTGAATCCTTAAGACTTTCAGGGAATACCTGGTGATTTCCACGGTTCGCATGAGCCCATCCTTCACTACCATGAAAGGTAACACCGCTTTGCAACTTATTGGATATAATAAGTTTAACCCCGTTGGCATAGAGGCATTCGAAATAATATTCGATAGCTGTATTCCAGATCGGATGAACCGCCCACTCAGCCCTGGCATTCTGAATCTTAACCGGGCCAGTGTATTCAGTATCCATTCCCCACTGGGCGATGTCGGGGTGGTGTCCGCCCCAATCGGTTACCTGTCCTCCGGAATAGTCGAGTATCCAACGAAAGTTTACATGAGTACGGGCAGGGCAATAAGGGGCATCGGGTGCAGGTCCCAGCCAGGTATTGTAATCGAAACCTTCCGGAACCGGGATGGTTTGGGTGAGATTCCCGGTTTTGCCGTAGTCGGGGGTTCCTGATGGGAGGCCACATTCGACGGTCAGTAATTTGCCGATTCTACCGTTTCGGACCAGTTCACATACCCGCCTGAAATTTACATCCGAGCGTTGCTGACTTCCGGTCTGGAAAACTGTGCCATATTTCTTAACGGCATTTGCCATTGCCCTCCCTTCCGGAATAGTCAGTGCAAGAGGCTTTTGGCAATAGATATCTTTTCCTGCCTTTGCAGCCATCAATACCGGGATGGAATGCCAGTGATCCGGAACGACCACTTCGACAGCATCTACGTCATTTCTGGCGATCACCTCCCTGAAATCTTCGAAGCTCTTACAGCCTGTATATTTTTTTCCCAGGAGCTGGGAATAATATCCGTTGACCAGGTTTATACCGATTTCCCTTCCGCCAATTTTTCCGTTCCAATACCCGGTGCTTTGTTTATTGACATCACAAATGCCAGTGATCTGGACCCGTTTGTCGGTTAAGAAACAGTTGATATCATTCATCGCCTGGTTTCCTGAACCGATAAACATCAGGTTAACCCGGTCGGAGGGTGCCACATGTCCGTTTTTCCCGCGGGCGCAGGCTGAAATAATCGTTGGTACGGCAATTGCACCGGCACCGATGGCGGAGGTTAGCTTAATAAAATTCCGTCTGTTCAGTTTCGTCATTTTATTTGGTTTTGGAGGTATACGTGGCTATTTAAGATTTGTCTGGATAAAGAAAACTAGCTAACTAATGGTTCGCTGCTGGCAATTAGCAACTGGCAGCCAGCTTGAGTGTCTTTACCATAGTGTTATCAATTCTTACTCAGGATTTTGCAAGGATGACTTTATTTCGGTATAATTCTGCCAGCGGCCAGTTGTCAATTGCTTTAATAGTAATCGTTATATTACCAATACCAGTCGACAAAGCGCAAATTTAAAGAACACGGTTATCTCCGCGATGCGGATCATTTTATGACCTATTTTGCAAGTTGCAGACGAGCCAGTGTGTATTCGGCCACATCTTTGATGTTTTCGTTTTTAACGAGTTCTTTGGTCACCGGTATACTTAACTCTGAACCCATCCAGCTGAGTTCGCGAAGCAGTAATTTTTTCCCGTCATCTGTAGCTTCTTTACTTTCAAGTACTCTGATCATTTCTTTTTCAAATCCCTGATAATCCGCAGGAGTTTTTGCCTCGTGACGGATACGGCTTTGCAAATCGGAAAAATACCTCGTGCTTTTGGTAATATCATACTGTGCTATTTTTGACAGGTCATCTTCGAGAGTCAGTTCTTTAAAGTCTGGTCTTAATGAGGAACCGGCTGAAGTCGGGAAATCGTATGGGATTTTCTGGGTCACTTTTCCGGAAGCGGCCCATTCGGCGCCGCGCTGGAAGGTTGTAATAAAGCCAACACACTCCATCGAAGGACCACCGTCTTCATCAGGATGGCCTAAAGTGGTATGAAAAATTCTCCCTTTTCCATAAGTGATCGCCATAAGCATTGGTTCGTCGCGACCGGTACCGCCGCCTGTAGTGTCTGAATAAGCTGTTGCGAGGATCTCCATGTTCTTTCCTGGTCCGCGTAACTGGGCATAAAGTTCATCTTTCCCGTGGATCCACCGTTGAGGTAACCCTTTGGTAATCGGATGTTCGGTGTTCCGGGCCCTGACTTCAAATTCGTGTCTTTTGGCATGAGAACCACCCCTTCCTGCACTTGAATCGATGATCAGGGAATCATGTTTAAAGTAAACATAGGGTCCGTCTTTTTCAGAACGGTTTCCCCAACCTCCGAGACCGATCATCTGGTTATATTCTTTCCACTCAGGGAAAGAGTTATCACCCGCATGGTAGACAACCACTCCACCGCCATTATTGACGTAGTTAACAAAAGCTGCCTTGGTTTTGTCGGACCATGAATCGCCGTTATAGTCGATAACGATTACATTATACTTTGAAAAATCGGGGGTAAAAATAGTCATGTCACCCCCTTTATCCGGAGATTTAGCAATATCCACGGTGAAAAGCCCGGTTTGCTCAAGCAACTGCTCAAGGATGGGGAAGCTGGATTTCCAGTAGTGGTTATTTTGACCAGTGACAATCAGCGCCTTGTATTCTGTGCTTTTCTGGCACGCATTGAAAACAGTTAATAATCCGACACAAACGAATATTAACAGATATTTTTTTTTCATTCTCATTTCAAATTAAATGGTGGGTAAGCTCCAGGGTTGACGATAGGGACGACTTAATAAGCGACTTGCTACGGGATTTCCAATAATTTCCTCTTTTACAGGATCCCATTGAATCTTTTGCCCGGTTGTCATCGCGATTTCGCCCAATAAAGCAACGGAAATGGCATGATAAGCCACCTGAACCGGTGCTATGGCCTCTTTTCGTGACCGAACGCAATCGACAAAGTTTTGCCAGTGGTTCTCACTTTTATAGATCTGAATTTCATTTGGACCAATCACCTCCTGGAGAATTTTAGGATCCGAAGCGACCAGCGTTTCTCCACGGTTTACATGAATCCATCCTTTTTCGCCATACCAGGTTGTCCCGGATCCTTTTTGGAGATGCCCTTCATTAGCGACTCTCATCTCGATGCCATTGGCATATTTGCACAGGAAATCGTATTCGACCGGAACATTGAAGATGCCATCTCTTGGATATACCCCTTCGCCTGAAATCTCGACTGGGCCAGTTCGTTCAAGGTCGGCGCCCCAGTTGGCAATATCGATGTGGTGTCCGGCCCAGTCGGTAAGCTGCCCGCCTGAGTAATCCAGGATCCAACGCCAGTCCCAGTGACTGACACCACGGTAGGGAACTTTGAGTGCGGGACCGAGCCACATCTCCCAGTTGAGTTCGGCAGGGATCTCTTTAACTGGCGGGGTTCCGATCCCCCTGTTTCCGTTAGGTAAACCGACTTCAATATATTTTATTTTTCCGATTCTGCCATTTCTGACCAGTTCAACACCACGGTGAAAATTGGGTCTTGACCGTTGCCAGCTTCCTGTTTGCCAGATAATATTGTTCTTTTCAACTGATTTTACAATGGTCTGACCATCTTTTATGGTGCGGCAAATGGGTTTTTCACCGTAGACATCCAATTTTTTGTTTGCAGCTGCACTGTAGATCAGTCCGTGCCAGTGGTCCGGTAGGGCAATCGATACGGCGTCCAATTTCTCTTTTTCAAGAAATTCACGATAGTCACCATAGACGCGGCAATCGTTGTTTTTGTTCGCCTTATCGGCTAAGCCTTTGGCATTTGCCGAATGTTTGGTATCCACATCACAAACTGCAACAAACTGTACCTGATTTTTGAGTTCCAGGAAGTCTCTCATGTTGCTGGTTCCCTGTGATCCAACACCGATGCCCCCCATTACAATCCTGTCACTGGGTGGAAGTTTTCCCCCCATGCCCATCGCAGTTGAAGGTATAATCTGCGGGAGGATCAGCGCTCCGGTTGCAACGGTAGCGGATCGTTTCAGAAAATCCCTTCGGTTAGATTTGTCAAACATTGTTGTAAAAATTAGTTGTTATTAAGAATCGTTTAGTTAAACATGTGCAGGTGTTCCGGGCAGGGGTGTATCGAATACCATATCCACCGGACCAAATTCGATTTTCCTGGGTCCAAGGTCCATATCCGATTTCATGATGGCGTCCCAGGTAATCATTTGTCCGGTGTAGGCTGCGGTACGCCCCATGATAGCAGTCAGAGTTGAGATTGCAGTTCGTTCGGCCTCATTCACATAATTTCCTGTTCTTATGGCATGAACCAGGTGCATATGTTCCTGAACGTATGGGGAAATTTTTATTGTGTTCATCGTATTGCCATTCTCGTCCTTGGGGTATTCAAATTTCCATTTGACACTCCCATCCAGGTTCCAGATTGTATTTATGCAATTGGTGTAACCTTCTGTTCCATTGATCAGTTCTCCGGTTCCGTTGGCACAGCTGTCCAATTCACGGCACATGCTATGGGAACTTACTCCGTTGCCGTAATCATAGTCAATGCTGAAAAAATCGTACTGATCACCGGTTACCCTGCGTGCACGACCCCCGTAACCGATCGCTTTTTCGGGGTGTTTCCCCATGAACCAGTTGATCACATCGATATTATGTACGTGTGTATCAAGAATATGATCACCGCATAGCCAACAGAAGTTATTCCAGTTCCGGATCATATATTCCATATCGTTCCATCCCTCTTCGCGCATGCGGAACCAAACATGTTCCTGGTTCCAGAATGCTTTTGCAGATACCAGTTTCCCGATAGCGCCATTGGCCACCTGTTTGTAGGTTTCGATATAATCTTCCTGGTGACGTCGCTGGGTCCCGGTGACAACGCAAAGTCCAAGCGCTTCGGCTTTTTTTGCCGTCGCGATCATCAGACGGGCGCCGACAGGGTCCACACACACCGGTTTTTCCAAAAAACAGTGTTTCTTATTTTTGACCGCCTCCAGAAAATGTTCGGGACGAAAATGGGGGGGAGTGGCACAGATCACGACATCAATTTCGGGCATAGCCATCAATTTCTTGTAGGCATCAAAACCAACAAAACAGTTTTCGGCGGGGATCGGGAGATTGAACGATTCAAATCTTTTCCGGCAATTATCAATTTTATCCTGAAATACATCGGCCAGTGCAATAATCTCCAGGTCGGGACCCGCACTGATAAAATTAATCGCAGCTCCGGTTCCGCGATTTCCTGCTCCAACAAGTCCGGCTTTAAGTTTCCTTCCTCTGGGTGCACCTTTGAGAATGGGGGGAAGTCCCAAAGCCGCATTGTCTAATTTTTTGGAACATGACGAGAGGATCGCACTCGCACTGGCAACACCGATTCCTGCCAGGACACCCGCCCCCAGGAATTTCCGTCTGTTGATATTTTTTGAATTGTTTTCCATATTATTTTTCATTTTTTCATTCTTCATTTTTCATTTTATGCTGTCAGCCTCGCAGACAACCCTGAACCCGTTGTCGATGCAGTCGGAATACCACCAGATACTCTTGGGCATCTGGGGGTCGGTTACGAGCCAAGCCTGTGTTTTAGTGAAATCTCTGGCAGCACTTCTCACATCTTTGGCATCACTTTTAAACGATCCACCCCTGATTACATGTTCGGTTCCCGATTCGGGACCTTTGGGATTAACCACGAATGGTACTCCGGTTTTGTAGGCATCGGGCGAGTAAAAGTCGGAACAGAACTCGGCGATGTTTCCGGCCATATTTTTCAACCCGAACGGATTTGCTTTTACCGAGCCGGGATCCTGGGTCTTGGAAGCGCTGTTTACCAGGTACACAATGTGCGAGCTGATAATCGTTGTATCGGGTCCAAAGATTTTCTTAAAGATCCCTTTTGAGGTGAATTTCTTCGGGTCACCTTCAAAGAAATAAGGAGTAGTCGTATTTCCGCGGCAGGCATATTCCCACTCGGCTTCGGTTGGGAGGCGATACTTTTTACCGGTGACTTTGGAGAGCCACTCGCAATAGGTATTTGCAGCACGCCAGGACATGGTAATCGCTGGTCTTGAACCTTTTCCCCATCCCTGATCGGGAGCTCCCCATGGAGGGGTAGGACCTGTTACGGCATCCACATTCTTATTTACAATTATCTGTCCTTCAGTTCTTCCCTGTGAAGCAGTTGCCTGGAAGAACGCGAGATATTCGTTCCAGGAGACTTCAATTTTGCCCATCCAGAATTTCGAAACCTTGACTTTATGAACCGGACCTTCATCCAGTTTACGCAGTGGCTCATTATCCGGACTTCCCATATTAAATATTCCCTCTGGAATTGCCACCATGTCGAAGGCAACCGTGGTCCCGGGAATTTTTTCGGTGAAACTTTCAAATTTATCAACCTTGGTCGCACTTGTAAATTTTTCCTGGCTCAGGGCAGCGTCAACTCCGAAATTGGTATCGTGTTCGTGCTTGACATTTTTGTCGAAATGCCCGACGTTCAAGTGACAGTTGATACAATTAGGCTTGGGATCTTCTTTTACGTTGATATAGGCCAGGTGGGCATTGCTCCCGTTTACCGATAAAGTTACGGGGAACAGATTGGAATGACATTTAATACACGATTTTTCGTAGGTAAAACCTTTTGCATTGTCAAGTAACTTCTTTGATTCCCAGTTTAATTTGGAACTATCCTTAAACAGATAGCCATATACATCGATTGCGCCATGTTTGGCTTTGGCGAGCAGGTATCCTTCACCCTTTGGAGGGAGGTGACACTCAACGCAATGGACAGATACGCCGGTTCTGTTATTGTGGTGAGGGCCGAGTTTCCAGGTCTGTTCTGCCCATGGATGAATATGGCACGACATGCAATAACTGTCAGAGGATGTGGTTGTTGATACTGTATTAAAGATGCCGATAACGACCAGGCACAGGAGTGCCCCGAAGGTCATTATCCAAATCCGGGCCTTTGATCCGTTGATCACCCGAAGAACAAAATTCTTAATATTCATTGGTTATAAGGGTTCAATCCAAAAACACAACAGCTGTTGTGCTGTTCTGTTGTGTTATGCATAATGTGTTTTATGGTACGTACTTATATCAAATCAGAACTTAATGTTAGCGATAATTATAACGATATAGCTCATGCGCAAAATCCGTTCTGATCCGTTCTGTAAACATAGTCGTTTTTTTATTTCAGCCAACAAATAATTTTCATGTTATAAAACAGTAAAATTCAGGCCTGGAATCAGTGGGCAAGCAGCCAGTTTTCGGCGGCATCCATTTCTATTTCAAGCGGAACATCCAGTTTGACAGCACTTTCCATCTCCTCTTTTACAACTTCCTTTACCGCGTCGAGTTCTGTTTTCAAAACATCAAAGTTTAATTCGTCATGTACCTGTAGGATCATTTTTGACTGCAAACCTAACGCGGCGAACCGTTTGTTGATGTTGATCATAGCCACTTTAATGATATCGGCGGCCGATCCCTGGATGGGTGCATTGATTGCATTCCGTTCGGCAAAGGCCCTGACTGCCGCATTGGCTGAATTGATGTCGCTGAGGTATCTTCTCCGCCCCATAATCGTTTCAACATATCCTCTTTGGCGGGCCAATACCAGTTGGCTGTCCATATAATCCTTGACCATTGAAAAATTGGCAAAGTAGTCATCGATAAGCTGTTTGGCTTCTCCCCTGGGAATATTGAGCCGCTGTGAGAGGCCAAAGGCCGAAATTCCGTAAAGGATCCCGAAGTTGGCTGTTTTTGCTTTCCGGCGCATCTCGGATGTAACTTCACTTATGGGTACTCCGAAAATTTTGGAGGCTGTCGCTGAATGGATATCTTCTCCGTTCCGGAATGCTTCGGTCATCACCCTGTCGTGGGAGACGGCTGCCATAATGCGGAGTTCGATCTGGGAATAGTCTGCGGAGAGAAAGATATGATCCTTATCACTGGGGATAAAAGCCTTGCGGATCTCGCGGCCCGCTTCGTCCCTGATCGGGATGTTCTGCAGATTCGGATTGGTGGAGCTTAATCGTCCGGTGGCCGCAATAGTCTGATTGAATGAAGAGTGAATCTTTCCGGTTTGTGGATTGATCAGTTTGGGAAGTGCCTCTACATAGGTTGAAAGGAGTTTCTTTAGACCCCGGTGTTCCAGGATTTTTGCAATGATCGGGTGTTTATCCTGCAGATTGACCAGGATCTCCTCACCCGTGGAGTATTGTTTTGTCTTCGTTTTCTTTGCTTTCGGATCGAGATTTAGTTTTTCGAACAGGATGTATCCCAGCTGTTTTGGGGATGAAATGTTGAAATGTTCGCCGGCCATTTCAATGATGCTGTTTTCGAGTTCAATGATCTGTTCGCGCAGGATTACCGCATAATCGTCGAGCACTTTTGGATCAATTTTCAATCCGGAGAGTTCCATCTGAACCAACACTTTTAAAAGCGGCATTTCAACCTGAGAGAAGAGATTCTTCACTTCGGCCTTAATCATCTCCTGGTCAAGCAACTCTCTGAGCTGGAAGGTGATGTCAGCATCCTCGCAGGCATATTCCTTGATCAGCTCGGGATCGACCTGTCGCATGGTGAGCTGGTTTTTTCCCCGTTTTCCGATCAGTTCCTCGGTGGCCACTTTTTTATAACCGAGGTAGATTTCGCTCAGGTAATCCAGGTTATGCCGAAGATCCGGTTGTATCAGGTAATGGGCAACCATGGTGTCGAAATAATCTCCTTTTATTTCAAGGTCATATCGTGATAGGATGAGGATATCAAATTTCATGTTCTGGCCAATCTTCAGAATAGCCTCTTTCGCAAAAATGGGTTTAAATTCATGAACAAGAGCCAGGGCCTTTTTCCGGTCCGTTGGAACAGGGACAAAATAAGCTTCTCCCGGATTGTAGGAGAATGATAATCCTACCAACTGATCGGACTGTGTGTCGAGACCGGTTGTTTCCGTATCAAAACAAAAAGCCTTCTGTTCTCCTAACTGTGTGATGAGTTTTTTTATTTTTTCATCGGTATCAGCAAGTATATAGTTGTGTGTCACCGACTTGATATCGGTGTGAACTCCGGGTGTTTCTGTCTGGGTTTGTTCCCCCATACTAAACAGAGACCCTTGTTCAAAAGCTGGTGGAGGCTCAACAATTTTATTTTTAGGGGGTAATATTTTCTCTGCGAGTGTCCTGAATTCAAGTTCGAGGAATATATCCCGTAAATGGTTATAGTCAGGTGTGGAGAGTATCAGTTCCTCCTGGTTGAATTCAAGGGGGACATCCAGAATGATTTCAGCCAGTTTGCGTGACATCCGAACCTGTTCCTCAAATTGCTCAAGGCTCTCTTTCTGTTTTCCCTTCAGTTTGGCAATATTCTGATAGACTCCATCGACACTTCCAAATTCACCCACGAGTTTCATAGCGGTTTTGGGACCTATTCCGGGACAACCCGGGATATTATCGGCGGTATCACCCATCAGTCCCAGCACGTCGATGACCTGCAATGGATTGCTGATCTGAAAATTCTCACAAACCTGCTCAACCCCCAGGATCTCCATCTCATTTCCCATTCGTTTTGGTTTATACATGAAGATATTTTCCGAAACCAGCTGGGCATAATCCTTATCCGGAGTCACCATAAAAACCTGGAAACCGGCTCTTTCTGCGGTTTTGGCCAGGGTTCCGATTACATCATCGGCTTCGAAACCCTCTTTTTCAAGAATAGGGATTTGATATCCTTTGATAATCTCACGGATGTAAGGGATTGATTTCCGGATATCTTCGGGCATTTCATCGCGGTGAGCCTTGTATTCGGGGAACATATCATGCCGGAATGTGGGCCCTTTCATATCGAAGGCGATCGCAATATGGGTAGGTTTTTCTTTTTTCAGGATCTCTTCGAGGGTATTCACAAACCCCAGCATCGTTGAGGTGTTGAGCCCTTTGGAGTTGACGCGGGGTGCATTGATGAATGCGAAATAGGAGCGATAAATTAATGCATAAGCATCGAGTAGAAACAATCGGTTCATAACAACAAGAGATTTAATCGGAATCAAAACTACGTAAATTAATGTTTACCTTTGGCGGGTTAAAGAAAAAGAAAGGATACAAAATATTCAGCATGTCATCTAAAGACCAGATTATAGCGCCAATTCAGGAGGAACTGATCAACTTTGAGCCGTATTTTAAAAAAGCGACTAAAAGTGATTTGCCGCTTTTAAGTAATATTATCAATTATATTCTGCGTCGTAAAGGGAAGCAGATGCGTCCGATGCTCGTATTCCTTACCGCAAAGTTGAACGGGGATTTCAATGAAAGGACTTTTCATGCTGCCTTGACCATTGAGTTACTCCATACGGCCACGCTTGTTCACGATGATGTGGTTGATGATTCCTATCAGCGGCGCGGTTTTTTCTCGGTGAATGCTGTCTGGAAGAATAAGATTGCGGTTCTGGTTGGAGATTTTATTCTGGCCAAGGGGTTGCTCTGGTCAATCGATCATAAAGATTACGATATACTTGGCCATATCAGTACGGCTGTGAAGGATATGAGTGAGGGTGAGATCCTGCAGATTGAGAAGGCGCGGAAACTCGATATTACGGAAGCGGTCTATTTTGAGATCATCCGGAAGAAAACGGCCTCTTTACTTGCCACGAGCGCTGCTGTCGGAACATGCTCAGTAACTACAGATATTGAGGTTATTGAGCGGATGAGGCTTTTCGGGGAATATGCAGGGATGGCTTTTCAGATCAAAGATGATCTTTTTGACTACCAAAAATCGAATGTGATCGGGAAACCCACAGGGAATGACCTACGTGAGAAGAAAATTACCCTTCCCCTGATTCATGCATTGAACCAGGTAGGAAGCAACGATAAGTCGAGAATCCTTAAAATTGTGAGGAAGAGATCCAAATCAGCTGCGGATCTCAGAGAGGTCAGAGATTTTGTTGAGCTTCAAGGTGGATTTACTTATGCCGAAAAGGTAATGCACGAATATGTTGAAAAGGCAATTGGCCAATTGGCAGACTACACCGAATCGAAAGTTAAAACAGCATTGATCGGATACGTCAATTACATCTCATCCCGGGTCAGTTAATTTAAAAGTAGACGACTCTTTCCCCTGAAAGCGAAGTGAGCAGGTTATTTGCCAAACGGCTGGCCCCGATTCGGAATAGCCTGTTATTCAGCCATTTATCCCCAAGAACTTCTTTTACGATGGCGATATATTTCAGGGCATCTGATGTTTCTGCAATTCCTCCGGCTGCCTTAAATCCAACTTTGAGATTTGTTTTTTCGTAATAGCTTTTAATGGCCTGGCACATCACCCAGGCGGCCTCAGGTGTAGCGGCAGGTTCCAGTTTTCCGGTTGAGGTTTTGATAAAGTCGGCACCACCCTCCATCGCCAGAAAGGATGCTTTCCAGATTTCGGAATAGCTCTTTAATGCCCCGGTCTCCAGGATTACTTTCAAACGGGCACTGTCACACGCCTTTTTCAACGTTGAGATTTCCCGAATGGCAGAACTGTAATCTCCGGCAAGAAACTGTCCTAAATTTAGTACAATGTCAATTTCGTTGGCCCCGTTCGATACCGCCATAATGGTTTCCAAGACCTTGACATCCAGAAAGGTTTGAGAAGCGGGGAATCCTGCCGATACCGAGGTGATACTGACCCCCGGCGCCCGAAGTGATTTTTTCACCGGTTCCACCAGGGTAGGATAGACACATATTGCTGCAACATCGGGTAATCCGGGAAAATTTTCAGAAAAACGGGAAACTTTCAGTGCGAACTTTTCACCCTGAGCCGGAGTGTCTGTTGAATTGAGGGTGGTCAAATCGATGCACGAGAGAGCCAGTTCGTAGTATTTATGACTACCAAGGTTTTCAGATTTTTGAATGATCTCTGATACTGTTCCTGCTAATTCTTCATTAGAGAAGGTCTGATCTATTGTTTCAAAAAGTAGTTTCATTATTAATGTTATAAATGGTATGCTGAGAATGTTTGAATAATTGGCATAGCCAGTAAGGAGTGAAAAAATTGCAGCTCCGGCAATGCAGAAGGATAAACATTACATTATTACCTCATATTGAACCCTTTCGGGGTTCCGGTTTTGTTTCTTCCTCCCCCCAATTTTATTGGGGGTTATTAATATAAAATCCTATCAGGATTTCAACAGGAAACAAAGGCAAATACTCTTAGAGTATATATTCAGCTGGTTAGCTTATCATTATTCAAATGCCGATACTGGTCGCGCTCGGTTTTCTTCTCCATATTCTTTGTGAAGGCCTCAGTCAGGTCAACCCCGGTCTGATTGGCAAGGCAAATGAGCACCCAAAGTACATCCGCGAGTTCGTCAGCCAGATTAACTTCTGACTCCCCACTTTTTGAGGATTGGTCTCCATATTTCCGGGCAATGATCCTTGCAACCTCGCCAACCTCCTCTGTGAGGATTGCCATGTTGGTTAATTCGTTAAAATAGCGAACTCCATACTTTGTAATCCATTCATGAACTTCAGCCTGTGCTTTCCTGATTGTAATATCTTCTGTCATAATTCTTTGTTTTTGGAATCGATAATAATTGTCACGGGTCCGTCGTTTGTCAGTTTTACCATCATCATGGCTCCAAATTCACCCGTCTGAACTTCCTTACCCAGGCTTTCCGACAGCAGTTGTACAAAGTTCCGGTAAAGCGGAATGGCTATTTCAGGCGGGGCGGCCTTGATGTATGAGGGACGGTTTCCCTTTTTGGTTTTGGCGTGAAGGGTAAACTGGCTTACTGCAAGGACTTCTCCGTCAATATCTTTCACCGAGAGATTCATTACACCGTCGGGGTCATCAAAAATGCGTAACTGAATAATTTTTTTTATGATCCAGCTGAGATCTTCGGGTGTGTCTTCACTTTTGAAACCTGCAAGGACAAGGAGCCCCTGCTGAATGGATGATTTCAGAACATGATCAATGGTCACTGAAGCTTCCGACACGCGTTGAATTACAATTCTCATAAACCTGTTTTGGAATCAAAGTTAATCGATTTTGATCAAAAAATAAGGGAAGCATTAAAATCTGCTTCCCTTTAATAGATTATGAA
>CAIXZH010000033.1 GCA_903923905.1 uncultured Bacteroidia bacterium
CTATTTATCCGGAATAACGGATTGGGAGAGAAATTTATCCGGGAAAAGAGATAAGGATAACAAAAACACAGAAATCAGGGCCATTTATTTAATTGGTCTTTAATTCACCTCATGGGTTCCATCGTGAAGGAACTTTACCTTGGGCTGAACCTTCTTGCGGTTAAACTGGTCGAAACTCTTTTTGAGATCGCCCCATAGGCTAATTTTATCTTTGTCCTTACGGTATTCGGATATCAATCCGGAATAATTCTCATCGGTAAGCCTGGCCGGATAGATGGTCATGGCTATCTCATCCTGTCCGCTGTTGTAGGCTTCGATGCAGTAAACAAACAGCTCCCTGATCCGGTCATCTGTCATAGCCAGGCATCCTGATGAGATGCACGAACCGTGAATATAGATCTGGTTACCCAGGTGGCCATGTACACCCCTGATACTATCTGAAGCATTAGGATAGTTAATCGCCATTGACAAATAATATTTGCTGTAAGGATTCAGTTCCGAAATATGGTAAAATCCTTCGGGGACCTGTAAATCACGGTAACGCCTCTTCGGTCCTTCAAAGCCGGAGATATCGCAAATGGAGAATTCCTTGATCTGTACAAAAACAGAATCGCAAATGTTTTTGGCCCATAACTCGATAATTTTTTCGGCTTTGAAGGCGCGCAAGTAAATCCTCAGGCTGTCACGCGAAATTGAGTACACGGCGAGATTTTGATTCACGATCCTCTCTTTACAGGTATAGGCTTCCCGTACCCGGGTATAATTCATCTGCTTCTCTCTGAATGTAGGGGAACTCATGCCTGATGTCAGGATCATCAGAGAGAAGAGTATTGTCAACAGTCTCATAAATCAATCTAAAATAACGGCACAAAAGTAGTGGAAAAACGGTCAAAAATAGCAGATAATGCCTCACCAATCTGTCTGACTTCAGACAATATGCTGATTTTTATTGATATAAGAAATGAATTTACCGGTATTGGCTACCTGAGGATTTGGTCTTGAATGATTTTATATAGGATGAATGTACTTCAGTGAAAATGTGGGAATATTTCAAAATGCCACATCCCCGAAGGCAATGTTCTTGATCTGAATCAATTGAAGAAATCCATTACAGGGCAGGATATTGTGTATCCTAATCTGGCCACAGACCTTGAGGCAATGGCAAAAAACATGGTGAGAGCAATGAATTATCATTTAAGAAGACTGTCCGTCCTTCATAGCCAGTTTCCACTTACCATTCCAACCTGGATTAGCCGAGAAGTATGATGCCGGATCGGGTGCAATCTCCAAATCAGGGCACACGATAATCGATGGAATAAACGCTGTTCCGCTATTAAACATCCGGATTCGATCGTCACCGGTATAATTATTTAAATTTCTCAAAATAAAATGCGAGTCTGCTGGAAATACTAATTTCTGGCAGACTTTTTGTATAAATTCCCTTGTAAGAACTGGAGTACGAGTCTTGAAAAAGTATTGATTTGCAACTACAAAACGAGATAGTAATAATGTATAATTTAATTTTTAAAGCCATGAGAAATAAATTTCTATTTGCCTTTTTACCGGTGATTCTTCTGATTATTGTTGCCGGATGCACCGGTATAAGGGTGAGCACTGATTTCGACCGAAAAGCTGATTTTGCCAAATATAAAACCTTCAATTTCAGCAAAGAGGTTGACAAAGTGACCTTAAATGATTTAAATCGCCGCAGGTTAAAGGATGCTATCAGCCATGAGATGGAGGCAAGAGGGTATCAACTCTCTACAACGCCCGATTTGTTGGTTAATGCCTTTGTTAAAGGGCAAGCCAAATATTCGGCAAATGCCAATACTAATTCATTTATGTATATGAGGGGATTTGGTAATTCCAATACCTATGTCGATGTGAATAAATCGATTGAAGGGACATTATTCATTGATCTGATTGATGTACCCCAGAAAAGAATGGTCTGGGAAGGGATTGCTGAAGGACTGGTCAATCCACGCACAGAAACGCGGGAAGAAAAGTTAAACAACATTGTACAAATGATTTTTAAGGAGTTTCCGCGGTAAGCAGCTTCTAATTTTTTCATGCGTTAAGGCCGGAATTCAGTTCCGGCCTTTTTTATCTTTTCAGGTCGTGAGGCCTCAAAAACTAACTTAAATGTCTGAGAACATTAAATTCACCGCTTCCGATCCGAGTAAATCAGATAGTCCAAGGATGGGAATGAAAATTTTCCTAATTTTGCTGCTCTTAAATTTTAAAATTTTATGACTGAAAAGAAACTTCCGTTTACCAGAGAGACGTTAGAAAAAATAATTGAAACATATCCTACACCCTTTCATATTTACGATGAAGCCGGAATGCGATCTTACGCAAAGCGATTTGTGAAAGCTTTCTCATGGAATGAAGGATTCAAAGAGTATTATGCGATAAAGGCTGCCCCAAATCCTTACCTGATGAAAATTTTACGTCAGGAAGGTTTTGGCATCGATTGCAGTTCAATTGCGGAACTGGAGATTGCTGAAAAGGTTGGAATGAGCGGAGATGAGATCATGTTCACTTCAAACGATACACCGGTCGATGAATATAAAAAAGCTGTTGCCCTTGGAGCCATCATAAACCTGGATGATATTTCCCACATTCAATATCTTGATGATAATATCGGGCTACCTGAACTGGTATGTTTCAGGTACAATCCCGGATCGTTAAAGGAGGGAAATGCCATTATCGGGCATCCGGAAGAGGCAAAATACGGGTTTACCAGAAGCCAGCTTTTTGAGGGTTATCAAATTCTTATCGATAAAGGGGTAAAACGGTTTGGAATTCACACTATGGTGGCCTCCAATGAACTTGACCCCGATTATTTTGCGGGAACAGCCCAGATACTCTTCGAGCTGATTGCCGATCTTTCCAAAAAATTAAATATTAGTTTCGAATTTGCCAATCTGGGCGGAGGGATTGGAATTCCTTATAAACCAGAGCAATCAGAAGTCGATCTTGAAAGAATGAGCCGTGGAATTAAGGCTAATTACGATAGATATATTACCGAAAATGGTCTGGGTCCAATTAAACTTTATTTTGAGTCGGGTCGCGCGATCACCGGACCTTATGGATACCTGGTGAGCAAAGTACTTCATATTAAGGATACCTATAAAAAATATGCAGGGCTCGATTCGAGTATGGCCAATTTAATGAGGCCTGCACTTTACGGTTCATACCATCATATATCAGTGCCGGGGAAAGAGGCAGTTCAAACCAGGATCATGTACGATGTTACCGGATCACTGTGTGAAAACAATGACAAATTTGCCATTAACAGGGTATTGCCAAAGCTGGCCGCGGGCGATATCGTGGTTATTCACGATACCGGTGCACACGGGCATTCGATGGGATTTAATTACAATGGGAAGCTTCGTTCTGCAGAATTATTGCTTCGTGAAGAGGGAGAAGTCGTAGAGATCCGAAGAGCCGAGACGCTGGATGATTATTTCGCGACGCTGGATCTCAACGGAATAGACTCTTTTAAAGTATAAACCACCCTAAAAATCAGGGATTACATCAAAAACATGAAAGTTTGCGGTTTTAGTTTCGTTAAAAACGCAGTGAAATTCGATTATCCAGTTGTTGAAGCAATCACTTCGATTCTTCCGGTATGTGACAAATTCATAGTGGCTGTGGGTGATTGTGACGATGGCACCAGGGAGCTGATTGAGTCTATCGGTTCGGATAAAATCGAAATCATTGATACGGTCTGGGACCCCACTTTACGTGAAAAAGGGAGGGTTCTCGCTTCCGAAACCAACAAGGCTTTTGATGCAATTCCTGCCGGATACGATTGGTGCTTCTACATTCAGGGAGATGAAGTCTTACACGAAAAATACCTTGCTGAAATTGAAAAATCATTACATAAATACTTGAATATAAAAGAAATAGATGGATTAATCATGAATTACACCCACTTTTACGGTACCTATGATTATTATGCTGATTCAAGGCAGTGGTACCGGAGTGAAATTCGGATTATCAAAAATAATAAAGTGATCAGGTCGTGGAATGATGCCCAGGGATTCAGGTGGAAAGATGGCACCAAACTGACCGGCAAGTTTATTGATGCCACCATGAATCATTATGGCTGGGTCAGACCGCCAAAACTTATGAAGGATAAGCTCGAAGGGTCGAAACAATATTGGTCTGTAAAATCGAAGCATGTCAAAACCGAAGGCCAGGAAACTGAAGAGTTCAAATATGAAGAAGGGATTGACAGTCTCCAGCGTTTCAATGGGGACCACCCTAAAGTGATGCTTTCACGTATTACTAATCTCAACTGGCACCCGCAACTTTCAATCCGAAAGAAGAAATTCAAGGCCCGATATTTTGTATTGTATTGGTTTGAAAAGATTTTCAACTATCGTCCTTTTGAGAATAAACATTTTATTGAATTCAAAGAGTCATGAGTACCAGTTTTAACGACGATATTGTCAAAGCTATCGAAGTACTTCGTTCCGGAGGAATCATCCTGTACCCTACAGATACCATCTGGGGTATCGGCTGTGACGCAACAAATCCGGATGCAGTCAGGCGCATCTATGAAATAAAGCAACGGATAGACGTAAAAAGCATGCTTGTTTTAATGGAGAATCCCAATCTGCTTAATTCCTACATCGCTGAAGTTCCGGAGATTGCCTGGGATTTAATCGAAGTGGCAGATAATCCGCTGACAATCATCTACCCCGGCGCAAAGAATCTTGCCTCCAACTTACTGGCGCCAGATGGCAGCATAGGAATCCGAATTACTACAGAACCCTTTACACAGCAATTAATACAAAGGTTTCGAAAACCGGTAGTTTCAACTTCTGCAAATATCAGCGGACAAAAATCACCACAAAATTTCAACGAAATCAACGATGAGATAAAGCCTTTGATGGACTATATCGTTACATATCGCCAGGACGATCTGTCGAAATCCAATCCGTCAGGAATTATTAAACTTGGCCTTGGTGGTCAGATAGAGATTATCAGGAAATAATCCCTACTCTTTTCTCACATTTCCAGAACCTAATATAGTGCTGTCAACTAATGGATTCCCTTTGTAAATCACGTTTCCTGACCCTGCAAGCTTGGCAACCAGATTTTTTACTGAATTAACCCAGCAGTTTCCTGATCCTCCAATTTTTACATTCACATCATCAGCCGGGAAATCGGTGGTTCTAACATTGCCTGAACCTGAGATAGTCACTTTCAATTCGGCGGAAGTTCCATCACCTGAAAGCTTAACATTTCCTGATCCTGACAAAATCACCGAAACCTTCTCTGCAATGAGATTCGGGAGATTTATATCACCACTCCCACTGAGGGTAAGAGTCAGAATCCTGGAATTAATCTTGTCTTTTGAGTCAATGGAGCCTGAGCCAGAAATCGTCAAGGCATCAATTTGGGGAATTGTTACAAAGATATCTACTCTTCCTGGATTCCATTTCTTAAACCAGGTATCAGTGGGATATTTAATGACTAATTTCCGGTCATTTACTTCAGTAATCAGTCTGTTTAGCGTTTCTCCATTCCCTTTCACTTCGACAGACTGTGTATTCCCCTGTTTCAGATGAACATTGGCATCAATCTTTAATGAGATTTCGGTGAAGGCAGAAACAGGCCTTGTTTGACTTGTTTGTGCAATAAGTAGCTGTGATCCTGCAAACATGATAACTGCCACAAGGGTGATAAAATTTGATTTCATATTTTGAAAATTAGTATTTACAATTGAAAGATGCATTTCCCGGAAAAATGTTGCATGACTGCTGTAATTTTTTTACTCCAGGTAAATTTCTATGAGTCCGTCAGGGCAATTCAGGTGGATTTCCCGGCTTGTTTCATCCATCGAGGATATTACTTCATCAGAAAGGGGAATCATAATTTCAGCTTGTTTATGATTCACAGTGATGACCATATTACCTGAAAAATCATCTACACGGCTGATCAAACCAATCTTACCGAATTTTGTATCAAAGGCAGTCATTCCGATTAAACCTGACACAACTCCCTGATTTTCAGATTCGATTATTTCGTTTTCCAAAATAAAAACCTTGCAGCCGATTAACTCTTTTGCCGTGATCATCGAATCAATAAAGCGGAGTTTGCAGATCGCACTTTCGTTATTTCGAAAACGGAATCCTTCCTCCTCTATTAAGAAAGGAACCACTCCCCCATCTACTTCCACAAAGATCCACTCAATATCTTCGAAAGTTTCCTCAAACTCCTGTTCGAAAGCCAAAATAACTTCGCCCTGGAGGCCGTGCGCCTTCTGAATATACCCGACTTCAACGCAATCGCTTTTATTTATCTGATTCATATTCCGACAAAGTTACAAAAAAGGGCGATGGTTGAAATAACCATCGCCCTTTGAAATTCTTCCTGTTAAATATTGAAAAAATGATTTTTTTCAGTATTAGACCTCCTCTGTTGGTTCTACTGAAGTTTCTGCACCTTCAACCTCTGCTGCTGAATTTTCTGCAGGTTTCACCGCAGCTGCTGCTGCAGCTGCAGCATTTTTCCTGGCAATCTCGGCAAGCCGCGCCTCGTTGACCTTAACTTCAGCTTTAAGACGTTTTTTCATCTCATCGCTAAAACCGGTTGCAAGCGCATCCTTTTTCGCCTGTACTGCATTTTCCTTTGCTGTTAACCATGCCTCAAACCGGTTATCAGCCTCAGCCAAATCAAAGGCACCTTTTTTAACGCCATCAAGAAGGTGTTTTTTCATCATAACCCCCTTGTGTGACAAAATAGTCCGACAAGTATCGGTAGGCTGCGCGCCATAATTCAGCCATGAAATGGCTTTGTCGAAGTCAAGATCGATAGTGGCAGGATTAGTATTTGGATTGTAAGAACCAATCCTCTCAATAAACCTACCATCTCGTGGTGACCTGCTGTTTGCTACCACAATGTGGTAATAAGCATGTTGTTTACGGCCATGCCTTGCCAAACGAATCTTTACTGACATAACGTGTTACGTTAAAATTTATATTTTAAATTTGCGGGGCAAAGATACTATATTAATCGGGATAAAAAATGTCTGCAATTATAATTAATCCAAGGGACTGAATTATTTAGGAGTGTTGAAGTACTTTTTAATTTGAATTTTCATTCTGACCCAAAACCAATCCTGAGAAATCAAAAGATCACGGCTGACTGACCAATATAATTATTCAGATAATTTAGAATAAATTTACAGATAAATGAAGTAACATTCTAGTTTTGGTTAACTTTGGCACATGCTTTGTAAAGTAAAAAAGCATTAAATTAAAATCGAAAATCAAATTAATATGTCACCTAAATTACTCATAATGAAAATATTACGTTTTTTAGTCCTGGGATATTGTATTCTGCTGGGTTTAATCGCATGTAAAAAATCTACTACTGAAGATATAGCTTCTGCAGATGTTTTCATTCAATCTATTAAGAACCCTATTGACACAACTCAGACCCTTTATGCTGCAGTCAGTTCAATATTCTCATACAGTTCCATGACCAGTGTTTCTGTTATTGACCCCAACAATAGTACCAAGCAATTAACCAATTATGCTAATTTGGGGAATTCTTTTTATAACGATCCGGTCTATTCAGCAACACTGCCCTCAGTTGGGGTTTACAACTATACTGTGAAATTTTCTGACGGACAGTCAAAAGCGTACACTAATACGTTGTTAGCTGCAACTCTCCCCCCACCTGTTATTACTTCACTTGGTAAAAATGTGGCAAATGATTCTATTAACATTACATGGAAGGCTGTAGCCAATGCCCAGGCGTACCAGATGAAAGTTACTAAAGGTACAGGAACATCTTTGACCCAGGTATATTATTTAGCCCCGTTTTACGATGCGAGTACACCTTTAAGACCTGTTTTGACTATGGGAGTCCCATTGGTCACCATATCGGCATATGGTACAGGAACTTACACTTTTGAGATAGATGCGATATTATACGAAACCTCTGCATATACCTATATTCAGGCAGTTGGCATTTCAACGCAATATTTTACTTATTAAATTGTATTGGCTGAAACCAGGGACCATGTCAAGAATCTGTTTATAAGTCAGATCATCCTTATTATATTGCTGAATATTTTAAGCCGGGTAATTTCGGTAAGATTAAGAAGAAGATCTGTGAGGTCTTCTTCTTGGTTTTAATATTTGATCAAAGCCAGCTAAATCAATGTTTAGTCTACAATTATTTTCTAAATTTGAGCAATGAAAAAATTACACATAATCCTCCTTATAAGTTTCATTCTGTATGGTCTTGCAGGATGTGAAAAAGCAACGATTGTAGATCAGGCTACAGCTGATGCATTTATTCAATCGATAAAAAATCCGAAGGATACAGCTCAGGTTGTTTTTGCAGTGGTTCATTCTGTATTTTCCTATAACCGGATGACCAGCGTAACCGTTATAGCCCCAATTACTGCTGCTTCTCCGGATAGTATTACAACTAATCTGATTAATTATGCCAATATGGGTAATTCATTTTACAATAATCCTGTTTATTCGGCATCTCTGCCAACTCCTGGTTCTTATACCTATGACGTGACTTTTAAAGACGGACAGGCAATATCCTTTAATAATACGTTGACTTATAATATTTTGATACCTCCAAATATTACATTTCTGGCTAAAAACGCAACACCCGATTCTATAGATATTTCCTGGAATGCTGTTACAAATGCCCAGGCTTATCAGGTAAAAGTGACTAAAGGGACACTTACAGGGCCCTCTGCTACACTGGTTTTTTATGAGGCTCCATTTATTGATTCGAGCAGTCCGCTTAGAACAAATCTGACTATAGGAGTACCATTGTCAACTGTATTATCCTACGGAACAGGGACTTACACATTTGAAGTTGACGCTTTATTATATGAATCAACAGTAGGAGGTTCTCTCCAGGCAATCGGTACCTCCACGCAGGCTATTACCTTATAATTTTTCTATTTTAACCATGCGACTAATCGCATTGCAGGGAATCAATATTTCCATTCATTCATAAGTTTTTAACTATGGTATCATTTACGCATCTTCATGTTCACAGCCAGTATTCAATCCTTGATGGTGCAGCTGCGGTCGTTGATTTGGTTAAAAAGGCAAAAAAAGATGGCATGACGGCTATTGCATTGACCGATCACGGAAGCATGTTTGGAATCAAGGAATTTCATGAAATTTGCAAGAAAAACGATATAAAACCAATCCTTGGTGTGGAAACCTATGTAGCTTCAAGGGGAATTCATTTCAAGGACAAAAGTGAAAAAGAAGACCGTTCAGGAGACCACCTGATTTTATTGGCTAAAAACGAGAAGGGATATCGCAATCTTTTAAAATTGGTTACTGTCGCAAATACCGAAGGATTCTATTATAAACCACGGATAGACAAGAATTTACTTGAAATGCACAGCGAAGGTTTAATTGTATCCTCTGCCTGCATTGGAGGTGAGATTCCACAGTGCATACTCAAGGGAGACCTTGATGCCGCGGAGGAGGCAATAAAATGGTTCAAAAGTATTTTTAAGGATGATTTCTATCTTGAAATCCAGCGGCATAAAACCACAGAGCTTCAACTGCCCACTGATGTATATGACAGCCAGCTAATTGTCAACAAGGAGCTTATCCGTTTAGGTGAGAAATTTAGCGTGAAAGTGATTGCCACCAATGACAGTCATTTTACCAATGGAGAAGATGCAGATGCTCATGATTTGCTCATCTGTCTGAACACAGGCAAAGATCTTGACGATCCCACCCGCATGCGTTATACTAAGCAGGAGTGGCTCAAAACCACTGAAGAGATGAATCTGCTGTTCGGTGATTTGCCGGATGCTCTTGAAAATACCCAGGAGATCACTGAAAAGATCGAGTTTTTTGAACTTGATTCTGAACCTATCATGCCTGAGTTTCCAATTCCGCCATCCTTTGGGACCATAGATGCCTACCGAAACCAATATCCTGAAGAAATATTAATTAAGGAGTTTAAGGATATACCCAAGAGGGCGGGCGGTTATGAAAATGCCTTAAGGGTTAAATTCGAATCTGATTATCTGACTTATCTGGTCTACGAGGGAGCAAAAAGCCGTTACGAACAGCCGCTCTCTCACGAGCTGATTGATCGAATAGAATTCGAGCTTGAGACGATAAAGACGATGGGGTTCCCTGGCTATTTCCTTATTGTTCAGGACTTTATTGCTGCGGCTCGTAAAATGCATGTTATTGTTGGTCCCGGTCGCGGATCTGCTGCAGGTTCAGTCGTTGCCTATACAACCGGAATAACCAATGTTGATCCCATTAAACATGATCTTCTGTTTGAACGGTTCCTGAACCCAGACCGGATATCCATGCCCGATATTGACATCGATTTCGATGATGACGGTCGTCAGCTGGTGCTCAACTGGGTCAAGGAGAAGTACAGCCGCGATAACGTAGCTCATATCTGTACCTTTGGAACGATGGCCGCAAAAATGGCCATCAGGGATGTTTCACGCGTTTTAAAATTGCCCCTTTCCGAGGCCGACCGGCTTGCCAAGATGGTTCCAGAAACACCCAAAATTACACTTGCAGAAGCTTATGCCAAGAATCCGGCCCTGGAGGCAGAGAAAAAATCAGATAATCCATTGATTATAAAAGCATTAAAGTATGCAGAAACTCTTGAAGGGTGTATCCGGCAATTCGGGGTACATGCCTGTGGAATCCTGATTGGCAGGGATAAGCTGGATAATCATATCCCATTAATGCCAACCAAAGATGAAGATCTGCTGACAACCCAATACGACGGCCATTATGTGGAATCGATCGGTTTGTTGAAAATGGATTTTCTGGGATTGAAGACCCTTTCAATTATTAAGGAATGTCTCGAAAATATTCAGCTTTCAAAAAAAATAACGGTCGATATTGATAAAATTCCGTTTGACGATCCAAAAACTTTTGAACTTTTCAGTAATGCCAATACAACCGCTATTTTCCAGTTCGAATCAACCGGAATGAAAAAATGGCTGCGTTTATTGCAGCCCAGCAGATTTGAAGATCTTGTTGCAATGAATGCGCTCTACCGCCCCGGACCAATGGATTATATTCCCAACTATGTCAACCGCAAAACGGGACGGGAAGAGATCGTTTATGATCATCCGATTATGGAACAATTCTTGTCCGACACCTACGGGATAACTGTTTATCAGGAACAGGTGATGCTCCAGGCACGCGCATTAGGACAGTTCACCAGAGGAGAATCGGACTCATTGCGCAAAGCGATGGGAAAAAAGAATTTGCCCCTGATGGAGGAGCTAAAAACTAAATTTACGGAGGGGTGTAAAAGCAATCAAGTGTTTATTGAAGGGTGTAAAACCGTAGGAAAACCTGCTGATACGGTAATCGATAAAATATGGAAAGACTGGGAAGCATTTGCTCAATATGCATTTAATAAGTCCCATTCAGTCTGTTACGCCTATATTGCCTATCAGACCGGATATCTTAAGGCAAACTATCCCTCTGAGTTTATGGCCGCTGTATTGAGCTGTAATCTAACCAATGCAGATAAAATCTCCATTTTTATGGATGAAAGTAAGTTCATGGGGCTCGCCGTTATGGGGCCCGATGTGAATGAATCACGTTCAAATTTTTTTATTAATAAAAATGGAGGATTGCGTTTCGGGTTATCAGCTATCAAAGGGGTCGGAGCAGGAGCTGTTGCTGATATTATCAAAGAAAGGGATGTAAACGGAGATTTTAGTTCCATCTTTAATTTTGTGGAACGGGTTAATTTACAGACCATAAACAAAAAAAATCTTGAAGCATTAGCGATGGCCGGTGCCTTCGACAGTTTTGAAAATATCCATCGGTCACAATACTTTGGAGATAGTGGTGATGGAAGCAGCTTTATCGAAGCACTAATTAAATACGGGAACCGGATTCAGGGAGAGAAACAGTCATCAATGGCCTCGCTTTTTGGCGATATTCAGACTATTGAAGTTAAATTGCCGACTATCCCCAATGTCCCTGAATGGCCGAAAATTGTGGCACTGGAAAAAGAAAAAAATCTGATTGGTATTTATCTCTCCTCCCATCCGCTTGATGATTATGCATTGGAGATCAAGAGTTTTTGCACCAAGGACATCAATCTGTCTCATCTTAACAGCGAGATTGAGACTCTGAAAAACCGTGAGCTTAGTTTTGCCGGAATTGTCACCGAAACACAGGAGGGGTTCACAAAGAACGGAAAACCTTTTTCTTCCCTTACATTAACCGATTACTCCGATTCCTATAAGATGATGTTCTTTGGAAATGACTATGTGAATTTCGGAAACTTCTGCAAAAAGGGGTTGTTTCTGCTGATTCGCGGAAAGATAGCAGCGAAATGGCAGGGAGGCGATCAACTCGAATTTAAAGCCGGCAAAATAGAACTTCTTCAGGAATTAGCCGAAAAAACTGAAAGCCTGCGCATTACGTTTACTGTCGAAACGATGACTCAGGCATTGATTGAAAAGCTTGATCAAAAACTCAGCCAGTCACCCGGAAAAACATTACTCAAGTTCTCGGTATTCGATCCCGAAACAAACATCAGACTTCACCTGTTTTCCAGAACCCGGCGGATTGGATTGACCGGTGAACTGAAAGCTTATCTGCAAAAAATTCCAGATATCGTTTTTACTCTAAATTAATTCTTAAATTTGCTGATTCAAAAATTTTTGACTTTTTAAACAATTTAAAATATTTTATCATGGCAATAGAGGTAACAGATGCAAATTTTGACGAGGTGGTTCTTCAATCAGCAAAACCAGTCTTAGTTGACTTTTGGGCTGAGTGGTGCGGACCATGCCGGATGATCGGACCACTTGTAGCAGAGCTAACTGACGATTACGAGGGAAGAGCCGTGGTGGCAAAAATGGATGTTGATACAAATCCCGGAACTGCCGCTAAATTTGGAATACGTAACATTCCTACTATTTTATTCTTTAAAAACGGTGAAGTCGCCGATAAACAGGTAGGCGCTGTTCCAAAAACAATTCTCGCTTCCAAGATTGATGCGTTGTTGTAGGAGTTTTAAAATCCTCGATGAATAATACAATACCCTCAAGGTTTCCAAAACCTTGAGGGTATTTTGTTTAAATCTGCCTACTCAACACTTATCTGACAATGAATTGGAAAATGATCTGAGTAATAAACCCGGTCCCGATGGTAGTTTTGCACAGTAAACTTTTGGTCTAATAGTATATAATCGATTCTGAATGAAGGTAATTCACCATTGTAGGTATTGGAGGTACCCCAACCCGATTCAATAAACGCATCCTTCAGACTACCCCTGACTTTCCGGTAAGCATACGAAACCGGTGTATCGTTGAAATCGCCGCATACCAAAACCGGATAAGGAGATTTCCGAATATGTTCTGCTAATTTTCGGGCCTGGGAAGCTCTACAAATGAATCCGTTCCTAAGTTTAAAGGTGACTTTCCGGGCCTCCTCAATTTGATTGGTTTTTGTGGATGATCCAATGGAGTCAATCACAGAATAATCATCAGGGTCAATAGAATACGATTGCAAATGGCAATTATAGACTCTGATAATCTGACGATCACTTATCCTGATATCCGAAAACTGAACAAGGATGGATGGAACCGGAAATTTAAGTTCACCTTTATTGATGATTGGATATTTAGAAAAGGTAACCAGATCGGAATAACTTCCGGATGATACTACCTGAAAATAATTAATTTCCGGCAACGCCTCTTTGATCCCCTGGGGACTTAGCTTTCCGGTTTTAAATTGAGTTCCCTCCTGAAGACAAATGATAGAAGCCCCGGTAGATTTAAAATATTCAACGATTTTTGGATTATTTAAACGGTGAGCCCTCTGATCAGACTTAAAACCATGCACATTATAGCTCAATACTTTAATTCCTGATTTAGTAGAATTTGATCCCGGAATTAGCTGATAGGTATTTGTAAAATTGGTAAATCCGATTAACAGGCAGGCTAACGAAAGCACGAATCTCTTTGACCTTTTCAGAGCCCAGAAAACCAGAAATATCACGTTTAGAATCACCAGGTAAGGAAATGCTAAACCAAAAAATGCAATTGGCCAGAATCGATCGGGTGGAACAAACGGGGCTAAATCGGAGATCAGAAGCAGGAAGGAGACTCCCAGATTCAGTATAAAACCAATTTTAGAGAATGATTTTCTCACTTTATTATTTTTTTCTACCCATTTTAAAAAGAATCTCACGCTCCTCAAAGGTCAGACTATCATACCCGGATTTGCCTATTTTATCCAGCACCTGGTTAATTTCATGTTGCTGACTTACTTTCTTCCTGTTATATTCATAATCAGGATTAGGTGAATTATACTTTATTTTAAGCTTTCGGCGCCTTCTGAACCAGGAAAAGAAAGTGTCAGTTATCCGATCAAAACGACCGGTGATATTTCTTCCGGCCATCAATTGCGACATATAAATCCAGCCCCAAACGGCGCCACCAAGATGAGCAAAATTTCCTCCTGCATTATCGCCTGAAAGGCTGATCACATAAAGGATAACCGAAACAAATGCGATCCATTTGATCTTTACCGGACCGATAAATGCAAGGTGAATCAAATGGTTAGGAACATAGACGGCAATGGCAATAACAATAGCGATCACGGAAGCCGAAGCTCCAAGCAGCTGACTGTTAATAATCCGTTCATGAAATACAGGCAACCAATTGTAGGCCATCATAAATGCAAGTCCGCCGGAGAGACCCCCTAAAATATAAAGGCTCAGTAATTTCTGCTGATTATGGTACTCCAAAAAAATCTTGCCGAACCAATAAAGCCATAGCACATTAAAGAGTATATGCAGAAGCTCAAAATGGAGGAACATATAGGTGAAAATGGTCCAGGGACGTGAAATGAAGAGCTCAAAGGATGCGGGCAACGCAAGCCAGCCAAGCATCAATGAACCGTCAGAACCACTCAGCGAATAGCAAACAAAAACCAGTCTTACAATTACCCATATCGCAATATTAATATATATGAGCTTTGTAAGATATGTACCATTTTTAAACGAAAGCTTAATCTCATCAATAATTCCCATCCTATCAATAGAATTTTTGTGAATGTTTGCTCCAATATTTCAATAAGATAAATCCGAATAACATTCCACCTAGGTGGGCAAAATGAGCTACACCCCTTTGGGATCCTGTAACACCAAGGAAGAGCTCAATAGCCCCATAACCCATCACAAAATACTTGGCTTTGATGGGTATCGGGGGGAATAGCAGCATCAGTTCTGTATTCGGAAACAAATACCCGAAACCCAGCAAAATACCGAATACGGCACCCGAAGCTCCAATTGTAGGAGCATTAATTCTCATGGTGAAAATTTCCTGAACCCAGGCTGTTGATTGTTGAATGTAATTAGGGTTAGTCAGTGAGACACTCCAGTTATTTACCAAATCTGCAACCTCAGAAGGATATTGTCCAAAATTCGATTTTACAAAAGCCTGTAAAAGTTCCGGTGAAGGGGTATTTACAAATGCAGCTACGCTTTTCTGGAGAGACGACATTTCGAGGTAGGTAACATAAGAGTGAAGCAAAGCAGCACCAAGACCTGTAACAAAGAAATAAACCAAAAACCGTCGGGGACCCCATACCATTTCAAGAACTTTTCCAAACATATATAAGGCGAACATATTAAAGAACAAATGAAAAAAATCAGCATGCATAAACAAATGGGTAACAAACTGATAAGGCCTGAAAAGTGGCGATCCGATATAATGCAGGCCCAATTTTTCCGTAAGATCAATACCCATATTCATGAATGGATATTTGGCGATCCACATCAGAACATTGATCAGGATAAGGTTTTTGACAACGGGCGGCATCGAAAAGGGTGATGTCTGATATCTATTCATATTAAATATATCTTGTTAATGGTGCAAAAATAACGATTCAGATGGATTGTGGAAGATTGTTTAAATTTTATTCAAATTAAAACAGTTCACTTCTCACCGGATCAATTTTTCAAAATCCTGAAACGATACTATTGAGACGATTGTTTTCCCTGACGGGGAATAATTGGGAGTCTTACAGGCAAAAAGCAGATTAAAAAGTTCCAGTATCTCCTCACTCTTGAGTGCGACTCCGTAATTGATCGCTGAAGACTGAGAAAGCAGCAGGGCAATATGTTCCTTGATCTCCTCCTTCACATCCACAGGCCTGTTTTTAAAATCTTCAATAAGCTTTATAACCAGATCGGAAGCGTTCAGATGACTGAGCAGGGCGGGAATTCCTTCGATATAATAAATGTCTTCGCCACTATGACGAACCTCGAAGCCCAACGCCCTAAGTTCTTCATCCAACACAACCAGGATCTCCTGATCCACCGCGTTTAACTCCAGCTTTGCCGGGAAAAGCTGCCGTTGACTGATTGCCAGATGATTATCAATAATCCGCAGGAAATTCTCGTACAAGATCCGTTCATGAGCCCTCCGCTGGTCGATGACCATTAAGCCTGATTTTACCGGAGTCAGGATATATTTATTTTTAAACTGAAGGAAGTTATGATTTTCAATGGAGAGCCCTTCATTCTTAAATTCCTGTTGCACCCCTTCCTGGTTCACCCAGTCTTCCTGATTATCAGAATGATCACCTCTGGATAGGTCGTTTTGATCTGCTTCCCTTTCAAATCCGCGATAAAGTGCCTGCCAGTTATCCATGTTCCGTTCATCACGATACGTAGTTGGACTGGAATAGGACCGGTCACTACCCCGCTCCTTTTCAAAAGGGTTGAAATTAGGGTTGATTCGTATCTCGGGTTCAGGAACCGATGAACCCGGGAGAGGACTCAGGGGTATATCAATTGATCCGGCCTGATCAAAATCGATGGAAGGCATCAGATTAAATTTTCCAATGGCCTCGCGCACCGATGCCTGGATAATATGCCAGGAAGATTGCTCATCTTCAAACTTAATTTCAGTCTTTGTCGGGTGAATATTGATATCAATGGCAGCCGGATCAACCTCAAAATAAAGAAAATAGGAAGGGAATGTTTCCGGAGGAAGTATCCTGTCATAAGCCTGTTGGACAGCCCGGTTAAAAAACGGATGTTTCATGAATCTTCCGTTTACAAAGAAAAACTGTTCCCCTAAAGTTTTTCGGGCACTTTTGGGCTGACCTATAAATCCAGAGATATTAATCAGGGAAGTATTGGTATCGACTGGAATAAGACTCTGGTTGATGTTTTTGCCAAAGAGTGAAATAATCCGTTTCCGGACATTCTCCGATGGGAGGTTATAGATGACTGAATTGTTATGATACAGAGAGATAGCCAGTTCCGGATTGGCCAGGGCTACGCGCTGAACTTCGGTGATGATGTATTTTAATTCAGAGCTGTTCGATTTGAGAAATTTACGCCGGGCAGGAATATTGAAAAAGATATTCTTCACCGAAAAGTTTGTCCCTTCGGCACAGTGGTCCGCCTCCTGTTTCTGAATCGCAGAACCGAGAATATGAATATAGGTTCCCAGCTCTTCCCCATGTTGTCTGGTACGAAGTTCGACATCGGCAACTCCTGCAATTGAAGCGAGTGCTTCACCCCTGAAACCCATGGTCCGGATAGCGAAAAGGTCATTGGCCTCACGGATTTTGGAGGTGGCATGACGCTCGAACGACATGCGGGCATCGGTAGGGGACATCCCCTTGCCGTTATCAATCACCTGGATCAGCGTGCGCCCCGAATCTTTGATATTAATAGTTACTGCTGTTGAGCCGGCGTCAATCGCATTTTCGACAAGCTCCTTAACTACGGAGGCCGGACGCTGAATGACCTCTCCTGCGGCAATCTGGTTGGCAACGGAATCGGGTAAGAGTTGAATTATATCGGGCACGTGAGATTTCTTAAATTACTTTAAACAGCGTTATTATATTGCCCGGCACAATCACTTTCTGACCGGTTCACAAATATAACACCAATTTTAACGCAGATAATCACTCACCGCCCAATTGATCCCCTTTTTTACGGCCTCCCAGGTTTGCCCCTTATAACTTACAGGTGTATCGCTCTCTTCTGCATCGATAAAGTAGGTGATGGCATGCGGAATACTAATTGCCAGCATCTGGCTGGGGTATTTCAATTTGTGCCAGTCCATTAATTGTTGCAATGGATAATGCCGGAGCAATTCGTACAGGTCCCAGATGTCCTTTTTCTGTGCCCACCCTAATACATCCTGAATTTTCATGGCTGAAATATCTGCAAGGCTGTAAAACCTTATTTTATCCTCGATATCAATTAGGTGCAATAGGCAGGTGAGGGAAATGAACAAAATCAACCTTAACATTATCAATGAAACAAAAGATGCCAAACTGAATATGTTGTTGCTTATAAACAAACCGCTGTTGGAATATTCCCTCCAGCGCTTTAATAACTATTGGCTGATCAAATTTTTCGTGATAGAACAAATCCAGATCTACTGAGTTACGATGTCCATACTGAAGAGCCAATGCAGTTTCTCCTACCAATGAAAACGCCCGGAGAGCAGGCACTGCCATAAGCTCCTTTAGTAAGGAAAGAGTCCCGGGTTCAACTGCCTCAGTGTGTAACATCTGAATTCGTTTATTGGTTTATCTATTACTGCACTGGCAAAATGGATGGTGTGTAGCAGCAAATATTTTGCATTTAAGAGTACAGCAGTTACTTTCTCATCGCCATAATACCTGCGGTACTGGCGGATATCCTCCACATCGCCACGCGAAAAAACCCGCTCAATAACCCAGCTGGCCTTGGCATCATAGTCGATGCGCTCAAAGTTCACATCCCAGAAGATGCGCTTGGCTAAGACGGGTTTTGGTTTTTGATCCATAAAAAAATATTGAGAAAAAACTCATTATTGGTGGTTAGCAGACTCCTTTTTATCGATCTTAATCGCGTATTTAATTCTGATCTCCTCTAATCGTTTCTCCCTTAATTCAGGATTATTCTCATATATCTTGTGATGATTTTCCCGTATTTCCCTCATCATTTTAACAGCATCAAATTCCTTGTTATTCATTGTCGTCAAATTTTAAAATTTCCCGTGGTGTCCTAATCTCCAGGTTAGAATAACCATTTTTTAAATTCATCAAACAGTCTCTTTGACCATTCTTCAAACTCTACATCGAAACAGCCACCAATTACTGAACTATCAATATAAGATCTCTGTTTCATTCCCGGATAAATATAATACAAAGATACTACAGAAACCAATTAAAATCATACCCTTTACCTCATTTTTGCTGACGTTGGTGTGCTGATAACCATGAGTTTATATATTACTAATTCGCATTTATTTAAGATGTGAATATTTGTACCTTAAATTTGTAAATTGATGGGTTGGATCTCCAATGAGAGGAATTTGATCATTAAATAAAGTTAGAAAAACTCCATCCAGCTGTTCAATCTTCCAAACAATAGTTACATTATTTGATTTAAGATTAAGAACAGGCGAATTTTTCTCTTCTCCAGTTATCGTCCAGGTTCCACCTGATTCAAATCCTGAAGCATCAAGAGCGTAACTGCCATTAGGCAAAAAAGAATAAACATACTGAGCAGCCCCTGGAACACCCCAAACTAAATACCTATCATAAATACCATCGGATCTAAGATTTGCCACAGAATCACATTTCCATTTCCCTTGAGACAAATACCAACTTAATGTTTTCCTGTACGTTACCTCTACAGTATAATTCTTTTGGATATTTGTCAAATTATAAGCACTTTGGTTCACTATTTCGGGTAAATTATTAACCTTGAAGGTATCTTAAGCAAAGCCAAATTTTGGCGTCATTGTAAAACTCAGGCTACTACCACTGACCACCTCGATCTTACCAGATGGGGAAATTACACCATTTGTATCGGAAACAGCCTCAACCGCAAATTTCTGTGGGTTTACATTTACGATTGCTGAAGAATTGGCTGATCCACCTGCGCCTCTGGCAGTAATATTAAACGTAGTATTTGTCGTTAATGAAGGAATTGTTAATGATCCTGAAGTAGCCACCACTTTGCCATCAAGAGTGCATGAACTGGCATTCGTTGATGACCAGGCGACAGTTGGCAGTAGAACCATAATCAACTGTAGCTGGTAGTGTTGTTATTGAAACTGTGGGGGGAGCCTCTTTTTTGCATTGCCATAGTGTTACGAAAAACAGCATGCAAAGCACAAATTGTTTGGTTTTCATGGTTACCTATTTTAGGATTAAGGCCTTTCAAATTTACAAAATACCCCTATATTTAAGTAATTGAATTCCAATTTATAATCATTCCATGTGAAAACTCCGGGTCCCACTCAGAGTGGGGCTCGGAGTTATATTGAAGTGGGGCCCTGAGTTTTGCGGCATCAAAATCATAAAATGCCTTGATAAAGCATATTTTGAATAAAAAACTTCATCCATAAAATTCAAATCATTTATTCATTTAATTATCGTAACTTTAACCATAGATTGTTAATCTTCCTGGATTATGCTTGTAAAAACCTTTGGCAGCGCTGTTCACGGAATTGATGCCACAACAATTACCGTGGAAACAGATGTTTCCCGCGGAATCCGCTTTAATCTTGTCGGCTTGCCTGACAATGCGGTTAAGGAGAGTCAGCAACGGATAGACTCCGCCTTGCGTTTCAATGGTTACAAATTGCCGGGGAAAAAAGTGGTAATCAATATGGCACCCGCAGATATCCGGAAGGAGGGATCGGCATATGATCTTCCCATTGCCATTGGTATACTCGCTGCTTCTGAGCAAATTACCGCGCCCGAACTGCACAAATATATGATGATGGGGGAACTTTCACTCGATGGTGGGTTGCAGACAGTGAAAGGGATACTTCCGATCGCGATTCGCGCACGTGAGGAGGGATTTGAGGGTTTTATTGTACCGCTTCAAAACGCCCGCGAAGCTGCTGTTGTAGATAAGCTCAAAATTTATGGCGTTGAAAACATTAAAGAGGTGATCGATTTTCTGGGAGGTCGCACCGGGTTGGTTCAAACCATCATCGATACGAGGGAGGAATTCAAGGCGAAAATCGGCAATTACGATCTCGATTTTGCAGATGTGAAGGGGCAGGAAAATGTGAAACGTGCCCTTGAAATTGCGGCTGCGGGAGGTCATAATTTGATCATGATCGGTCCGCCAGGTGCAGGCAAGACCATGTTAGCCAAGAGGATACCTACCATATTGCCACCTTTCACCCTAAAAGAGGCACTCGAGACTACAAAAATACATTCGGTTGCAGGGAAAATTGAACAACATACTTCCCTGATGACTTTGCGCCCTTTCCGGAGTCCTCATCACACCATAAGTGATGTCGCTTTGGTTGGCGGCGGTACCTACCCGCAACCTGGGGAAATTTCCCTGGCTCATAACGGCGTTTTGTTTCTTGACGAGCTGCCAGAGTTTAAACGAACCGTTCTTGAAGTGTTAAGACAGCCTCTTGAAGACCGCCTAATTACAATATCGAGGGCAAAATTCTCCGTTGAATATCCTGCCAGTTTTATGCTTGTTGCTTCT
Organism: uncultured Bacteroidia bacterium; assembly: GCA_903923905.1. Taxonomy (GTDB): domain Bacteria; phylum Bacteroidota; class Bacteroidia; order Bacteroidales; family Prolixibacteraceae; genus JAAFHB01. The sequence goes on from CAIXZH010000033.1 coordinate 21,514, forward strand.
ATGAACCCATGTCCCTGCGGATTTTACAACCATCCAACCAAACAATGCGTTTGCGGACCTGGAATGGTCCAGAAATACCTGAGCCGAATTTCGGGACCGCTACTAGACCGGATCGATATCCACCTCGAAGTTGTTCCGGTACCATTCAATGAACTGACGGAGATGAAACCCGGTGAAAAGAGCATGGTGATCAGGCAAAGGGTGATAGCGGCCAGGGAAATCCAGCGTGAACGGTTCCTCGAGACCGAAATCTATTGTAACGCTCAGATGAATACCAAATTACTTCATCAATACTGCGTTCCTGATCAGGCTGGCCACCAGCTCCTGAAAAATGCCATGGAAAAATTAGGGCTTTCGGCCAGGGCCTATGACCGGATTTTAAAAGTCTCCAGGACTATTGCCGATCTTGAAGGTGCAGATTCAATTCAGGCCGATCACCTGGGTGAGGCAATCCAGTACCGCAGCCTCGATCGCGAAGGCTGGGGGGCATAAGAAACCGGAACAAATATAATCGACATATAAAAGTGAGATTATTTTGCAACATGAATACCTGTTAGTTTTCTGAGATTGATCAGGCACTTAAACAAACGGATTAGGGAAATTTGTCGAGCTACTGTCGGATCACAGAGCCGACTGTGCCAATTTAGTTGTTGATCACAAGCTGAAAATTCAATTTCGGGAGAAATCATTACATTTTAAAAAAAAAGATGCAACTTCTCATTGAAAAAAGGAAGGAAGATTCAGAGAACATCAATTTTAAGTAAAAACTTCAGCAAAATCTAATAAATTTTGATTTCCTTTGGTTGTCGGTTAACCTGCCGACAAGTTCAGGCTTCAAATTAAAATTCAATAAAATCAATCGTTATGGCAGACAAATTTTCAGATCCTATCGGTCGACTGATGGGTTTGCGATATAAATCGCATCCCTGGCATGGTGTTCACATCGGAGACCATGTACCGGAAAAGGTAACCGCGTTTATAGAGGTTGTTCCAACGGATACCGTCAAATACGAAGTTGACAAAGACACTGGTTATCTGAAGATTGACCGCCCTCAGCAATACTCAAATGTTGTTCCTGCTCTTTACGGATTCATTCCCCAGACCTATTGCGGGAAGAAAGTCGGAAAATACTGCATGGACAAAACAGGTCTTAAAGGGGTGAAAGGTGATGGCGACCCACTGGATATCGTTGTCCTCACCGAAAAAAATATTGCCCATGGTGACATCCTGGTCACAGCACGTCCCATTGGCGGTTTTAGGATGATCGACGGGAACGAGGCCGATGATAAGATTATTGCAGTACTGAATAACGACTTTGTTTACGGGCATTTTAATGATCTTGACGATGTCCCTGAAACAATAATTACCCGGCTCAGGCATTATTTTCTGACTTACAAAGACTTACCGGGAGAAGAGAAAAACACGGTCATTACTCACGTATATGGTCGCGGTGAAGCCTATGAGGTGATGCAATGCTCAATTGACGACTACAATTCCAGGTTTGAGAACCTTGGAAAAATGATGGTTCTTGATGATTAAAAGGGATTTAAATTAAAACGGTTAACGCATCCAGTTTTTCATTCAAGCACACTAATATCGGATATGGGGATCAGGTTTCGATTGACATTGATGAATTTTCTTCAATTTTTTATCTGGGGATCATGGCTGATCTCCCTGGGAAGCTATCTTGGTAATACGCTTCATTTCACCGGAGGTCAGGTTGGCAGTATTTATGCAACCATGGGGATTGCTTCACTCTTCATGCCCGGATTATTAGGGATTGTAGCTGATCGCTGGATTAATGCAGAGCGTCTTCTTGGCATGAGTCACCTTTTGGGAGCAATACTTCTTTTTTGGGCTTCCAGGGTTACCGATTCGGACAAGATGTACTGGATCTTGCTCTTCAACGCCATGGCTTACATGCCAGCCATCGCATTGAATAATACGGTATCCTATCATATTCTTGAAAAAAAAGGTTATCAAGTAGTCAAAGATTTCCCTCCCATCCGGGTTTGGGGTACCATCGGATTTATCTCGGCTATGTGGGTTGTTGATTTAGTCGGATGGAGTCTAAGTCCTTTACAACTCTGGATTGGATCAGCAGCTTCCCTGATTTTAGGTGTTTATGCTTTTACCATGCCTGCCTGTCCTCCGGTAAAACAAACAAAAAGAAGGTCGTTGGTCTCAGCTATGGGTTTTGATGCTTTTATTTTGTTCAAAAGGACAAAAATGGCTACGTTCTTTATTTTTGCCATGTTATTAGGTGCTGCCCTGCAGATCACCAATACCTTCGGACAATCATTCCTGCATGATTTCACTCCCGTTTACTCCCATTCTTTTGCGGTTATCCATCCGGGATTACTGATGTCGGTATCCCAGATTTCTGAGGTTCTTTTTATACTCGCGATCCCGTTTTTTCTGAACCGTTTTGGCATTAAGAAAGTAATGATGATCAGCATCTTTGCCTGGGTAGCAAGGTTTGGCTTTTTTGGAATTGGAAATCCCGGAGACGGTCTGTTTCTGTTGATCTTTTCGATGATTATCTACGGTATCGCCTTTGATTTCTTCCTGATCTCAGGTTCGCTATTTGTTGATACAGAGACTGAACCGGGCATCAGAGCAAGTGCACAAGGCTTATTTATGATTATGACTAACGGTATCGGGGCGTTCATCGGCGGGGTTTCGAGCGGGAAGGTTATTGACTTCTTCACTCAGGATGGTGTCAAGGATTGGCATAGTATCTGGTTTGTATTTGCCGGTTATGCCTTGCTCCTGGGAGTTATCTTTCCACTTGTATTCAGGTATAAACACGAACAAAAATCCATCGAAATAACTGAAGAAGAACTTGTTGTAAGCGAAACCTCAATTCAGCCCTGATCCATAGCAATCTGTTATCAACTAAAATCTTTTGCTCTAAATCCTCTCCAGATCAATATTTGAATAATTGAAGTTGTTCTTTTCGTCAAACAAATCTTCGCGTGAGAGCTCCTTCCACTCCTTGAAATTGATTTCCGGGAAAAAGGTATCGGCCTCAAAATCCCTGTGAGCCATAGTGAGATAAAGCTTTCCTGCAATTGGATAGAACTGGCGGTAAATCATCCCTCCCCCAATTACAAAGGCGATTTCCTCGTTCTTAACCACTTCAACGGCTTCAGCAATCGAGTAAACTGATTCGCAACCTTCAAAAATTTCACCCGGAATGTCGGAGATTACAATGTTTCTGCGGTTGGGAAGAGGACCTTTGGGCAGGGAAAACAGGGTTCTTTTACCCATTATGACGGCGTGTCCTGAGGTAATTTTCTTAAATCGTTTCAGATCGTTTGGGAGATGGAATAACAGATCGTTATTCTTCCCGATTGCAAAATTCTGTGCAATTGCGACGATTATGGCGATATTTGGATAGATCATGGAATGGCTGATAAAATTGCAAATTAAATTTTAAGAAATTGTTTAGAATTTATTTTTCATATTAATCAGATCAATTCTTTTTCTTATGCTTGTGCCGTCGGCTTAAAATATGGGTGGAAGATAAACAATACCGTAAAATATCTCGTTCCATCCAGGACGTAACCCTTTATTATATTTTGTTTTCTACCCACATTTAATCCCTGACGGGATTGAAAATCTAATTTTAAACTTTCTCTTAATTTACATTGGATTGATATTGTTAAAGTCTAATAATCTAATAGCCTACAGCCTAATAGTCTACAGCCTAATAGCCTATCCTCACACCGAAACCTCTCCCTTAATATGCGGATGTGACTGATAATTAATCAATTCAAAGTCGTCATACTTGAAATCAAAAATTGATTTTACCGCCGGATTAATCTTTAATTGCGGCAGAGGCAATGGGGATCGGGAAAGTTGAAGATTGACCTGGTCAAGGTGGTTATTATAAATATGGGCGTCGCCAAAAGTGTGGACAAAATCACCGGGTTCCAATCCTGTCACCTGCGCCACCATCATCGTCAGCAAGGCATAGGAAGCAATATTGAACGGAACTCCCAGAAATATATCGGCACTTCGCTGGTAGAGCTGGCAGGAGAGTTTCCCCTCATTTACATAGAACTGAAACAATAAATGACATGGGGGAAGATTCATCTTATCCAGGTCACCAACATTCCAGGCACTGACTATTAATCTTCGGGAAATTGGATAGGTTTTAATGTCATGGATCAATTGGGAGATCTGATCTATGGACTTTCCTTCGGGTGAGGGCCACGACCTCCACTGGAAACCATAGATATGGCCTAAATCACCTTTTTCGTCCGCCCATTCATTCCAGATCCGGACCCCGTTATCCTGAAGGTATTTCACATTGGTATCACCGGCAAGAAACCAGAGCAATTCGTGGATGATAGACTTCAGGTGAAGTTTTTTGGTAGTTACTACAGGAAAACCCTCCTTAAGATTAAACCGCATCTGGTATCCGAACACACTTTGTGTTCCCGTGCCGGTCCTGTCTTCCCGTGGTCGGCCGTGATCAAGGACATGCTGTAAAAGATCCAGGTATTGCCTCATATCAGGGTTTTCTCTTTTTGATTTCGTCCCTGATTTCAGAAGCCTTTTCGTAATCTTCGTCAGTAATTGCAGCTTCGAGCATCTCATTCAGTTCGTCAGGCGAAAGATCCGAATAATCGATGTGACTTGCCGACTTTTTTTTGATCATATCGGAATCTTCAGACTCGTCATTCACCTCACCGTTTTCATCAAACTCCATAATAATTCCTGCTTTCTCAATAATCTCTTCAGTAGTGAAAATAGGACACTCAAACCGAAGCGCCAGCGCAATGGCATCTGATGTTCGCGAATCAACTCTGATTCGGTTAGCATGTTGTTCACAAACAATCTCGGCGTAAAAAATTCCTTCTTCCAGTTTATGAATAAAAACTTCGGTAATCTCAATGTCAAACGCCAAAGCTACATTCAGAAACAGATCATGGGTTAACGGACGTGGAGGTTTAAGCCCTTCCAACTGAATTGCAATAGCCTGTGCTTCAACTGCTCCGATAATTATAGGAATTCTTCGGTTGCCATCAGCCTCGGAAAGGACTAGTGCATAGGCTCCTGTTTGTGTCTGGCTGTAGGACAAACCAAGAATGTTTAATTTTACTTTTTTCATTACGAAAATGAGGTGGAACAATTAGCCAACAAATATAAAAATAGTTTCTCTTGAATTTTATTTTGTTCTTACAAAAACCAATGTAGTATTCTTTTTCCCGGTTTCCCGTTCATCGATTTCAAATTGGTCGAAACTTTTGATGAGAGGAACCAACTTTTTAAATCCGTAATTCCGGGGATCAAAATCGGGCTGTTTTTTCAAGATCAGGTTACCCAAATCGCCTAAAAAGGCCCAGCCATTTTCGTCGGCAAGGTCATTAATGCTGTCAGAAATTACCTTTGCCAACCCTTTATTCACGGTTTCTATTACATTAACCGGTGGCGTTTGAGCAACCTCTTTAACCTTCGAGCGCGATTTGGATTTAACCTTTGGGGTTATAATTTGTTTTACAACAGGTTCTGCTGGTTTGAGAATTTCAAGATAGATAAATTTATCGCATGCCGCAATAAATGGTATCGGGGTTTTCTTTTCTCCAATGCCATATACCTTCATTCCGGCTTCCCGCAAACGGGTGGCAAGCCGGGTAAAATCACTGTCGCTCGATACAATGCAGAATCCATCAACCCTGCCGGTATAAAGAATATCCATTGCATCGATAATCATCGCCGAATCGGTAGCATTTTTCCCGGTCGTATAACTGTATTGCTGGATTGGTGTGATCCCATTTTCCAAAAGAACCGTTTTCCATCCTGCTACCGTTGGTTTGGTCCAGTCTCCATAAATACGTTTAAAGGTTGGCGTTCCATACTTCGCAATCTCCGCAAGCATCCCCCGCACATTAGAATAGGGAACATTATCCGCATCAAAAAGTACCGCAAGTCTTGGATCTCTTGTTAATTCCATGGGTAAGGATTATCTTAACTCTTTATTTTAGTCAACACTCAAGTCCAAATATACACAAAAAATCTGGCGCAATGACCTTTTCGAAAAAATTGGGATAGCTCTGGATCGATTCGAATTCCCTAATCTCCAATAAATCAATAACTATCAAAATATATCGGAAATGACAAAAATTAATTGAATTATTTTTTTATTTCCGGAATTATTTAGATATTTGTCTAATTATACAATTATATAAAAGTGAACACATTTTTTAAGGCATTAAATGACCCTACGCGACGCGAGATTCTGGAATTGCTGAACAGCGGAGATCTCACGGCAGGTGAAATAGCCAATCATTTTAAGATAACCAGGCCGAGTATTTCACACCATCTTGATCTGCTTAAACAAGCGGGATTGGTTGTTTGTGTCAGAAAGGGTCAGTTTCAGAAATACTCGATCAACACCACTGTATTCGATGAAATTCTCAAATGGATGATGCAATTTAAATGACTTAATACCAGGAACAATGAAGAAACAAACCATGATCAGAGAGCTCTTTTTATTTCTTTTAGCAGCTCTTCCAGTACTCTACCTACTCTTTAACTGGAGTTCGGTTCCTGAAAAGGTACCGATCCATTTTGAATTAAACGGTGATCCAAATGATTACGGATCAAAATTGATTTATGTATTTTTACCGTTAGGCATTTACTTTCTTATGCTTATCCTGCCTATGATCGATCCCAGGAAAAGCAATTATGAAATATTCAGCCTGACCTATTATAAACTTAGGATCGTCTTGGGATTATTCTTCGGATTAATCGATACTGTTATAATTTACAATGTGTTACACGGATCTGAGAAACTGGGATTATTTGTTCCGATCTTTGTCTTCCTCCTTTTGACCCTTCTGGGAAACTATATGGGAAATGTACGACAAAACTATTTTATCGGGATTAAAGTTCCCTGGACCCTGAACAATGCTGAAGTATGGACCAGAACCCATCGGATGGCCGGAAGATTATGGTTCTGGGGTGGAATTGCAGGTGTTTTTGCCCTGATTATTTTCAAAGATCCATTTTTCGTTCTGCTACCTATCCTCGGCATCTTGATTTTAGTTCCAATTATCTACTCCTACATCATTTATCAGAAGATTGAGAATCATTAATCCACCATTATTATTCTGTACGGTTTAATCAGGAGTATCCCTTTTGCTTCTTAAATTTCAATTCCTCACTAAAAGCGAATAATATGAAAATTACTTATTGCCTTACGCTGGTTTTAATAGTCTTGAGTACAAACCTTTTCTCCCAGACCGAAAAGACCATTTTGCTTAAAACGGGGACAGGTGACCTCGAAGGGACATTGATCGTTCCTTCCCCGAATAATTTGAATATGGTGGCGTTATTGATTGCCGGCTCAGGCCCTACAGACCGCGACGGGAATAATAGCGGGTTGAACAATAATTCTTTAAAAATGTTGGCGCAGGAGTTGAGTAAAAATGGGATCGCATCGCTCCGGTATGATAAGCGGGGTGTAGCAGGTAGCCGGAGTGCCGGACCCAAAGAGGCCGATCTCCGCTTCGACAATTATGTAGATGATGCGAAAGGATGGGTTCTGTATTTGAAAAATGAGTTGAAATTCAATAAGATCATTGTGATTGGCCATAGCGAAGGTTCATTAATCGGAATGATTGCTTCCCAGAGCAAAAACGTGAATAAATATGTATCAATTGCAGGTGCAGGTCAACCGGCAGACAAAATAATCCGGGAGCAGCTAAAAAATCAGCCACCTTCGGTCACTATTGAGGTTAACGCTATTCTTGACAATTTTGTAAAGGGAAAAACCGTCGAAAACACTCCTCCGGAATTGGCGTCCTTGTTTCGAAGCTCTGTTCAGCCCTATATGATTTCATGGATAAAATACGATCCGCAAACGGAGATTGCCAAATTGAAAATTCCGGTTTTGATTATTCAGGGGTCTACTGATATCCAGGTAAGTTTAAACGATGCAAATCGCCTTGCCAAAGCGCTTCCCAAAGCTAAACTGGCTATCATTGAAGGGATGAACCACATTCTGAAACCGGCTCCCTCAGACCGGAATCTGAATATTGCTACATATTCACAGCCTGATTTGCCGCTTAAAAGAGAGCTGATTACAAACCTAATCCCTTTTTTGAAAAGTAAATAATAGGTTGAAACAGGTACTGATCAATTTTCACAATCTTTGTCCCTTCGACTTAAAAGCCTGATTTACATATGAAAAAATCGTTTCATTATTCAGAAAAGACAACTTTGCCCGAGGGTGTGGCATTGAAATCGAAGACGTTACACCTGGATTTGCCCGATGCTCCATGCAAGTGACCGGAAATCATCTTAATGGCATAGGAATCCTGATGGGCGGAGCTTTGTTCACCCTTGCTGATTATACCTTTTCACAAGCGGCCAACAGTTACGGGAAAATAGCTGTCACACGGACCGCTTCAATTGTATATATGCGAAAATGCAGGAACGGAGTGGTATCTGCTATTGCCACAGAAATAAGCAGAAATGAACTAACGGGGGATTATGTGGTTGAAATATCAAATGACCAGGACCAGGTAATTGCCCGTGTAGAAGGAACAATTTTATACTGGGGCAAATATCTGAAATACAATACCTTATTCATTCAACGTACTACGAGATCCAAATATATTAAGCCTTTGAAGATATAAGGTCTGTTTTCAGGAAGGTCTGATTCAATACCCGGGTTACGATCCTGCAGAATGCCCATGGATAGTAAATACCCAATGTGATCACCGTCAACAGGATTTGTTTCCAGATATACAGAAAATCGGTAACCTGATCACCATCATATCCCATTGTAATCTGCTTTCCATCAACGATATTACTTTTGGTATGTTCTGCAAAGTAACGGTAGAGGCGAATAAAAGCCATCGGGAAATAAAAACCGGCAGTGATGATTGCTAAAACGAGCTCGATAATAATTTTTCCTGTCGTAGGTAACATACCGGAATTCCGCCAGATTTCAATTGAGAATAAAGTTAGCCTTTGAAATATGAATACTAAAATAACAGCCAACAAGAGTTCAGTTCCAATTTTCCCCATTGCCCGGAAAAATCCAGTATCCAATCTGATCAGATAATTTTTATAGCGGATATCTACCATCCATTTAAATGTCAGATAGATCATTGAAACAAGACTGGCAATGACCAACACTTTATAAATCCAGATCTCAATATTTGAATTCAGGACAGTAAACACAATGAATCCAACAACAATAAAGGGGATAAAGATAGCCAGTGTCATAATTACAAACAACCTGCCTCCTTTTCCTCTGAAAGCGAATTTATGGGAATTATAGGTCGCCCCATGAATAAAAAACCGTTGCAAATTTTGGGTAAACCAGGGAATATAGATCCCTAGTGTAACGATCGAGAGGACCAGACCTGAGACGATTATTCCAATGTATTTTCCCGAATGAAACTGGCATTCAACCTTTGACCCATTAAATTCAAGACTTTTAATTACCAGTCTTGCCCTATAGTAAATAAAGGTAAAGCTAACGGCCAATAGGATAACAAAATAGAGAAAAAACCGTAAGGAAGGTCCACCAGCGGGAACCTCTGTGGCAGTAAGTTCAAAAAACTCTTTAACCAGTAAATAAAACGGAATCAAAAAGAAGATAAAGGATGCAATCCAGACCGGGAATAACTGCCCCCCCTTTAAAGTGAAATTCAGATAACTCTTCATGCTTATGCCAGGGTATATAATCGATAAAATTACAAAGATCTTCCGGAATTAGGGTACCCTACCCAAAAATTTAATGATAATTTATTTTTAGCAAAGATCCCGATTTCAATCATTTCCAGTGAATTTAACAGGTAGAGGCGGATCTTTCTCTTCTTAACAGCAGCAGGAGAAAGATAAGGCCAATTACAAAAAACAAAGCTATAGTCAGGATGGAATAACGCATGCTGCCGGTTAACACTTCGATTATCCCAAAGCTGAAGGTTCCGGCCACTGTAGCCAGTTTCTCCATAACATCATAAAAGGAAAAGTAAGACGTATGATCGGTCGTTGTATCAGGCAACATCTTGGAATAGGTTGAGCGGGCCAGCGATTGTGAGCCTCCCATCACAAGACCAATAAACAGGGCCGCCACAATAAAACCAACGGCTCCCTTGATAGTAAAAGCATATACACAAATAACTATCCACACAATTACCGAGATAATAAGGGCCTTTAGGTTACCGATTTTACCCGACAACCGTGCAAAAAACCATGCCCCAAACATAGCAACCAGCTGAATGCCCAAAACTGTGGGGATCAGCACGCTTTCATTTAAACCAAGCGCTTTCTCCCCGTAGGTCGCAGCCATGAACATCGTAGTCAGTATCCCCATCATTAAAAAGAAGAACCCGGTAAGATAGATGCTTAGCTGAAAGGATTTCCGGACTTCATTAAAAACAGTTTGCAATTCCCGGTATCCATTCACGAAAATACGACCACCCTGGATTCGCTTGCTGAAAACATATTTAGGTAAATATCTGAAGGTTATCGAGGAAAAACCAATCCACCAGACAAACACAGAGAGAAAAGAAATTCTAGCCGGCATGTCGGATTGTTTGGAAAATCCAAACAGTTCAGGTTTGGTAATCATCAGCAAATTGAATAAAAGCAGAATCACTCCTCCCAGGTAACCCATCGAATAACCGCGGGCGCTGATCCGGTCCTGGTCTTCTGGCTCAGCAATGACCGGTAGAAATGAGTTGTAAAAAACGATGCTCCCGCCATAGCCCAATGTCCCCAGGGCAAATGAGATCACCCCCAGCTCAATATGATTGGCATCAAAAAAGAAAAGCATTCCACAGCCAAGAGCCCCGATAATGGTGAAGAAACGCATAAATCCTTTCCGTCGTCCGGTATAATCGGCCATCGATGAGAAGAGCGGTGACCCGACCGCAACAATCAGATAAGCTGCAGCAATGGCCCAGGAGTATAGGGCCGTGTTGATCACCCTAAAGCCAAAGAATGAAACCATAAAATCATTTCCATGACGGGTCACGGTGTTGTAATAGATCGGGAATATGGTAGAGGCAATGGTTAGCTGGTAAACTGAGTTAGCCCAGTCGTACATCACCCAGGCATTCACAACTTTAGGATCGCCTTTTTGGATAACCTGGATATCTTTTTTCCGAATCACTGGCAAATGAGTTAAAGATCAGGTTATAAAAGTAACAATTTCCGGATTCAATTTTCCTTATCGAACTCAATTCCCTTGGTATATTCTACCTGGAACTGACCGTTTTGGTCCGCATAAATCATATAGGCCTCAAGCTCCGGATGACGCTTTAACACGGCTCTCGCCCCTTCCAAACCAAGTACCATTAACGGCGTATCATAGCCATCAGCAGTCAGCGCATCCTTTGCAATCACTGTCACACTGAGTAAGCTGTTTTTGTATGGATAACCTGTATGAGGATCAATAATATGAGAAAATTTACGGCCATCCTCTTCGAAAAATTTCCGGTAATTCCCTGACGTGGTGATCGATTTATTATCAATAAGTATCACTGTTTGCAAATTTTGTCCCAGTTTGCTGGACCCTTCACTTGGCTTGTCAACCCCCACTCTCCAGATTGCACCATTTGGGTTTTTCCCTTTGGTCCTTACTTCACCCCCAATTTCGACCACGAAATTCTTAATTCCAAGGGTTTCAAAGAAACGGTACATCACATCAACCGAATAACCCTGGGCGATCGAATTGACATCGATTTTAATCCCGGGAAGGTCTTTAATCATCTTTCTCCCCTGAATTCTGATCTTTTGCATCCCCACATACTGTAGAATACTGTCCACTTTGGCCTGGTCCATCTTCAACTTCCGATCCGGTCCAAAACCCCAGGCACTTACCAGGGGATACACCGTAAGATCAAGTGCACCATTGGTTTCATTGCTGATTTCCACCGACTTATTGTATAGCTCAATAAACATATCATTTAAGACCACTGTGGAATCGTTGTTATTAATTCTGGATACCATCGAATTAGGGATATATTCAGAAAAAGTGAGATCAAAAATTTTCAGCAGGGAGTCAACCGGTCTGGTCAGATCCTTATTGGCCAAATCTTCATAAGTGATATGGTAGGTCGTTCCCTGGGTAAAACCCGCAATCTTCCGAAATTGGGTGGGCTTCGTTTTACTGCAACTAACGAATAGTACTACGATTAAAACATAAAAGAAGCGAATTCTCATTTTCGATTTTTAAGGGTTGTTCCTAAAGGCTCCAAAGGTAAAAATAAAGGGGAAATGAAAAGCGCCATTCATAAAGTTAAAATGGCTCTATGACGATCAACATGGGTAAAGATGATTTTCTTACTGCTAATCGGTAATAATTCGCGGCTAGCTTGGATGGCTGTGACTAATTGACTTATTCTTAACCATTTCCACTTCCCACACTCTCCAAATCACCTTTTCTCTCCATCCCCTTTTGGGCCTGCCTGATAACAGAAATTTTGTATACTGCCGAAGCAATCAAAAAGTAGACAATCATTTGGCAAAGTAAAAAGAGAAGTTCCGGTTTTACAGCGCTGATCGGAACACCCATAGTCCGGACTCGCAGATAGGCCGGAATCATTGTCGTACTGGGAAAAATCTGAGCTATTAGACTTAACAAGTGAGGTATAGCCGTCTTCGGCCATGATAACCCACTAAGAAACAACACAATAGGAGAAAAGAAAACCAATGCCATAATGGAATGTTCGCGACGACGAAACAACATGGAAATCATAAGCCCCAGAAAAATCACAGAAAACAAATAAGGAACCAATAAAATACAGACATCAGTAAAACTGCCCTTATCCGGGAATCCAAACCATTTGGAAAGGTATACCAACGTGAATGCAATATTGGGTATGTAAATCAGGAAATAGGCCAAACCCTTTCCGAAAACCACTGAGAACATCCCCTGCCTGACCCTTACACCTGGTTTAATTTCCTGATTATTTCGCCGTTCCTTCCCTGCCCCACCGATCATCCCAATTCCGATCAGCAGAGTTTGCTGCAAAATGATCAGGATCATTCCGGGCATAATACTTGAGCCGTAGGAGCCTGCGGGATTATACAAACTATAGAATTTTGCCGGCATTGGATCACGTTGCTGTTTCGCTTGTTCCTCGCTGCTGCCTGACGCGAGAAGTCTTTTGATTTCAACCCCGGCAGATAAAGTTCCGGCCGCCTGAATGGTACCGCTGAGAGTCTCTTTATAAATTAAAAAATAACTTGCATCGCAATAAACACCCACCGATGTCTGGAATCCTTTGGACAAATTCTTTTCAAATCCCTCAGGAATAAGTATAATCCCTTTAGAATCGCCATCCCAGAAAAGCTGCTTCGCTTCCTGCAGACTTCCAACCTCATGATTTACAGATATTTCTTTTGTGGCACCAAGCATTCTTGTCAGTTGTCGGCTAACACTGGTTTTATCAAGATCTACGATTGAGACTGGAATATCCCTCACTACATTGTTTTTATACGCGATAGAATAGACCAGAGGGTATGAAAAAACTGCAAAAAACAAGATAAGCATGGCTCCGCTATCGCTGAAGATGGTTTTAAGCTCATCGATCAGGGAAAACCAGGTCAGTTCCAACCCTGAAGTAATATTGTTTCGGATATTTATGAATCGCATTGCCGGTTTATATAAAATCAATTTAAGCTTAACTTTTACTTTAAAAATTTTTGCAGTTATTCCCGAAACCAATATTTTGAATGCGTAAGTTTCCTTTTAATTCCCGGGAATGCCAGAAAACCTCCAAGGATAAATGGGATAAACGCCAGAAAAGAGACAACTACTTCAGTTATTGGCTCACCCCGTAAAGTTTGACTCATAAAAATCCTGAGCCAGAAGGTATAGGGAAAGATTAAAGAAAACAACTTTGCCAACAAAGGCATTGCCATGGATGGAAAGGTAAGGCCTGAAAATGTGAGTGCCATCATTGTATAGGCGCTGCCCAATGACAATGATAATCGGAGATTGGCTGTAAGTTTCAAAAACAGGATAGCCAGCAACTGGTAAGAAATAATCAGCAATAATTCGGATAATAGTATAGCCATCAAACTTCCTTTCAGAGGAGTTCCTAATGTTCTGATCAGAAAGATGTTCATAATCATCATATCCATAAAAAACAGGAAGGTATAGGGAAGCATCTTACCAATTAATGCAACTCCAACCCGATTCTCGGCCAATGAGATCAGTTCTCCTGCTGTCCCTTCCTTAAATTCAATACCTAAGGCATACACCGAACCAAGAAAGATAAAAACAACGGCCAATAGGGGCAATAAACCGAGCACTAAAAAGTAAGAATAGTTGCCAAATGGATTAAAAAGCAGATGAAAATTGACTTTTACCGGTCTTGCCTTTTCAATTGCCTGTGAAGGAGTCTGCCCTTTTTTAACAGCGATCTGCACTTTTACACCAGCAGAGATCGTCGAAAGCGTTGAATACAAACCGGACTTAAGGGCACCCCCTTTTACCACATTGGCATTGTTGATATAAACAGCAATTGGCGTAGCCTCGTTATCCAATAATTTCTTCTCCAGGTCACCAGGTAGTACAACTATTGCATCAATTTTGCCTGCTTCCATCAAATGTCTGGCCTCATCCGCCGAATTAAGCCGCCACCTTACTTTACATACCTGGGTGGCATCCACCATACGGGTGACCTTTGAAGAAAAAGCGGTATGATCCTGGTCAACCACAGCAATAGGCAGATCCCTGACGACTCCCGATGAAAAAAGCCAGATGATAATGAGAAATGCTGTAACCGGTGCGATCAGTGTAGAAAAGATCAACACCCAACTATCGGCAATTCGTGCTGTTTCGCGCCTAATAACCAGGAAAAGCGGGGTGTTCATTAGATTGTTCATTACCAGATCATTTATTCAAAAACAGATTAAAATTTAATTTTATCCCGCCAGGGATTTAATACGGGTAGAAAATTCTAAGTATGGTAACATTTCGTCCTGTCCGGGACGATATGCCTAAATATATATTTAACCTCTACCCATATTGTGTGCCCATGGCACAATCGAAGCAATTAGAATTGGAATGAGTCGGATGAGATATTAATTTTCAACCGTATTTCTATTTCCTTCCAAATATTTCTATCTATTTCATTTCTTCACTTCATCCCATTTCACCAATGCTGACATCCCCGGCCTTAAACCGTTCACTTTTTCGATTGGAACAGCATGAACTTCAAATGTTTTCATATCAAAATCACCAGAAGTTTTGGTGGCATTCCAGGTGGCAAATTCGCCCAGAGCATTAATATAGTTCACCTTAAGCATTACTTCTTTCATCCCGAGAGCCGGAAATCTGGCCTTAAAGGTCGATCCTTTCTGAATTGCAGCCAGTAAATCTTCACGCAGGTTAAAAGTTATCCAAACGTCATCGAGATCCACAATGGTGATTACAGGATAACCCGCAGGTATGAGTTCGCCCCGTTCAGACATGATATTGGCAATTTCCCCTTTAATGGGAGCAAAGATCCTGGTTTCTTTGAGGTAGGAATTAACCTCGGTGAGTACACCATCAGCCTGAAGAACCAAAGCGCCTGCAGAACCTCTATCCTCGTAGCGTGCCCCTTTTTTAGCCTTTTCATAAAGCGATCTGGCAGCCTTCTCCGTTTCGGCTGCCGCTTTCATCCGGGTTTCTGCCTCATCTTTTTGTTGTTCGGCCACTACACCCGACTTAAAAAGGTTTTCCACACGCAAAAAAGTCTTTTTGGCAAAATCCGAAGCGGCTAAAGCTGTCTGCCACGAATTAAAGGCGGCCTGGATATCCTCCTTTTGAGCTCCGTTATCTGCCTTCTCTTTTTGGAAGCCTGCAGCTTTTCTGACCGCAGAAGCCTGCAAATATTTTGCATCCAGCTCAGGACTGGTTATGGTAAAAAGCAGACTTCCAGAGGATACATCATCCCCTTTGTGAACGATAAGGGAATCAATCCTGCCAATTAACTTGGAGGCAACCTTGACCTGCGTCGCGTCTACCTCACCCTGAACTTCAAGCGGAATTGGCCTGCCAACAATCCATATAGCATATCCAATAAAAATCAGCACTGCAAAAATTGCCCCTGCAATCAGGTAATGTTTTGTCTTGTTCATAATATAGATCTTATAATTAATTATTCAATTTTTAACGGTTGTTCAGAGACGCACAGCTGTGCATCTCTGAATGGCAGTGAGAGGCACGGCTTTGCATCTCTACAATAATTTCAATACCTCGCCGGTTTGGCATCCGGATTGCTCATATAGACCACGAACTGATTCGATAGCCCTGAATAATAAAGCAATTTGGATAGCGCAACATCCCAGGAATAGATGGCCTGCAACCGGTCAATCTTCACTTTTGCTACAGCCAGGTTTGCATCCGAAACCTGGGTGGCAGTGGCCATTCCTTCAGAGAAGGCTTTTTCGCGTGCCCGTGAATACTCATTGGTAAATTCAATCGCGGCATCCAGTTCATTGATTTGTTCCAGGTACATATGCAACTCCTGATAGTACTTGTTGATCGCCGAATGGATGTCAGACTCCGATTTCAGATAGAAATCCTCTGCCTCCATTGCCTGAAATTGAGCCGCCCTGACCTTCCGGCTACGGGCATTGCCATCAAACAGACTCCACTGCAGGCCCACACCTACCATGTAATCGGGCAGATAGGGAGAGAGATCCTTATTCAAAACATTGTAAGTCCCGGTAGCTGCGATTGTAGGAAAATAAGCCGAGCGCTCGGCCTTAATTCCCTGTTGGGCCAACTCTTTTTTCTTGTTGATCTGCCCAAGTAACGGACTATTTTCCAGGGCCTTTTGTTTGTAAAATTCCAGCGGTTCCAATTTTTCGAGATAGAATAGTTCAGAAAGAGGATTAATCCGGACATTGGTGGTATCAGCAACTGTGTTTAATACTGCTTCATTCAATATTTCGGTCTGCCGGTCAGCCTTTTTGAGCTCCCGATCGGCGTCTGCAAAGTAGACTTTTGCGTTTAAAACCTCAACCCGGGCAATCATCCCCTGCTGAGCCAGTTTCTGAGCATCATCATAATGCCGCTGCATTCCGGTTTTTACCTCTTCACGAACTTTGACAGCCTGATTTGCCAGGATTAATCCAAAGTAACGTTCGACCAGTTCGCCTGTAAGTTCGGATGACTTTTGAATGGATTCTATTTCGGAGGCTTCAAGCTTAATTTTAGCGGCTTTGTTGGCGGCATTAATTTTACCGCCGGTAAAGATCGGCAAAACAAATCCCGCATTTACAACACCAAATTTTTGCTCCTGGATCGTCTGAATCCAATCCGCGCTATTTACCGACTGAAGTCCTTGCAATAGCTTCCCGCGCATAACTGCTGTTGAAACATCATCCGAAAGAAGACCTCCTGCAGGATTAGGAACACCCGAAAATTTGCCAAAATTGCCCAAAGCGCTGTAGAGCGGGGTAATAGCATCGCGTACCGGTGTCAAATCGAGGGAAATATTCGTTGGCATATATACATAGGAGGCAGAAAGGGAAATTCTTGGCATATGTAACCCCCTGGCTGCCTTCACCTCCTGTTCCAACTGGAGCGATTTGTTGGAATACTGTTTGATCAAATGGTTATTTTGAAGCGAAATTCCCAGTGCATCAACAAATGTCAGATTTTTTAAAGTTGTTAGACTTTGCTGTCCCCAAAGTGACAACCCGACTATTAAAAATAATAATATCAATACATTAGCTCTCATTCTTATCTATTTTAAAGCGTTGATTGAAAATTCAGCAATCCGGTTTTGATCCTCGGTTGTCCAGGTACTATTCCCGAAAAATCCCTTCATCCGAAGGTTGATAATTTCAAGCGGATAAATAACGACCATTCCGTATGCCTCTTCAGCAGTAATAGCCTTGTTGATTTCTCCGTTTGCAATTCCGGTTTGAACTACTTTTTCGCACAGATTTTTAATTTGCTGACGCTGATCGTCTGAAATCTGAAAATCATAATCGTGCATCAAAACGTGTATAAATTTAATTTGTTCAGGAGTATCAGTTGCCATTTTGAAAAATTCCCCGATCAATCCGAAAATCACCTCTTTCATACCCGGACAGGTGTTCAGTAAAATTTCCAGTTTCTCAATAATTTGAGCCACTTTCGAATAGAGTAAGTCTGTTACCAGTTCATGTTTACTACGGTGAAACCGGTAGAGATACCCCTCGGCAACACCTGCCCGTCTGGCAATAGATGAAATCGCTGCCCCTCCATACCCATTTTGAACAACAAACTCAATGGTAGCCTCCCTGATCCGCTCTATTTTCCCTTCATCAATTACTCGTGCCATCTTCAATTTCTATTAATGAATGATTATTCATTCATAATTTTACGCGAAATTATAGGTTATTTTGAAATATCCAAAAAATCTATTAAAAAATTTACAATTTATTAATAGAACCGGATTATAATGGCAGAAGGCAACAGGCAGAAGGAAGAAGCTGGAAGCCTTTAATTAATCTTTGTAGCGAAGGTTAATTTCCCCAGCCATTTCCTGACAATAGGAAAATATATTTTGTTTAATTAATACCAAACTAAAACATAGTTTGTATTTTTATACGTCATTTGAAATTACTGGACATTTATGAAAATGAAGAACTACTACATTTTATCTTTCATTTTCATTGGCTTTTACATGAATTGCCAAGGACAGGATTCTGTTAAATATGTCCTGAAAGACACCTTAATTTTCAGTGGTCAGCTATCCGCATGGGGCATTTATAATCAGGGTAACAGCTTACCGGTTTACAGCAGCGGCCGGTATATTCCCACACTGAATTATGCGATTAAATTACAGAATAACAGGCAGTTTGACTTTGAAGGTTCGGCAAATGGATTTGGTGTACTGGGTATCCACCCCTTTGACGAAACACATTCTGAAAGCAGTTTGCTGCCATACCGGGCCTGGGCACGCTATTCAGCCAGGCATTTGGAGCTAAGAGCCGGTTTGCAAAAAATTAATTTTGGTTCAGCTACCCTGCTACGTCCGCTGATGTGGTTTGATCAACTCGATCCGCGTGATCCGTTGCAACTTACCAATGGTGTTTGGGGAGTTCTCGGGAGGTACTACTTTCTGAACAATGCAAATCTCTGGCTTTGGAGTTTATATGGCAATAACAAACCCCGGCCCTGGGACATGGATCTTACAAATCCGGATCATCCGGAGTTTGGTGGTCGCTTTCAGTCTCCGGTTCCAAAAGGTGAAGTGGGAATCACCTTCAATCACCGTGTTACCGATTACAGGGGATCGGAACTATCTATTCCTGATTACAATGAAGTTTCAGAAAACCGGATCGGATTGGACGGAAAGTGGGATTTGGGTGTCGGGCTCTGGTTTGAAGGTACCTTTATCCATAAAAGTAAGGATGTGGGCATGATAACCAACACTGAAATTCTCAATTTAGGTACCGATAACACCTTTGGAATCGGGAATGGGCTAAATGTTGTATTTGAACAATTGTTATTATCTTATGACCAGAAAGCATTTGCAATGTCTACTCCAACCTCATTTACCGGGGTGTCACTCTCCTACCCGATTGGCATGCTGGATAATCTCAGTATAATATCCTATTTCAATTGGACTAATAATACTTCCTACAATTTTCTGAATTTCAAGCGACAATTTAATAAAATAGCTATTTACATCATGGCATTCTGGAATCCGAAGAACTACCAGTTGCCTCAACAATTAAATTCAGGCAATTATTATTCCGGCAAAGGGATTCAACTTATGCTGGTATTCAACCATTAATTTAAAATCCAATGGATGACTCTGTAATCATTAAAACTGACAAGCTAACCAAACGATTTCATGTAGGAACCGGTGAATTCACTGCGCTGCATGGTATTACTCTTTCTTTCGGGAAAGGTGAATTTGCCGGTTTGGTAGGTCCGAGCGGATCGGGAAAAACAACACTGTTAAACATCATTGGTACCCTTGATTATCCTTCAGAAGGGAGTGTTGAAGTGATCGGTCAGTCGGTATCAGGGTTGACGAATAAGCAGGCAGCCCATCTCCGGAATTACAACATCGGATTTATCTTTCAGACTTACAATCTGTTACCGGTCTATTCGGTTTATGAAAATGTTGAATTTGCCTTACTATTGCAGAATCGTACTGCAGGGGTACGAAGGAAGGCGGTCATGGAGGCTCTGGATTGGGTAGGCTTGACCGACAAACAGAATTCAAAACCATCTCAGCTTTCAGGAGGAGAGTGCCAGCGAGTGGCCATAGCAAGGGCCATGGTTAAACGGCCACTGCTTGTTCTGGCTGATGAACCATCGGCCAATCTCGATGCCAAAAATTCGCACAACATCGTCCAGACCATGAAAAGGTTGAATAAAGAGTTAAATACCACCTTTATCTTTGCCACACATGATGAAAAGGTGATGCAATATCTCGACCGGATCATCACGTTGAAAGATGGCACTGTTGAATCCGACAAATTGATCTTAAATACCGAAATTTAGCCGATATGTTAGCGATTAAACTGGCTTTTCGAAATCTGATTGGTGCCGGACTCCGAACCTGGCTCAATGTAACTGTACTTTCAATTGCCTTTGTGATTATAGTTTTTTACAACGGCATGCTCGATGGCTGGAACCAACAAGCGCTCAACGACACCAAAGATTGGGAAGTTGGTAACGGTGAGCTTTGGCACTCAACTTATGATCCTTACGATCCTTTCTGCCTGCAGGATGCTCACGCGCCAGTCACCGGAAAGGTAAAATCGCTTGTGGATGCCCGTGAGCTTACTCCGATTCTGATTACCCAGGCGACCATTTACCCGCAGGGGCGAATGCAAAATATTTACCTCAAAGGAATTGATCCCAAGCAGCAGATCATTAAACTACCCTCGTTGTTGTTAAAGTCAGAAACCAATGATGTCCCGGCAATCATTGGTAAACGGATGGCGGAAGCCGCTAAATTGCTGAAAGGTAATCAGGTTTTGGTCAGGTGGCGTGATAAAAACGGGACCTTTGATACACGGGAAATGAAAATCGTGTCGGTTTTTAATTCAAATGTACAGTCAATCGATAATAATCAGATCTGGATACCCTTGAGTGCGTTGCAACATTTAACCGGCATGGAAAACGAAGCAACTCTTCTGATTGCAGGTAGAAATTATGCAGGGGGAAGTATAGAAAACTGGCAATTTAAGGATCTGAAATACCTGTTGAAGGAGATTGAAGACATTATACAGACCAAAAAAATCGGGGCCGCGGTTATTTACGGGCTGCTTCTTTCCATTGCATTGTTGGCTATTTTTGATACCCAGGTTTTATCCATCTTCAGACGCCAAAAAGAGATTGGAACCTATATTGCATTAGGGATGACCCGTGTTCAGGTGGTCACAATCTTTACCATCGAAGGGAGTGCTCACAGTTTACTGGCCATTTTAATGGGCTCTGTTTATGGAATTCCTTTATTGTCGTATATACATCATGCTGGTATTCCAATGCCTAAGTATGTCGATTCAATGGGCGTTTCCATATCTGAAAAGATCATTCCTGTTTACAGCATGGGGCTAATTCTTTCTACCGTTTTGCTTGTGATTCTTTCGGCAACGATTGTGAGTTATTTACCTACGCGAAAAATTACCAGGCTCAGACCAACCGATGCCTTAAAAGGGAAAATACAATGATCAGGTTTATACTCAAAGGAATCATCAACGATCGTAGCCGAAGCCTGTTACCGGTTATAGTGGTATCAATAGGTGTATTACTCACCGTGGTTATGTTCTGCTGGATTAGGGGAATCATGGGAGAATCGGTCCGTATGAATGCAAATTTCACCACGGGACATCTTAAAGTAATGACCCGTGCTTATCAAAAGGATGCTGAGCAGATGCCAAACGATTTGTCGATAATAGGGGTAAATGACCAGTTGAAGAGGCTTAGGAATGCTTATCCCGGCCTTGACTGGGTAAAACGGATCCGTTTTGGCGGTCTCATTGATTTCCCTGATTCGGCAGGGGAAACCCGTGCTCAGGGTCCGGTTGTCTGTTGGGGAATGGATTTGTTATCCCCCAATTCAAAAGAGGGGAACAGGTTTAATCTTGCAGAGTCATTGGTAAAAGGAAGGTTGCCAGCGAAACCGGGCGACGCCCTGATCTCTGATCTTTTTGCCTCCAAGTTTTATATCAGACCTGGTGATTCGTTTACACTCTTAGGGACAACCATGGATGGCGGGATGGCTTTTAAGAACCTGATTGTATCTGGAACCATCCGTTTTGGGTCGTCAGCCCTGGACAGGGGAGCTATTATTGCAGATATTTCAGATATTCAACTTGCCTTGGGAATGAATGATGCAGCAGGAGAAATTCTTGGATTTTTTGACACAGGTAACTATGACAATGATCAGGCAACCTCAGATGCAAGCTCTTTTAATGATAATTTCAAGGCGTTAAAGGATGAATATTCACCGGTAATGGTTAGACTGCGCGACCAGTCCGGGATGGCCGAATTCATCGATTACGTAAATTCTATCGGCAGCGTAATGATTATTATATTTATGGTGGCTATGTCGATAGTCTTATGGAATGCCGGATTGCTTGGAGGGTTGCGCAGGTATAATGAGTTTGGGGTTAGACTTGCCATGGGTGAAGATAAAGGGCATATCTACAGGACTTTGATTTATGAAGCATTCTTTATTGGAGCTATCGGCTCCATTTTAGGGACTATTATAGGTATGGGAATTTCATGGTATTTGCAGTCGGTTGGTATCAATATCAGTGGGTTCATGAAGAATTCCTCCTTACTGATGCCTTCCGTTGCGAGGGCTGAGATAACCTCCTCTGCATGGTATATCGGATTCGTTCCAGGGTTATTTTCAATAGTTTTGGGGAATGCACTCTCAGGGATTGGTATTTACAAAAGACAAACGGCACAGTTATTCAAAGATCTGGAAGCTTAAGAGAATGAAATAATGAAATAATGAAATAATGAAATAATGAAATACCTAATTATCATCACTTTGGGAATAATATTGATGGGATTCAGTTATCCGGATGGCGCCCTGGTCCTCACGAAGGTGGATCAGAATATGTCATCCAGAACACGCATCTTTGAATCATCGATGACCATATACGGGAAGCGAAATAGCCGGACGATCGGATCAAAAACTATGTCCGAGGGGACCAAAAAATCTTTTACTGAGTATATGTCACCCGCCAGCGAGAAGGGGACAAAGATGCTGAAACTTCAGAACCAGTTATGGATCTATTCCCAATCGACCGACCGGATCATTCAGATCTCCGGGAATATGCTGCGTCAGTCAGTAATGGGTTCCGACCTCTCCTACGAGGATATGATGGATGACCGGAAACTTACAGAGATCTATTCTGCAAAGGTGACCAGGGAGGAAAAAATAGGTGACAGAAACACCTTTATCGTTGAACTTACCGCCAAAGTTGAAGATGTAGCTTATTTTACTCAAAAAGTTTGGGTCGATCAGGAACGTTATATTCCGCTTAAAGAAGAGCGCTATGCAAAAAGTGGTCAGTTGTTAAAACGAGTGGAGCTTAAAGAGGTGCAAAAAATCCAGGGTCGCTGGTTCCCGACGGTTATACTGTATAAAGATGTACTCAAAGATGGCAACGGAACTGAATTTAAAATGTCTTCCCTGAAATTTAACGAGGATATTCCCGATTACATCTTTACAAAAGCTGCATTGAAACAATAAAAAAATTCTTAACCGGGATTTAAGGATCGGGCAACCAATCTTGAGCAAAATCAATTTTAATATTAAAGCGACCAAATAGGCTTTATTCAATATAATAATATCGTTTTAACTTGTACGTACAAGTTAAAAACAGTATTATTGTAAAAAAATTCCAGCCATGGAAGAAAGAAGGTACAAACATGTTCAGAATTTTCTGAAACTTCAGATTCAGAAAGGCTACTATGTTGTTGGGAGCTACCTCCCATCAGAGAATGAACTCTGTTCAACGTTCAGTATTACAAGAACTACAGCCAGAAAGGCCCTGGAAGAACTTTTAAAAGAGGGGTTTATTGACCGGCAACATGGTAAGGGAAGTATAGTCAGGGAACGTCGTAAATCTTTAGGTCTGTTGAATGTGAAAGGATTCTCCGAAGCTGTCGGAAAAGATGTATCGACTGTTTTCCTCCAACATCCTAAACCGGGTTTATGGGATCCAGCCATCCATTTTACAATCAGCGAGACTGAACTTAATGAATCATGCGTCCATTTTGCCCGGCTCAGACGTGTCGGTGAAGTTCCGGTTATGATCGAATACAACTGGCTGGCGGATACCGGCCTTAAAGGATTTCCTGGTATTGATTTTATAGAAGGATCATTCTTTAAAACCCTGAGCCAGCATTATCATATTGAGATTACCGGATCAGAACACGAACTTCGTGCAGAAAATGCCACAAAGAATATAGCCGCTCTTCTTAAAATCCCCCATGATTCCCCAATTCTCCACATCTCTGTAAAGTTTCACACGAGTAATAATAATTTCTTTATATACAGCGAATTATATTGTAATACCGAAAATTATCCGGTTGGAAACAGTTACCATCTTTAGATCAGGCTTTGTAATAACCAAATAATTAGTTTATTAAAAATGACAAAAGTAAAAGAACTGGCAAAAATGATTGACCACTCGATCCTTCATCCTACTATGACTGATGAGGATTTAATCAGAGAGTGTGCAATAGCGAAAAAGTATGATGTAGCATCGGTTTGTGTAAAGCCATATATGGTAAAACAAGCCAAAGAATTGCTCACAGAATCAGATGTTTATGTGGGTTGTGTAATTGGTTTTCCTGCCGGAAATTCAACCATTGGGGTTAAAACTTTCGAAGCGGAAGCCGCTTGTATTGATGGCGCGGTCGAAATAGATATGGTAATCAATATTGGCAAAGCACTTCAGGGCAAATGGGATTATATCAATGAAGAGATTAAAGCTGTAACCGATGTCACCCATCGTCATGGGGCAATTGTAAAGGTAATTTTCGAAACGGACTATATCACTAATAATAAAGATATTATAAAGCTTTGTGAAATCTGCACCAAAGTTGGGGCCGATTATGTCAAGACCTCATCCGGTTTTGGTTTTGTAAAGGATGCTGACGGAAAATACGATTATACCGGAGCTACACTGGCAAACCTGATCCTGATGCGGCAACATTCAGGACCCATGGTAAAAGTCAAAGCTGCCGGAGGGGTTCGCACGCTTGACCAATTGATTGCTGTAAAAGAAGCCGGATGCACCCGTTGCGGAGCCACTGCAACCACTGCGATCATGGAGGAGGCGATTAACCGGTTTGGAGATGAATAGCAGGAACAGGGTTAAACGATAAAAATATAAACACTGATGGACAAACCAACGAAACTAACGCGACGCCGATTTATTGCACTTTCTGTATTATCTGCAGGTGGGACATGCCTTCTAAGCAGGTGCGCAAATCAGGCACTTTCACCCTGGCGATTTATTACTGTCGGGGAATCTAATTTACTGGATGCCTTGGTGGAACAGATTATTCCGACTGATGATTGGCCCGGAGGTCGCGATGCGGGCGTTACCAATTTTATTGACCGACAATTAGCAGGAGCATATAGCCGATATCAGGAAACCTACCGTAAAGGGCTACTGGCAATCCAGGAAACCTGCACTGCCAAATTTCATAAAAGATTTGAGGAATTTTCTTTTGAGGAGCAAACCCAATTCCTTAAAATCATGGAAGGGGGAAAAATGGAAGGCCGGCAATGGGGGGACGGGTTTGACCGTTACTTCTTTCGCCTGATTCGTGATCACTCCATGCAGGGTTTCTATGGCAGTCCACGTCATGGAGGCAATAAAGACAACATCAGCTATAAAATGATGAAACTCGATTATCCGGTAATCATCGGTCAAAACCGATACATTCTTAAATCTGATGGTAAATAAACATGTAAATGCCATTGTGGTTGGCGCCGGAGCGGGGGGTGGAATTGTTGCCAAGGAGTTAAGTGTTGCAGGCCTCTCGGTAGTCCTTTTTGAAAGGGGGGGCTGGGCTACCTATGATGATTCCGATACCGATGAGCTAAGGTCACAACGGACCACTGTTCTCGGCAATGGGTATGGACCCGATGATTTGCATTATAAACGGGTTGTTGTAAACAATGACGGCACCACCACTACTGTGCTGCCCAGCGAAGGAAGTTATAACAATATTGCAGCCTGTGTTGGTTCCGGAACTGTAAGTTATGGAGCCATGGCCTGGCGATTTATGCAGGAAGATTTTAAGCTAAAAACCACTTATGGATCAATTGAAGGCTCCACCCTTGAGGATTGGCCTTTAACCTACGAAGATCTCGAGTCGTGTTATGAAAAAGCTGAATGGGAAATCGGTGTGGCAGGAGATGCTACTCAGAATCCATTTGGCGCACCACGTAAAAAGCCTTATCCGATGCCTCCGTTTTCCCATAACAGGGAGGCAAAATTGATGGTTGATGCTGCCAAACGATTGGGATACCATCCTTTCCCTATTCCGATGTTGCGTAATTCAATTCCCTATCATGGTCGCCCGGCTTGCATCCGGATGCGAACCTGCTGTGGCTTTGCCTGTCCGGTAAATGCCAAATGCGGGACCCACAATACGGTGATTCCAATTGCAATTGGGAGTGGGAATTGTGAGTTACGTATCAATTCGGTAGTCAGTGAAATTCTTGTAAACGATCAGGGTAAAATCACCGGGGTCACCTATTTTGATGAAAAAAACAATAAACAAAACCAAACAGCCGACCTGGTAGTAATCTCAGCCTCAGCAACAGAAACGGCCAGGCTGCTTCTTAATTCCAAATCGAAATTCTTCCCGAAAGGAATCGGAAACGAAAATGACTGGGTGGGACGTAATCTTCAGGGACATGCCTATACGGGAGCGTACGGGATTTTTGAAGAAGAAGTTTATGACGATTTTGGTCCTGGCGCTTCAGTGGCTATCAGTGATTTTAATCACCATAACCCGGGAATCATGGGTGGAGGCGTGCTTTGTAATGAATTTATCAGGATGCCGTACCTGTTTACTGGGGTTCGTCCTCCGGGGGCAGCCCGCTGGGGCAAAGAACATAAAACATTTCAGCGGCTTAATTTCAAGAGGGTTGCTCAGGCAGTTGGACCATACCAGGAGATCCCAAAGTTTGAATCCAGGGTTGAAGTCGACCCAACAGTAAAAGATTTCCGGGGTATTCCGGTCGTTAGATTATCAGGTACCAGGCATGAGAAGGATATCGAAGGATGCCGGTTCATGTCTGAAAAGGCAGAATTATGGCTAAAGGAAGCCGGGGCAGTTCATACCTGGCAATCTGTTGGCGGAGGGAAGGGGATCAGTGGTGGTCAGCATCAGGCAGGTACATGCCGGATGGGTAATGACCCTAAGACATCTGTAACCGATAAATATGGAAGAATTCATGCTGTCCCTAACCTGTTCGTGGCAGATGGAAGTCTGAATGTCAGCAATGGAGGTTTTAATCCGGTGTTGACAATTATGGCTTTGGGTTTTCGCGTAGGAGGTTATATAGCCGGTGAATGGTTAAAAGGAAACCGATTCAAGTAAACCCACAACTATGATTATGACCAGAATATCCAAATTTACACTTTTAACTATTTCCGCAATTCTGATAGTCGGCACAGTCGCTTTTAGTTCATTTTATAACTATTGGAACACAGCCTCACCCGACAAAACCTGTTCTTCATGCCATGAGATTGGACAATCGGTAACCTCGCAAGCAAAATCCGTACATCGCAATTTAAAATGCAAAGAGTGCCATGGTACCGCATGGAGTAATGGGTTGCATAGTTTTGAAGAAAAAGGAATGATGGTTGTTAACCACCTAAAAAACAAGAGGTCAGAGAATATAAAGATGAGTGATGAACAGTTATTGGAAGTACTCAACAACTGCAGGCGCTGCCACACTACAGAGTATGCTATGTGGACGTCAGGTGGTCATTCTGTTGATTATCAGCACATATTTTTAAACTTAAAGCATAATTCCACTGAACAAATCAACTTCGATTGCCTGCGCTGTCACGGGATGTTTTATCAGGGAACTGTCAGAGATTTAGTAGAGCCACTGAATATTAAAGGACCATGGAAACTGAAAGATGGAAAGTTGGCTGCTTTGCCGGCAATTCCCTGTATGGCGTGCCATCAGATTCATCAGGATGGAACGCCTCAAACCAGACCCGATTATTCCAATCCGAAAACAACCTTTTATCTCAGGGGAAGCGCTGTTTCAAAAGTTTACTTTTACGACCGGCACGAAAAAACAGAATATCCGGTTGCAGATTTACCCAGGTTAAACCTATGCGAAGGTGAAAGGAAAGTTAAAGTTTCAGATGACCCCATCATGCGGAATTGCATTCAGTGTCATGCTCCCAACGCACAGCACCAGGCCGGAACAGGAGACGACAAAACTCCCAGGGGTGTGCATGAAGGACTAAGTTGCATGGCCTGTCATCTGCCCCATAGCAACAATTCAAGGAATAGTTGTGTATCGTGTCATCCTGCTATTTCAAATTGTAATATAGATGTGACCAAAATGAATACCAGTTATGCAGATTCAAAAAGTCCGAATAACATCCATATTGTTTCCTGCAATGATTGCCACAAAGTGATAAAACAGCGGAAGGTGCCAACAATCAGGAATTAATAAGCCGGATAGAAATAGAAAAAAAGACCTGAAGAAATATTTCTTTCATTAAGTCCCCAGTTTCGCAGGTCATTTTACTTCCAAATGAACAAGATCGATACCCATTTTTTTACCAAGATTTCTGCTGTATTTTTTATCCTTCGGATTATTCCAGTGTTCGGTAGTTCCCAGGCTGGCAAGTCTTGTGCCGTCGCGTTCCGGATCATAAACTACTCCTGAAGGGGGATTATTGGCCAAAGCCATTTCTTCCATCGCATGATCGCTGTATAGCATGTCGGGTGCATCGGGCCATTCCGCAAGGGCAAAATCGAGCGCAACTGATTCAGCTGCAACACCGTCCTGAGAGGCGAATATACTATTCGGCCATTCCTGATGGAAGGGAGTCAACGACCATCTGGAATCTGGAATTCCATTTAAAGATTTATTACTGTAAATGCCGTCAATTAAAAAAAGGATGGTTTTTGCCCCTAAGTCTTTATGTCCCATAAAATCAGGATAAACTGAGTATTGTCTTTTGCCTTCTCTGTTT
Source organism: uncultured Bacteroidia bacterium (assembly GCA_903923905.1). Lineage (GTDB taxonomy): Bacteria > Bacteroidota > Bacteroidia > Bacteroidales > Prolixibacteraceae > JAAFHB01. Next base: position 50,719 of record CAIXZH010000033.1, read on the forward strand.
TGACTGAATCCGCTGCAATGCGCATTCTTTTGCCAGTCAGTTTCAATGCTTGTGCATCCAAAAAAGTTTTTGGCACACAGCGATACACCCTGGCTGACATGCCCTTTCATGATGGCCATATTGATTATGTAATCGGCTTCTTTAAAGCAAGTTGCCAGTCCTTTGGTCATTCCATCGAAATCAAAGGAATAGATAAAACCATTTTCTACAAAAGTCGACTTTTCACGACCATCCCCGCCATTGTGATCGGTATAATGGACTTTCGGGTAAACGGAATGGCATTTGTCATAAATATTATTGGTCACAAACCTGCTGGGGTCTGCAACTGTAATATTTTCCTGAGCAATTCCTGCTTCACTGACCAGACTTTTTAAAAGGGAAAGAATCAATTGCGGATTGGCATTGATCTCTTTGGAGCTTTCATGGGAATCCGCATTGTTTTGGTTTATTTTAATAGCCACCTTCTCGCCTGAAAGGTAACCAACATTTACATTCCTATTGGCTTTATTGAAAAAGCGGAATATTGCATCCCATGATTTTTGTTCATTTTGAGTATTCGTCAAACTGAAAAGAGTTTGGGAGACAAGCTTGTCAGTTTCTGTCTGATTATTGAACCGGTCTTCCCACCAGAAGCCGGTCTTCCCATCCCAGGATGCAATTTTGGGATCATGCCCCCAAACCACCCGGCCTGGATTTATCCCTTTGGCAACACCCAGAGGTACGTTGGGCTTGTACCATATTTTCAAATTATTTACACTGAAATTTGCGTCCGATTTAACGGTGAATAAATTTGCACCTGCAATTCCAAGTATTACAAACAAAACTACAGCCAGGTATTTGGCTTCTAAAAGCTTATTTTTTGCTTCTTTGAACGCCAAAGCTGATCCGGACAGGGATAATAGCCAAATTACAAAGCCTGACATTATTGGAGATGCCGCCTGCATACAGGGGTAGGTTGCCCTCGAAGGTTTGGGAATTACCCGTATCAGAAACCACAGGGTTGAAATAAGGCCCAGAAGGAAAACTCAATATTGCCCAATAACTTTTTGCGCTTTTGGTATGTTCCAAGCGCCTTTTCAGTTGAGTAAGCATCTTTTCAGTTTCAAAGTTGGTATATCTAATCCAAAAATACCATTTTTCTCTTAAATCAAAAATTTTTTCCCCATAAGACACAATACCCACTGATAATCAGCGGGTATTGTGTCATTGTGGTGCCCAGAACAAGACTCGAACTTGCACACCGTAACCGGAACCAGCCCCTCAAGCTGGCGTGTCTACCAATTTCACCATCTGGGCAGAGTGCCATAAGCGGTTGCAAATATATAAAAAATTTAAGACCATAGAACCGCCATTTGTCAATATTTAAGAAAACCTTGTTTATCGCTCATAACTAACTTCGTAGGTTATATCTTCAACCACGCCCGATGAATTCAGATAATATTTAAAGATTTCAGTCTTGACTGATCTGGGACTTTCAAACCGGTCATATTGAAATGCTCCGGTATTGATCATGGCAGCTTTCAATGCTTTTTTCTTTACATAAATATCGATCTTTTGATTCTTTTCACCCTTTTCGATTTGTGTTGGTTTTCCCAAGCTCAACACAAGCTCTTTTTCGCTTTTCCCTTTATACTGCCTCATTATCTTACTCTGCACAGAGCATCCGCAAAGCCCGATGATCAGACCTAATAAAATGAATTTCGATAAATTTCTCATATTCAATAAATTTCTACGTATTTCGTTATTTGCTGATCTGATTATGCGTTTCTAAGTGCTCCATTAAACCGTCGCAGGCATCTTCCAACAGATCGAGCACCAATTCAAATCCATTTTGGTCACCATAATAGGGATCCGGAATATGATCGTAATTGAATTGTATCCGAAAATCGGCCATCCTGAAGATTAGTTTCCGCTCCTCAACTGATCGGGCAAGCATATTTAAATCTTTGATATTCTGATCATCCATTACGATAATCATATCAAAATGTTCAAAATCGATGGAAGGTTTCACTTTTCGAGAAATACTGGTCACCTCATAACCACGTTTTATGGCATGTTTACGCATCCGCATATCGGCCTGTTCACCCGAATGGTATCCGATGATTCCAGCCGAATCACAAACAACCTGGTGATTTAAACCAGCTTTCTTCAATTTCCAGTTCATTACTGCTTCTGCAGTAGGCGAACGACAGATATTACCCAAACAAACAAAAAGGAGTTTTTTTTCAATCATTCAATACAAAAAATTACGCGTCATTCTATCAAAACCTTTCCTTAGGGAAGCTCCCATCTAATCAGGATACAAAGATGACCGAAATCTGCAGAAATAAAAAAACATTTTCCGGCTATTTTTTTTCAGTACCCTAAAAGCCCAAAAATCCTTCATCGGAGGTTGTTTTTTTTAGTATACTTGTCGAACGAATTAAGGGGTTGATTTGTTATACCCTAAAAACCATCAAAACTTTAAGATTATGGCAGATTTAAGAACTACTTATATGGGAATCGAGTTGAAGAATCCCATCATACTGGGCGCTTCAAGTTTAGTAGAAGATCCGATAGTCATTCAGAAAATTGAAAGAGCAGGAGTTGCTGCTATTGTCTACAGGTCATTATTTGAGGAGCAAATACATCTGGAACAAATACAACTGCAAGACCAGCTTGGCGAATATGATGAGCGCAATGCAGAGATGCTCCATATGTTTCCTCAAGTTAAGCATGGCGGAGCAAAAGAGCATTTATTCAAACTTGAGAAGCTAATTTCGAAAGTGTCTATCCCGGTTTTTGCAAGTCTAAATGCGACCTACGAAGAATCCTGGGAGGAGTATGCCTTGGCACTCGAAAAGACAGGGATTGCAGGATTGGAACTTAATTTTTACGATGTCGCCGTAGATGGAGCTATTCCCGGATCCGAGATTGAAGAAAAACAACTACGAATCCTTTCAAAAATTAAAAATATTCTAAAAATTCCAGTCAGTGTAAAACTTAGTCCTTTCTATGCCAACCCCCTCAATCTGATCGGCAGGATGGATCAGGCAGGAGCAGATGGAATTGTCTTGTTTAATCGTTTCTTTCAACCTGAGATTAATATTGAAACCGAGGAATTCTTCTTTCCTTTCGATCTGACTCATCCGAAAGATTATCAGCTAAGCCTTCGTTATGCTGGTTTGCTTTACGGGAATATAAAGGCCGATATCTGCACAGGCAGAGGGATATCTGATGGAAGTGATATGATTAAAATGTTATTGGCAGGAGCTAATGCAGTTCAGGTTGTCAGTGCCATTTACCGAAATAAAGCCAGCCATATTACCAGTATGATCGATATGCTCGATGAATGGATGGATGTGAGGGGCTATAAAACTATCGACGATTTTAAGGGAAGACTCTCCATGAAAAATTCAAAAGATCCATATGCCTACAAAAGAGCACAATACGTCGATATTTTAATGAAATCAACCGAAATCCTCAAAAAATATCCAATGGTTTAGTTTATTAATTCCGGTCCAGCAAATTTAAATCCGGATTACAGTAATTTCAAAATGCAAAATACAAAGGGCAAAATGCAAATATCGTATTGCGACCTTTTGAATTTTGCATTTTAATTTTTTCATTTTATTTTTTTTTATGAAGTCATTTCTTATTACTTCAATTTTACTCCTTTTTTGGGCTCAATCCTTCGCACAAAAAGGTAAGGTCATCGAAAGTTTAATTTTCAAAAGTACTATTGTCAATTACCCGGTGAAGTACTCCGTTTGTCTTCCGGCAGACTACGAAACTTCCCAGCGCAGCTATCCTGTAGTTTACCTTTTACACGGATTTTCGGATGACGAAACCGGATGGATTCAGTTTGGAGAGGCTGGTGAAATTGCGGATAAAGGGATGGCTGAAGGCGCCTTTCCCGAGTGCATTCTTATCATGCCCGATGGAAAAGTGTCATGGTATATCAATAGTGCCAACGGGAAAGACCGCTGGGAAGATATGTTTATAAAAGAGTTCATTCCGCAGATTGAAAAAGAGTACAGAATCCGGGCAAAAAAAGAATTCCGGGCAATAGGCGGACTCTCAATGGGCGGATATGGTGCACTGGGACTTTCGATGCGCAATCCCGACCTTTTTTCTTCGTGTATTGCCTTAAGCAGTGCCACTTTTTCGGATGAAGAAATCGTTCACCAGTCGGATGAACAGTATACTGCATTCTTTAAAAATATCTATGGCAATGATCTGAAAAGCGAGGCAAGATTGACGACGACCTGGAATGCGAACAATCCGCTTCACCTGATCAATTCGGTTCCGGTTGAAAAGCTTAACTCCATCCGTTTTTATATCGATTGTGGCGATGATGATTTCTTATACAAAGGCAATTCACTGTTGCATATCCAAATGCGCGATTTGAATATCCATCATGAATACAGGGTTCGCAATGGGGGTCATTCATGGTCGTATTGGCGCACGGGATTATACGATGGGCTAAAATTCGCAGGAGAAAAATTTCGCAGGTAATCTGATAATCATTAAAGGATAGTCCTATTTTTCACAAAACTTTCCGACCAATAAACATACCCATTTAATTACCTTAATATCAACGATATAATCAGGATGAAACACCATAAGACCGGCATTTGCCGGACTCTTTATTCCTTAAGTGCAAAGGGTTTTATTCTTGAAACAAAGTTATAGACCTTTGGCAAAACACGGTATTCATTCAATACGGATACTGCCGTACAGCCTACTCCACTGGTGGCATAATCAAAATTGAAGGTTATTCCGTCGGAAATCTTCAGTTGGTAAGGATATCTGGCACGGGTAAGATGATCAGTATCATATACTTGAGCACTGAAATTGAATAACTGATCACCCGAAAAACTGACTCCGACTCCTTTTATGGTTTTAAAGGTCACCCATTGGTTATCAGTCCGGCACCCATAGTCCTGAGGTTTTAGATATGGTTCGCAGAAATCAGTGACAGTACATTGGTAAATCCCCAGTTTAGCCCCTGTTTTTCGGTCCGGATAGTTTTCAAAGGGACCACGCCCATTCCATTCAACATTCTCAAGTGTTTGGTTTAACATCCATTTCAATCCAATCCGAGGCAGCCAGGCTGGCATACTTCCATGCGGAGTAACGGTGTGTTCAATAATAATTTCCCCATCGGAATCTATTTTATAGGTAAAGGCATTTTCGAAAGCACTATGGTAGGTAGACCCCTCTGCATGATTATTCACAGCTATGACGATTTCACCTGCCTCATTTTTTAACCAGCTCAATTGATCCAGTTTAAACCGGAGCTGATTTAATCCAAGGCTAAACCAATTATTTACAGGGCCATTTCCCATCCCTGGCTGACGGTCCTTCAGCAGCGAAGCCTGAGTAGCCCAGTTATCTGTTTCATTGACCAAAGGGGCACGCCAAACACTCAATTCAGGTCCCTTTTGAATCAGATCGACACCATTGTATTTCATACTAACCAGGTTCCCTGTCTGTTGGTCGAAGGCATAAATAAAATGGACTCCTGAAATTATAATTTTCCCATTATTCTCTGTTACCTCCGGTGAGGAAATATCGGACCTTTTTTCAAGAATAGCTGGTTTAGGCCAGGTTAAATCGAGCTGGTCCCAACCGATTTCAAATCCACTCTTAGCCCAGAATTTGTCTTCTTTGGATTGAAAACTTAAAAGTAACCGGTATGAAACCCCGGGCTTAATTTCAGGCTTTTGGAATGGAACTTCAAATTCACTTTTCTCTCCCGCTTTGAGGTTCAGATTCAGTGTTCCCTCCTGAAGAATAGCATTATCTGCATGCAATTCCCAAATACATCTCAATTCGTTCAGATTTGTAAAAGGAAAGCGGTTTGTGATTTCGACAATCCCTTTTTCACTGTTTTTCCAAACACTATGAAGAGGTTGAGCAGATTTTCTGACCTGCCAAAGTTCCGGTTTAGGCTTCCGGTCGGGCCAGACCAGGCCGTATGAGCGTGCACCAATTCCCAAACTAAAATAATCTCCTTTCACCTCTTCCTGCTCAAAATCGAGCCAAAGTTTTGACTGCATTTTCAACGCAGGTGATCCGTCCGAAAGCAACCGGTGGATGGGAATCGGTTGATCAAAGATAGCCACACGATCAAACCGGGCATTACTCATATTATTCGAATACTCTGATCCATCGATTTCGGTACTATAACCCAACGAAACGGGAAAGGGTTTATTGGTGATACTGCCACTAAATAAACCTTGGGCGATCTTTTTCCCATCGATATAAAGCGACATCTCCTTCCCGTCACAAATTCCGGCAATATGGTGCCATTTACCAATCCAATCGTCAGGTAATAATCCATCCAAAGTAATCTTTTCTTTGTCAGTCACATAAAACTCCAGGTTTTGTTTATCTTTCTGGATAATACCAAACTGATAGTCCCCCTTGACCAGGAAAGTTCCGTTTCCATTCCATTGATTCGGATAAATCCATAAGGATAAGGTCAGTTTGTTTCCCGTAATATCCAATGCAGGATCCTGGTATGTTTCAATCCACTGATCGTGTCCGTTCAATTGGATGGCTTTGCCGAACTTCCCTTCTGCAAATACAGCGCGACCCTTAATGGAAGTGTTGATTTGATCAGGCGATTCATCCCTGAGCAGCCTGATTTTCTCAATAATACCCGGGCTTATCCAATCCCAGATTGCACCTCCGGAGAGCCGGGGATATTTATAAATTAATGCCCAGTACTCGTCAAGGCCACCTGCTCCATTTCCTGTAGCAGCGACATATTCATCCATAAATGAAGGACGTGGATCCTGGTTTTCTGGAACCTGAGCAATACGGGTTTCCAGTTCGTAGGGTGTTGGATAACGGGGGCCAATAATCTCCTCGCAGGGAACTTCATTTTTCCAATCAACATCATCGGTGTTGCCACCATACATCCATAATCGTGTTGGATCCAGACGCTTTCCCTCTTTGATTACCTCGCAGATGTTTTTCCCGAATCCACTTTCATTTCCGGCACTCCAAAAGAGGATGGATGGATGGTTCCTGTCCCGGAGTACCAATTTATTAACCCTCTCAACATAAGCGCTGGTCCATTCATCCCGTTCAGAAATATATTCGGTAGCGTGGGATTCATCTCCTGTTTCATCCACTATCAATATTCCCATCTCATCAGCCAGCTCAAGATACTCTTGTACAGGTGGATAATGTGAAGTCCGGACCAGGTTGATATTGAACATTTTCATCAGTGCAAAATCTTTCCGGATGGTTTCGGCATCCATGGCATGACCTAATGTGGGATGCTGCATATGACTGTTCACCCCATTCAGCTTTATGGCAACACCATTGAGTAGAATTGACTGATGTTTTACTTCAACTTTTTTAAACCCGATGTGAGAGGCGATCACCTCCATTGTTTTACCGGAAGGAGCAATTAATTCAAGTGTTAATTGGTATAGATTAGGGTATTCAGCAGACCATTTATCTGGATTCTTGACCCGGGTAGTCAGTCTAAGTTCGTGATCCTCCAGGCCAGACAGATTGATGACGTCAGAAACGATTGGCTCCTGAATGATCTGGTGGTGATTTCCATAAAGGGTTGCTTTGATTCGGAACCCATTTTTTGATTCAGTCAGGTAATTTTTCAATTGAACGGTAATCGCGAGGTCCGCATCACGATATTGACCATCCAGATCAGTGGTGACGAAATAATCACGAATATGAACAGGCGGTGTTGCCATCAGATATATATCGCGGAATATCCCCGCAAGTCTCCAGAAGTCCTGATCTTCGAGGTATGTACCGTCCGAATATTTATAGACCTGAACGGCAAGTTCGTTTTTCCCGTACTTTAAAAATGGGTTCAGGTTATATTCTGCCGGTTCGTTTGCCCCTTTATTACAACCAACCTCTTTCCCGTTGAGCCACACAAAAGTTGCAGAGGTGGATCCATCCATTCTCAGAAATACTTTTCTCCCCTTCCACGCTTCCGGCAAATCAAACGAGGTGCGGTAGGAGCCAACAGGATTATAGTCGCGGGGAATATGGGGCGGATTAACCTTAAATGGCTGGGATACATTCCTGAACATTGGATCGCCATATCCCTGCATTTCCCAGTTCCCCGGAACCTTTATACTTCCCCATTGATGATCATCATATTGGATTTTGTAAAAATCAGAGGGTGAAGATTTTGGATTTTCAGAGAAATTAAATTTCCAAATCCCATTCAACGAGAGATATCCTTGTGAAACATCCTTTACATTTGCAAGGGCCTTTTTCAGATTATCAAAAGGCACCAAAGGTACATGACCTGGTTCCTGATTCATCTCCAGCACTGCAGGATTTTCTATAAATTGGTAGACATCTGCAGGAAACCTGAATTGTGAAGAACAGATTCCGGAACTGAATAAAAATAAAATGGTAAATAAAGACGAATACAGATTTCTCATAATAAGATTAATTTGGCAATCCATTTACAGGCAAAGATAGATGATTATAATACTAACTTTACAGGCAATCATAGTATTTGGATGACCAATATTCAGGTAATAAAATGAATGGTGAACATTTCAAACAGATTAAGGAGGTTGAGGAGATGCTGCTTGATGTTGGCACCTTGCTCATGAGTAATGGAGCAAGTACCGGAAGGGTACGCACAACAGTAAGCCGAATAGCTGAAGCCCTGGGTTATGAGGTTGAGCTGATGATTGCAAGTCGGTCATTGATGCTGACGGTGACCGAAGAGAGTGGTGCCGCATATACCAGCAGTGTCAGACGAACCTCTTCGCACGGAGTAAATTTTAAATTAGTATCCGGGATCAGCAGGTTAAGTTGGCGGGTAATTGAAGATAAACTAACTGTTGATCAGATTAATGAGGATATTAAACGATTAACTTCACTGCCTCATTACCCGCGGCTGGTAGTCTTGTCTTTGGTGGCTCTTGCAGGTGCTTCATTTTGCCGTCTGTTTGGAGGTCATGCACCTGAAATGAGCGTAGCTTTTATTGCCACCTTTTTCGGTCTTTTTATTCGACAGGAAGCGGTCAGATACCGGTTCAATCCCTATCTGGCGATTGCATTTGCCTCTTTTGGGGCCTCAATGATCTCAGGATTTTCTGTCAGATTGGGTATTGGATCCACTCCTGACGTGGCACTGGCCACTTCTGTACTGTTTCTTATACCCGGGGTTCCACTTATTAACTCCCTCACCGATCTGATCGACGGAAACACGTTAAATGGTATTGTAAGGGGAGTAAACGGATTAATTATAGCCTTTGCCATCGCACTCGGGCTGATGTTTGCAATGCAGGTTTACGGAATCTGAATTGCACAAATATCATCTGGCAACTGGCAGCCGGGGATTAAATTTTAATATAGCAATGATTTATGGCATTGGAAATTTTATCAATTTTGGAAAAAGGAATCTGGTTTGGATTTGCCGCCCTCGGATTTGCGGTACTCTTTAACGTCCCTCAAAGGACCTTGTTTATCATTTGGCTTATGGGGGCTGCAGGCGGAATTACCAAGCTTATTCTGATGCATTTTAATACCGATATTGTCATTTCTTCCTTTGCCGGTGCCACATTGGTAGGAATCCTGAGCGTTTATGCGGCACATAATAAGCATGCACCACCGCTGGTATTTTCTATCCCTGCTGTTATACCAATGGTCCCTGGTGCCTTTGCCTACCGGATGATGCTCGGATTATTGAAATTATCTGTAACAGCAGTTACCAGTGAAAGCTATTCCCAGACTTTGGCCGAGACGGCGAGTAACGGACTTAAAACCCTTTTTGTTTTAATGGCTCTTGCTGTTGGTGTAGCAATTCCTATGTTGATTTCACGAAAAGAGACGATAAAAAAAATCAGACCTAAATCTGATGATCAGGATCCAGGGGATAATTAATCGCCGGAAAATTAGTTTTTCTCATTTGCTCAGCAATAACTCCCGGAATAGGTCATTCTGAAGCAAAGATTCACTTTTCACAGATTTTACTAACTTTGCGCCGAACAGAATAAGTTATATAAAATGGAATTACAGATCCTGACTGCCATCTCTCCCATCGATGGCAGATACCGTAACAAAGTAGAAGAACTCGGTGACTATTTTTCGGAATTTGCGCTTATAAAATACCGTGTATATGTTGAAATTGAGTATTTTATTGCCCTGGTTGACCTTCCCCTGCCTCAACTGAACAATTTTAATCCTGAATTGAAAGCTTCGCTGCGTAAGATTTACGATTCGTTCAGCCTGAATGATGCGCGCAGAATTAAGGAGATCGAAAAAGTGACAAATCATGATGTCAAGGCGGTTGAATATTTCATCAAGGAGCAATTTGACCTGTTGGATCTGGGAGCGTTTAAAGAGTTTATCCATTTCGGACTGACCTCACAGGACATCAATAATACAGCTGTCCCTTGTTCGCTTCGCGATGCAATCCAGAATGTCTATATCCCTCTGATTGATGAATTAACCGCTAAGCTCGAAGGGATGGCCTTCGCATGGGAAGACGTATCCATGCTTGCCAAAACGCACGGACAGCCCGCCTCTCCTACCCGACTGGGTAAGGAGATCAAAGTATTCATTGAAAGACTTAACGTGCAGGTTGAACTGTTGAAGGGGATTCCCTGTTATGCCAAATTTGGAGGGGCAACCGGGAATTTTAATGCCCACCATGTAGCCTATCCATCGATCGACTGGGTAGAGTTCGCCAATAATTTTGTCCGCGATGCCCTTCAACTGGAGCGCTCACAAGCCACAACCCAGATTGCCCATTATGATAATTATGGCGCAATTTTCGATAATATGAAGCGAATCAATACGATACTGATTGATTTTGACCGCGATTTCTGGACCTATATCTCTATGAACTATTTCAAACAGCAAATCAAGCATGGAGAGGTTGGTTCATCCGCAATGCCCCATAAAATCAATCCGATTGACTTTGAAAATTCTGAAGGAAACCTGGGAATTGCCAATGCCATATTTGAACATCTTTCGGCTAAATTGCCGGTTTCACGTTTGCAGCGTGACCTGACTGACTCAACCGTACTCCGTAATATTGGAGTGCCCATTGCACATACCATTCTGGCGATTAAATCAACGTTAAAGGGGTTAGGTAAACTACTACTCAACAATGAGGTAATCGATCGTGATCTCGAAGATAACTGGGCAGTAGTTGCTGAAGCTATTCAAACTATTCTTCGTCGTGAGGCTTATCCCAATCCATATGAAGCCTTGAAAGACCTGACCCGTGTGAACCGCAAGATAGACCGGGAAGTGATTCATGAGTTCATTGACCAACTGGCTGTCAGCGAGGCAATCAAGAAAGAGCTCAGACAAATAACCCCCCATAACTATACCGGAGTCTATATTTGATTAAGTATAGGTTATAAGTATTGAAAATCAGAATTATCCATAATTAATTATCAGATAGATGACCCTTGAGCACGTTTTTCTGCATTACGTCATCAACAAGGGTCTATTTTTCGAAAATCTTTGGTTACGCATTTAACACGTATCATCTCATGAAAGGGCTCTACCTTCTTTTAAAGCGATTTGTGAAACCATATAAATTTTATATTGTCGGGGCTTTTGTATTTAACCTGCTCGGTGCACTTTTTGGGGCATTTCAGTTTGCAGCTCTGGAACCGGTTCTCGGGATTTTGTTCGGCACCCATAAATTGGTCGAACATTCTGCTCCGTGGGGCATGAGCATTGAAAGCATAAAGAATAATATCATGTACCAGCTAAGCAATATCATTGTCAAATTTGGTAATGAAAAAGCACTTATATATATCGGTGTATTTTTGGTAATTATGGTTTTCTTTAAGGTTTTATTCACGTATCTTGCCTTGTATGTTCTGGTTCCATTACGAAACGGAGTTGTACGCGATATACGGAATCAAATCTACCTGAAAATACTGGAGTTACCTATCGGCTTTTTCTCGGAAGAGCGTAAAGGGGATATTATTGCCCGGATGACTGGCGATGTGCAGGAGATCGACAATTCAATCATGAGTTCGCTGGAAATGCTGCTCAAAGATCCGCTGCTAATCATTGTATCACTTGGTGCAATGATTTATATGTCCTGGTCACTGACCTTGTTCGTTTTCCTGCTCCTCCCGGTTGTCGGTTATTTAATCGGGAAAGTGGGTAAAAGCCTTAAAAAGCCTTCAATGCACGGACAAAACAAAATGGGTGAATTACTTTCCACGATTGAGGAATCACTAACCGGACTGCGAATCATCAAAGCTTTTAATGCAGAGAAGAAAGTTAAAGAGCACTTCAAAAAACAGAATACCGAATATTACAATATTATGAACGGGCTGATGTGGCGCAGATACCTCGCCCACCCGATGAGCGAATTTCTTGGAACAGTGGTTATTGTGATCGTATTATGGTATGGAGGAAGACTTGTCCTACGCAATAACAGTACTTTACAGCCACAGGATTTTATCACTTACCTGGTCTTCTTTTACAGCATAATTAATCCCGCAAAATCTTTTACTACAGCCTTTTATGCCATTCAAAAAGGACTTGCATCCATGGACCGGATAGATATGGTAATGCTGGCTGAGAATAATATAATCGACAAGGAAAATCCGATATCAGTCAGGACGTTTAAAGCGCAGATCGAATACAAAGATGTTACTTTCAGGTACCTTGAGGATGATGTACTGAGGAAGGTAAATTTGACTATTCCAATCGGGAAAACGATTGCTTTAGTTGGCCAGTCAGGTTCCGGAAAGTCTACCTTTGTAGATTTGCTTCCACGGTTTTATGATGTCAGTGAGGGTCAGATTCTGGTTGATGGCATAGATATCCGTGATTATAAGATCGCCAATCTGCGCGGACTCATGGGAAATGTGAACCAGGACCCTATACTTTTCAATGATACTTTTTTCAATAACATCTCCTTTGGGGTAGAGAATGCTACTTTGGAACAGGTAGAGTCAGCTGCCAGGGTGGCCAATGCACATGATTTTATCATTGCTACCCCCGAGGGTTATGAATCGAATATAGGTGATCGTGGCGGAAAGTTATCCGGGGGTCAGCGGCAGCGTGTCTCCATAGCCCGGGCAGTTCTTAAAAATCCCCCTATTTTAATCCTCGATGAGGCAACCTCTGCTCTGGATACCGAATCGGAAAAACTGGTCCAGGAAGCACTTGAAAACCTCATGAAAAACCGTACATCTATTGTTATTGCACACCGGCTCTCCACAATAAAAAATGCCGATCTGATTTGCGTTTTTCATGAAGGTGAGATTGTTGAGCGGGGAAATCACGATGAATTACTTGCGCTCGATGGCATTTACAAAAAACTTCACGGCATGCAGAATTTTTAAATCCGGGATTTCAGGATATAAAAAAGGGGGCTTCAAACCCCCCTCTTTATGCAATATACTTCGGTTACTGAACCTCGTCGTTTAGTTCGCTACCGGCTTTGAACTTGACAATTTTCTTTTTCCCGATTTCAATTTTTGCACCGGTCTGGGGATTACGCCCCTGACGTGCAGGTCTTTCAGAAACAGCAAAAGTACCAAATCCAACAAGCGCAATCTTTTCGCCTTGCTTAAGTTGCTCGCCAGTTGTTTTCACAAAAGCATCTATGGCTTTTCTTGCATCCACCTTTGTCAATCCTGCCTCAGCAGCGACAGCATCAATTAATTGAGTTTTGTTCATAGTAATAAGTAATTTAAATTAATATACGAAGTTTCAGTTTTGCGAAAGTTAAATATATTATAGCAAATATGCAAAATATATAAAAATTATTTTTGCACGCCATTTTTCATGGTATTCAGTGAATAGAACCGATGACAACTACTCTTACATAATTAATAATCTGCAATTAGTGAAAAAATCATTGAGATAAGAAAATTCAAATCTTCATTTCTTTTGACAGACCCTAAAATAATTCACCGTTTTTTTTGATGAATCAAAATAAAGTATACTTTTGCACACGCTTGGAGAGATGGCAGAGTGGTCGATTGCGGCGGTCTTGAAAACCGTTGTACCGAGAGGTACCGGGGGTTCGAATCCCTCTCTCTCCGCAATTACGGGTGTAGCTCAGTTGGTAGAGCACTGGTCTCCAAAACCAGGTGTCGGGCGTTCGAGTCGCTCCTCCCGTGCA
>CAIXZH010000034.1 GCA_903923905.1 uncultured Bacteroidia bacterium
CATTCGGAGTAATATTTCATGAAAGGAACCGAAAAAATATCATAGATCCGGAAAGCAATAGAAATTCGCTGAAAAATTTGCTCAAGCGAAAAAAAAGTTTTAAAAATAAATGACTTTAAAGACAGACTCTAATTAATATGCAAATAATCATTTTGTAATTATTCTAATTATTCTAACTTTAGAACCTAAATCTTTTCTAAAAATAAATATGATGGCTGAATCAAAAATTGATTTTTCGTTTGAGAACCTTCACTTTTCGTGCGAAGGCGATAAGGATTGGGTTGAAATGCAATTAAACCAGATACTTAACCGCATTTCTGGCCTAAACAAGTCTGAGTTATCTATTACTTCAGAAATAGTTAAATCATCTTCCGTTCCGGATTTTTCCAAAAGAAAATTGGCAGAAACTGAGAAAAAAGAAGATCTAAAACAGCGACGCAGACTTAAGTCAGTCAATACGTTGACAACACCGGAACACTCCAATGATCCGCTTATGGAGTTTCTGAAAGAAAAAGATGCCGATAAGAATCAGGTGAGAAAATTTTTGGCTACTGCTGTCTTTCTACACTCAAAAGGGGTAGAAAAATTTTCAACTCCAATGGTTTCAAAACTGCTTAAATCCACTCATATTGAAAAGCTTATTAATGCCAGTGATTGTCTGAACAAGAATGAGAAGAAAAGATTCTGCATCAAAGAGGATAAAGAATTTATCCTCACTGAGGCTGGAATCCGTTCAATCATAGGGGGCAATGAAGGATAAGTAATATAGTATTGGATTAAAATCCTATACTGACACTTAAAATAAAGTTAGTGCCAGCCTGTGGAAAATAGCCATCCATTTTATTTCTTTTCCCGTTGTATAAATAGGAATAAACCCAGGCATTACTTTCGTATTGCTCATTCAGAATATTATTAATCAGCAACTTAAGTTTTAGCTCCTGAAAGCGTTTTTGCTTCAGTTTATAGTCAAATCTTAGGTTGTTGATAAAATAGGGATTCAGTTTCCTGTCGTTACTTGCTGTATTGTCAATATACTGTTTTCCGACACAGTAAGATAGAATACTGATTTCCAGTCTGTTGTAAGGCCTGTAGGTAAGCACACTATTGGCTGTCAGTTGGGGAGAGAATGCAAGATCTGTTTTGCCGATTACGTTTGCTTTGGTTCCTCCATTATCCCAGTCTTCAACAAATTCGGTGAAATTGTCAATCTTATTGCTACTGAGCGTGGCATTCACGTTCCAGTTTAGTTGCTTAAGAATCTTAACTCCTGCCATTATTTCGAGTCCGGTCCGATGACTCTTGACGGCGTTGGTCATAATTGCATTGCCAACATCATTGATCTGGCCGGTCAAAATCAATTGGTTGTTGTAATACATGTAATAATAATTGGCTCCCAGTATTAATTGGGGAGACTTATATTTATATCCCAACTCGAAGTCATTCAATGTCTCGAAAGTTGGTTGCTTTCCGGTAGGATTGGCGTCAGTAAGATTATCATGGGTTGGCTCATGATTGCCATGGCTAAAACTGAAGTAGGCATCATGGTGAACTCCTGGTGAATAAAACAACCCAAATTTAGGGTTGAAGAAGGTATATACATGGTTCTGGGTTATGTTCCGCAGGTTACCATCAATGCCATTAATCTCATAATTGATATACCGGTACTGCAAATCTGCCGACGCATTCAATTTATCTGAAAATTGAACGTTATATCGGACATAAATATTGTTATCCTTTTTTGATCCTTTGCTTCGGTACCACTCATAATCTATATCTGCATTGCCAGCTACCTGCGCCCAGATCACCCGTCCATAATGCTGGCCGTCATAACTGTTTGCACCACCTCCGACAGTCAGTGAATTTTTCCCTTTTTTATAATTCAGGGAAAATATCATTCCGTAAAACACATTATCGAGCCACTTACGGGTGATCATATCTGTTTTATCGACCGGAGTTCCATTGATTACCGGGTAAGGAAGCTGGTAGTTCGCATAATCCTGGCCGGTTACGTATTCCTCGTAATAACCACGGCCATAAACGCAGAATGCTGATGTATTGAGACTCAGGTATTGAGTGAATTGGTGAGAATACTGAAGTTGATAATTGTCCTGCTGGTAATGATCCACCTGATTTTTATAGGTATACAGGTTATAGGTGCGGCTATTGGAATTAAGCATGTTTTGTTCCTGTGCCAAGGTATACAATCCATCTGTGTAATACTGTTCCATCCCGGTCAGATCATTGTTTAGTCTTACGGAGGGAACCCCGTTCCATGCCTGGTAAGTTTGTTCGAAGCCTGAAAAGGCAGTGATTTTAAGAATGGTATTGGGTGTGAAATATCCACCTGAAAGATAAAATGACTTCAGATCAGCAGAGGCCCGGTCAATAAATCCCAATGAGTTGATTTTCGAAAGTGAAACATCCATTGCAAATTTATCGTTGATCAGACCGGTCCCGACGGATACGTTATTGCGGTAAGTATCAAAAGATCCTGCAGATGAGTTGTAAATGGCATATGCTTTCGGATTTAATTTGCTGGTCTG
Source organism: uncultured Bacteroidia bacterium (assembly GCA_903923905.1). GTDB lineage: Bacteria > Bacteroidota > Bacteroidia > Bacteroidales > Prolixibacteraceae > JAAFHB01. The sequence continues at coordinate 2,544 of CAIXZH010000034.1, forward strand.
GAAATCGATGGTTGCACCAAAGGCTGCAGCTCCATTGGTTGAATTTCCGACTCCCCGTTGTATCTGAATATTTTCTGTTGAGGCAGCCATATCAGGAATATCTACGAAATAGGTGCTCTGGGATTCTGCATCCGACATTGGTATTCCGTTAATGGTCACATTGATTCCGGTAGGGTCTGTCCCCCTGATCCTGAAATTGGTATATCCCACACCGTTTCCGGCATCTGATGTTGCAACAAAAGATGGGGTATAATTCAGCATATAGGGAATATCCTGTCCAAAATTCGATGCCTTAATATCTTCTTTTCCGATATTGGTATAAGCCACCGGAGATTTTTCACCTGCTCTGGCAGCAGATATCAGAACCTCTTCTGTCAATATGTTTGTGGGTTCCATTGCCACTTCCAGATTCAGAGAGCTATTCATTATTAGCTCTTTAGTGAAATTCTTGTATCCGACAAAAGTAATTTGAACTGTGTATTTCCCATTTTTGAGGTTCATGAATTTAAATTCACCCGTTATTCCTGCGGTGGTTCTGTCAAAGGTATTTACGAGCATTACATTAGCTCCACTCAATGCTTCACCATTCATATCTTTGACAATTCCGCTCAGCGATAATTGCCCAAAAACTACAACTGTGAATAACTGCAATGCCAAAAATAATCCGAATTGTTTCATCTTTTAAAACTTAATATGGTTAAAATCTTACCAATGAGGAGGTGATTATCCATTCGCCATCCCTACACCGGCATTACCCGGATCAGGTTCGGTGGGTATGATCTCAGCCTGTAATTTTCAGGCACCCCATTGCGTAATTAAATCTAAAGAACCTGAAAATACCGGAATGATAAATTCAAGCACTTGTTGTAAATATTAAAAGAAACCTTAAAACGGATTGATTTGTCATTTTCCCTTTCCGGCATTACCCGGACAGGTTCGATGGGTTTGATCTCAGCCCGTTTTATTAAGGCACCCCTTTATTATTTCGGGAGCAAAGATAGGATTAAATGTGCTAAAACCAACCGGAAATGTGATAAAAGTTAAAAAAGCAAAAACTGAATTCCGGAATATTTGGCTAATTGCCTTACAGACAACGCCTCAATTATTGGTAGTTGATTAGTAATCTTTCAACAGTTATAGGAGGTTATAGGAAATCCGGGTTCAATAATGAATTGAGTGGGTAGAGAAGTCTTTAATTAAGACATTAGGTTATTGTTTTGCTACTTGCGTTTAGCCGCTGGCTGCCGGCTTAAATCCAGGTAATCATTTGGTTTTTATTTTAAATCTTAAAAAATTGATCGAAGCAGGTGGAATCATGATCTCAAATCCTGAATCTGAATTCTGAAACTGATTCGTTTTGATTTCATTGACGCAATTCTTTCCAAAAGTATTTGTTGTACCCAGGGAAGGGGCAGTGTAACCAATGTGCTCCAGAAATTGCAATTGGCTGTTTTTACCCGGAAGTTTAAATACGACTTTGGTTGAAATTGCTTCATTTACTGAGAGATTTAGTAACGAGATGACTAATTCTTTGCCATCTGCCGAAATCGTTGCCGTTGCATCAATGGATTTAAGGTTATCGTTTAAAAGGGGAGAAGTTACCCCGATCGGAAGATGATTTTCAAGGCTGTACCTCCTGAATGCCTGTAAAGGAGTATAAACGGTCTGGCAGAATGAGCCCTCCTTACTGGTCATAACCGGAGCCAGAACATTAACTGTCTGGGCCCAGGTAGCCAAACCTATTATATCTGAATTGCGCTGAAACAGGTTCAGAAATTTGCCGACAGCCAATGCATCTGCCCAGTTATAAAGATATTCCAGCTGATATGTTCCGGTACCTTTGCCGGAACTCATATCCCAGATGCCCCATTCATCGATGGCCAGTTTTACCGGATTCTGACGGGGCGGGAAGCGATACCAGGGAGAGAAATCCTTAACCTGACCGGGGACTGTCCGAATGATCGTTCTCATAGAATCAAAACTCAGATTGAAATTCTCGACACTCTGAAGCAGACTGTCATAGGTCGAATCGGCTGGCATGGCATAAAAATGAACAGACAAAAAATCGCAAACCGGGTTCATTTCAGCCATTATCTTTCTTCCCCAATTCAAATCTGCAGGATTTCCATCCAGCGTAATTTTAATGGTTGGATCCTGCAATTTCATGAGCTTGACAAACTGCCATCCGTCTTCAATATATTTACTGACTTTCTGATCTTTCCCGGCATCGGGAACTGCGCTCTCTTCATTTCCAATTCCCCAGTATTTTACATTGAACGGTTTTTCATATCCATGTGATCGCCTAAGGTTGGCGTAAAAAGTATCTCCTGTGCCGTTGCAATATTCAACCCAGTTGGAGGCTTCTTCAGGGGTTCCGGTTGCCATGTTGACTACCAGAAAAGGTTCGGCACCTATTTCGTGACAATATTCAATACACTCAGCAGTCCCAAAATGATTGTCAATGACCCCGCCCCATATGAGATTCTTCCTTGGAGGGCGTTTATTTTCATCTCCGATTCCATCCTCCCAGTGATATATTTTTGTCACTGTTCCACCCGGAAATCTAATGATAGTCGGCTTTAACTCCTTAACCGCCTGAAGAACATCTTTTCTAAATCCATTTGTTTCCGACAAAGGGGAACCCTCCTCATAAATTCCGCCATCAATGCACCGTCCCAAAAACTCAATAAATTGACCATAAATAAGTGGTGAAATTGCATTAGGATGTTGGGAAAGATCCACCAAAATGGCGGCTTTTTCAGGATTATTTCCTGCATAGTCCGGCTTAGTATCTTTATTCCCTTCTGTGAAGAACTGTCCGGAATCCGGGAATCCAGCGATGCATATAAACAGAAAGGCAGTAATTAATAATATCTTCTTACCCATATTATTGTCTGATTGTTAATTTACCATGATCTCTTGTATTTTGCCTGCCACTTCAAGCCCTGCATTCCTTCCGGTATCTGAGAATATCGTATGCCTTTGTTTGCGATCGATGAGATTTACCTCCACTACGGAGGTCATGCTCTCTTCGATTCTCCCGTCCATTAAACCCAAAACAGGCGAAGCCAGTGCCGTAGCTTTGTCGCGGTGCGCTAAAAGTTCGATCCTGAAATTGCTGTTCTCAAACACTAATTCCACCGTTTTTTCATCGATAAATGATTTGCGGAGCCGGGTCCCATTGTACGTTGTAAACCTGAACAAGCGATCGTGTACCCACAGACCTGCAATGAAACCAACAAATGATTTTGTAATCCAGGGAATTTTCGCAACCGAGGCTTTCAGCGAGATTCCAGGTACGGAAAAATGGTTTGTCTGCACCCAGGTATAGGCGCTCGGGAACGAATGACCCCAGTCCTTTTCAATGTAACCCCTTCCTTTATCAAAATTAAGAGGCTCGCCTTTGTATTCGATCTGACCACGAATGGTATGATCCATACTCACAATTCCGTGATAACATTCCATAAAAGGGGCAAATGAGTAGGGTCCCATTATTCCGGGTGAATACCAGTGCTTTGGCCAGGGAACCTGATCACTGAATTGCAGTTCTCCCGTGATTCCCGGCAACCGGATTTTCAGGATTTGATCGGAGAAAAAACTGGCCCCGATGTTCAGGTTAAATCTTCCGGCAACCGGAATAAATTCTTTTGCCTCGAAGAGGTGATGAACACTTGTCCGTTCTTTCCCGTCAAGCACCTGAATAAATGCATGTTTCCGCCCGGTTTCATCCATCGCAATGCCCGGAATAAAGGCAAAGGCCTTTGTTTCATCGGCATTGACGACCTTGAAATACCATCCTTCAAAATACTTCTTTGTTTTACCCCAACCCTGGAACTGTTCAGGATTAAAAAAGGATTGAACCTTTCGTCTGATCATCTTCTAAAAATAGTAAAAATATGGCCGAATTGATAGGTCTGACTCAAATAACGACATCTTATATCCAACAGTGTTCCCGAATTTTCGAATCAGATCGAGAACCAATAGTTAAACTTAATCAGGAAAAAATTGGTTGGAACAGTATTGGTCAACCTTCCTGCAGCACTATGTAACGGCTCATTCCCGGGATTTAGGAAATCGGTCCGGTCGCTGGACCACACCAGAAAAATTTGCGAACCGGGGCGGTATTCCCATCGAAAAACCATATTCGAGCGGAACTGATTAAAATTGAAGTCTGGCTTCTTAAAGCTATAATCCGCCAAGTTATCAATGTTCTTATCAATCTGGTATACACTGCCGTTTACCAGGAGTGGATTCTTAATGATGCTGAACCGGTTGTTGAAATTTTGATCCCCTGGTTTGGTTACGACTTTAAATTCATCATAAGTACCCTGAGTAGCAAAAGGACTTCCGTAATACTGGAGAGATATTTCGGGGGTAATATTGTAGTCGATCCGAAAGGTCACTCCGAGTGTTTCCTGGTTTAGCCGTCCCAGAATGCAACGATTTGTCTGATTGATTAATTCGGTATCAACATATTGCAGCCTGTCAGTCTTGTTTGAATAATCGATGTTCATCGACACAAGGAGTGTATTTACCGGCCGCAAAGTTATACCGGCAGAATATTCATTAAAATGGTAGGAATGATCTCCTGAAAAAGAGGTTGTCGTAAAGCAGGTCATTGTTATCTTTCTGGACTGGTCGCTCTTCAATAAAAAAGTTTCAATCCAGTTTGAAGGGATGAGCATTGCATTACCTCCGCGCAGAATCCGGGTATCGAGGGTTTCATTCCTGAATTTCAAGGTATTCGCAAATCCCCATTTATTTTTAAAGTCCGCGGCAATGGTGGAGAGGATATCTGATGAAAGGTATTGCCCGCCATAATTCCAGTTATTGTTTTGTTCCAGGGCGACTGAATAGGTTCGGAAGATTGATTTAGGTTTATTTATAAAGTAAGAAAGCATATTTTTCTAGTGGATCAGGTCGGCAGTTTGCAGATAACCGATATCATTTAAATCCAGTCCCGGAGAACGCCATCCGACTTCAGTCGAATATTTCCATAACCCCTTACTCCCTTTTCCTATTTTGATCTTTCCTCCATGACCTGAAAGTGAGGTTAACGTGCTGTCATAGTGCAGATATCCGGCATCTGGGCGTTGGTAATAACGGGCAGAGGAGAGTTGAAGGTTTTGAATGGCTTCCTTTTCTCCATGAATATCACTACCGATAACATGCGCTTCGAGAAAATATTCTTTCTCTTTCCAGAAATGCATAAGATCCAGACCGCCTGAAAAGGCTCCTTTATTTAAAAAATAGAGATCCGGACTATTGATTGACCGGTTTGTTGATGTTAAAATGCCCCCAAACATGGTGTTGCTCTGATTGAAATCCTGTTGAACCCGGGCCACGGCGTAACTTGTGAATGGCTCCACACTTACTTTCCGGTCTCCCAATGGGGAATTGATTGTTGCCTTTTCGTTGGCCGTAAAGCTTTGAAGTGCTCCGACAGACAAGCCGCCTGCTGTTTTACCGCTAAATTTAATGGCACTTAAAATAGTGGTGTGATCCGGAGTTTGAATGTAATTTTTTTCTCCCAGGGACGGTTGAAAGGTGGGAGTATGGCCGATTCTTCGGCTGTAGAACAGGCTTAAATCATCAATGTCATAATTGAAAATACTCTTCCCTTCCAGGAAGAAAGGGCGTTTTTCCTCGTAAAAGGTTTCAAATGCGGTAAGGTTCATCACTGATGGATCCGACTCAACCTGCCCGAAATCGGGATTTACTGTCATATCCACGTTGAAATTGCTGCCTATTCCAATTTTGGCATCCAAACCGATATTTCCTTTGAGAAGATGCCCTCTATTGGCAAAAGGGTTTGCAACATCTTTTTTGAATGTCTTTAATTCTCCAAGTGTATAGGGTATTAATTCAATGCGTCGTGATTTCATTAACCCTTTAATTCCGCGGAGTTCCCCGAAAAGATAAAGCATTCCTGGTCCTGTTGAAGATTGTTTTTCCCAGTCGCTCTCTTCCTGAAAACGGTCAATCCAACGCCAAACGTGCAATCCCCATACCTGTTCGTACTGGTTACTGTATCGCAACTGGCTCAACGGAATCTGCAGTTCCTCAACCCATGCCGAATCCTGGTAGCCAACTTTGCCATACCAAACCGCATCCCAGTTCATGTCGCCTATCCCCGAATTGGGCAGAATCGCATCAATCTTCTGCCTGCCTGCAGTCATATCGAATTCGAAACCTGTCCGATGATCGTGGTAGCTATCGAAAGTAATCCCTGCCATATCGCCGGTCATTTCATCCCGTCTGCCCCCTTTCCGGCTTATTTTCAGAGGCTCACGATCAACTGCGCGGATTGCGACATACAAATTTTTATCATCATATAAAATCTTCACAAAGGTTGGAAAGGATGGTTTCGCCCCTTCATTTGGGATCCACTGCACAAAATCACCTGCCCAGGTCCCTGTTTTCCAGCAGGCATCATCCAGAATGCCATCAATGACCGGTTTCGCAGTACTTAACCTTTCAGTATTGTAAACCCTGATCTCTCTGGATTTGATTTTAGTTTGTATGGTATCTCCAACTGATTGAATCCTGGCAAATAAAAATAAAGGGAAAAAGAACATGCTCAGAAGGAAAAAAATAGCAACACAACTGCCTTTTGAAGGTCTTGGTATAGGGAAATAGTTGATCATTATATCAGCCGGCACTTATATATTAATAAGTTTGCAAGATACCATTTTGGCAGCAGATTAGCTTTAAAAAACAATCTAATTTCTGGGTGATTTCAGGTTTGCCGATCAATAAAAGTGCTACAATTCGAATTGGTTAAAAACCGATAAAGAATTCTTTCACTGGTATGAATTGCATGTAAGGACTCTTATTAACTTTGGAAAAATAAAATGACGGAATGACAATTGATAATTTTCCATCCAAACTCCTGGAAAATGCTGTAAATGAATTTTCTAAGCTTCCAGGTATCGGAAAAAAAACGGCTTTAAGACTGGTCCTTCACCTGCTAAAAAAGGAAACTGATGAGGTTCTGCGGTTTAGCAGGGCATTAACCCAGCTTCGCGAAGAGGTGAAACATTGCCGCATCTGCCGAAATATTTCTGACCATGATATGTGCAATATCTGCAGTAATCCTGCACGTGATCACCGGATGGTGTGCGTGGTCGAGAATATCCGTGATGTAATGTCAATTGAGAATACGCAGCAATACCGGGGTGTTTATCATGTGCTGGGAGGGATTATCTCGCCTATGGACGGAATAGGTCCGGCCGATCTTGAGATTGATTCCCTCTTGTCAAGGGTTGAAAAAGGGGAGACGAATGAAGTGATTTTTGCCTTAAGCACAACCATGGAGGGGGATAGCACAAACTTTTATATCTTTAAGAAATTAAAGGATTACCCGATAAAGATTACGACACTGGCTCGGGGCGTCTCAATTGGCGACGAAATTGAATATACCGATGAAATAACCCTCGGCCGTTCGATCGTAAACAGGATGCTTTTCGAAAATTTTATGGGATAGCGGATATGAAAAAATACCTCTCCAACTACAAAATCACGCTGCGGGCAATTGAACCTGAGGATATTGATTTGCTTTATGCCTGGGAAAATGATCCTGAGATCTGGGAGGTGAGCCATACGCTGGTCCCCTTTTCCAAATATATCCTGGCGCTCTATATCCAGAATGCAGATAAAGATATCTACGAAAGCAGGCAATTGCGTCTTATGATCGATACTTCTGAGGGGAAAACCATTGGTGCCATCGATCTTTTTGATTTCGAACCCTATCATTCGAGGGCCGGAATTGGTTTGCTGATCCATGCGAAGCAGGACCGTTCGAAAGGTTATGCATCAGCTGCCCTGGACCTTTTGATCTCCTATTGTTTTGGTAAGCTGAATCTCCATCAGCTCTACGCCAATATTGAGACCAGTAATCTGGTCAGCCTGGCACTGTTCGAAAAACAAGGTTTCGTGAGTTGCGGCACTAAAAAAGAGTGGCTCATGACAGATACAGGCTGGAAGGACGAGATAATGTTGCAACTGATTAATGGTTAATGTAATAATGGTTAGTGCTTAATGACATAAATAGATAAAATCAATGCCTTTCAGTATTAACCCTTAACCATATATCTGAGAATAAACCATTTATTATAAGGTATTACCCATTCAGCATTACCCATTCAGCATTACCCATTACCCATTCAGCATTACCCATTACCCATTCAGCATTACCCATTCAGCATTACCCATTCAGCATTACCCATTACCCATTACCCATTCAGCATTAATCCAGCTCCAGATAATCGGGTATTTCGGGTAAGAAAGTATAAGTTAATTGATCCTGGTCGAACCGGCAGCAATAATGGTTCATTCCATTGGTGACAATCAGGTAGTTTACTCTAAGTTCCATATTGTACCGGGCAATCTGGTCGAAAACATCCTGCGAGATCTTCACCTCAGGGGATTTGCATTCAACGGCAACAAGGGGAATCCCCGTTCTGGCAAAGAGGACAATGTCGGACCGAAAATCCTGCTGATTAATTCTTAAAGAGCGCTCAATCGCCACCAGTGAAGCAGGGAAATGCTTGATCTCAGTAAGGTAACGGGCAAAATTCTGCCTGACCCACTCTTCAGGCGTAAGGATGACCCATCTCCGGCGAAAACTATCGAAGATCAGCTTTTTACCAGCGTGCTCCTTGATGCGAAAAGAATAATATGGCAGATTAAGATCCATTTCTGACATTTAAATCATTCAAAGCTAATTTTTATTTTCAATTGAACCAAGAATCAGCAAAAACCAGATATTTTTGCATAAAATCAGGAGATGAAAACAAAAGAAGAGATTGTAAACAATTGGCTTCCCCGCTATACCGGACGGGAGTTGGATGATTTTACCAAATACATTATACTCACAAACTTCCAGAACTATGTGGAGAATTTTGCTGAAAAATTCGGGGTTGCTGTAGTGGGCGAGGACAAATCAATGCCTAACGCCAGTGCACATGGGATTACCATCATTAACTTTGGGATGGGGAGTCCAAATGCAGCAACCATCATGGACCTGTTGAGTGCAATTATGCCCGAGGCAGTACTCTTTTTAGGAAAATGTGGAGGTCTGAAACGAAAGAGTGAACTTGGCAGTTTAATTCTTCCGATTGCCGCAATCCGGAGTGAAGGTACTTCCAACGATTATCTGCCGATTGAAGTGCCGGCCTTACCCGCCTTTAGTCTTCAGCGGGCCGTATCCTCAACGATTCGTGATATGGGGCTCGACTACTGGACGGGTACTGTTTTCACAACCAATAAAAGAGTATGGGAATACGACGAAAGGTTTAAAAAATACCTGAGCAAAACCCGTGCGATTGCCATCGATATGGAGACGGCAACTATATTCACGGTTGGTTTTTATAACCAGATTCCAACCGGTGCATTGCTGCTGGTCTCTGATCAGCCAATGATCTCAGCCGGTGTTAAAACTGCAGAAAGTGACCGGGAGGTTACCCGCAAATTTGTCAATCGTCACCTTGAAATAGGAATTGGCGCACTTTCTGAGATTATCAATGACGGAAGGTCTGTAAAACACCTAAAATTTTAATCATGGATTATGCCCAGATTATTAAAGAGTTAAAAGATAAGAAGTATGCTTCGGTTTATTTTCTCGAAGGGGAGGAACCCTATTTTATGGATCAAATCAGCCATTTTATCCTTGAACATGTACTCTCTGAAGAAGAGAAAGGGTTTAACCAGTCGATCCTGTATGGAAAGGATTTAAGCATTGACGCCATCATGACTGCCGCAAAGCGGTTTCCAATGATGGCTGAACGGCAGGTTGTCGTTATCCGTGAGGCTCAAAATATCCGGAATATTGAGGATTTGGCTACCTACGTTGAAAATCCTATGCGATCCACGATCCTGGTGGTTAATTACAAATACAAAACGATTGATAAGCGGAAAAAACTTTATAAGACGTTGCAGAAAAATGGGATTTATTTGGAATCTAAGTCACTGTATGAAAGCAATATCCCAAACTGGATTACCAATTATCTGAAAGAGAAAAATCTGGGAATCGACCCCCGCGCCGCACAAATGATCACTGACTTTGTTGGAAGTGATTTACAGCGGATTGTGAACGAGCTTGAAAAAGTAACCATCTCAATGGTTCCTGGAACCAGTATTCTGCCAGAAGATGTAGAGAAAAACATAGGAATAAGTAAAGATTTCAATATGTTTGAATTGCAGAAAGCGCTTGGGAATAAAGATATTCTTAAATCAAACCTGATTGTCAACTATTTCATCGATAATGAGAAACAAAATCCGCTACCGGCAATCCTTGGGATGCTGGTCGGCTTTTTTCGGAAAATATTGATCTATCACTCTATTGAAATCAAATCAGACCGGAATAATATGGCTCAGAAGCTGGGTGTAAATCCCTATTTTATTAACGATTATATCAGTGCCGGACGCAATTTCACGCTTGATAAGGCGATCAATATCATCTCCATGATGCGGGATTATGATCTGCGGTCAAAAGGAGGGCGAGGCGGCACAACCGAAAACGGTGATCTGTTACGTGAACTTACCTTTAAAATTCTTCATATTTAACACAAAATCCTATGACATTAATATTGATTCTTATAATAACTCTGGTCTCTGCGGTTGCCTTTTCACAAAGAGGCACCATGGCTCAATTGCAGTTCAATGCATACCAGATTTCTCACCGTAAACAATATTACCGGATAATAACCCACGCGTTTGTGCACGCCAACTGGGAACATCTGATTGTGAACATGATTGTGCTCTATTCCTTTGGAATGGTAGTTGAACACTACTTTGCAATGTATTTTGGGATTCCGGGCAAGGTTTATTACCTGATCCTGTTTTTTGGATCGGTGATCTTCTCGAGTCTGTGGTCGTTATATAAGCAAAAGAATAACCCCTATTACAATGCTGTTGGTGCTTCAGGAGCCGTTTCAGCGATACTCTTCGCAGCTATTTTCTTCGATCCGTGGAACAATATTTACTTTTTTGGAGTCCTGCCTATCCCGGGAATTATTTTCAGTGGTTTGTATCTCTATTATTCATATTATATGAGCACTAAAAAGGCGGATAATATTGGTCATGATGCTCATTTTATGGGGGCTATTTTCGGGTTTATCTTCCCTATTCTAATAAAACCGTCCTTGCTGAACTTGTTTTTTGACTTGCTTTTTGGACGGATTTCGATGTAGTGTGATTGTTTTTTCGGAAATGTAACTTAATTTTTAGATTGCCTAATTAAAAGCTAACATAATTAAGAAGTAAGTGAGCCGAATGAATTAATGTCGCATTTAGTTCCTGATAAATTAAAGATAGTCAATTAGGAAAGGCATTGAAAATTGAACATTATTAATTGATAATTAATTCTATACAATGAAAGGTGGCTTTAACCAGTTCAACGGTAAATTTTTTCGTGAAAGTGATCCGCTGTTCACCGGAGCTGATCTGATCAGGTTAAACTCCGGTATCTGCGAATCTTTCAGGGCCGAGAATAATCGGGTTGTTTTTGCCCGGGAGAACTTCAACTTCCTCATCGATTCATTGTCAGCAATTGAGATACCGACACCTGCCGACTGGGATTTTCCCCGCTTTCAAAAAGATGTGTCCAGATTACTGAATAAGAATCATCTCTACCTTTCGGCAAAGGTGGTCATTCATTTGATTCCCGGGATTTCGGGAACTGATTATTTATTGACAGCAGAAGAGATGGAGAACAGATTTTTTGTGGTCAAAGATTCCGGATTACTGATTGATTTCTATGAGGATGGGGCCAAGGGGAGTTCCAACTACTTTAATTATGAGCCATCCAGCAGATCATTGTGGGCAATGGCAACCCGTTCAGCAGGCCTGAAATCAAAACAGAATCACATCCTTTTGAATAATAAAGGGTTTGCCTGTGAATCGATTGGTGGAAGCTTTGGTTACCTCACTAGTCAGACAGCTTTTTTCCCTTCCCTGGAATCCCAGGGATACTTTCCGCCTATTGCCAATGTGGTAAAGGGTTGTGCAGAAGAGGCTGGCTATCAGATTCAGGAAAAAACAGAGATCAATCGCAGTGATTTGCTGGATGCCGATGAACTTTTTCTGATTGATAATTGCCATGGTATTCAGCCGGTACTGGGGCTTTACGCCAGACGATACTATACAACCGGAACCATGGTCATAGCGGCAAGGTTGAGTGAGATAGCCAGAACGGAACCACTTCCTATGTAACATTTCGTTAGCAGTATAAAGAAAATAATATCAAAGACTAAATTAATGAATATCAACTTTTTGGTTAGAAATAGAACAGTCTGTTTACCTTAAAAAGAAAGATCCTTGCAAAATATTCATCGACGAATAATCCCTTTAGAACCGGATGTGAGCAGGATCAGAAATAATGATAAAGTTTTTATGGTCGGCTATGACAACAAAAATAAATTGGAAATTTTGCAGATTTTGTAGGTTCTCCGGTTGTCGACAGGAATGGAAAAGTAGTTGGTGTATTTAACAGGGCATACCGGTTGAAAATAGATCATAAGGGAAGGATCATTAACGAAAGCAAGGTGGTCAGTGATTTTCATTTTGACTATTTTGTTCAAGCCACCTCAATGAGATCCATATTAGGGAAAGATTACGTTAAAGAATCAGAGAACACTAAGTTACGACCTCCAAAACAGCTGCTTTTTTACACTGTTTTTGATCACTTCAAAAGATATATCGCACCCAATTCATTATCTTTAAATTAAAATTTAAAACGATGGAAATAGTGATTGCCTTTGGAATTTTAAGTCTTCCGATTATTGCTCTTTCCTGGCGAACACTCACAAAACTTAAAAGCCACGGCTTTTATCGTTTCTTCTGTTGGGAATGTATCCTGTGGCTGCTTATTTCCAACCTGAAATATTGGTTCGCTGATCCCTTTTGCATCCGGCAACTGATTGCCTGGTTTCTCCTGTTTGTAGCTCTTTACCTGATCATTGCGGGGGTAATTCTGTTGCGAAAGTTCGGGAAACCCAATAAGAACCGGGATGGAAGGGAGCTTTATTCCTTTGAGAAAACCTCAGAGCTCATCGATACCGGTCTGTACAAATACATCAGACATCCGCTCTATGCTTCCCTACTCTACTTAACATGGGGGATATTTCTAAAGCAAACCACCTTTCCATTATTTCTAATTTCGCTATTTTCAACCCTCTTTCTCTGTTTAACGGCGGTATCTGATGAGAGAGAGTGTCTCGAATATTTTGGAGGAAAGTATAAAGAGTACATGAAGCGGACAAAAAGGTTTATCCCCTTCATATTCTAAGAAAACGACTTAATTGGAATTTGGATCCTCCGGAAAGTTCTGCCACGTTTCATAATGTCCACCTGCATTTCGGACACTTTCATTCCAAAAATTGCGGTCACTGTTCATGACCAGTCTGGTCTCTGCTTCAGCAACCAGCCAGGAATTCTCTTTAATTTCATTTTCAAGCTGTCCCGGACTCCATCCAGAATATCCTACAAAGAATTTCACCTGCCCCGGTCCGACATTCCCGGAAGCAATGGCCAGTTTTAAGGCCTCGAAATCTCCGCCCCAATATAATTCGTCATTTACGTGACTACTCCCTTTAATTTGCTCCCCAAGAGTATGGATATAAAACAGGCTATCGCCACCCACCGGACCACCAACAAATAATTGGGGAATATAACCGGTAGGCATAATGAACAGTTCATTGATTTTCGCTTCCAGTGGCTTGTTCAGAATAAAGCCCACTGAACCATTCGCAGAATGTTCAACAAGTAAAACGGTAGATCTCCCAAAGAAATTTCCCGACAATAAGGGTTCAGAAATGATTATTCTTCCTTTCCTGGGCACAAGCTTTCGGTGTATCTTAAAAAAATCAAAATCAATTTTCATCCCAATAAATTGAGTTTAAATCATTTCTTTTCAATAATGACGAAAATGTCTTCATTCTTTCGCTTCATCAGGAACTGCTCTCTTGCAAATTTTTCAAGATTTTTTGAGCTGGTCTGCAGCTCTTTTAACCGCTCACTGTCAGTCAGAATCTTCTCTTTATAGTAATTACTCTCGATTTTGTACTTCTTCAGTTTGTTCAGATTTTGACGCAAAAACAAGATGTTATGATCATCCAGAAAGATCATCCAAACACTGAAAATCAGGAACACAACCAGGTATTTATTCCTGATGGTCCTGAAAAACGCTTTAAGGATAATCGGTTTCATCGTAAAATTAAATATAATTAAAATAACTGTCTGATGCTTAATATCCTGTGCTACTGACCTGCAAAAAGCTATTTCGATACAAATTAACTGAATCCTATTCAGATTAAAAAGCCGGTAGGTTATAAAGTTTGAATGTAGATCCAAATAGAGGGGCATGGAAATTTATCCATTCTCAAATAGTGTATCTAAGGATTGCCGGCAGCTTGCTTCCTGGTGCTGGCGGAACTTCCTGACAGGAATTGTTGGTCCGAGGTATAAATAGGATCGGCTGAAAAACTAGCAACTAATTGTTATTTAAATCTATATAAATTAATTTAATCGTTGAAGTACAAAGAAAATTGAATTATAAATGCAAAATCCGTCCATCCAAATATCTCCAACGTTAGTAAAAATCCGGAAAGGATTTAATGTAAATAACCCCCAGCGAAGTGAAACGAAACTGGGGGTTTAGGATCCAGTGAAAACTGGAACCCCGACAGGGTTCAATATTAACAATTTAACCTAACATTCAGCCCTATTCGGGGCTGCTGTTATATCGTTCATTCCCCTTGTTTCGGTGTAGAGACGTAAGATTTTACGTCTCTACACCGGGGGTTATTCATCCGTCGGCTGACGGATAACCACTTCATAGTTTAAAATAGATTTTCAGCAGACTAAATATTAATTGTCAATTATCCACCTAGATCTGAGAATAATCAATCGTTATCCGGAAGGAAATTGGGGTACATAAAATCGGTAGCCGGAACAAATGTCTCTTTAATGGTGCGGATTGAAACCCAGCGAAGCATATTAAAGACTGAACCTGCCTTATCATTGGTTCCTGAGCCTCTGGCTCCCCCGAATGGTTGCTGTCCAACCACCGCTCCGGTTGGCTTGTCATTGATATAAAAATTACCGGCGGCATTGCTCAGCCGTTTGGTCATGTGTTCGATCGCATAACGGTTTTGTGAAAAGATCGCCCCTGTAAGCGCATACGCGGAGGTGTTGTCAACGAGGGTCAAAGTCTCCTCTATCTTTGCGTCATCATAAACAAAAATAGTGACAACCGGCCCAAATAGCTCCTCTTTCATCGTGATATAGTCCCCTTTTTTGGCAAGAATCACGGTTGGTTGAATAAAATATCCTTTTGATTTATCGCAATTTCCGCCATAAATCACCTCTGCATCCTGATCCTCACGGGCACGGTCAATAAATCCCTTTAATTTGTCAAACGAAGCTTCGTCAATTACGGCATTGACAAAATTGGTGAAATCCTCCGGAGGTCCCATCTTCATCTTTTTCAACTGCGAAACAGCTTCCTGCCAGGTCTTCTTCCAGATCGAGGCAGGCACGTAAACCCTTGAAGCTGCAGAGCATTTCTGCCCCTGATATTCAAATGATCCGCGAACAATAGCAGTGGCCAATGCTTTTGAATCGGAGGTGGGGTCTGCAAAGATAAAATCTTTGCCACCGGTTTCTCCGACAATTCGGGGATAGGATTTAAACCTGAAAATATTCTCTCCGATTGTCTTCCAGATATCCTGAAAAACACCTGTTGAACCTGTAAAATGGATACCGGCAAAATCTGGATGGCTGAAGATTATCTTCCCTGCAGCCGGACCGGATACATAAACCAGATTGATCACGCCGTCAGGTAGTCCTGCCTCTTTTAAAATTTCCATGATCACTGCTGCAGAATAAACCGCTGTTTTTGATGGTTTCCATACGCAAACATTACCCATCATTACCGGAGCCACAGGCAGATTGCCTGCAATTGAGGTAAAGTTGAATGGGGTCAATGCGAAGACAAATCCCTCAAGCGGCCTAAATTCGTTGTAATTCCACATTCCCGGATTCGACTCAGGCTGCATTTCGTAGATTTGAGTCATGCACTTTACTCCATATCGGTAAAAATCTGCCAATTCGCAGGCTGCATCAATCTCAGCCTGAAAGGCATTTTTTGATTGTCCCAGCATCGTAGCTGCATTTATTTTTGCCCGATACGGTCCGGCAAGCAAATCGGCTGCTTTTAAAAAGATAGCTGCCCTGTGTTGCCAGCCTAATTCGGACCATGCTGTACGCGCCAGCAATGCCGCATCAATTGCCTGTTTAACATGTGATTCATCTCCCTGATAAAAGTAGCCAAGGAGATGATTGATATCGTGTGGCGGATGCATTTCGATTTTACGGGCACTTTTTACTTCCTTGCCTCCAATAAACATGGGAAGTTCAACAACTTTAGAGCGCATAACTGCAATCAAAGCTTTTAGCTCCTTCCGTTCGGGGGAACCCGGGCTGTAGCTCTTTACGGTTTCATTTTTGGTAACCGGTACATTGAAAAAACCTTTGGTCATGGCATTAATATTTTAATAGATTCACAGATCTGTTCTCGAATCTTGTTATTTATGACAAAACTATCGCTTCGGGGAGACAAATTTGCTAATAAATATCATCTTTCAGTCAAGGTAAATTATTTCCGATGAAGTTGGCCCATGGGAATCCTGGATTATCCGGTTCAGGTTATGGGTCTTCTCACTCAGACTGCCCAATGGAGAAAGACATCCCGGGCCAGATGAGAATCAAAGACACCCTAAAATTCAGAAAAAAAACAAAATCAGGGGCAAAAGCAGTTTTTCTACCTATACCATTCAATAAAGTTCAGGTTCTGATCATTTTTGAGAAATATGAATGAAAAACTATTAAAATTCAGTCAGGTTTAAACCTTTTTAAGATTGAAGAATCAAAAGGGAAAATTCACAAAAAACAAAATGAAACGAATTATTTTATCAATTGCTATTTCTGCGTTAATTGCCATGGTACTTACAAAAGAAGCAGACGCTCAAGGGTATGCACGTGCCGGAGCTCAGGTCCAGGCAATAAAGGATGGTAAAATTGCCGGAATAATTATTGATGGAAACACCAATCAAACCATTCCCTATGCTAGTATTGCTGTTTACAACTCAAAAGATTCCACTCTGATTACCGGTGTCCTGAGTCAGGATAACGGAAGTTTTTCGCTGGAAAAATTGCCCTATGGTAAGTTCTATCTCATAGTGACCTTTGTTGGATATAAGAAACACCGGGTGAATGATATAGTACTAACGGCGTTGAAAAAGTCTGTGGTCCTGGGTCAGATCAAAGTAATTACGACCACAACTACCCTTAAGGAGGTTGAAATTGTTGGGAATGCGCCTACGGTATCTTACCAGATCGACAAGAAGGTGGTTAATATTGCCCAAAGTATTACCGCAGCAGGTGCGACTCTGGCTGAAGCGCTTCAGAATGCTCCATCTGTTCAAACAGATGTGGAAGGAAATATTACCCTTCGGGGAAGTTCCAGTTATACTGTATTGATTGACGGAAGACCTTCTCCCGTTGCCGGAAGTGAGGCTTTGCAGCAAATACCGGCAAACCTGGTGCAAAATGTTGAACTGATCACCAATCCTTCGGCAAAGTATGATGCTGACGGAAGTGCCGGGATTATCAATATTATTATGAAGAAACAAAAAATACAGGGTTCAAGCGGAATGGTAAATCTTACGGCCGGCACAGGCAATAAATACAGTGGCAACCTGAATCTGAGTTACAAGATATCAAAATTCACGTTTACCCTGGGTGGTGATTTTACAGACAACCAATCTCCGTTTAAAAGTAAATCAAATGTGACTGACACACTTAGTAAGTCATTAAAAACTCAGTTAATCGCCGGTTCAGGGAATCTGCATCGATTGGGAAAGGGACTTAACGCATCAATTGATTATGCAATTGACGACAAGAATTCTTTAACACTTACAGGAAGCCTGGGTCATCGGGACTTTATCCGTTCCACAAGTTCGGACTACAGCGATGTTTATAGTTCGGGTTCGACGACTCTTGCAAATATTAATTATACCAATTCAACTCATCCGGATAACCAGCGGGATTATAAAAGCATCAACCTGGACTATCAGCATAAATTTGACAGCAAAGGGCAAAAACTATCTGCTTCAGCCTATTTAACTGGAGGACCCAGCAATAGTGTTAGTAATTTGCAGGTCGATACAACCAGTGTGAACGGGCAACCTTCTGGTGGTTCCTTAACTCAGCTTTCCGCTCAAAACAGTAATCAAACCGATTTTCGTACCAAAATTGACTATGAATTGCCATTTGGCGAAAAAGGGAAGCTTGGAGCAGGTTACCAGGGTCGGTATTCCAATAGCAATTCAGACGATTATCTGAAAAATTATGTTGAGAATTCCTGGGTAGAAGATCTTTCTCAAAGAGATAAGGTATACTTTAAAGATCAGATCCAGGCCGGTTATGTAACACTTTTAAATACCATGCCCCTGTTTGATTACCAGCTTGGCTTACGTGCCGAATATGAAAACAGATACCTGAATCAGGAAATTCAGGATAAGCAATTTAAAGTGAATCGCATCGATTTCTTTCCAACCATTCATTTAACCAGACAATTGCCCTGGCAATTGCAACTCCAGGCAAGCTATACGCGTCGTATCGACCGTCCAAACCCAATGAATATTAATCCATTTGTTATTCACCTCGATCCTCAGACTATTCGTGAGGGAAATCCGGGATTGCTGCCTCAGTTTGCACATTCCTATGAGTTGAATCTTGAGAAGAAACTAACTGATGCATCATTTGTCTCTATCGAGGGATTCATGCGGGAAACTTATGGTTTGATTCAGCAAATCAGCATTTTTGATCCTTCTACCCAAATCACAACCAATACTTTTGGGAATATTGATCATGATCGTTCCATGGGAGCTGAATTTATGATAAACCTTCAACCTGTTAAATGGTTTAACCTGAATTCCTCCTTTAATATATTTAATTATCACATGTTTGGCACCCCTATTCCATCGGTTGCCAGCAGTACCAATACCTGGAATTTCCATTTTAATCCGACTTTCCACTTAAGCCCCACAACAACTCTACAGGTGAATTATATGTACAATGCACCTACGATTACAGCCCAAGGTACAAGGTCCGGATTTTACTTCTCAACAATTGCAGTCAAGCAAACTTTGCTCAATCGCAAAGCCAGCCTGACACTGCAGATGCGGAATCTGATTGGAAACACAGTCATGTCGAATACGACTGAGAGTGCTCACCAATATAAATATGGCAACATGCAGCGCGAATCGCAGGTTTTTATGCTCACCTTTAGTTACCGTATCAACAATTACAAGGCGACTCAAAGCCGCAGGCAAAACCAGGATGATTCCAATGGAAGCAAGGAACAGGATATGGAAGAATAATCCATCTGAACTTTAATGAAATAACCCGATTCCCCAATATCACTGAAAAATTAATATGGTAATCAGAAATAGTAATCACATTTACAAAAGCCTTCTCAATAAATCAGAGCGGTTTGCGGGCTGGAGTACCAAGGCTGTAGGAACAATTAACTTCTTCTTTTTAATCCTGTTCTGGACGATATGTTGGCTGGGCTGGAATATGCTTGCCCCAAAAATATTGCGTTTTGACCCGTATCCCGCATTTGTATTATGGTTGTTCATATCGAATATGATTCAGATATTTTTAATGCCATTGATTATGGTAGGGCAGAATCTACAAGGTAAACATGCAGAGGTGAGGGCTGAAAATGATTACGAAATTAATCTGAAAGCTGAAAAGGAGATAGCAGACCTGAAAAAAGACCTGGAAGAGATAAAAAATCTGCTCAAACTATACCTGCCTAAGGATTAATTTCAGATTGGTTTTTAAAAATTCCGAGTCTTTTTATTTTTAGGTCATTCTTTGAATAAAATCAAACTTAATTACTTTTTCTTCATCCATAATCCTTCCATTGCCTCCAATGTTTTCCCCTTGGTTTCAGGGACCAATTTCCATACAAAGAGTGCTGAAAGAATCCCCATTATGCCGTATATCCAGTAAGAGAAGCCGTGATTAAACTGGTTAGTCAGCCATACATTGTCGTTCATCATAGGGAAAGTCAGCGAAACAATCCAGTTGGCAATCCATTGTGCCGCAACGGCAATAGACATGGCTGCACGGATAGAATTGGGAAATATCTCAGACAGAAGAACCCAGCAAACCGGCCCCCAGCTCATAGCGAAAGCGGCAGTGTATAAAAGCATAAATGCTAATGCTGCATATCCTTGTAACGGTGTAAGAACACCTCCGGTTTGTCCAAGAAAAAAAGTAAGACCAAGCGCCAGCATGCTAACAGCCATCCCCAGGGACCCGATAATCATCAGCGGTTTGCGTCCGAATTTATCAACCGTCAGAATGGCTACGATTGTAAAGGCAAGGTTGACGATACCTACAATAATGGTTTGCAGCAGGGAGCTGTCGGTTGAGGCTCCCATGTTACGGAAGATATTTCCGGCATAATAGAGTACTACGTTGATGCCAACAAACTGTTGAAAAACAGAGAGCATGATTCCAACGAAGATGATTAAAAATCCATAAGATAACCAGGGTGCATTCGCTTCGTGAAGTGTCCCTTTGATCTCTTCAAGGATTATACCAGCCTGATCATTCCCAGCAATTTTCTTTAGAACTTTAAGCGCTTTATCCTCCTCTCCATTCAGGACCAGGAAGCGGGGTGTTTCAGGAACAAAAAAGAGAAGGATGATAAAAATACCGGCAGGTATAGCACCGGAAAGAAACATCAGACGCCAGCCATCGGTGATCAGCCATTGCTCATTTCCCTGTTTGGCAATGAAATAGTTGACAAAATAAATAACCAGCATCCCGAAGATAATCGCAAACTGATTAAATGACACCAGTTTACCCCGAATCTTAGCCGGAGCTATTTCGGCAATATACATGGGTGAAATCATCGAAGCCAATCCAACCCCTATGCCACCAACAATCCGATAGACAACAAATGAGTACACGTCGAGTGTTCCGAACACATTAAAAGTCTCTGGCCTCCATGCACCTATTGCTGAAATGAAAAAAGCAATTGCTGCGATAAAGAGTCCGTTTTTGCGACCAAGAGCCCGCGAAATAAAGCCCGCCACCGAGCCACCTATAACACATCCAATCAGGGCACTGGCAATCACAAACCCCTTAATGGTATCGACAGAATCTTTTAATGCAGAGGCATCGGTTGGAATGGCCCTGGATAAAAAACTAATTATCCATACTGCTAAAATCCCCAGGATGATAGCACCTGAAATCAAACCCCTCTTTTTCCCCAACAGCTTGATAAATTGACCGGAGATAATTCCAAAAACCAAAAAAAGAACCAGGGCCATCATGATCTTGTATTGGGTGATTATTTTTACCGCATAGGCAAAATTTGCAGGATCGGTGATTTTTGAAATATAGAATTCCACCAGTGATTTTTCTGCTCCGTTCACTACTGCAGTATCATATCCAAATAAGAGTCCGCCGAGTGTCGCTACTAATGTTAGCAGCACAATATACATCGGATTCCCTTTTTGGTATGAGCTTGATGCTGATTTTGAGAATGTGTCAATAAAGGCCATGATTTACCGGTATTAGTTTTTATGGAAATGATAGAACCAGCCGGAACCTGGAGTGTTCCGGCTGGTTTGATAATTAATAGCAGGCGAGTTAAATATAAAAGTTAATCAGTTGTTCGAATTTCTCCTGTTTCCCGCTGATCTGTTCAGGCTCTCCAAGATCAGAAGCAATTTCCCTAAGATCTTCAAAAGTAAGTTTTCCGGCTTCATATTCAGCCCCTTTGCCGGTGTCATATGAACTGTAGCGCTCTTTCCTTAATTTAAGATAATCGGATTCTTTTAAAAGTTTATCAGCTACTACTAAAGCTCTGGCAAAGACATCCATCCCTGAAACATGGGCAATGAATATATCTTCCAGATCTGATGAGGAGCGACGCGTTTTGGCATCGAAGTTAATTCCTCCATTTATAAAACCCCCTGCCTGAATAACTTCTATCATTGCCTCGGTTACCTCATAAATATTGGTAGGGAATTCATCAGTATCCCATCCATTCTGGTAATCCCCCTTGTTGGCATCCATTGATCCGAAAACACCGGCATCAGCAGCCATCCGCAATTCATGTGAGAAGGTATGTCCAGCCAGGGTGGCATGATTGACTTCGATATTCATCTTAAAATCCTTATCGAGTCCGAACTGACGCAGGAATCCAATAACGGTTTGTGTATCAAAGTCATATTGATGTTTTGTTGGTTCCATTGGTTTAGGTTCGATCAGGAAGTCCCCTTTGAATCCTTGTTTCCGTGCATAATCACGCGCCATCTGAAGGAACCGTCCCAGGTGTTCGATCTCCCGCCTGGTATTGGTATTATGAAGTGTCATATATCCTTCACGCCCGCCCCAGAAAACGTAGTTGGTTCCGCCAAGTGCAATAGTGGCATCAATGGCATTTTTAACCTGAACAGCTGCATTGGTTAAAACGCTGAAATCCGGATTGGTTGATGCTCCATTCATATAGCGGCGATTGGAGAATACATTCGCAGTACCCCAAAGGAGTTGAACTCCTGAATCTTTTTGCATCTGCTGAATCACCGGTACGACCTGTCCCAATCTTTTCTCAATCTGGAAAACAGAACCGTCTCCCACAACATCAGTGTCGTGAAAACAGTAATATGAAGCCCCTATTTTAGTGATAAATTCAAATGCAGCATCAACTTTGTTGTAGGCTGCCTCCAACGGATCAGCTGCACCTGTCCATGGAAAATTTTTTGTTCCGGGACCAAACGGATCGCCGCCATCACCGCAGAAAGTATGCCAATAAGCAATTGCAAACCGCAAATGATCCTTCATGGTCTTTCCATTAATCACTCTGGTTTCGTCGTACCATTTAAAAGCCAGGGGGTTTCTGGATTCTACTCCTTCAAATTTAATCTTCCCTATTCCGGGGAAATACTCTTTTTTTCCAATAAATGCATCCATAATTATTCTGTTTGTTTCGTTAAAACTACTTTATATTATTAAATATCAAATATATAACTCTTAATTTTTAATGAATTTATTCAGGTTATTTTCCCATGTTTGATAGGCTTCATTAATCAATTCAGTCACTTTCAAATCTGGTTCCACGAGGTCGAGTTTTTTCAGCCCGGAAAATGCTTCGGTGAATGAGGCATAATAACCAAGGCCAACGCCTGCACCTCTAGCGGCGCCTGCTGCACCATCCGTATTGTACAATTCAATCGATACTCCTGTAACATTGGCCAGGGTTTCACGGAAAACCGGGCTGAGGAACATATTGGCCTGGCCTGCCCGAATCACTTTTGCCTCAATTCCGGTTTCTTTAAGGATATCCATTCCATATTTAAAAGAGAAGACAATCCCTTCCTGGGCAGCCCGGAACAAATGTCCCTGACCATGACGGTTAAAATCAACCCCGCAGATCTGAGCGCCGATATTCCTGTTTCCCAGAACACGTTCTGCGCCATTTCCGAAAGGAAGAACCGAAACGCCTTCCGAGCCGGTTGGAACCCTTACCGCCAACTCATTAATCTGTTCGTATGAATAACTTTTATTGCCTATATTCTTATTCATCCACGAATTGAGAATCCCGGTTCCGTTGATGCAGAGCAAAACTCCCAAACGATCTGCATTTGAGGAATGATTCACATGAGCAAAGGTATTAACCCTTGACTGAGGATCATATTTGACTTCTCCGCTTACCCCATAAACCACACCTGAGGTACCCGCAGTCGCTGCAATTTCACCGGGATTCAGAACATTCAGAGATAATGCATTATTGGGCTGATCCCCGGCCCTGTAGGTAACCGGAATGCCTGGCTTTAAACCTAGTTCGGCTGCTATAGCTGGAGATACAAATCCCTGAATACCAAAAGTATCCACCAGTTCAGGGATCAGTTCTTTTCGAAAGCCATAATAATTTAGAACGAGATCAGACACCCCATTTTTCCTAAAATCCCAAAACATCCCTTCAGATAATCCGGAGGCAGTTGTCCGGATCTCACCGGTCAGTCGCATGGCAATATAATCGCCAGGCAACATTATTTTATCGATCTTATCGTATATTTCAGGCTCATTTTCTTTTACCCATTTAAGTTTGGAAGCGGTAAAATTTCCGGGTGAATTCAGTAAGGAATGCAGACATGCCTCATTCCCGATTTCATTGAAAGCCTGATTCCCGATTTCAGTTGCGCGGCTGTCGCACCAGATAATTGAGGGCCGCAACACATTTTGTTCCTTATCAACGACGACAAGGCCATGCATCTGATATGAAATTCCAATCCCGCCAATATCATGACCCGATATTTTCGCTGTGGTTTGCGCTCCGCGGATCGCCAATTTAAGGTTTTCCCACCATTGAATGGGTTCCTGTTCGGCCCATCCTGATTTACGTGCAAGGATAGTCATCTCATCTTTAGGATAATACGAAGACCCCACTATCTCACCTGTCTCACCGTTCATGATGGAAGCCTTCACCGATGAACTTCCAATGTCAATACCTAATAAATACATATCATACTAATATTGAATATTTAATATATCTGTTCTGTTGTGTCATGCTGTTTAGAGCGATTCCCGGATAATTAATTCTGTCGGAACACGAAAATTAAGCTTCGAATTAGATACTGCAAACTCAGCCGCTTTCTGTCCCATCAGTTTAAAATCGGTTGAAATCACTGTAATTCCCTTAGAGATAAACTTCTTCATTGGGGTGTCATTATAAGAGAGGATTCCAAAGTCGTCCCTGAGCCTGAATTTTTTACTATTCGCCTGTTCCAATATTGCTGCAAGATCAATATCCTCAAAAACAAGATAGACTTTACCAATCTGAATGTCAAGATCCTTGATGTTATATATAATGCTGAATTTTAAATTATTATCCTCACAAAAACGGCTTACATTTTCAACAGATTCCATGGGATGAAAAGTATACTCGGGATATACACAAACCAATTCGTTATATTTTCGGAGCAAGTGCCATCCTGAGGAGAGACAACGATATACAGATTCTCCGAAATCCTGGTAAACTTTTGCCTGCCCGGCCTGGGAATGGATCTGCCAATCAATAAGAAGCAATTTTTCAGGATCAATTTCGCTGACAATTCCCGGAATTTCAGGATGATTAAAATTCATGATAATATAGGAATTGAACTTCCCGATGCTATTCCGAATAATTGATTCAAACAGGTCAAAATTATAATGATGGAAATTAATATCAACCATTACATTGCGTGGAAGGCTCTGTTTAAAGGAGTTATAAAGGACCTCTTTATAAGCTTTAAAGGTATCCAGGAAAAGAAATACCTGTTTTTGGGACCTGGTCACAAAATATCCTTTATTCGGTATTGCTTCGACAATTCCACGTCTTTTCAGTTCTGTATAGCTTTTAAACACGGTATCGCGGGATAATCCCGATTCCTTCATCAGATCATTAACCGATGGGAGCGCATCACCTTCGCGAAGCATCTTAAAATTGATGGATCGGAGCAGCGCATCAACAAGCTGCTGAACTTTTGATATTCCGGAGTCTAGATTAGGTTTAAAATTGAATTTCTTCATGCACAAAAGCTAACGGTTCATCTGTTCTGATCCGTTCTGCAAACTTAATCTTTTATTTATGTCAGTGTACCATTTTTTTAATGTTATTAAACATGTAAAATATTGGGACTGGTCTGATCGAATACCAATTTATGTGAACAGATCAGTGAAAAAACGATTATCTTTATACATCTCAAACTGATTAATAAAAGCTGCTATGAAAAATCCAAATTTTAGGCGAGTTGTATTAATCGTGCTGATTATTAATTTATCAATAATCGGTGTGGAAGGACAGATTGTTCCTGTAAAGAGTCACAAATCTGTTTTTATTACAGGAATTGCATTTGATAGCCAAACCAAGGAACCGCTTTCCAGAGCCAATTTCAGCATTAATCATCAAAGTACGTTGGCAACCAATGAAACGGGGCGTTTTTCATTTTATGGTTTTCCGAACGATACGGTGGTATTTACGTACCTGGGTCATCAACCTACAATGGTTGTTGTGCCAGACACCTTAAATTCACAGGAATATGTCATGGGTGTTTTTATGAAAGAGCAATCGGTAAAATTAGCTGAAATCATCATTTTGAGAAGAATCAACGCATCATCAATCATGATTAAACCGGTTCAAACGGATCAAAATACTATGAATATAGCACAAAGTAATGTCAATAAAGCAGTTGTGGAAGGACTGACACGTGCACCCAAAGTTTATAATTCGGATATGAATGTCAGGTTAACGATGCTGACAAATCAGATCCGCAGCGAGTACAAAGGGATGCTTGTTACTCCTGAAAACAGTTTCGGGTTGTCAACCCAGGGTTACAAGACTTACAGGGTGATTTACGGGTTACCGGTTATCGTCTCCGGGAAAACTGCTAAACAGCTGATTACCAGCTATGAGTGCGAAATTCTTTTGCAGCATTTCGACGCTGTCAGAAAAGCAATTCTTCATCCTGAAGCTACAACAGATACAATACCAAATTCAGAAAAGTAAAGACGATAATTTATTGAAAGTTAACTGATGGTATCTTATTTCCGAATGAAGATAGCTTTAATAATATGCCATACCATAGCAGGGTTTTCCTTAAGCCTTCGGGTTGAATATCCAAACCATTGTTTTCCATATGGAACGTAAACCCTCATCCGGTGCCCTTTTCCCAGAATGGAACTCCTTAACTGAGGTGTGACTCCAAATAGCATCTGAAACTCGTATTTATCCTTCGGTACTTTTAACTGATCTATAAGCTCATAGGCTTTATTGATCAGATATTTGTCGTGAGTCGCAATTCCAACGTAAATGCCGTTTGAAAGCATGAAACGCAAATCTTCGACAAAATGATCCCTGATTTCCTGGTGCCCCTTGTAGGCGATTTGGGCTGATTCAATATATATTCCTTTACAAAGCCTTAGATTCACAGGAGCTTCTGGCTGGTTTAAATCCAATAAACTTTTAACATCCCCGAGTGTCCGATGCATATATGCCTGAACAACCAATCCTACACAGCAAGGAAATTCTGTTTTTAAACGCCTGAAAATATCGAGCTCAACTGAAGTACAACACGAATCTTCCATGTCAATTCTGATGAACGTGTTACATTTCTCAGCAACTCCGACTATCTCACGCAAATTCTGATAACAAGCCTCACTATCGATCAATAAACCGAACATAGAGGGTTTAACAGAGAAATTACCATCAATATTTTCGGTGGTGAATCTTTCAATTAGTTCAATGTAAAGCTCTTTATAGTAAGTTGTTTCTTCCAGTTTATTAATATATTCACCCAATAAATCGGCTGAAACCATTATCCCGGCGAGGTTGAGTTTCCTCGATTCGTCAAGTGCATTGCTGATATATTCTCCTGCAATATACCGTTTAGAAAAAATCCACACGATTCTTTTGGGAAAATAGGGGAGCATTCTGGCAATTAATTGATTGATCATCTTTTAGATTATGCTTAAGATTTAATTGATATTGCTTTTATTTTAAGGTCAATTGGAAATAACATCATTCTTTTATTTTTGTAAAATTAGGGTGGTGGAATCAAATGATCTATGATGTTTATCAATACATCTGATCATTTTTGATATTTTTACAGTGCGAAAGATTAGTCAGTAATTAAAAATTAATCACCTGGTTTTCTGATTCGACTTTTCGATTATATTTGTCATTCAAAAATTATCTAAGAGAATAAGACATAAATACTATTTATGAAGAACTCGACAATTGTTAATATCGTTTTGGCACTTGCAGTAGCAGGTTTATACCTGATCCATCTAACAGGAAATAATAAAGACAAGGCAAGTAGTCCTGAAACATCAAAAGGGATAAACCATCAACTGACGATTGCCTATGTGAAAATGGATTCGATGCTATTCACGTATGAACTTGCAAAAAAACTAAACGCAGAATTTTCCGAGAAAAAAGAAAATTTCAGAAAAGAATATACCGACAAACGGATTAAATTCGAGCGAGATGCCGCAAATTTTCAGGAAAAAGTTCAGCGCGGAGGTTTTTTGACTGAGGAACGAGCTAAACAGGAGCAGGAGCGACTTGTTGGAGCACAACAGGAGATTCAGAAACTTGATTATGAGCTGACCCAGAAATTAAATGAGATGCAAGGGCAGATTAGTCAGCAAATTTCAGATAGCATTGCTTCTTATATTAAAAGTTATAATGAGATCAAAAAATACGACTTCATTTTGAACAGTCAATATATGCTCGAAGGCTCACCCCAATTTAACATCACCAAAGAGGTGACCAAAGGGCTAAATGACCGCTACAAATCATTGACAAAATAGAAGTGCAAGAACCTTAGGTTCGATTTAATTGGGATATTGGTTGTAAATACTTGGATGAGATGCTTCTGTTATCTGATCTTATTGAAGTCAATTTTGAAGGAATATGAACTTCCCCGGGATCTGACTTGAAACAAGTTGGTATTGGCCTTTTTAATTAAGCGCATTGGTTTTGCACAACTCCCTTTAATTCTATACATCTCTAATAATCGGTAGTTTTGGTTACCACTTTATTAAATGCAGGCACCAGATATTTTCCAGAGATACCTTAATCAGCAGAATGGCCAGTACTCTCATTGTCTGGATCAGCCAGCAATTCAGGCTTCAATTTTTGTTGTAATTCCCTGTTATAACGAGCCAGATGTCCATGCCACGATAAATTCACTGGCAAATTGTTTTCCTCCTGACGAAATTGTTTCGTTACTCATTGTCGTCAACGATGCAGCAGATGCGCCGGCCGAAGCAATAACTCAGAACATAATGACGCTCGAATTGATTGAAAAGTGGCAATTTCAGCATCCGGATTGTTTTTTTAAGATTCAACGGATTTATGCACATGCCCTTCCACAAAAATGGGCAGGAGTAGGGTGGGCCCGTAAATTGGGAATGGATGAAGTTATAAGGCAAATCGTTAAAAGCGAATTGGCCGATGGTATAATTATTTCTCTGGATGCAGACAGTATAGTGTCCCCTAACTTCCTCCAGAGCATTACAGGAGCCTTTCGTGAAAATCCGCTATCCAACTTCTTTACCATTCACTTCGAACATCCATATAAGAATACTGAAATAAGTCCACCTGTTCGCGAAGGAATTATCCGCTATGAACTTCATATGCGGTATTTCAGAAATGCCCTGCAATGGTGTGGTTATCCACATGCTATTTATACTGTGGGTTCGAGTTTTACAGTTAAAGCCTCATCCTATGTTAAGCAGGGAGGGATGAACCGGCGAAAAGCAGGAGAAGATTTTTACTTTCTGCAAAAGCTCGTGCTTCTGGACCATTATGGGAATATCTCTGTGACAACTGTGTTTCCTGCATCACGAATATCTGACCGGGTTCCTTTTGGAACCGGTGCAGCTCTGAAAAAATGGATCAATGGGAGTTCAGAACTCTATACAACTTATTCACTAGAGGCTTTTTATCACTTGAAACCCCTTTTTACCCATGCTTCTCAGTTTTGGTCGATGGACTTGTCTGAAATAGCTTCTTTTTTTGGAAGTCTGAATCAAACCTTGCAATCCTATTGTGAAAACTTGCAAGCTGTGGCTCATCTTCTGGAACTCAAGGAGAATTGTTCGACAGCACAAATCTTTGCAAAGAGAATCTTTCACCTGTTTAATGCATTTTGGATATTGAAATACCTCAATTATGCTCATGAAACTACCTTTTCACGTGCTGAATTGGTGCATGAGTCGGTAAAATTGTTGCATAATCTCGGAATTCAATTCGATAATAAGCTTCCAATTGAGGATATAATTGAAACTTATAGAAATTTGGATAAGGGCATTATCAAAATCTTTGACCCGGTTTTCTCTGAATAGAACAAAATAAATCAAGATTTTATGTCCGAGTAGTCGGAATATTATTTCTCTCCAATTTCCTAATTTGATTCCAGCTGAGCAAAAAATATTCAGATTTGATCAGATTGAGTCAATTCTGAAACGATAGGTTGTTATCTTTGCCAGATATTTTTTTATTCAATGGGTCAAAATTATAGGAAAACATCATTTATAGGTCAGGTTTTCGGTGCGAACCGGCATTTTTTCGTTCCGTTCCTTCTTTTCACAGCACTGTTTTTTACACTCCTGGGGATCTACGGAAACGCAAAGTTCTTCCTTTTCGTCAATCGACATTACTCCAATTTTGCCGATTTTTTTTTCGTATATCTGACCAACCTGGGTGATGGAATCATTGCGGCCTTACTAATTATCCTGTTGCTTTGGATTTCATTCCGCGATGCGCTTACATTCTTAATTATAACCTTATTGATTACTATCATTGTGAATTTATTAAAGGATCATATCTTTCCGGAATTAAACCGACCTGTTGCTTATTTTGGGTCTTCTGAAATACTTCATCTCATTCCAGGTTATACTCCTCCTGAGCTAAGTACCTTTCCCTCAGGACACACTGCGACTGCCTTTAGTGTTGGATTATATATCTCCATGTTAATCAAAAACCGATATCTGAAACTGCTATTATTCGTGATGGCCTTTTGGGTAGGTTATTCCAGGATGTATATTTCGGCCCATTTCCCGGCGGATGTGGTTGCCGGAGCTTTGATCGGAGTTTTTACTACCTTGATATGCTATTACCTAAGTAGTTTAGTAAAAAGTTCATGGGTTGATCAGAGAATCAAATATATCCCTAGGATTTTCGTCAAACAACAAACTTTATGATTAAGAATATCTCTTTGGAAACACGGCTGCGGGTTTTAATTGTGATTATCGGCCTACTTTTGTTTTTGCCATTTAATGGATTAGTCCATTTATTCGATTGGGATGAAATCAATTTTGCTGAGTCTGCCCGGGAAATGTTGGTTTCAGGCAATTTTAGCACCGTAAGCATCAATTTTATCCCTTTTTGGGAAAAACCCCCTTTATTTATCTGGATGCAGGTAATCAGTATGAAATGCTTTGGTATTAATGAATTTGCAGCCCGTTTCCCGGATGCAATTTGTGGAGTGCTTACCTTGCTGGTCTTGTTTGAGATCGGTAAAGGATTAAAGAACTATAAGTTTGGATTGCTCTGGGCCCTGGCTTTTGGTGCCTCTATTTTGCCTTTCCTGTATTTCAAATCCGGGATTATCGATCCATGGTTTAATCTTTTTATTTTCCTGTCCTTATATTTTGCCTTCCGGCACTTCAGTCATAGGGCATTTAATCCAAAGGGTTATAAAAGAGTAATACTTTCGGCTGCTATCCTTGGATTGGCGGTATTGACAAAAGGGCCGGTTGCTATTCTCCTTTTTGGAACCACGCTGCTCTTGTTTATTGTGACAGAGAGACAGCTGAAAAATATAAAACTAACTGATATAATGCTATTTACATTAGTTTTAATTCTTTCAGGAGGAGCCTACCACATTTATCAGATTTTAGCTGGGAATTGGCAATTAGTATATGATTTCTTTAAATACCAGGTGCGTCTGATGCGAACCGAAGACGCAGGGCACGGAGGCAGTATCTTCTATCATCCGTTGGTCCTGTTTTTAGGGGTGTTTCCATCCTCGATTTTGGCTCTTCGGGGTTTCTTTAAAAAGGAGAATCTTAATAATGACTTCCGGAAACTGATGATTATATTATTTTTAGTAGTACTGGTTATTTTTTCGCTGGTACAGACAAAAATCGTTCATTACAGCTCACTGTGTTATTTTCCATTAAGTTATCTTGCGGCACTGTCTGTTTATGAAATCTATTTTAATGGTGCAAGGCTGGAAAAACTGAGTAAGGTTTTACTTCTGATTGTTGGGATCATTTATGCGCTGATTCCCGGAGCCCTGCAATTAATTGCAACATCTATTTCACCCGATGCCTTGCGGACCTTTATCAAAGATGACTTTGCAATTGCTTGCATCGACAGGACAATTCACTGGGGAGGTTATGAATTCCTGGTTGGAGTGTTTTTGGGATTAAGCCTGATCATTTCGGTTTTTTATTGGCGCAGTTCCAAACAAGTACTGGGGATTTTTGGAAGCACTGTTCTTTTTGTCTTCATGCTTATGATATTAATCGTTCCGAAAATAGAGAAGTACTCACAAGGTCCGGCAATCGCCTATATTGAATCGTTTAAAGATAAGCCTGTTTGGGTTTCAACAATAGGTTATTACAGTTATGCTCCGTTTTTTTATGCCAATAAAATGCAAAGAGCCTGTGTGGATTGTAATGAGGAGGAGTTTTTCCTTCATGGAGCTGTAGCCTGTGATGTTTATTTTGTGACAAAAGTTACCGCTTTACAATCAGTTGTCGATCAAAATCCTCAACTTGAAGTTGTTGAAAAAAAGGGGGGATTTGCTTTGCTTAAAAGAATTTATAAAAAATAGCGGATGATTTTAAATAAAAAAGTTGCAGTTGTAATGCCGGCTTATAATGCCGAAGAGACGCTTGAAATGACACTTAATGAGGTGCCATACGATATTGTGGATTACGTGATTCTTGTTGATGATAATAGCATAGACGATACCTCTGCTCTGGCTTCAAAGCTTAATATACAGTATGTTATCCGGCACGATAAAAACAAGGGTTATGGGGGGAATCAGAAGACCTGTTACAACAAGGCTCTGGAAATCAATGCGGATATCGTCGTAATGTTGCATCCTGACTATCAGTATACTCCGAAGCTTATTCATTCGATGTGTTATCTGATTGCAAATGGAGTTTACCCGGTAGTTTTCGGGAGTCGTATTTTAGGCGTAGGTGCACTCAAAGGGGGAATGCCACTGTACAAATACATTGCAAACAGGTTCCTTACCCTGTTTCAAAATTTTATTATGGGTCAGAAATTGTCGGAATATCATACGGGTTACCGGGCCTTTAGCACTGATGTACTCCGAAAAATCCACTTCAACAGTAATTCTGATGATTTTGTCTTCGACAATGAATTTATTGCACAGATTTTCAGCGCCGGATATGAGATTGCAGAAATTACCTGTCCTACCCGCTATTTTGAGGAAGCCTCTTCAATTAGTTTTCTTCGAAGTGTCAAATATGGCCTTGGGGTATTAAAGGTTACCATCAGGTATCGGTTACATAAATGGAAAATACTCAAATATAGTCTGCTAGAGGGATAATAATTTAATTTAACTATCTGATATTGAGTGGAATCAAGACCTTTAAGGAAAATAAAAGAGGGTTTCTCGCAATCGAGAAACCCTCTTTTATATGGTAAAGAATCCTTTTTTATTCCAATGTGATCATCACAGTGTTTTTGGGGATTCGATCACCTTTTTGGATATTGATACTTTTAATTACGCCATCAAAAGGCATCTCAATTTTGGTGTACATTTTCATGGCATCAAGCGTCAGCAATATTTCACCAGCCTTCAACTTTTGTCCGGGAGTGACATAGATCTCGATCACCGATCCGGGAATAATTGAACGGATCTCCTTAGGATCTGTTGGCTGGTATTTCTTTCGCCTGTCATATTTTGTTGTAGTCAATGTCAGATATCTGGCACTGTTGACAACAAAAACCTGATAATTCAAATTGTTATCTTCCATAATTAATTTTGTTATACAGAACTTCAGATCAGAATGGTGGGATACCATGTTTCTTGGCGGGACGCTGATCAACCTTACTCCCTGAAACCTCCAATGAATGAATCAGTCTGGCCCTGGTTTCAGAAGGTTCAATCACTTCATCAATGTATCCCTTAGATGCGGCAACAAACGGGTTTGCAAATTTATCTTTGTATTCCTGTATTTTTTGTTTCCGCATTTCTGCCGGATTTTCTGCCTCTTCGATCTCCTTCTTGAATACGATATTTGCGGCACCTTCCGGACCCATCACGGCGATTTCAGCAGTAGGCCAGGCAAATACAAAGTCAGCGCCAAGATGTCTTGAATTCATCGCTATATAACCACCACCATACGCTTTACGGATGATCACGGTTACTTTTGGAACGGTAGCTTCACTATAGGCATAGAGCAATTTGGCTCCATGCCTGATTACACCGGCATGTTCCTGATCTACACCAGGCAAATAACCGGGCATATCTTCCAGGGTAACGATCGGGATATTGAAGGCATTGCAATAGCGGATAAAACGGGCAGCCTTATCCGAGCTGTCACAGTCAAGAACTCCTGCCAGATACATGGGCTGATTGG
This sequence comes from uncultured Bacteroidia bacterium, assembly GCA_903923905.1. Taxonomy (GTDB): domain Bacteria; phylum Bacteroidota; class Bacteroidia; order Bacteroidales; family Prolixibacteraceae; genus JAAFHB01. The sequence continues at coordinate 36,807 of CAIXZH010000034.1, forward strand.
CCACAAAACCAATCGTATTTCCCTGAATACGGCCGAATCCTATGACAATGTTTTTTGCAAAATATTCCATGATTTCAAAAAAGTCGGAACCATCGGTAACGGCTTTAATGATATCGCGAATGTCATAAGGATTATGCGGATCAACAGGAACGATCTCTTCGATACTCTTTTTGATCAGAGGCTGTTGTATTGGAAATTTAAGCGCTTTTTGAGCGTTGTTCCAGGGGATAAATGTAATCAGCTTCTTGATTTGGGCAAAACATTCGTCCTCACTTTTGGCAAAGAAATGGGCATTTCCGGTAATTTCGCTGTGGACCATGGCTCCACCCAATTCTTCCATCGAGATCTCTTCACCAAGCACGCTTTTGATTACACCGGGGCCGGTAATAAACATCTTCGAGATATTTTCAACCACGAAAACAAAATCGGTCAGTGCCGGGGAGTAAACAGCGCCTCCGGCACATGGCCCAAGGATAACTGAAATTTGGGGGATAACACCAGAGGCAATCGTATTGCGATAAAATATTTCGCCATATCCGGCAAGGGAGTTTACCCCTTCCTGAATCCGGGCGCCACCCGAGTCATTAATCCCGATAAGCGGAACACGCATCTTGAGTGCATGATCCATGATTTTAGTAATCTTCCGTGCATGCATCAATCCCAATGACCCACCTGCAACGGTAAAATCCTGAGCATAGATTGCCACCGGTTGATTGTACATGGTTCCGGTTCCGATAATGACACCATCGCCGTGCAATACCTTCTTTTCCATGTCGAAATCACGCCCGGTGTGTTCAACAAAAAGATCATACTCGTGAAATGAGTTCTCGTCAAGAATGGCTTTGATTCTTTCCCGGGCTGTTTTCTTGCCCATCGCCACCTGCTTCTCAATGGCCTTTTCGCCACCTCCCTGCTGAGCCTCCTTTTTTCTTTTCCGGAGGTCAAGGATGTTTCTCTTAAATGACATAAGTGTGTTTTAAATTACTAATTCATCAGTTGTTACAAAAAACAAACGCTTTTGGGCTAAAAACCCGGGGACAAAAGTACAACAAATTATACTTTTTACTCTCCGGATTATCAATTAAACTTCCTAATACTTTATAAATCAAAGAATAGACTATTCCGGTGAAATGTTCAATTTATTTGGAGGCCCATCGATAGAGTCCGATTGCTATCAGGGAATAGATCATATTTGGAAGCCAAACTGCAAGTAATGAATTGAAACCTACTTTCACCGCAAAGATAGTGGAAACCTGCATAAACATGATGTAGGAGAAACTTAGCAACAGTCCCAGACCCAAATGGATTCCAAGACCACCTCTCATCCGCCGGGAAGCTAATGAAACGCCAATTACTGATAAGATAAAGGTACTTACCGGCCCAGCGGTACGTTTGTAATTTTCCTGTTCATAACGGGCAACATTATCTACACCCCGAAGTTTTAAATCCTTGATATAGGCATTGATTTGTCGGTAATCCATGGTCTCTTCCTTGGCATTTTGCTGTCCAAAATCGGCGGGTAACATTCTCAAAGATACATCCATGGCAGTCCCACTTCGGATGATCTCTTGCGGACCGTGCATGTCCCGTTCATAAAAATTCTGGATTACCCATTTTTTACGTTCCCGATCCCATTTGACACTCTCCGCCATGATTTTGGAAACCAGTCGTTTACCATCAAATCTTTCAAGTGAAAACCTGTACCCCACATCCAGTTTATTGTTATAGCTCTGCATATAGACATACATTCCGGGCTCCAGTTGGCGATGAATATTCTTGTCTACGTTTACATAATCATTACTAATATAGGTATTCCTGAAATTCACACGGGCCTCAGTTGCTGAAGGTATTACGAAATTACCTAAAACCCAGGACATGAGTGCAATAACTCCAGAGGCAATCATATACGGACGCATCAACCGTTTGTAAGAGACCCCGCTCGCAAGAATTGCAATGATCTCAGAATTATAAGCCATCTTACTCGTGAAAAAGATCACCGCAATAAAGGTGAACAGGGCACTGAAAAGATTGGCATAATAGGGGATGAAGTTCAGGTAGTAATCCAGGATAATAGCCTTTAAGGGGGCATTTTTGGTGATGAAATCATCAATGTTTTCCGATACATCAAAAATCATGGATATACTGATTATCAGAGCAATAGCAAGAAAGAATGTTCCCAGGTATTTTTTGATGATATACTGATCAATTCTTTTTATGTATTTTATGGCCATTCGTCTATAGTTTATTTAAAGATATAAAAAATATTAAAGCCGTTTTCCAATTTGCTTAACCATTTGTTCCTTCCATCCCTTGAAAGTACCGGCTAGTATTTGTTGCCGTGCTTCTCCCACCAGCCAAAGATAGAAAGCAAGATTATGAATGCTTCCGATCTGGGCCCCCAGCATCTCTTTTGCATTGAAGAGATGGCGCAGATAGGCTTTGGAGTATTGGTGGTCGACAAAAGAGGTACCTTCCCGATCGATGGGAGAGAAATCATCCCGCCATTTGTTGTTTTTTATATTGATAATCCCATTCCGGGTAAATAACATTCCATTTCTGCCGTTTCGTGTTGGCATCACGCAATCAAACATATCGATACCCCGGTCGATGGCCTGCAAAATATTTACAGGCGTTCCAACACCCATAAGATACCGTGGTTTATCCTGCGGAAGAATTTCATTCACAACTTCAATCATCTCGTACATATCTTCTTCCTTTTCTCCAACAGAGAGTCCTCCAATGGCATATCCGTCGCTTTGAAAAGAAGCAACATGCTCAGCCGCATTCCTGCGCAAATCACTGAAGACACAACCCTGAACAATCGGAAAGAGCGATTGGGAATAACCATATTTGGGTTCTGTTTCATCAAACCGCCGGATACATCTTTCGAGCCATCGCTGCGTTAGTTCCAGAGATTTTTTGGCATAATCATATTCTGCATCCCCGGGGGTACATTCATCAAAGGCCATGATGATATCAGCTCCGATAGATCGCTGGATATCAATCACGTTTTCAGGGGTGAAAAGGTGTCTTGAGCCGTCAATATGCGACTGAAACCTCGCCCCCTCTTCGGTTAATTTCCGGATATCACCCAGCGAAAAAACCTGAAAACCACCACTGTCGGTTAAGATGGGCTTATCCCACCCATTAAACAGGTGAAGTCCTCCTGCTTTTTCAATAATATCCACTCCGGGGCGAAGATAAAGATGGTAGGTATTGCCAAGAATGATTTGGGCCCTTATATCTTCCTTAAGATCTTTGAAATGGACACCTTTGACAGAACCAATAGTACCAACAGGCATAAAGATAGGTGTATCTATATGTCCATGAGCTGTTTCTATTCTTCCGGCCCTTGCTTTTGAGAACGGAGTCGTACCTTGAAGTTCAAATTTCATTTTCAAAATTTCGCGCCGCAAAGATAGTCATTAAAGAAGAATATCGGGGAAAGTGAAAAAAATGTGAAAAACCATCAATGTTAGGAAGTCAATTTGTAATTTTGACCCGTTTCGTTGATACTAATTATGATAGAAATAAGCGGATTTTCATTTGGAATTTTAGAACTGGGACTTCTGGTTGGATTTTTACTGACATTTTTAATACAGTTGTTTTATCAACTGCTAATAAATGTGTTTACTTTAAGTGGCAGGAAAAAAGAGAAACAAGGTGAATATCCTTCTATCTCAATTATTATACCCTCGCGTAATTACGAAGAGAACCTCAGAGAACTGATACCGACACTTCTTGACCAGGACTACCCTGATTTTGAGGTTGTTGTTGTGGATGATTGTTCCTCGGATGGCACTGAATGGTACCTTGCAGGACTTAAACTGGAATCAAGCCGCATTAAAACAAGCCGGATAATTCAGGAAACTGATTTTCCCAATGCTCTGGTAATCACCATAGGAGTTAGAGCTGCCACTAAAGAGTGGCTCATATTTTTGAATCCACTATGCCGGGTTAGAAGTAAAGATTGGTTAAAGTCATTTGCTGCCGGAATGAATCAAAAAACGGAGGCTGTATTCGGGTTTGTAAGTTATGTGAATCATGAAGGTTCGATGCAAAAGCTGATCAGGTACGAGAATTTCGATTTATTCCTACTTTCTGGTTCAGCCCGTTATTTTGGAATGCCGATGCCGGTAACCGATATGAATATGGCTTATAAACGGGAGCAATTTTTGGATCTTAAAGGATTTGCAGGCGTTCTGGATGCACGATTCAGCGAAAATGAATTGTATATCAATAAAATATCCAACCGGAAAAATACCTCCTTTCTTCTGGATCGAACTTCAATAATTGATTTTAAGGGAGATACTGACTGGCACGATGGTATGAACTACAAAAAGAAGCAGTTAATGCTTAAACGGAAGTTTACTGTCGGACAAAACGTTTATCTCTGGATTAATAGCCTGAGCCGGTTGGCTTTTGATGTTTTAATGATCTTGTTGCTGATTATTTCACCCTGGAGATTATATGTTGCCGGGGTGTATTTGTTTAAAATTATCCATGAATTAGTCTGGGGAATCGTGGCAGCAAAACGTCTTGGTGAAAGGAAACTGCTCCCAAGTTTATTTATATACAGGTCCCTTGTGCCGTTCTTAAACTTTATACTGTCTGTAAAACAGCTTTTTACCCATAAAAAACGCAGAAGGTGAAAGAGGTAAATCTACAGGAAATATGTTGAGAATCATTCATTATTTTCCGCAGTTAACCCCAGAGCAGGTTCTCCAATTCGAAAAAATGGCCCCTCTTTATCGGGAATGGAACGAGAAAATCAATGTTATTTCACGCAAGGATATTGATTCATTGTATGAAAAACATGTTCTTCATGCCCTGGCTATTGCTAAGATAATCACTTTCAGACCAGGAACATCGATTCTGGATGTGGGTACCGGTGGCGGCTTTCCAGGTATACCCCTAGCAATCCTGTTTCCGGATTGTCAATTTAAATTAATCGATTCAATCGGGAAAAAAATCAAAATTGTGCAGACGGTTTCGGAAGAACTTGGTCTTAAGAATGTAACCGCAATCCATACCCGGGTTCAGGAGTTGAAGGATGAATTTGATTTCGTAATTTCGAGAGCAGTTACTGCTTTTCCTGACTTTGTCGGATTAGTAAGGAATAACATCTCACGCCAACCCAGAAATTCACGTCCTAACGGTATTATTTATTTGAAAGGTGGTGATTTTCAGGATGAAATTAAAAATTTCAAAAATATTATCGAAGTGTCTGAGATCTCCGGGTTTTTTAGTGAACCTTATTTCGAAACTAAAAAAGTGATCTATCTGCCTATAAATAGGTAATGGTTGAAATATATTTATTCTAAATTACTTTTTACTTTGTCATCAACGAAAAAAGTCTTATTTTTGCACACCAATTTAGAAAAGATAGAGTTCAATTAATAAAAATATTTTTCAGAGATGAAACGAGCCTGAAGGAAATCATCCTTTTTTTTAGGAAGGTGATTTTGGCGAGTTCCATATGACAATTAAAACAAATTAAAAGCATATGAAAAGAACATTTCAACCATCGAATAGAAAAAGAAGAAACAAACACGGTTTCCGTGAAAGAATGTCTACCGCTAATGGCCGTAAAGTTTTGAAAGCCCGTCGCGCTAAAGGACGTAAAAAACTCAGCGTTTCGGACGAACCTCAGCACAAGAGATAAAAGGTTGTTGTTCGGTAATCTTACACAAAATGTGTAGAGACAGTGCATGCATCGTCTCTGCACATTTTGTGTTTACTGGAATATTCTGTTTAATTTTGTTCCCATTGAATTACATCTGAAACAAACTGGTATGCGGCTTAAAGAATTTCTCTTCCATAAAATCTTTCTCAAAAATTTGGGAATAGCTGTATTACTGACGGTTGCATTAATCTGGATCACCTTATTTATGCTTTCGCTTTATACCAACAAAGGAGAGAATTTTCCTACGCCCAGTTTAAGGGGATTGACAATCAATCAGATAGATGTGCTTACCAAAGATCATAATTTTCGTTTTGTAGTTGAAGATTCCGTTTTTCGGAAAAACTTTATCCCGGGAACGGTTGTATTTCAGAATCCTGCTGCCGGTCACAAAATAAAACCAAACAGGTTGATATACCTCACAGTTGCTTCCTTTACACCGGAACAGGTGGAGGTTCCTAAACTGACTGATGTTTCTATCCGTCAGGCGAGGGAACTCCTTGAATCCAAAGGATTTGAACTTGGGAATATCATGTTGCGTCCTTCAGAATTTGATGATCTCGTCCTGGAACAGAAACATGAAGGGCAAACAATCATCCCAGGTTCAAAGTTAGGAAACGGGTCGGCGATTGACCTTGTTGTTGGAAAAAAGATGCTCGGAGGGTCAACAATAATTCCGGATCTTAAATCTCTCACCCTTTCGGTAGCTCAAAATGTTTTAAGAAGCAGATCACTGACTACCGGTTCCCTAATTTATGATCCTGCGATTCGGAGTAAGGCAGATACCCTGAGTGCTGTTATCTGGAAACAGATTCCACCTCCTGATTCCATAACACGGGTAATGCCGGGAGTATCGGTCGATTTATGGCTTAAAATTAAATCCCAATCAACGGATTCCACATCTCTAAAAATCAACTGACAATTTAATGAGTAGTATTACGAATGATGAAGATCCGGATGAATTGGATGACACCGGGGAGGAAATCAGTCAGTTTGAGCACTACCGGTTTGTAGCTGATCAGGGACAAGGATTGTTGAGAATTGATAAGTTCCTGGTCAATCGGATGGAGGGAACTTCCCGTAACCGAATCCAGACTGCCGCGGAGGCAGGAAGTATCTTCGTAAATGGGGCTCCTGTAAAATCGAATTATCGCGTTAAGCCCGGCGAAGAGGTAACTATTATGCTCGATTACCCCCGACGCGAACTAAAACTTATCCCGGAAGATATCCCGCTCAATATTGTTTATGAAGACGAAGAGCTGATGATTATCAATAAGCCGGCCGGTCTGGTAGTCCATCCCGGACATGGGAATTACAGCGGAACACTTGTTAACGGTCTGGTTTATAAATATCAGAATCTCGAATTATATGGCGGAAATGATCCAAGGCCTGGTTTAGTGCATCGGATAGATAAAAATACCTCTGGATTATTGGTGGTGGCAAAAACCGAATTAGCCAAATTGAACCTGGCTCTTCAGTTTTTCAAAAAAACCACCAGACGCAAATATGTGGCACTGGTTTGGGGTAACCTGGCTTCAGATGAAGGAACAATCGAAGGAAATATTGGAAGGAGCCCGAATAATCGTCAGGTCTTTACTGTATTCCCGGATGGAGACCATGGAAAACCGGCAGTCACCCATTATCGCGTCATCGAACGGTTAGGATATGTCAATCTTGTGGAATGCGTTCTGGAAACCGGGCGGACCCATCAGATCAGGGTCCACATGAAGCATATTGGTCACCCTCTTTTCAATGATGATGTTTATGGCGGTGACCGGATTCTAAAAGGGACTACCTTTGCGAAATACAAACAATTTGTCGAAAATTGTTTCACCTTGATTCCCGGTCAGGCACTGCATGCCAGGATCCTCGGATTTGTCCATCCGGTAACCAAAGAAGAGATGATTTTTGATTCAGAATTACCTGATAACCTGGAGCAATTGGTTAATAAGTGGCGCAATTATATATCAAACAGGGATATAGAATAAATAGCTTTTGGTGAGATATACTGTTTAAAACACGATTTTGATATCGAAAGTAACGGGCAACTCGCCTCTGACAGAACAAATTGGGGAGAAAAATAGCGTTTCTGAACAAGGTTATTTTTTATATTTTTATGTTCCTTTGGAACAAAATATGGGTAGAATGCAATTATTTTGGATTAGTATTTCGTCCTGGACGGGACGAAACCGTATATTTCAACCTTTTTTCTACTCCAATTAAATCTCTGACGGGATAATAACATTAATTTTAAACAGCCTATAAGAATAAAAGGCAAGCAGGGAAGATTTTCCGGCTAGAGGCCAGTAGCCAACAGCCAGCATCAAATAATTCCATATCAATTGGTCTTACTTATCCGTGCCTTTCGTTTATGAACCATATAATATTAAACTCATGAGCAAAAAAAATATTGCCATAGTAGCAGGAGGAGACTCATCAGAATATGTTGTATCCGTAAGAAGTGGTGCAAATGTTATGAAGGCCATCAACCAGGAGCTTTTTATCCCCTGGTTAATCAGGATAAAAGGGGAGGAGTGGATTGTCCTTGATGGAGAAAACCAGATAGCGGATATAAATAAATCGGATTTCTCCTTTACCCTGGCTGAACAAAGATACAAATTCGATTATGCCTATATCATCATACATGGAACCCCCGGAGAAGATGGAATATTACAGGGGTATTTTGAAATGCTCAAGATTCCATACTCTACCTGTGGGGTACAATCATCTGCACTTACTTTTAATAAATTCTTCTGTAATAATTACTTAAAGAGTTTTGGCATTCCCATGGCCAATTCTGTCCGCCTGATTGCAGGTGAGAGGTACAGTGCCGCCGGTATCGTTGATTCTTTGGGCCTTCCTTTGTTTGTGAAACCCAATGCCGGGGGATCGAGCTTTGGGGTCACTAAAGTAAAAAAAGAGGAAGATCTTGTTGACGCTGTAAATAAAGCACTCGGTGAAAGCACGGAAGTTATTATTGAACAATTTATTGACGGAAGTGAGTTTACCTGTGGTGTGGTCAAAATTGGGGAACGTAAACTTGTTTTTCCGGTCACTGAGGTGATTCCCAAAAATGAATTCTTCGACTTTGAGGCCAAATACATACCCGGGATGGCAGACGAGATAACACCGGCACGAATCTCAGAATCCCTTACATATGATATTCAGCGGCGCTCTGCTGAAATCTATGATCTTTGCAGCTGCAAAGGGATCGTTCGCGTGGATTTTATCCTCCGGGGAGATATCTTTTACTTTTTAGAGGTAAACACAGTCCCGGGCATGACCGAAACCAGTTTTATCCCGCAACAAATAAAGGCCATGGGTCTTAACCTGACTGATTTGCTGACGGATATTATAAATGATGGGTTAATATTCGGGTGATTTTGTAGGGACGTTGCATGGAAAATGTGTAGGGACGTTGCATGGAAAATGTGTAGAGACGTTGCATGCAACGTCTCTACACATTTTGTTTGTAACCCTGTTCATAAGATGTTGACAATTTTCGTGAAACGGCCAAAGTTCTGAAATGGGAAACGATACCCCTAGTTTCGAACAAATTCCGGTTGTCTATTCCAAAATTGCATACTATTTTTGAAGAGATAAGCGTACTTTCAATCGTTGGAATTTTATTGGAATTAATTATCATTAAAGTACTTATTCTTAAGCTTTTCTTTTAAAACAGATCCCTATGCCTGCCGATCAAAATAATTTTCGTAACCGTGCCAAACCCAAAATGACGGTTGAACAGCTCAATGCCCAGTATGGAAAGATACCACCGCAGGCTCCGGAAGTGGAAGAAGCGGTTCTGGGAGCATTAATGCTGGAACGGGATGCTTTTACAGGTATTGCCGCAATTCTCAAAGCAGAAAGCTTTTATAAGGAGGAGCACCAGAAAATATATACGGTCATCCAGCATCTGGTGGCCAACGAAAAACCGGTGGATCTTCTGATGGTAACCCAGGAGTTGAAAAACAGACAGGAGCTTGATGAGGTGGGAGGTCCGATCTATATCACTCAGCTCACCAGCCGGGTGGCCTCGGCTGCACACATCGAATTTCATGCACGGATAATTGCTCAGAAATATATTCAGCGTGAGTTGATCCGGATCTCGTCCGAAATTCAGGTAAAATCGTTCGATGACTCCATGGAACTGGACGATCTGATCGATTATGCCGAATCATCCCTTTTCAAAGTCACTGAAGGGAATATATCCAAGGAATCACAACCCATTAAACCGTTGCTACGGGAGGCCATTGAACGGATTGAGGAAAACGCCAAAAAACCCGATGGATTATCAGGAATTGCATCCGGGTATTCGAAACTGGATAAGATTACTTCTGGCTGGCAAAATACAGATTTAATGATTGTTGCTGCCAGACCAGCCATGGGAAAAACGGCATTTGTCCTTTCAATGGCTCGTAACATGGCCGTATTAAAGCAAGTCCCGGTTGCCTTCTTTTCTCTTGAAATGTCCTCCATGCAGTTGGTTCTTCGGTTAATCGCTGCTGAGACTGAACTTGGATCCGAAAAAATTAAAAGTGGGAAACTTGAAGATTGGGAATGGGAATTATTTAACCGCAGGATTAAAAACCTGGAAAATGCCCCGATTTTTATAGATGACACTCCGGCGTTATCCATTTTTGAATTCAGGGCCAAGTGTCGCCGGCTAAAAATGCAGCATGACATTGGTATTGTCATCGTCGATTATTTGCAGTTAATGACTGCAGGGAATGATGTAAAAGGGAACAGGGAACAGGAAGTCAGCACGATCTCCAGAAACCTGAAAGCGATTGCCAAAGAGATTAACGTGCCAATCATCGCATTGTCTCAGCTGAATCGTTCTGTTGAATCACGGGATGGGAAACGTCCTCAGCTTTCTGATTTGCGCGAGTCGGGAGCTATTGAACAGGATGCTGATATGGTTATGTTTATCCACCGTCCTGAGTATTATGGAATTACCCAGGATGCCGATGGGAATTCATTACTTGGAGTGGCTGAAATTATCATTGCAAAGCACAGAAACGGCTCAGTGGGAGATGTGCAGCTTGCATTTAAGGCATCGCTGGCCAAGTTCAGTAATATTGATGAAATCTCGATGAGTACAATGCCTGATGACCTCGGAGAAGGTAAGAAGGAGTCCATTTTCAGGTCAAAAATGAATTATGAAACGTCTACCGCAGGAACCAGCATCCCATCCACCGGTTTTGGAAGACCCGGTGATCAATTGATCGAAGGGGCACCATTTTAATGAAGCAATGAGAGAATGTGACAATGTGCCAATCGGAATTATTGGGTTTAATGATTGGGTTTTTTCTCATTGACAGACCTATCATTATTGGATTGCTGAATTCGTATTAGCAAATTATCAAATTAGCAAATTATCAAATTACAACCTATTCCTTAAAATAGACCCTTTTTACCCGCTGGCCTATTGATGTGAGAATTTCATACGAGATTGTTCCCAATGTTGAGGCAACTTCGCTTACCGGCAGATCTTCGCCAAAAATTATAGCGCGGTCACCTTCCCTGGCAATAACCCCGGTAATATCTACCATACACATATCCATGCAAATAGTACCAACAATCGGAACCTTTGTTCCCCCAATCAATACCTTTCCTACACCATTGCTCAACCTGCGGTTTAGTCCGTCGGCATAACCAATAGGCAGGACTGCAATGGTCATCGGTTTTTCGGCAAAACCTTTCCGGCCATAACCGACGGTTTCACCTGCATCAACTGTTCTAACCTGAGATATCGTTGTTTTCAGTGTTGCAACATTTCGCAATTCGTTCTGGACTTTGGGGCTTGCCCCGTAAAGACCAATCCCAAGCCGAACCATGTCCAGTTCCATCTCGGGAAATCGCTCAATTCCCGAAGAATTCAAGATATGCCGTAATATCTCATAGTTGAATGAATCAGTGACAATATCACAATATTCCCTGAATCGGCTGAACTGCAAATTTGTAAACAAATCACTTGCCGGATCATCGCTCACCGCCAGATGCGAGAAGACTGAACGAATATACATTGTATCACGCACCCTGATATAGGCCGTTACCTTCTTTACCTCCTCCGGGTGATCAAATCCAAGCCGTTTCATTCCGGTATCCACCTTAAGGTGAACAGGAAAATTATTGACTGCATTTCGTCTCAAAGCTTCATCAAATTGCTCCAATAGCTCAAAACGGTAAATATTTGGTTCAAGACGGTTCTCGATCATTGCATCAAAACTATGCTCCTCGGGATTCATCACCACAATAGGCACTTCAATCCCATTATTCCGGAGTTCAATCCCTTCATCGGCGATAGCTACTGCAAGAAAATCTATTTTCCGGTATTGTAACACTTTGGCAATTTCGATCGATCCGGTTCCATATGAAAACGCTTTGACCATAGCCATTACTTTGGTCGACAGACTAAGTTTGGAGCGATAATAGTTCAGGTTGTGAACCATCGCATCGAGATCAATCTCCATAACAGTCTGGTGTGCTTTCTCCTGAAGCAGGGATGAAATTTTGTCAAAACGGAATTGACGTGCCCCTTTTAACAGAATTATCTCCTGATTAAAGTCGGTCTCCCTGAAATGAAGTAAAAACTCAGCTGAGGATGGGAAGAAGCGTTTGTCGGGTATGGTAAACATATCACAGAAACGGCTAATTTCCTTTCCAATCCCGATAATTCGGTCAATATGCCGCATTTGAATGTAATCAGCGATTTCACGGTAAAGTAATTCGGGGTTTTCGCCTGACTGCAGAATATCTGAGATGATTACAGTACACCGATTTTTCCGGTTATCCGACTGCTGTCCAATGAAATCGAGAGCATTTACCAGTGAAGCCGTATCCGAATTATAGGAATCGTTAATAATCGTGCAGCCATTTATCCCTTTTTTTAGTTCAAGCCGCATGGCTATGGGAGAAATTTTTCGGAACCTTTCCTGAATATCTTGCGGAATAAAGGAGGTTGCCAGCATATATGCCCAGCAATGAATCGCATTTTCGATGCTGGCATCATCGGTAAAAGGGATACTGATTGAGATCCTTTCCGATTCATATTCTGCTTCAATCCGTGTGGAACTTTCACTTTTTATCCTCTGAGTAACCCTAAGATCAGCATAAGAATCAACTGATGACCAGCTGAAAAACCTTGGAGAATTATTGAATGTTGCCCGGTCAATGGCCTGGCCAAGCAATTCGAAATCTTTGCAATATATGATTAAACGACTGTTTGTAAAAAGCTTTAACTTTTCGTCAACAAGCTCTTCAATGGACCCAAAATTCTCGAGGTGAGCTTTCCCGAGATGGGTAAAAATCCCATGGTCAGGTTGCAATATACCCTGGAGCTTTTCCATTTCACCGGGTTTGGAAATTCCGGCTTCAAAAATTGCAAGATTGTACCGGTCGTCCATCAGCCATACGGACAGAGGATTTCCAATCTGCGAATTGTAGCTTCTGGGACTTCTTACAATCTTAAAATCGGGACTTAAAAGTTCTCCAAGCCACTCCTTAACAATGGTTTTGCCATTACTCCCGGTGATTCCTGCAACTGGATAAGTGAACCTTCTCCGATGAAAAGCAGCCAGCTTCTGAAGAGCTTCCAGAGAACTTGAGACGATAATAAAACGGGCATGAGCATTAGCCTGTGTTGGCTGGGGTAACACTTCAACGACAAACATCGACACCTCTCTGGAAATAGCGTCCTCAATAAATCGGTGCCCGTCGTCCCGTTCACTTTTGAGGGCGAAAAATAACGTCTCCTTACCCGAAAGGATAGTTCGGCTATCGAAAGAGAGGAACCGGACAGATTGAGGATCAGCTGTGTCCGGATCAACTAATTGTCCTCCGATAATATTGAAAATTTCTGTGAAAGAATGGGAAATCATAGAGCAAAAATAACCAAAATTAATGAACTGGTTTTTTTGTATTTTTACTTTCGAAAAAATAAGACCGATGGAACCAAAAATACTTCTCCAGTTAATCCGGGACGACATCTCACATCTTCAGGGAATTGCCAGCGAATTCAGTAATGAATTGCAACTGACTCCTGAAGAGGTGGAATTGGCAATTGTCAGGACAAATGGGCTGCTTCGTCAGCTCGAATTACTGCATAAATTATTAGTTAAAGCCGACAAGAGCCTCTTACAAATGGAGACGAAATTTGAAACTATTAAAAATTCCTATGCTGAGAGGGGCCAGAACATATTATTTGTGGAAACAAGTGACAAAAACCCGGGTGAAAATCTGGTTGAAACTCCTGAGCCGGTCGCTGAAATTGAATTGTCATCTCTGGTCTGTCAGGAATCAGTAGATACCCTAAAGGTAATTATTCCTGAAATTAAGGACAATAAAGAGGAGGTATCCACAGGCTTGCCGGATCAGGAGTTTAAAAATCAAAGTGAAGAATCGCGTGAATCCATTCAAATGGTAAATGATTTGCTCGTTAAAGGGAAAAGTGAATCAGGCTATCAGATAATTCCGATAAAAAGTATTTGGGATGGAATAGGGATCAACGACCGGATTCTTTTTGTTCGCGAATTATTTGAAAATGATAGTTCAATGTTTGAAACTGCCGTAACAGCTCTAAATCAGTTGTCCACAATTCAGGAGGCAGTAAATTATTTGAAAATGAATTTCAAGTGGCGCAAAACAGAAGCCAGTCAGCATTTTTTGATTTTAGTTAAACGCCGGTTTACAATTTAGGCGATGGGGAAATTATATATCGTGCCTACTCCGATTGGAAATCTTGAAGACATTACCCTTCGGGCGTTGCGAATTTTAAAGGAAGTGGACCTGATTCTTGCAGAAGATACCCGCACTTCTTCAGTTTTGCTGCGACATTATCAAGTAGCTACCCGGTTATCTTCGCATCATAAATTCAATGAGCATAAAACGGTAGAGCATATTGCAGAGTTGATTCTAGGCGGAGAAAATATTGCATTGATCTCCGATGCAGGTACCCCTTCGATATCTGACCCCGGTTTTTTGCTGACCAGGACCTGTCTAAGTATGGGCGTTGAAGTGGAGTGTCTTCCCGGAGCAACTGCCTTTGTCCCTGCCCTGGTCAACTCCGGATTTCCGAGCGACCGGTTTTGTTTTGAAGGGTTTTTACCCCAGAAAAAGGGGAGACAAAAGAAGTTGAAGGAGTTAGTCGAAGAAACCCGAACCATGATTTTTTACGAATCCCCATTTCGCCTGGTTAAAGCTCTGGAGCAATTTGCCGAATATTTTGGTTCTGAGAGAAGGGTGTCGGTTTCACGCGAACTTTCCAAACTCTTTGAAGAAAATTTCAGAGGTACAGTGGCTGAGGTCCTGGCACATTTTAAGTCTAAGACCGTTAAAGGTGAGATTGTAATTGTATTGGAAGGGAAACCTGATCCAAAATTGAATGGTAAAGAAGAAGATGAGGAAGATTAGGAATTAATAACCATTTCACCTCTTTAGGGTTAGGCTACAAAAAGCTTAATAATTGCTATAATCTTGTCAGCCCCTCGGGCTTCGAATATTCCAAATTTTAATTTCAAGTTCGATTTAATATGCCTCAAAAAAAATACACCCACCTTTTTTTTGATCTGGATAATACGATATGGGATTTCAATTCCAATTCGTATGAGGCATTGCAAACAACACTGGATAAGCTGGATTTGCTGAAAATGATTGGCTCTTACGATCTGTTTTTTAAGATTTATGGTGAGGAGAATGACCGTTTATGGGAGCTGTACAGGAACGGGCTAATGCCAAAAAAAGCCTTAAGTATCCAACGTTTTGAGGCCTCCTTTGAAAAAAACGGAACACCTTTGAAGATAGATGGGGGAGTTGTTAATGATGCCTATCTGGCGGAGATGGTCAATCAAACTAAATTGGTCGACGGAGCCCGTGAAGTTCTGGAATACCTGCATGGACGTTATCAAATTGCCCTTATAACCAATGGTTTCAGAGAGGTCCAATACGATAAAATTAAAAGAGCTGAATTATCGAAATATTTCAGAAAAGTCTTTATCTCGGAAGAGATAGGAACGCCAAAACCCGGAAGAAAGATCTTTGAATATGCGATCAAGTCGATGAATGCCCGGAAAAAAGGCTCACTGATGATTGGTGATTCATGGGAGGCCGATATTATAGGGGCTATGAAATTTGGAATCGATCAGGTCTATTTTGATCCACATATTATTCAATCGGCAATCCAAATAGTATCTTTTTCACCCTCTAATCATAATTGTAATACAATTTGTATCGATACCCCGTCAACAGGTGCCCCTAAACCGGAACAAAATCACAATACAAAAGTCAACACTGCCTTTATTTCCCATCTGGAACAATTATTGATTATCCTGTAATTAATTTTTAATCATTCTATCCAAGCGTTGGGTAAAACTTGAATAGGCTTACTATTCTTCAGATAACTAATCAAATAGGCGGTTAATCCAAATGTCTGATTTCTAAAAACATGACAAAAGTCACGTTAACAAACTATTAAGTTCTTCCTTCTCTGTTACAAAAATATTGCAGAATATTTTTCTTTAAATATATTTGCAAGTAATAACAAATTTTAACAACTTTGTGGTTATCGTTAACAGATTACTACAAAATTTGGCTTATCGACTCTAATCGAACATAGCCAAGCTATTAGATATAGAGGAATCATTATCTTAATTTCAATTAAGGATAAAGATTGGATTCAGTTTCAAAAATCAATTCTTATCTATTATAATTCATTTTTTTGTTAAACATTAAATTTTAGTCTATGAAGAAAATTTCGCTGTTGCTTGCTTTTCTAGG
>CAIXZH010000035.1 GCA_903923905.1 uncultured Bacteroidia bacterium
ATTATTTTTCTTTTATTTTCTTTAAATTGTTTATTTCAATTTTTTTTTATTGAATTTAGGTTTGCCAATTATAAAATTTATTAATTAGTATTTTTCAACTTATTATTAACAGGTTTGTTAATTGAACACTAATATTTTTTCAAAAATTATTTAGTTTATGAATTATTTGATTTTAATATTGTAGACGCATGGATATTATTGGTTTGGCCTCAGATCATGCTGGTTATCAATTGAAGATAATTATTGTTGAATATTTAAGAGGTAAAGGATTTAATTTGATTGATTTCGGTTGCAATTCAGAACTAAGTTGTGATTACGCTGATTATGCACATCTTTTAGGTTTCGCTTTGGATAATTCAGAAATTCAGAGGGGTTTCGTTTTTTGTGGTAGCGGAAATGGTATCAATATGACTATTAATAAGCATAAATCGGTTCGTTCAGCGTTGTGTTGGAATACTGAAATTGCAAATTTGGCCAGACATCACAATGATGCCAATGTTTGTTCTCTGCCAGCTAGGTTCATAAGTGTTACAGAAGCTATTCAAATAGTGGATGTTTTTTTATCCGAATTATTTGATGGAGAAAGACATCTAAAACGAATAGAAAAAATTCCTATTTAAGTGCTATTATTTCTTTTTCACGTTATTTTGATGTTTGCAAAATAAATTATTATGAGTTTATTTTGTAATTTAAGTAAGTTCTTCAACTTTATAATATTAATTATTAATTTAGACTTGTAATATATTGAATGATAGATCATTAGAATATTTATCTATTTTTACTGAATAAGATAAATATTTACTGATATGGTAATTTTTCTTTTGAGTTATTCATCTAAAAAAATCCACCAATTTACGTACAGATGAGTAGTTTTTTATTTTCTAGAGAATTATTCATTCCTTCCTCTGTTGATGGTTTAGAGGAATGTTTGTTCATAATAAAGCAAGTTGGGGAAGAGTTTAAACTTGATTTGGAACAGAAATTGTCTTTACAGACAGTTACTGTGGAATCTGTGGAAAATGCAATAATTCATGGAAATAAGAATATTAGAGAATTAAAGGTTAGATTTAATATATCAATTACTATTAAAGAAATTGTAATTGAAGTTGAAGATCAGGGAGATGGGTTTTCAATTAACAGCGTACCTTCTCCGATTTCTGATAATAATATTAGAAAGGAGTCAGGAAGGGGTATTTTTTTTATAAAAAGCTTTAGTAATAGTATATGTTTGCTAGGTAAAGGAAATATTATAAGAATTTATATTGATAGGTAATGGCAATATTGTTTATTGCGGACGGCGTTAATAAACCGAAGTTAAATTATAAACGTATTATTTTTTGGCTAAGACAAATTATTTTGTCTTATGATTGTATATTAGGTGATATGACTTATATTTTATGTAATGATAAGTATTTATTAGATATCAATTATAGATTTCTAAAGCATGATTATTTTACAGATATTGTGACTTTTGATTATTGTAAAGATAAAACTATTTCAGGTGATTTTTTTATTAGTATTGAAAGGGTTAAGGAGAACTCCATACTGTATAACGTATCTTTTGAAGAAGAATTATTAAGAGTTATAGTTCATGGATTATTGCATTTGTTAGGTTTTATGGATAAAAGTAAAGAAGAAAAAAAGTTAATGAGAGATTTGGAAGATAGTTGTATTTTAATGTTTCAGAAAATTTAGCATGGACATATTAAATGAATATGATATTATTGTTGTTGGTGGAGGACATGCAGGGTGTGAAGCTGCAACAGCTGCTGCCCGATTGGGATCTAAAGTTTTACTCATTACAATGGATTTGAATCGGATGGCGCAGATGAGCTGTAATCCTGCAATCGGAGGTATTGCGAAAGGTCAGATTGTTCGAGAGATTGATGCTTTAGGAGGGAATATGGGAATTGTAACAGATAATTCTACAATTCAATTCAGAATGTTAAACCTTTCGAAGGGACCAGCTATGTGGAGTCCTCGTGCACAATGTGATAAAACTCAATTCTCAGCAACTTGGAAATTATTATTAGAGCGTGAGAAAAATATAGATTTTTGGCAGGGAACCGTTGTAAGTTTAAGTTTTTATAATAATATTGTTATCGGGGTAGTTACTGAGGTTGGTGTGGGATTTAAAAGTAAATGTGTTATTTTAACAAGCGGTACTTTTTTAAATGGTCTTATGCACTTTGGTTCATCTAAAGTATCCGGTGGCAGAATATCTGAACCGTCTTCGTTTGGAATTACCGAACAACTTGTTTCGGTTGGGTTTCATGCGGGAAGAATGAAAACTGGTACTCCAGTAAGAATTGATAAAAGGACAATTGATTTTTCTAAATTTATCAGACAGGATGGAGATTCCACGGATAATTGTTTCAGTTATTTTCCCGGTGTAAAAAATGAACTTCAGAAATTGCCGTGTTATATAACCTATACGAATGCTAAAGTACATCAGATTATCGAGTCTGGGTTTAAAGATAGTCCATTATTTGATGGTACTATTCAGGGTCTTGGACCCAGGTATTGTCCCAGTATTGAAACCAAATTAATTACCTTTTCGGATAAGGATAAGCATCAATTATTTCTTGAACCTGAGGGAGTTGATTCTTTGGAATATTATTTAAACGGTTTTTCTTCCTCATTAAATTGGAGAATTCAAAATGATGCTATTCATTGTATTCCTGGGTTAGAGGAGGCAAAGATTCTCAAACCAGGTTATGCCATAGAGTATGATTATTTTCTACCTACTCAGCTTGAGCATACATTGGAAACAAAGCTTATTCAAAATCTTTATTTCGCCGGACAGATAAATGGAACTACTGGTTACGAAGAGGCGGGATCGCAAGGATTGATTGCGGGTATTAATGCTCACTTAAAAATAACTAAGGGTGATCCCTTTATCTTGTCCAGAAATGAGGCTTATATTGGTGTTTTAATTGATGATTTAGTCACTAAGGGTGTTGATGAGCCTTACAGAATGTTTACTTCAAGAGCTGAATATCGTATGTTATTGCGGCAGGATAATGCTGATGAACGTTTGACCCCAAAGGCATTTAACTTAGGTCTTGTTAGTGAAGATCGATATAACAGGCTCGTTAATAAACTTATGTGGAAAAATAAAGTTGAATTATTATGTAGGAATTTTATTGTAAAACCTTCCTTGATAATTGACTTGCTGGTTACAAAAGATTCTGCACCACTTAAACAAAATTCAAAGTTAGATGCATTGGTGAGACGACCTCAATTATCCATATTTGATTTCTTTGAGTTTATTATTCCTTTAAAAGAACTATTTTATGGAATGGATAGTTCTTTACGTCATGAAGTTTTTCAGGCCGCAGAAATTACTTTAAAATACTCTGGATATATAGAAAGAGAATCGGTTGTTGCTGACAAGTTAATACGACTTGAAAATATTCGAATTACTGATAAATTTGAATATCAGAAAATTGATTCTCTTTCAACTGAAGCCCGACAGAAGTTGATTAGAATTAATCCGAAAACAATTGGGCAAGCGTCCAGAATTCCCGGAGTCTCTCCGAGCGATATCAATGTTCTTTTAGTTTTATTAGGTAGGTAATATGTTCCACGTGGAACAATTTTAATTTTTAAACAGACGAATACAGCTATGGATCTGGATCAGGTTAAAAAATCAATCAGAAATATTCCGGATTATCCTAAACCGGGGATTCATTTTAAAGATGTATCAACTGCTTATCAGAATAGTGATGTATTCAATTTTGTTGTGACTGAAATTTACGATAAATATAAAAATGCAGGAATAACAAAAGTTGTGGGAATTGAGTCAAGAGGATTTATTTTGGGTGGTGTTCTGGCGAATAAACTTCATGCAGGTTTTATACCGATCCGTAAACCTGGCAAGCTTCCGGCTAAAATATTTTCAAAATCCTATCAGTTGGAGTATGGATTTGATACACTTGAAATACATCAGGATGCTCTTGAATCGAATGATGTCGTATTAATCCATGATGATCTTCTTGCTACTGGCGGGACTGTTTCTGCTGCTATTGAATTGGTAAACTTATTCGGAGTATCACAAATTTATGCTAATTTTTTTATTGAACTTGATTTTCTTCATGGATTGGGAAAAATAGATTCTTCTGTACCAGTCTGGTCTTTGATTCATTTTTAAAATTGAATAAATGGCTACCGATAATACGGCATTTGGTAAACTAAAGGAAATTGTACACCATTTACCTGAATTACCTGGAGTATACCAATATTATAACTCTGAGGGTAGAATTATTTATGTCGGAAAAGCAAAGAATTTGCGAAAAAGAGTCACATCATATTTCACTAAAAATCATGAAAATCGTAAAACGGCGATACTTGTAAAAAATATTTCTGACATTAAGCATATTGTTGTTAGTACAGAAGAAGATGCACTCCTTCTTGAAAATAATCTGATTAAGAAATATCAACCTAGGTATAATGTTTTATTAAAGGATGATAAATCTTTCCCATGGATTTGTATTAAAAATGAACCCTTCCCAAGAGTTTTTATTACTCGATCAGTAATCAGAGATGGTTCTCAATATTTCGGTCCATATACTTCTGTTCATATGGTAAAAACAATTCTTGAAGTTATAAAAAGACTGTATCCAGTTAGAAATTGTAATTTAAATCTTTCAAAAGCCAGTGTAGCTAGAAATAAATTTACTGTTTGCCTGGAATATCAGATTGGGAATTGCATGGGACCTTGCGAGAAATATCAGTCAGAAGAAGAATATAACGATGCAATGATTCAGATACGGGATATTCTTAAAGGAAATCTGACTTCTGTTATTGCTCATCTTAAACTGAAAATGAATCAATTTGCTGAAATCTACAAATATGAAGAGGCAGAACGTTATAGAAATAGAATTGGAATTCTTGAAAATTATAAGAGCAAGTCAACTATCGTTAATTCATTAATTTCCAATATCGATGTGTTTTCATTGGATGAAGATGAAAATTATGCCTATGTCAATTTTTTAAGAGTAGTTGATGGTGCGATTATTCAAGCACATACACTTGAAATTAAAAAGAGGCTTGATGAATCAAAAGAGGATTTGTTGGCATTGGGGATAATTGAAATCAGGCAAAAGTTTTATCTGAATTCCAGGGAAATACTAGTTCCATTTCCATTGGGAATTAAATTAAACGAGACCAGAATTATTGTTCCGCAGATTGGTGATAAGCGAAAACTACTTGAATTGTCAGAAAGGAATGTTAAATTTTATAAACTGGAAAAGAATAGACAATTATCGCAAAAAACACCTAAAGGGAGATCCGATCGATTATTGGAAAAAATGCAAATTGATTTAAGACTTAAAGAAGTTCCTCATCGAATTGAGTGTTTTGATAATTCAAATATTCAGGGTGCACAACCTGTAGCAGCTTGTGTTATTTTTATAGATGGAAAGCCTGCCAAAAGAGAATATAGACATTTTAATATTAAAACTGTCGTAGGTCCAAATGATTTTGCTTCAATGGAAGAAATAATATTTCGCAGGTATCAACGATTAATTAATGAGGAAGGTGAACTTCCACAACTGATTGTGATTGATGGAGGAAAGGGACAGTTAAGTTCTGCTGTGGCGATTTTGGAGAAACTTAATATTTTAGGTAAGGTCGCTGTAATAGGAATTGCCAAAAGGTTGGAAGAGATAATTTATCCGGGCGACCCTGTTCCATTGTATTTAGATAAAAATTCAGAAACTTTAAGGATTATTCAACATCTTAGAAACGAAGCCCATCGCTTCGGAATAACTTTTCACCGTAATCAACGATCCAAGGATTTTATTGTGAATGAACTTGCCCAAATTCCTGGTATAGGAGAAAAGACTATTGAAATTCTAATGCGAAAATTTAAGTCTATTACACGCTTGAAGGTAGCTTCAAAGGAAGAGATCAATCAGATAATCGGAGTATCTAAAGCCGAAAAATTGCATCAGTTTTTTAATAAACAGTAGAGAGATACTAAAAATTGGAATGTAACACATCGAAAAAACAATCACTATTTATTCCTTAAAATAGATTATAACAAAATTCTGATAGATTGAAATTTACGGATGAATTTATTAAAGGGTCGTTATTTAATATTTGTGATATAGCGTAAAAATCATGTTTGGTATTGGTTATTATCTTAAAGGCGTGAGAATAGATTGGATATTTTTTTTCTTCTGCATGAAAATGAGCAGTCAAAATAATTCCCCGTTCAATTGAAAGTTCAAAAGGAATAGCTAAATCAAAGATTTTAATATTGTTTTTAAATATATATTTTGGAGAATATCCGAATATCCAATCCCAAGTTGCAAATTTATCTTTTGATACTTGTTCGATATGGAGAGCTTCATAGGAAGTGATTGGGCTCAAAAAGGGATTTAACAATTTCGAATGGTCTACTACATGATAAAATATATCTTTTGTAAATTCAACAATGGTTTTGGGAGCAGCCAAATAATTTGAAATATTAGCTACTTCAGATTTTACAGATTTAATCGATTTATCGGTGTAATTTGATGAGTTATTTCTCAAAGATCCCGAAAGTTGGTTTAAATTGGAATTAAACAGTAGAGTTCCGTGTGACAAGACTCTTGATTTATAAATATGCATGGCATTACCGGAGACTTTTTGGTTGTTAATAATCAGATCGTTTCTATCAGAGAATTTTACTTTTAATCCGATATTGATTAAAGATTCAAGAATTGGTAAAGTAAACCTGGTAAAATTTATTTGATCAAGATTTTTGCAGTTGCGGATAAAACTGAAGTTTAAATTATTAGGATCCTGATAAACGGTACCTCCACCTGAAATTCTTCTGGCTAATTTAATATTTTGTTCATTTACAAATCGGAGATTAATCTCAGCAAGAAGATTTTGGTGTTTTCCAACAACGATGCATGGTTCATTAATATACAACATGAATATTTCCTCTGTACTATTTTTAAGAAAATATTCTTCTGCTGCGAGATTAAAGTAGGGATTTTGACAGGTAGATATTAAGCAACGCATAGAAACTTTGAATTGATATTTACTTAGTATTGAAATCAGGGCAAAGTTACATATCTATTCAGTATTTGGAACCTGCAATTTGGATGATTTGCTAATCCAGAAAAGAAGAAGAAAGAAAATATTTCGCTCCTTAATATTAGGAAGACTGTTATTCTGGGGAAAAATAAAATTTTAAAACCCTTGTAAATCAATAATTTACAAGGGTTTTTAAGTGTAGCGGGGACAGGACTCGAACCTGTGACCTCCGGGTTATGAGCCCGACGAGCTACCAACTGCTCTACCCCACAATATATTTTTGATTTTAAGAACTCACAATCTTAAGAGGTGCAAATGTAATTACAATTACTGAGATATCAAAGAAATTTATCTAAAAATTCATTTCAAAAATATGGATCCAGGAATCGGGATGTGTCGGGATAATGGTCACGACATACCTAACTGGAAAGATCCGGTAAATGATCTTAAAAAATTTCACATTCGAATTTTTCACATCCATTTAAAAGATATTACTGGAGCTAATAGATTGGGTCAATTCTTTTAAAGTAGAGTGGGGTAACATCAACATTTTCTCCTTTGTTAAAATGCGTCGCGAAGTGAATTATTCCTGAGTGTGCGTCCTGGAATATGAAAGGAACTGTGCGAACCCTTTATGGGTATTGCTGAGTCGATTGGCTATTTTAAGGGGGTCATTGAAGCAACAAAATAAGGACGATTAAAGTTGGTTTAATTACTAAAATTGCATGACTGATACAAAATGTTAAGTTTATTAAATCATTAACATTTAACGAAATATTTTAGTGTTGATTCAGAATACTTTAAATTTGCAGTTTTAAACCGAATGGTGATAAATAGATACGTCTCTTTATTCCCATTTTAATCATGGAAAATGGAAACACAGGGATATAAAATAAGACAATCAGAGAATTCAGGTCCTAACTGGAAAAAGATAATAGTAGAATCAAATGTTCCCCAGGAACTTCAGCCACTCAGGGATTTATCACGGAATCTTTGGTGGGCATGGAGTGAACCGGCCAGAGCATTGTTTAATGAAATCGATCCTGTAATCTGGGAAGAGTGTCAGCACAATCCGATTGTTTTGCTTGAGGAGACAAGTCTTGAACGATTTGAAACTTTGAAATCTGATCAGTCTTTTATTCTTAGGATGAAGTCGGCTGAACAGTTATTGCAAATATATCTTGATGAACGCCAAGAACTTAGAGGTCCAAAAATTGCCTATTTTAGTATGGAATTTGGACTTCATTCAAGTCTTAAAATTTATTCGGGCGGTCTTGGTATTCTGGCAGGGGATTTTTTGAAAGAGGCCAGTGACTCCAAAGTTGATATGACAGGTATTGGCTTGCTTTATCGGTTTGGTTATTTCAAACAGATTATTTCCGGACAAGGAGAGCAAATTGCCCAATATGATGCTGAGCATTTTTCAAAAATTCCGATACAACCAGTCATGGATGAAAACGGTTCCTGGTTAACTATTGGAATTGATATGCCGGGACGTATCGTTTATGCTCATGCCTGGTCTGTAAAAATCGGCAAAATATTGTTGTATCTTCTTGATACAGATTTTGATGCAAATCAGGATTTTGATCGTTTTATTACTCATCACCTTTATGGAGGCGATAATGAAAATCGGTTGAAACAAGAAATGGTTCTGGGTCTCGGTGGAATAAAACTATTGGAAAAGATTGGGGTAAATGCTGATATATACCATTGTAATGAAGGTCATGCCGCTTTTATAGGGTTAGAAAGAATTAAAAACCTCATTGAGAATTCGGGATTAACTTTCAGTGAAGCGTTGGAGATGATTCGGGTGTCCACACTTTTTACCACACATACTCCAGTTCCTGCCGGACATGATTCATTTCATGTTGACCTTTTCAAACTTTACATGGGGGCGATGGCCCAGAAACTGAAAATCACGTTGGATGATTTTCTGTTTTTGGGTAAAGCCTCTTCTCAGGAAGATCATTTTAACATGAGTTACCTCGCCTCAAATCTTTCACAAGAGATAAACGGGGTTAGTATGTTACATGGAAAGATTAGCAAAGAGGTACTTTCTGAATTGTATAAGGGCTTCTTACCTGAAGAACTTGAAAATATCGGCTATGTCACAAATGGAGTACATTATCCTACCTGGGCAGCCCCTGAGTGGAAATCCATTCATGAAAAATTCCTAGCACCTGAAGCTCTTGCAGAAGATATTCATGATTATGAGGAAGATGAAGAATCACGTGCCTGGAGAAATATCTATAAAGTTCAGGACGATCAGATTTGGGAAACAAAATCAAAATTACGCAAAGGTTTGATCAATTACATCAAACAACGTTTTTCAGATACCCATGTGCAAAGGAATGAGAATCCCAAATATATTGCAGAAGCCACCTCAAAATTGAGTTCAAAGGCTTTAACCATTGGTTTTGCACGCCGGTTTGCTACTTATAAAAGGGCCCATCTCCTTTTTCGGAATCTCGACAGGTTAGCCCGGATTGTGAATAACCCGGAGCGCCCGGTGCAGTTTCTTTTTGCAGGTAAGGCACATCCGGCGGATAAAGCGGGACAAGACTTGATTAAATTCATTTTCGATATTTCAAAACGGCCTGAATTTGTGGGACGTATTCTTTTTATTCAGAACTACGATATGAACCTGGCTAAAATGCTTGTTCAGGGATGTGATGTCTGGATGAATACCCCAACACGGCCTCTGGAAGCCTCTGGTACTTCCGGAGAAAAAGGGGTAATGAACGGCACCCTGCACTTTTCAGTCCTTGACGGCTGGTGGGTTGAAGGGTATAAAAAAGATGCCGGCTGGTCACTTCCGCTGGAGAGAACCTTCGATAATCAGGAGTTGCAGGATGATTTGGATGCTGAGGCTATTTACGGCATATTTGAAAACGAAATTATACCTGCCTATTATTACCGGAATGAGAAAGGAATCCCAATACTCTGGGTTGATTTTATCAAAAACACTTTTGCAGAAGTTGTTCCTCACTTCACAACACGTCGTATGATGAAGGACTATTTTAATCGATACTACATTCCCTTATCATCAAGGCTTGAGCGGTTAAAAGCTGATAATTTTTCAAAGGCCAGAGAAATTGCCACTTGGAAAGAGAAAATACTGAATGTGTGGGATGCGATTGAGGTTGTAAGTGTACAACTTGCCGACGGAATCACCAATACTTATCGAATGGGACAAACCTATGAATCAGATATAGTTTTAGATATCAAGGGATTATCTCCTGATGATATTGGTATTGAAGTAATTATTGCTACAGGATCAGAATATCAGAGATTTGTTGAGCGCCATGAGTTTAATCCAGGTAAAACTGAAAATGGTCTGACACATTTTGTTCTCAATTTGACATTGACAAAACCAGGATCCTATAATTATGGAATACGGGTTTATCCTAAAAATCCGGAACTTCCGAATCGCCAGGATTTCAGAATATTAAAATGGATTTAATTTATAATTTATTATAAAGCAACTTATTAAGTAGGTTTTCCTTATGTTTGGGAGAAACTTTCAATAGTTCGCCTGTCTTAAGTTCAACCATTCCTCCGGCAGATTTAATGTATCGAACCACATTTTGGAAATTCACCAAATGACTGCGGTGAATTCGAACGAAACCCAGTGGGGCAAGCAGATGTTCAAATTCGAGGAGTGTGCGGCTTACAATCTTCTCTGAACTATCTTTAAAGATAATTCGTGTATAATTTCTTTTGCCTTCGCAACGGACAATGTCTTCGGCATTAATAATTGCAAATCCATTGATTTCGGGCAATGCAACAGTTTTTGAGGTAGTTTCTTCATTTGAAAGCAAATTATCTTTCAACGTCTTAACTCTTACTTTATTATCAACCTGCTTTATGTGAGGAATCCGCTTAATTGCTTTGGTGAGATCCTCAACATTCAGCGGCTTGATAATATAGTCAAATGCTGAATATTTGAATGCTTTGACTGCGTATTCGCTGTAAGCAGTGATAAATATTAGTTTAAAATTAATTGATTTTAATTTATCCAAGAGATCGAAACCAGTACCATCGGGCATACTGATATCCAATAAAACTAATTCAGGATCAGTATTTTCAATTAATTTTACCCCATCAGCAACTGTTCCGGCTTCTCCAAGAATTTCAATATTGTCCAGAAATTTCTCGAGCATATCTCTCAAAATCATTCTCGACACGTAATCATCATCAATAATAACTGTTTTGAGCATATTTGATTGTTAAAACGGGTTATTCAAGGCAACAATAAGTTCATAAATTATTCATCTAAAACACTTATATGTAACCTGTTTTGTATAGTTTAACAAACAAGCTTCAAAAATGATTAGATTTTTTGAATAATTCTCATCTTTGTAAAAAAAGTCAATGGCTCTGATTTTAAATATAGAAACCTCTACAGAGGTATGTTCTACAGCACTGGCCCAGGATGGACTGGTTACTCACCTGCGTGAAAATCTTACAGGACAGAATCATGCCATGCTTTTAACCATTTTCATTAAAGAGTTATTGGCTGAAGCAGGGTTATCAGTGGATCAACTTGATGCGGTAGCTGTCTCAGGTGGCCCTGGATCTTATACCGGTTTACGGATTGGTGTTTCTGTTGCAAAAGGGATCTGTTATTCTGCCCATTTACCATTGATTGCCATTACCTCATTGGAGGCCATGGCTCATCATATCATCCAAAACCTTGAAAATGTGTATCCTATCAGGACAAAAGATATCCTTTTTTGTCCAATGATCGATGCCCGGAGAATGGAGGTTTATACCTCATTTTACGATAAAAATGTCGCCCAGGTGCGTGGAATACAGGCGGATATTATTGATCATCAATCGTATCTTAAATTTCTTGAGAAAAATGTTGTCCTTTTTTTTGGTAATGGCGCGGATAAATGCCGAGAAACAATATCCCATCCCCATGCGATCTTTGTCGATCAAATCCATACTTCAGCAACTTACATGGCACCTCTCTCCGAAAGGGATTATCAGAATCAGAAATTTACCGATTTGGCTTATTATGAGCCTTTTTACCTGAAGGATTTTGTCGCTACAATTCCAGTAAAAAATATTTTTAAAAACAGCCGGGAGCTTTAGCCCGGGTTATTGATGATTAAGAAATTCTGACTGAATACTAATACTGCAGACAGGAATGAAAAAAGCTCTGATAATCACTTATTATTGGCCACCAAGTGGCGGAGCAGGAGTTCAGAGATGGCTCAAGTTTGTCAAATATCTTCGCGAATTTGGTTGGGAACCTGTAGTTTATACCCCATTAAATCCAGGCTTCCCGATCGTGGATAATACCTTGTATGCCGATATTCCAGATGATATTGAAGTGGTTGGAACTCCTATATGGGAACCCTACACCTATTACAAAAAAATTACCGGAGGGGAAAGTACACCTAAAATTGAAAGCGGATCTTTAAATAATCCTAATTCTCCGGGAATCTTAGGTCAGTTAGCTGTTTGGATAAGAGGTAATCTCTTTATTCCGGATGCCCGCAAATTCTGGATAGACCCCAGTATAAAGTTTCTGCGTAAATACCTCATTGATAACCATGTTGATGTGATAATATCAACTGGCCCACCCCATTCGATGCATTTGATCGCTTTAAAACTAAAGGAGTGTTTTAATATTCCATGGTTGGCCGATTTTCGAGATCCATGGACCGATATTGATTATTATAAAGAGATGAAGATCTCTGCCTTCGCTGATAAGAAGCACAAAAAACTTGAATTGAAGACCATTACTACGTGCAATGCAATGGTAGTTGTCAGCCCGGAAATGAAGACAAATTATGAAAATTTGGGCTGTAGAAATGTTCACCTTATTACTAACGGATTCGATCCGGATGACATGGTCAGCGATCCGGTAATTCCCGATACCCGTTTCTCAATTGCTCATATCGGGACACTTCCCCCCGGTTTTAATTTGAAGGGTTTATGGCAGGTACTCGCCGAATTGAATGATACAATCCCGGGATTTCAAACGAATCTTGTAGTCAAGCTTGTAGGAAAGGTGGATGACTCAATTATTGATGACCTGGCAGCTCTGAATCTGGAAACGCAACTGGAACTTCCTGGATATGTCGCGCATGACCTGGCTGCCCGGATTATGAAACAATCTTCAGTTTTACTATTGGTTATCAATCAGAAAAGCCCTAATGCAAAGGGAATATTGACCGGGAAAATATTTGAATACCTGGCTGCCGGCAGACCAATACTAGCGATTGGACCCACCGATGGAAGCCTTGCAGAAATTCTTAAGGAGTCTGAGGCTGGTACTATTTCGGCCTACGATAATGTAGTTCAGATTAAGGAAATAGTTTTGAAGATGTACGACAAATATCTTCAGCATAATTTGAATAACAGCGGAAAGGGAATTAAAAAATTCACAAGAAAAAACCTGACAGCTCAATTGGCAAAAGTATTGAATGGTATTATAACTAAATAAATTTTGTAAATTTAACTGGAAGGGGTGATGAATTTTCCTAAAGTTACCTATAATGCTCATACACTTATTCTTAATACATTTCCGAAGATTCTCTTTTTCATATTAATTGAGTGTTAAGGGTGGATTTCAGGAATAATAGCAAAAATATTAGCAATTTTGTAATCACGTCTTAAACTGGATTATGTTGAATTCTATCAAAATGGTTGACCTTTACGGGCAATATCTGAAAATAAAGGAAGAGATCGATCAGGCCATATCTGAAGTAATTAATTCTTCTGCCTTTATTAACGGAAAACCCGTTGAATCATTTGGCAATGAATTGGCTGAATATTTGGACGTAAAGTATGTAGTTACTTGTGCAAATGGGACCGATGCACTTCAGATTGCCTATCAGGCGCTTGACCTTAAGCCTGGTGATGAAGTAATTATGCCTGCCTTTAATTACGTTGCTTCAGCCGAAGCGGCGGCTTTGCTTGGGCTTAAGCCGGTATTTTTGGATGTCTGGGAAGACTCTTTTAATATGAATGAAAAATTGATTCAGGACCGGATAACTCCGGCTACAAAGGCAATTGTAGCTGTTCATTTATTTGGTCAATCTGTTAATATGGAGCCTGTTCTTGATATCGCCCGTTTTTTTGGACTGAAAGTTATTGAGGATAATGCTCAATCGCTTGGAACAGATTACACCTTTTTCAATGGAAATAGTCAGATGACCGGTACGATGGGTGATATCAACATCCATTCCTTTTTCCCGACAAAGAATCTGGGGTGCTTCGGTGATGGGGGTGCCATTTCGACTAACGACATGGATCTTGCACAAAAGGCTAAGCTGATTTCCCGGCATGGTCAGGGTCAAAAATATGCATACGAGATGATTGGCTGCAATTCCCGACTGGATACCCTTCAGGCGGCAATACTCAGGGTAAAGCTCCGTAATCTGGATAACTATATTCAACTCCGCCAGGAGGCCGGAAAATATTATGACAAATTATTGGAAGACCTCCCCAAAGTTATAAGACCTGCTGAAAACAGTTTTACTCATCACACATATAATCAATATGTAATTAGAATAGGCGAACGTGATAGGATCAAAGAAATGATGCATAATTCGGGGGTTCCTTCGATGGTTTATTATCCATCGCCGCTTCATCTCCAAAAAGCCTATAATTATTTGGGGTATAGGCAAGGAGATTTTCCGGTTGCCGAAAAGCTTTGCAGGGAAGTTTTAGCATTACCGATGCACACCGAATTATTAAAGGGTGAGCAGGACGCTGTGATTAACGAACTTTTAAAATCAATCAATTCATTATGATACCATATTATGCACATCCATCAGCTATAATTGATGAAAATTGCGATATTGGAGAAGGGACTAAAATCTGGCACTTTAGTCACATAATGTCTGGGTGCAAGATTGGTAAAAGATGTAATATCGGACAAAATGTAGTTGTTTCTCCTCAGGTTGTGCTTGGTGACAATGTTAAAGTTCAGAATAATATATCGATTTATACCGGGGTAATCTGCGAAGATGATGTCTTTCTTGGACCTTCGATGGTCTTTACGAATGTGATTAATCCACGTAGTGCTATCATTAGGAAGGATGAATTCAGGAAAACGGTAGTGCGAAAAGGTGCTTCAATAGGGGCTAATGCCACAGTGGTTTGCGGCAACGAAATCGGAAGCTATGCGATGATTGGCGCTGGAGCAGTCATTACAAAAGAAGTTCCCGCATATGGCCTGGTATACGGCAATCCCGCCAGACAAAATGGCTGGGTGAGCGAATTTGGGCACAAACTTGAATTCGATGGTGAAGGAGTTGGGATTTGTCCGGAGAGCTGTCAGAGATATATTCTCTCGGCAAACGGAGTTAAAAAGGTTGAGTAATTCGGTAAACTGGTAAATGAGAATTAAAGAACTATTGAATGATTATTAAACAAACGCTATATAAACTCCTGGGAGTAAAAAATTATCTGGTTGTAGTGAGCAGGCTTTTTTTCATTTCCTATTCTCTTGGATTACTAAAGAAAAACAGAACATTTGATTGTCACTATTTTATCAAAAAATTGATTAAAAATGGGGATCATATCATCGATATTGGGGCTAACCTAGGATATTATTCACGATTATTTGCCAAATTGGCCGGCCCTCGCGGGAAAGTACATTGTGTCGAACCTGTCATACTTTTCCGCAAAATACTGGCAATTAATACCATTGGATTCCCAAATGTATCAATTATCCCATATGCACTTGGAGAGGAAGATAATAAGCTTATTGAAATGGGAATTCCCAAAAGCAATAAATATCTGCGTCATGGGTTGACGAGGGTTTTGGATGAGAATGAAAAAGGGTTATTTGAATTTACCTTTTCGGAAAAAATGTATAAACCTGCAACCGTTTTCCGGAACATGAAACAGTGTGACTATATCAAATGTGATGTGGAGGGTTATGAGATTCATATTATTCCCCATCTCGGATTTTTGCTGGAACTTTTTCATCCAATCATCCAGATTGAAATTGAACCTGTTAACCGCAAGGAAATCAGCGATTTTCTTGCCCCATTTTCTTACAGGCCATTTTATCTCAGTGGAGGATTTCTTTATGCAGTAACAGAGGAACGGGGAGAGAGTAACGGAGACTTGTTCTTCGTTCCTAAAGAAAGAATGAAATTAGTGGAACCTTATTTATCCAAAATAAATGACTGAAATTAAGAATTTTGCACTGATCGGAGCAGCCGGATTTGTGGCACCCCGTCATATGAAAGCTATTAAAGAGACCGGGAACAGCCTTCTTGCTGCTTATGATCCTTACGATGGTGTAGGCGTTATGGACAGTTATTCGCCTGATACAAAGTTTTTTGTTGAATTTGAAAGATTTGACAGGTACCTTGAGAAGTTGAAATACGATAAGGGGATGGCCATTGATTACATGAGTATCACATCGCCTAATTACCTTCATGATGCCCATATCCGGGTGGCCTTGCGGCGCGGAGCCGATGCTATCTGTGAAAAACCTCTGGTATTAAACCCCTGGAATATTGAGCCCCTTGAGCGGGTTGCTCTGGATAACGGGAAGAAAATCTATACCATTTTGCAGCTTCGGCTACATCCGGTCATAATTGCCTTAAGGGAGAAGATTCAAACATCACCGGCAGACAAAGTTTACGATATCGACCTGACTTATATCACTTCACGAGGAAATTGGTATTATACTTCCTGGAAAGGGGATATTTCAAAATCTGGAGGAATCGCTACTAATATCGGCATCCATTTTTTTGACATGCTGACCTGGATTTTCGGTGATGTCAAAGAAAACACAGTGAATCTTCACACCCACGACAGGGCTTCAGGAATCCTTTTGCTTGAAAAAGCAAGGGTTCGATGGTTTCTGAGCATTAATAGTGACACATTGCCTGAGGAGGTTAAACAGAAGGGCAAGACAACCTTCCGGTCAATAACTATGGAAGGGGAAGAGATTGAATTTAGTGAAGGGTTTACCGATTTGCACACCCGCAGTTATGAAGAGATTCTGAAAGGAAATGGATTTGAAATTGGTGAGGCACGCAAATCGATTGAGATTGTTTGCGATATCCGAAATCAAACACCTATCGGCCTGAAAGGGGAATATCACCCCTTTGCTGGAAAACCACTGTCATCACATCCATTCTCCCGAATCGATTAAGATCCAAGCACTATGCAAAATAAGCATATTCTGTTCGTGTATGTGAATCTCTCTTCCTTTGTAAAAGCAGATTTTGAGATTTTGTCTGAGTCTGCAAAAGTCTCAAAATATGTGTTTAAACCAGGAAGTGGGATAATAGGCACTGGGATTAAGCTTTTCAAGCAATTATTATTTTTGATGTTCAATATCTGGCGCTATGATGCTGTTTATATATGGTTTGCAGATTATCACTCGCTTCTGCCGGTTTTGATTGCCAGGATATTTGGAAAGAAATCGTTTGTTGTGATTGGTGGCTACGAAGTTGCACGACTTAAAAATCTGAATTATGGGGCACTTTGTTCTGGAATACGCGGGTTTTTTTGCGTAAGTTCCATTAAATTAAGCACATTAAATCTTACCGTATCTAATTACGTGGATCGAAAGGTAAAATATATCGCACCTGGTTCAAGAAGACATATGGTCCCCAATTGTGTCGATCTTGCCGCCTCTTCAAATTTAAAATCAGCTAAAGAGAAACTTATTCTGACCGTCGGCCTTATTGAAAATAAACGCTCATTCTACCTGAAAGGGATCGATACCTTCATTGAGCTTTCCAAAAGACTACCTGATTATCAATTTATTATTATTGGATTAGATCGAAACAAGTTATCATTCCTGTTATTGGATTTCCCTGAAAACCTGACTATATTGGGAAGAGTGGCTCATGCCGAGTTACCCGATTGGTACCAGAGGTCAAAATTTTATTGCCAACTTTCCAGGTCAGAATCTTTTGGAGTTTCGGTAGCAGAAGCGATGTATTATGGATGCATTCCCATCGTAATGAATGTGGGTGGACTGCCCGAAGTGGTTGGTGATATGGGTTATCTGGTGAAACGGGACCCAGAGGACATTGCTCAATTAATTAGTGAGTTATCGCAAATCCAGACCGAACTGCAACCTGATGTTTCAAACAGGGTATTGAATTGCTTTAGCCGTGAAAAACGGTCAAGATTGATTAAAAAGTTTGTGATTTAGTTTTAACTGGGATAAATCGGTTATTTGTACGAAGCATTCCCGATAATCTTTGCCAGCCATTCAATATCCATTTTGAATAGGCTAAAAAAGAGGCCAACCAATGAACGTAGTTTCCAAACCGGTTGAGTCCATCCATAATGGGTGATGGAGTGGATATAATCTTTACGGGCTCCTGTAAAATCCTTACGAATCAACTTATAACGTCCTGAACGGGAATAGCTGATTACCAGTCGATTGCGAAAATGAACATCAATTTCCTTTTTAGTCAGGCCATGGGACTCGAATAAAGCAGGAAAACGCTCCATAACCGACTGAATAAGCGCATAGTAGCTTGTCGTCATCTGGCCGGTATAGGTTTTGGTAACCTGATTGGGATAGATTCTCCAGCTGCCAAGCGGTTGGTCTACGTAGGCAAATTCTCCTTTCATCAGCAATTCGAGAGTGGTTGGTATATCGACAAGAGGAAGATTGAATCCTTGAATAAACCCTCCGATTTCGAGCAGTGCCTCACGTCTGACTACAATGGTAAGGGCCGGAATCAGGGTGTGATAAATAAATTTTTTCAGGAAAACACCCGGGGGGTTATTGTAAAAAAGGTGTTGATCATCACTATTTTTTGGAGCAAGAAAATAGTTGTAGGAAAGGTCAATAGATGCGAGATATGCTTTGCCCCAGGACAAAACACATTCCGGATGTTGCTCCAAAACTTCTACCTGAATTGCCAGCTTTTCAGGTAACCACACATCGTCACACTCCAGAATAGCAATGTATTTGCCTTGACATTGCGAGAGGGCGAAATTGTATGATTCACCTAGTCGAAAGATTCCTATATTATTCTGCGTGAATGGTTTAATGCGTGAATCCTTTTTCGCATATTCAGTAGCTACACCAAAAGTTCTATCATTACTACCATCGTCTATAATGATCATCTCCCAGTTGGAATAAGTTTGGGCAAGTACAGACTCAATGCAATCTGCAATAAACTTTTCGTGGTTGTAAGTCGGTGAAATAATTGATACCAGGGGCAGATGGTTATTCATAATCGTCTTGATAAAAAAATTTATGTTTTTGACGGTTTAAAAGTAACCTTTTTATCCCAAAAAGCCTTTGACCCGATTTCGATTAATATCTTATCCCTGTTCCAATTGCGGGGATATTAAGACTGACCTAAGAAAAATTGTTTAATTTTAGCACGTTATTGTTAGTAACAAATTGAATGGGTGTAAGCAATTTAAAGCGAAAGGCTGTAAACGGATTTTTTTGGAGTATGCTGGAGAGCATTCTGAGTCAGGGACAAGGGATGATTTTTGGTATATTTTTAGCCCGGATGCTTTCTCCGGGAGAATTCGGCCTTGTTGGAATGATCACCATCTTCATTTCTATTGCCCAGGTTTTTGTCGACAGCGGGCTGAGCCAGGCTCTGGTCGGAAAACAGAATTGCACAAAACTCGATTACAGCACTATATTTTGGGTAAATATCGTGATCGGATTACTCACCTATGTGATTATCTGGTTATGCGCGCCACTAATTGCCGGTTTCTATGATAAGCCTGAACTGATTCAACTTACTCATTATTCCGCACTTGCAATTCTTATTGGTTCTGTTACGCTTATCCAGCAAACAATATTGATTAAAGAGATTGATTTTAAAACGATTACTAAAATATCGACAATAAGTACCTTTGTATCAGGTGTTGTATCTCTGGCCTTGGCCTTTTACGGTTTCGGAGTGTGGAGCCTGGTGTGGCGGTCCCTAATCAATCAGGCATTACGTAGCTTTATGATGTGGCAGCATAATCACTGGCTTCCCCAAATGGCCTTCAGCAAACGGATTTTTAAGGAGCTTTTTGCTTTTGGTTCTAATATTTTACTGATCTCAATCGTTGCAGTAATCTATAAAAGCTTCTACAACTTTATTATCGGGAAAAACTACTCCAATATCGTTTTAGGCTATTATACCAATGCCGATCAGTACAGCTCGATGCCTTCGAGCACTCTGACTAATATTACCAGCAAGGTCAGTTTCCCGGTTTTGTCAGAGATGCAAAAGGACGATTTGAGGCTTAAAGCCAGTATAAGTAAGCTGATCAAAACAGTCATGTATGTATCATTACTCATTATGTTAGGATTAGCAGCGATGGCGCACCCCTTGTTTAAAGTTTTATTTGGAGATAAGTGGCTCCCTTCTGTCCCTATATTTCAGGCACTTTGCCTGGCTTACGTGATCTCTCCGATGCATGTGATTAATCATAATATACTCAAGGTTAAGGGACGGTCAGATTTGTTTCTAAAA
Source organism: uncultured Bacteroidia bacterium (assembly GCA_903923905.1). Taxonomy (GTDB): domain Bacteria; phylum Bacteroidota; class Bacteroidia; order Bacteroidales; family Prolixibacteraceae; genus JAAFHB01. The sequence continues at coordinate 20,478 of CAIXZH010000035.1, forward strand.
ACTGAGATTATCAAATATATCATTTTTACACCCCTTCTGATCTTAGGAATCATTTATGGGCTAAAAGTTTTAGTGGCCGGAATTGTAGTTTTTTATTGGATCGGATTCTTCATAAATGCATTGTATTCCAAACGGTTAATCAACTATTCCATTGGAGCGCAGTGTAAGGATTTTTTCCCCCTGATATTCCTGCTGGGTATTCCGGCTGCGCTCGTCTTTGGAATAGGTGTGGTATTTCCGGTGAGAGCTTTCCCGTTATTGGTGATTCAAATGATCGTTTATATTTTGGTGGCCGGGGGGATTTCAAATGTTTTCAAATTGGCGGGCTTTCTTGAAATACTTGAAATTCTCCGAAATAAAATTACAGTTAATAATATGGTGAAGACATTTAAAAACGACGACAGCAACAAATAGTCAAACAGGGTATTGAATTTGTTAAAAAAATTAAATTGTTAAAAATGAATATATTACATCGAACCTGGCAAAAAATAGTACCCTACAGATTATTGGTTTTTGTTCGGTTTATGCTTGAATCAAAAAGTCTGAAAGCAAGACGGATGGCGGTTTTGCACCATTTTAAAGGCATCGATCCAACTACCCTTGACCACGAAATTCTGGAAGCACTTAAATATTTAAAAACTCACAAATACGCTTCCTTCCCATTCAAATGGACAGAAAAATATGACACATTTCTTCCGGAAGTGTTCACTGATATTGAAAATCAACGCATGTATGTGCTTTTCGAAGGAAAGAAGATGTATTTTCCCAAAAGATATACCGAAACACAGATCATATGGGCTATTCGGAGTATTTATAAAGAGCAGGATACCGAATCCCCTCACCTCTATCTCACTCCTGATTTTCAGTTAGAACCCGATAGTGTGGTAATAGATGCCGGAGTAGCTGAAGGTAATTTTGCGCTGTCGGTGGTTGATAAGGCAAAACGCTTATATTTAATTGAATGTGAAGCCGAATGGGTTGAAGCCCTGAAACTGACCTTTGCCCCTTGGAAAGACAAGGTAATTTTTGTGGAGAAGTATATGTCAGATTCTGAAGGGGAATTAACGGTCTCAATAGACAGTCTTCTTAAGCCGGTTGCCAATGAGAGGTACTTTATAAAAATGGATATAGAAGGGTTTGAGCAAAAGGCACTGGCCGGGATGAAAAATCTGGTCGCATCAGGTAATGCGATTAAAATGAACGTTTGCACTTATCATCAACCTAATGCATTAATGGAGATAAACACGATTTTAGGCGAATATGGCTTTAATTCTAAGGTCTCAAAAGGATTTGTGCTTTTCTTTCAACCCGGCGAAGAGCCATCCTTTCGCAAAGTATTAATCCGGGCTGAAAAGGTTTAATCTATTCTCATAGTAAAAAGATATTCAATCAACGGACACCCTAATTTTGAAAAAATGAAAAAGTTATTTTGGAGTTTCTCATGCGGATTATTACTTCTCCTTCTTTTCAATCAGTGCACTTCCAATCACGAAAGTGCCAGGATTATCAGGAACTTTGGAAAAGACTGGAAATTCTACCTTGGAAATGCTGAAGGGGCTGAAGATCTTGCATTTGATGATTCGGCCTGGCGAACACTCAATGTTCCGCATGACTGGAGTATTGAAGGTGAATTTAGTGAAAAAAATCCGGCAACACCGGGTGGAGGCGCTTTACCCGGAGGGATAGGCTGGTACAGGAAATCTTTTAAAATCTCGTCCGCAGATTTGAAAAGGTCCGTTTTCATTGATTTTGATGGTGTTTACCAAAACAGTGAAGTATGGATCAATGGACATTCGGTCGGGAAAAGATTCTATGGATATATTTCCTTCAGATACGAAATTACACCATTCCTGGTCGCAGGCGATAAAGTGAATGTAATCGCAGTGAAGGTTGATAATTTATCCCAGCCAAATTCCCGATGGTATTCCGGGTCCGGAGTCTTTAGAAATGTGTGGCTGGTCACTACCGGGATTACCCATATTGATCATTGGGGAACCTCAATAACGACTCCTGAAATCACAGATAATCAGGCAAAAGTAAAGATTGTCACCCGGATAAAAAACAATCTGAAAGGGGGCCAAACGCTAAAGCTGAAAACTGTTATTCTTGATCCTTCCGGACAAGAAGTCGCCACCGGTAAGATCGAAAGTAACGGAGTCAAAGACTCAATTTTCAATGCCTCATTTGATTTTATCCTCAAAAATCCGGTATTGTGGAACCTTGATCTCCCTAAAATGTATCGTGCAGTTTCGCAGGTTTTTGTAGATGGAGATTTGGTGGATAATTATACAACACAGTTTGGACTCCGCAATCTAGAATTTAGAGCCGAAAAAGGATTCTTTCTGAATGGCAAAAATCTGAAAATTAATGGAGTATGTGATCATCATGATTTGGGTTGCTTAGGCTCTGCGATCAATCGACGGGCGCTGGAGCGTCAGCTTGAAATTCTGAAAGGGATGGGATGTAATGCGATCCGGACCTCACATAACCCTCCAGCCCCCGAATTGCTCGATCTTGCTGATCAGATGGGATTTCTCATTTTGGATGAGGCTTTCGATATGTGGAAAAAACCCAAAAATAAGTATGATTACAGTACAGTTTGGGACTCGATGCACAAAAAGGATCTGCAGGATTTGATTCTGCGTGACCGCAACCATCCGAGTGTGTTCGCATGGAGTATTGGGAATGAAATTCCGGAACAGGGTGACAGCACCGGGATAACTATCGCCAAAGAACTTGCAGGTTATATTCGCGAAATTGATCCAACACGCCCGATAACCTCGGCATGTAATGATCCAAAACCTGGCAACTTCATAATTCGTTCAAATGCCCTGGATTTGATTGGGTTTAATTATCATCAGAATGATTTTAAGGATTTCCCGCATACTTTTGCCGGAGAAAAGTTCCTTGGAACGGAAACAGTGTCAGCACTGATGACCCGTGGTGTGTACGATATGCCTTCCGATTCTGTCAGACGGTGGCCAAGCCGCTGGGATATCCCTTTTACTTCTGGGAATAAGGATTTAACCTGTTCTTCATATGACAATGTTTCAGCTCCATGGGGATCAACTCACGAAGAAACCTGGAAGGTAATAAAAAAATACAATTTTCTGTCCGGACAATTTATTTGGACAGGTTTTGATTACCTGGGCGAGCCAACCCCTTATACGTGGCCTGCACGGAGTTCATACTTTGGAATTATTGATCTGGCCGGTTTTCCAAAGGATGTTTACTACATGTATCAAAGTGAATGGACACACAAAGATGTGCTCCATATTTTTCCCCACTGGAACTGGACAAAAGGCCAAACTGTAGACATTTGGGCCTACTCCAACGCTGAGGAAGTTGAATTATATTTGAATGATAAATCTTTGGGAATTAGGAAGAAGAAGGGTGACGATTTACATGTGATGTGGCGGGTACCTTTTACTCCCGGGACTTTAAGGGCCATTTCACGAACCGGTGGCAAACAAATTTTGGTTCAGGAAGTGAAGACAGCCGGAGCACCTGCACGTTTAGTAGTTACACCCGATCGGTCAGAAATAAAAGCTGACGGGAATGACCTCTCTTTTGTGACCGTCGAAGTAGTTGATGCAAATGGCATTATTGTTCCAAATGCTGATAACCTGGTAAAATTTCAGGTGGAAGGTTTCGGAAGTGTCATCGGTGTTGATAATGGAAATCCTGTCAGCCATGAGTCTTTTAAAGCTTCGGAGCGCAAGGCTTTCCACGGGAAATGCCTCGTGGTTGTTCAATCGGGTGAAAAGCCGGGAATCCTAAGACTTAATGCAAGTGGCGAAGGTTTGCCGGTTTGTAGCGTAATGATCAAAACCAATTAGCCATAAATGCAGGTCAAAAATGAGTGCTGAATCCGGAAGTTTGTTGTAAATTAATGTTATCAGGCTGGATGACAATACCCCATCATTCAAAAAAAAAGTACTTTTGTAATTAAACTGAAAAAGATACCGTTATGATGAAGTTTTCGTGGAAGAAGAGTGTACCTCATATTACCGCAATAATTCTTTTCCTTTTATTGCCAATCATCTATTTTTCACCTGTTCTAGAGAATAAACAGTTGAGTCAGCACGATTCTCAGACCTATATCGGGATGTCAAAGGAGATCGTTGACTACAATAAGAAAAGTGACGACCTGGCTTTGTGGTCCAATTCCATGTTCGGAGGAATGCCTTCGTATCTTATAGGTCTTCCCACCACAACAGTGATTACTTCGGTCTTTACCTTTACAAATCTCTATGGCTGGAGACCTGTTAATTTTGTATTTCTCTATCTGATTGGTTTTTATATCGCTTTATTACTCTTTGGTGTAAGCCCCTGGCTAGCTATCGTAGGGGCTCTTTCTTTTGGATTTGGTTCCTATAATTTTATCATAATTGCGGCCGGTCATGCCTCAAAGGCCATTGCAATTGGCTATATGGCTCCGGTTATTGCCGGTTTTTATTACGCTTTAAAAAAGGAAAAATGGATTGGCAGTGCAGTTTTTTCCATCTTCCTTGCATTGGAAATTTATACCAACCATCCTCAGATTACCTATTACACCGTCCTGATTTTAATGATTATGGGTGTAACAGAGCTGATTGCAATAATCAAGGGGAAAGAGGATATCAGGGCATTACTCATAAAACTTGCAATCATTTTTGCTTTTGCATTTCTTGCAATAGCCGCAAATACCAATAAACTTTGGACCACCTGGGAGTACGGAAAGTATTCAATGAGGGGAAAATCCGATCTGACCAGTGACAAGGAGAATAAAACCTCGGGACTCGATCGTGATTATGCGACTGGATGGAGTTACGGAATTGGTGAAACTCTTACTGTATTGATCCCGAATTTCAATGGCGGGTCTTCATCGGTAGGATTCTCTGAGGATTCTGAAACCGGTAAATTATTGAAAAGCAATAATGTCCCTAATGCAAATTCTGTGGTTAAAGAACTTCCCGGGTATTGGGGAACTCAGCCGGGAACCTCAGGACCCGTCTATTTTGGAGCAATTGTCTGTTTCCTCTTTGTACTGGGACTGTTTCTTCTGAAAGGGCCTATCCGAATCTGGATTGTAATCGCTACTGTCCTGTCGATTCTCCTGGCCTGGGGACATAATTTTATGCCCCTGACCAACCTGTTTCTCGATTATTTTCCCGGTTATAACAAATTCAGGACGGTGACAATGATCCTGGTAATTGCAGGGTTTACTTTTCCACTCTTTGCCTTCCTGACCCTGCAAAAGATATTGAGCCATGAAATTGACCGTAAAGCCTGGCTTAAACCCTTGGCCTGGAGTGTCGGGTTAACCGCCGGATTAGCACTTATTTTTGCCCTTCTGCCAGGAATTGCAGGTTCATTCATCTCTTCAGCCGATAGCCAGTTCCCGGAATGGCTTCAAACCAGTTTAATTGCAGATCGGGAATCTCTGTTGCGGTATGATGCGTTTCGATCAGCCATTTTTATTTTGCTTGGGGCGGGTGTGATTTGGGCTTTTGTGGAAGAAAAATTGAAAGTCAATACTGCCCTGGTGGTTTTGGGGGCATTGATTTTAGTGGATATGTGGGGAGTTGACAAACGATACCTGAATGACAGTCTTTTTGTTTCAGATCGGGAAGCAAAGAATCCATACAAAGCGACTGGTGCAGATCTTGCGATATTAAAAGATAAATCAGCGGATTACAGAGTTTTGAATATGGCTGTGAGCACTTTCAATGATGTGAGCACCTCCTATTATCATCAATCCATCGGAGGTTACCATGGGGCCAAGATGCGACGCTATCAGGAGCTGATCAATTTCCATATCAGCGATGAAATGAACACCATTGCACAACGTTTTCCTAAAATAAAATCGGAAGCTGGTAGGGAGGATTCTCTGTTTCTTGGTTTAAACGTCCTGAATATGCTTAATACCAAATATTTGATCTTTAATCCAGAAGCTGCCCCAATTCAAAACCATCATGCTTTCGGAAGCGTCTGGCTGGTTAGCAAATATAAGATCGTAGAAAATGCAGATCAGGAAATTGCTGCTTTGAAATTGATTGATCCTTCCAGGGAGGTGGTGATTGACAAGAAATTCCAGGGTCTCATTTCCGGAGAAGTATTAAATAACGACTCAGAGTCGAAGATCGCTTTAACTCAAAAATCGTTGAATAAAATGACTTACCATTATCAGGGCAATGGAAATCAGTTTGCTGTTTTTTCGGCTATTTACTATCCCAAGGGTTGGAATGCCTACATTGACGGAAAAATTGCACCTCATTTCCAGGCTGATTATTTACTAAGAAGTATGTTTTTAAAGAAGGGGAATTATGATATTGTCTTTAAATTTGAACCCAACTCTTTTATATTTGGGCAGAGAATCTCGGTTTGGAGTTCTATAGTGCTTCTTTTACTTATAGCAGGTTTGGTAATAAGGTGGTTTTTCCTGAAAGAGGAGAAATAAATTAGAGTTTTTATAAAGGATATTTATAATGGCAAAAGGTAAACCCCAGAAACTGAAGACAAGTTTATTCAGCTCATATTTTACGACTACTCTCAGTATTTCCATGATTCTTTTCCTCTTTGGGTTGTTAGGATTATTGCTGATCAATGCTCAAAGGCTCTCTGATTTTATGAAGGAAAACATCGGAGTAACCCTAATTTTAAAAGATGGGACCAAAGAAGTTGAAGTGATGAAGCTTCAGAAAACGCTTGAGACAACTAATTTCATCAAATCTACCAGGTTTGTTGATAAACAGAGTGCTGCGGCCGAACTAAAAAAGGAACTTGGAGAAGATTTTGTCGATTTTCTAGGTTTTAACCCACTGTTATCTTCAATTGACGTAACTGTTTATGCCGCCTATGCTAATCCGGACAGCCTTTACAGGCTTGAGAAAAAACTTCTGAGTCATCCGGAAATTCAGGAGGTTTATTACCAGCGCAATCTGGTAAAGCAGTTGAATTCGAATGTAAGAAAAATAAGTCTTATCCTGCTGGCGCTAAGTTTTCTGATGTTTATTATTTTCGCTGCACTGATTAACAATACGATTCGATTATCGATTTATTCCAAACGATTTTTAATTAATACCATGCAATTGGTTGGGGCAACCCGGTCGTTTATTCGACGTCCGTTTATCTTTAAAAGCGCCTTACATGGAATATATGGAAGTTTAATTGCCTGTTCAATGTTTCTGGCCCTCTTTTTCTCGTATCAGAATGAATTGAAATCATTCATAGATTTCCAAAATCCGACCTCTCTTGCACTAGTCGGAGGAGCTATTTTTATTATGGGAATTTTTATAACGCTGATATCCACTTATTTAGCTGTGAATAAATTTTTACGAATGAAGTTTGATCAGCTCTTTTATTGAACTATCTTCGTAGGTTAGAAATAATATCTTTTTTAAATGGCTACAAATACCGAGAATAAGGAGGAGCAGAGGTTTGCTTTGGGTAAAGAGAACCTCCGGCTTTTAGTGATTGGGGTACTGATTATCATCATAGGATTCGCTTTAATGGTTGGTGGTGGGAGTTCTGACCCCAATGTGTTTAACAAGGAAATATTTGGTTTTCAAAGAATTGTTCTTGCTCCGATCGTAGTTATGATCGGTTTTGTATTTGAAATTTATGCAATCATGAAAAAACCAGGATCGGTAAAATAAAATTCTGGATTATTTAATGATGCAATCAGAAATTCAAGCGTTAGATTTTCAAAAAGGGGAAATACTGGTTTTTGACAAACCACTTGACTGGACGTCGTTTGATCTTGTTCATAAAGTCCGTTATATTATCTGCAAAAAGTTAAATATTAAGAAATTAAAGGTTGGACATGCTGGTACTCTCGACCCAAAGGCAACCGGAATATTAATTTTGTGCACCGGTAAAGCAACTTCAAAAATTGAATCCCTTCAGGCAGACGAAAAGGAGTATGTGGCTACTTTAAAATTTGGTGCGACTACACCCTCGTTTGATCTTGAAAGTGCTGAAGACGGATATTATTGTACCGATCATATATCAAAGGAACTTTTAACTGAAGTATTACAGAAATTTGTTGGTACCATTATGCAGGTTCCACCCGAATATTCGGCTGTTAAAATTAATGGGAAACGGGCCTATGAATATGCACGAAAAGGGATTGCAGTTGAAATAAAATCAAAGGTGCTTGAAATTAAAGAAATTGAAGTTTTAAGTTTCGATCTGCCAGAGGTAATACTCAGAATTGTTTGTGGGAAAGGCACTTATATTAGAGCACTTGCGCGTGATATTGGTGAAGCACTCAATAGTGGAGCTTATCTCACGGGATTGCGCCGTACCAGAATTGGAAATTATAGTCTGAATCAAGCCATTGGTCTCTCAGATTTTTTAATGGCATAGTCACAAAAGATTTGGTAAATAGTTGTTTATCATTAATATATATTAATATCAGCACAAATAGTCATCATCTATGAAGCTTTCAAAATTTAAGTACAATTTACCGGATGAGCTCATTGCTTTACATCCTACCCCCAACAGAGATGAATCCCGATTAATGGTTTTAAACCGTAATACTGGGGAAATCGAACATAAAATTTTTAAGGATGTAGTGGACTATTTTGGCAATAACGATATAATGGTGTTCAATAACACTAAGGTTTTCCCGGCACGTTTATATGGTAATAAGGAGAAAACCGGCGCTCAAATTGAGGTTTTTTTGCTTAGGGAGTTAAATCGGGAACAACGGTTATGGGATGTTCTGGTGGATCCTGCACGTAAAATCAGAATTGGAAATAAGCTCTATTTCGGCGACGATGATTTGCTTGTTGCTGAGGTTATTGATAATACCACCTCACGCGGACGGACATTACGTTTTCTCTTTGACGGTACTTACGAAGAATTTAAAGATACCCTGTATAATCTAGGTGAAACACCACTTCCAAAATTTATTAATCGTCCTGTTGAGGAAGAAGATGCACTACGTTATCAGACTGTTTATGCAAAGCATGAGGGGGCTGTTGCTGCGCCCACTGCAGGTTTGCACTTCAGCCGTGAACTATTGAAAAGACTTGAAATAAAGGGAGTCAATTTTGCCGATATTACCTTGCATGTTGGTTTGGGTAACTTTAGGAGCGTTGATGTTGAAGATCTTACTAAACATAAAATGGACTCTGAGCAGATTTGGATCCGGGATGAGGCTGTAGAAGTCGTAAATAATGCAAAACTCAATAAACAACATATTTGTGCAGTAGGCACAACGGTTATGAGGACCCTGGAAAGTTCTGTATCCACGAATGGTATGTTGAAGCCATATGAAGGATGGACCAATAAATTTATTTTCCCTCCTTACGATTTTTCAGTTGCCGACAGCATGATATCAAACTTTCATCTTCCCCTGTCTACTCTGCTTATGATGGTTGCGGCTTTTGCTGGTTACGATAAACTTATGAATGCCTATAAGATAGCCATGAAGGAGAAATATCGCTTTGGAACCTATGGTGACGCGATGTTGATTATATAATGGGTATCAATTTTTTCATTCAAAACAAAGGCCGGAAATTTTCCGGCCTTTGTTTTGAATAGATTTAAAAGGGTTATTTTTTAACCCTCTCGTAATAAGATTTATCGCGTGTGTCAATCCGAATAACATCTCCCTGGTTGATAAAAAGCGGAACCATGATTGTCGCACCTGTCTCAACAATTGCTTGCTTAAGAGCAGTTGATGAAGCGGTGTTTCCCCTGTCACCTGATTCTGTATAGGTGATTTCGAGTTCAATAAAGGGCGGAAACTCTACGGTAAGTGGGGTTTCAGTATCAGCATGATACATTATTTCAAGTGTCATTCCTTCCTTCATAAGATCTGCATTGTCGACAAGTTCAGTACCTATTGAAACTTGCTCAAATGTCTCTGAATTCATAAAGTTAAAACCCATTTCATCTTTATAGAGGAATTGATAAGGTCTTCGTTCAATACGCACAGTATTAATTTTTGTTCCTACCGAAAAAGTATTATCAATCACCTTTCCCGATTTTAAATTCTTCAATTTTGTACGGACAAAGGCAGGACCTTTTCCCGGTTTTACATGTTGAAACGATACAATCTGAAATAATTGATCGTTAAACTCAATACACAGCCCGTTCCGGATTTCTGCTGTAGTTGCCATTGTCTTTTGTATTTATGATATTTATAAACTAGTGAAAAACCCTTAAGGGAAATTTTTTGCAAATTTAGACAAATCGTTTAAATCCCGGAAATAATATTTCCAATCATCCAAATTAAGTTTTAGCGATATAAATTACAGATATATAAATAGTTAAAATAAATTGTTGCCTGATTATTATTTTTCGAATTTGTTGACAAGAAACATTACGGCATCATTTTTAATTGATTTTATCTCAAAGAGTTATTTTCTTTGACAATATTCATGTTGGTTTTACAAAGCTGGATTTACCACTACATTTTATTCTAAATTTGGCAACGGATAATTTTATTTTTTTGATGATTGATTGGTCTTCCCCTTTAGTGCATTCTTCTGTTGATTGGGTGTTCATTGTGCTTTGCGCAATGCTTATAGGAATGTCAAAAACTGGTGTTCCCGGTGTTTCGATGATTGTTGTTCCAACATTGGCGTTAATATTTGGCGGGAAACAATCTACAGGAGTTCTACTTCCAATTTTAATTGTGGCAGATGTATTTGCAGTGATTTATTACCATAGACATGCAAATTGGAAACATCTGATAAAGGCGCTTCCATGGGCATTGGCAGGTCTTGTTCTGGCTCTTTGGATTGGCTATCAGGTTAATGATCAGCAGTTCAAACGAATGATTGCAGTTATTGTCTTTTTGAGTATTGCTCTGATGATATTGAATGATTATGGATTTAAAAATAGAGTAGTAGCCGATCATTGGTGGTTTGCGGCGATCTTAGGTATTGTCGGGGGGTTTGCAACGATGATCGGAAATGTTGCAGGACCAATTTTTGCAATTTATTTATTAGCTATGCATTTAGATAAAAAGAGTTATATCGGTACTACAGCCTGGTTCTTTTTCATCATCAATTTATCAAAATTTCCACTTCAGGCTTTCGTCTGGAAAAATATCAATATTAACACCTTAACGGTTGATATATTGGTTATTCCGGCCATAGCGGCAGGCGCCTTGATCGGTATATACGCTGTAAAGCGTATTCCGGAGATAATCTATAAATGGCTGGTCATAGTAATTACTGCAATTTCAGCATTTCTTATTTTTATCTAATTTGAGGCTATATTAGTGTTATATATTTAAATAATTGATTATCTTCTAATTATAATATACTTGATCATTTTAGTATGTTGAACTGTTTCTGCGATTGTTCAAATTTTTATAACTTTAACCCCGCACTTGTCAAGAGATTTCAAATTGACAAATGATCGTAGTGGGTGCAAAATACTGGTTTTAAATAGTGATGCAATGAGAATAAGTAAAAAACTAAGATTTATAATTTTAATTCCAATTGGGATTTTGATAATTCTATCTGTACTTTTTATATCCCGCAGTTTAATGCCACAGGCAATAAATTTAAAGGATTGTATTATCCTTAGTGTGGACAAGGGGGATATATATCAGGTTATACCGGCTATGGGGACCGTAGAGGCTGAAAACGAAGTGCTTATTCGAAGTCCTTATCCAAGCATTGTTAAGCAGATTATTAAGGAACCTGGGAGCAAGGTTAAGCAGGGAGATCTTATTCTTGTTTTGGAGGATGGTCCGATTAAGGATGAGATTAGTAAAATAAACGACCAGCTGGATTTAAAGCGAAACACTCTTGAAAAAAATAAACTGAGTGAAGTTAGCGCTAATGTAGACCTGAATTACAGTGAGGAAGTGAAGAAATTAAATATTACCTCTCTTAAATCACAGCTTGCTGACGAAAGCCAACTTTTGGAAGTTGGGGGGATTTCTCCGGCAAAGATCGAAAAAACTAAAGAAGAGATTGCACTTGCAGAGAAGGATCTTGTGATGCTTAAACAAAAGAATGGAATAAGGGTAAAACAGTTAAAGGCAGAGGAAACAGGTTTAGTTTTGGAAATTAATATGCAGGAGAAGGAGTTGTCGGATAAAATGAAAATCCTGGGTCAGATGCATCTTACTGCACCATCAAGCGGAATAGTACTTTCAATTACCAATAAGGTAGGTGAAAAGGTAAATACGGATAATGTATTGATCCGGATGTCAGATCTTTCTACTTTTAAAATTTCAGGGTCTGCAGAGGATAAACAGGCAGAATTCATCAAGACGGGGAGGAAAGTTTTCGCTATTATTGACAATGATCGGCTTCCAGGAGCTATTGGAATAGTAAACCCTATGATCGAAAATGGGAAGGTGCAATTTAATGTTCATTTGGAAGAGAAAAGTCATCCAAAGCTCCTTTCAAATCAAAGAATAGTGTTGTGGGTTGTTGGTGCCGAAGCTGAGAATACAACGAGGATAAAAAATCTTGGCTTGTTTGATAAAGAATCCATGAACACGCTATATGTTCTGAATAACGGAACAGCTGTACGCCGTGAAGTTACAACGGGAATTAAAAATCCTGATTATATTCAGATGTTAACTGGCGTGGAGGAAGGTGAAAAGATTATTCTTCCAAAAAGGGGAATGTCAGCTTTTCGCAATGAAAAAAGTGTCGTAATTAACAATTGAGCGATGGCCAAAAAACCGATCATTTATATTTTGGGCATTATCATACTCCTTCTGTCTGGAGATATTCTTAAGGCTCAGGAGAAAAAGGGGGGCAGTGAAGAGGTAAAAATGAAATTCAACCTTAGCCTTTACAATATAGTAGAACTTGCAATAGGGAAGTCTTCTGCTGTAAAGTACGTTCAAAACACAAATGTCAATTCTTTTTGGCGGTGGAAAAATTTCCAGAAAACTTTTCTTCCAAATCTGGTTATCGCCGGAACTTTACCAAATTTTAACCAAACTACTATTCCGGTTACCCAGCCGGATGGGAGCATCCAATTCAAAGCGGTATCCAACCTGATGTCTTCTGCGAATCTATCTCTTAATCAATATATTCCAATAACTGGGACCTATATTTATGCCTCAACATCCGCCAATCGGGCACAGGACTATTATCAGCATCTTACAACCTTTTCGGGAAACCCGGTATCAGTAGGTTTTTATCAGCCAATTTTTGCCTATAACTGGATGAAATGGTCGAAGAAGTTAGAACCAATGATTTATAACGAGTCGCAAAAGAATTTTATTCAAGCTATTGAGGGTATTGCCTACAATGCCACCCTAAGGTTCTTCAATTATCTTCGGATACAAACCGACTTTAAGCTTGCTGAAAGTGCACTTAAAAATAGCAATGATAATCTGAGGATTGCAAAAACCAAACAAAAACTGGGTCAAATCTCGGAAAATGATTTTTCCAGAATTGAATTATCGGTATTAAATGCGCAAAAGGCTTTGAACTCTGCTGGTATGCAATTAAAAAATTCCGATTTTGAACTTAAGTCATATGTGGGCATTGACCAAAATGAGCAAATTGAATTACAGATGCCATTGAATATCATTCTGTTTGATATTGATTCAAAAAAAGCACTTTTAGAGGCCAAAGCCAACCGGCCTGAAGCTGTGAACTTTGAAAGAAGATTGGTTAATGCTGATCAGGCATTGACACAGGCTAAACGGGCCTCCGGATTAGTTGCTACTTTATCAGGAAGTTACGGATTGTCAAATAGTAGTACTTCGATTGCGGGGATTTATAATAATCCTCAAAAATCTGAGGTTCTCCAATTGACAATGAGTGTCCCTATACTTGATTGGGGGAGGGCTGCCTCAGCAGTTAAAATGGCTGAATCGCAGCGCGATCTGGCTGAATTTGACGTGCAAAAGGCAAAGGAAGATTTCGATAGAAGTGTAATTGTTCAGGTTGAACAGTTTGGACTTTTAAGAGGTCAATTGGTTACCGCAAAGGAAGCCGACAGGGTTGCAGAAAATGGGTATAGAATTGCCCTTAAAAGGTTCCAAAATGGAGAGATCAGTATCACTGACCTTAATATTGCCCTCTCTGAACGTGAAAGTGCAAAACGTGACTATATCGGATCGCTTTCTACATATTGGCTGGCTTATTACAATCTTAGGATTCTTACCCTTTATGACTTCGAAACTAATCAAAAAATCAGTTATGAGAATCCTATGCTTGCATCAGGCTCGGGTAAGTGATTAATTGTAGATCAGTGCTAAAATTTGTAATTTCAAAAATCAAAGTCTTGTCTAATTGCATGTAATAATGAATAAAATATTTCAGTTTATCTTGATCATAACCATTTCACTTGTTTTTTCAGGCTGTAACAATTTCAAACCAAAGAAATCAAAGGAAGATCTTAAGATCGCATTTAACATTGAATCAACTAACTCTGAGAAATATTCTAAATATGCCCAAGCTGCAGTAAAAGAAGGCTTTGATACTATTGCCCAACTGTTTGAAGCTGTTTCCAAATCGGAAAGTATTCATGCTGCCAATCATGGGAAAACCTTAGAGAAATTTGGAATAGATGCAGGAAGTGCTGAAGTTGCCAGTTTTGAAGTTAAATCGACTGCCGAAAATCTTAAAGCAGCGATCAAGGGAGAGACCTATGATATGCAAACAAGCTATCCTGTGTATATCCGGGATGCAGAGCAGGAAAAAATTCCGGAAATAGCCAGATCATTCACCTGGGCCTGGAATGGTGAAAAAAAACATTTTATTTACCTGCGAAAGGCACAGGAAAGCCTGATTAAAGGGAACCAGACTAATCTCCCATACCTTTGGTTGGTCTGCCCAACGTGCGGAAATACCTATTGTATATCTGATGTAAAGGCATTATGTGATTTTTGCCTGACAAAACAGGAGAATTTTCTCGGGTACCGCAAAACAGCAGAATAGTACCCGGAAAAGTGGCACATTGTACCTACCACTTCCTGGGCTAATTTATTTTATTGTTACCTGGCTTAATCAGAGATCTTTAACTAAAATCAATGCAGCATCATAATCAGGCTCATTGGTTACTTCAGAAACATATTCAACATACCGGACAATACCTGATTTATCAATCACGACTGTTCCACGGGCCAGCAAGCGGAGCTCTTTGATCACAAAGCCATATTTTTCACCAAAATCGAGGTCTTTATGGTCTGAAATTGTTACGATATTATCGAGACCCTCTGCGGCACAAAATCGGCTTTGAGCAAAAGGGAGATCGCAGGATACTGATAAAACCACTACGTCCCTGAGTTGATTGACCTCGGCATTAAATCTTCTGTTCTGCGCTGCACAAACACTGGTATCAACCGATGGATAGGCCGCAATAATCACCGTTTTTCCAGCGTAATCTGAAAGCTTAACCGAAGTAAGGCCGGTTCCAACCGCAATAAAATCCGGAGCCTTGTCTCCAACTTTAATTTCATTCCCTAACAACGTTAGGGGATTGCCTGCAAACGTAATTTTAACTGAACTCTCTTTCATTCGAATATACTTTGAATTTAAATTAATGATTTACATTATTAGAAACAAGTTGCAGGTTCAAAAAGTTGCCTGAACCCGCAAATTTAACTGTTTTCTTTTTGAGAATGACGCATTAGTTTTTCAATGAAGGCTGATGTAACCTTCATTATGGCGTCTGAATTTTTTGTAATAACATTGGTTACGCCATACTGAATAAACATCCCTGCAAGACGAAGGATTGGATTTTTTGAATTTCTTACAACCAATGCCCTTGACAGATAACCCGACAAAATGCCGGCAGACGTATCAAGAATACCCTGTTTTAATTCAATGGGTGTAAAAATATCAATAATCGCCTTTCGTAATACATTAAAGGGCTTTAGGCTTTCGTAAGTAATAGAGAACTGTTCCTTTAAAAGGAGCCCTTCTTCAGATTGCCGTTTTTCAAGGCTGATAATAGCTGCCTGCAGCTCTTTGACAGATGTTATTTTTTGCATAAGCGAATAACTGAATTGTTACAAGGTAAAGTGTTTATTGATTTTCACAGGATAGCAATCTTTAAACCGAAATTTCATCCTCATCCAATTCCTCCTCCTTTAAAAGCTGCTTAATAACCGCATTACTGACAGGCTTTTTAATCCAACTATTCCGGAAAATATAGATCAAAATCCCCACTACACCGTAAAATCCGGATAAAATCAGAAATCCTAGCCAGATTCTGCCGAGTAAATCGCCTATCAGTAAGGCAATTCCAATATTTAAATTGATAAAAAGTAAAGTAATCAGGATCAGAATAATAAGGCCCGAAGCCAAGTTGGACGTTATTTCAGCAGCTTTATCGGTCGTTTTGAATTTGAATAATTGAACACTCGTTTTGATATAGGCCTGGCCACGTTCCAACAAAACTTCTACCGGCGTTTTCTTCTCTTCCATTGATTAGCTATAAAATTATAACCACATTTTCACATTAGGCTTCTTTGGGCTCTTTTTCGGCTGATTCTTTAGCGTCTTTTAAAACTGATTCAAATTTATCACTTAAATCTGCCATAAACACCTTCAGTGTTTCATTAAGTTCATCCGTAAGATCTTTGCCGTATTTTGCAACTTTCTTCCGGGTTTCACATCCTTTATCGGGAGCAAACAAAATTCCCAGAAAGGCTCCGGCAGCAACTCCTGCCAGTACGCCAATTAAAACTTTTCCTGTACTCATGGCATCAAATTTTTAATTATTGTTCATCATTCTTGTAACGTATTAAAAATTAGTATTTTAATACACATACTATTCTAATAATTTACCTATCAAATATACGAAATAAATAAGGAAATAATTAATTTCAGGGGATAAAAATTGGGAATAACTCTTTTAATTCTTCGTTATCTAACCTCTTTTGATTTTGATTTTCATGTTATACAACATATATTCAAACAAAATAATATAAGTATTAAATACTTTTATAATTTTGTGTAAAATTAACTACATGAAAATGGAAGGTGAGAATGCCATTTCAATGCTAAGCGAACTTTACAAGCAATATCCAAAGCACTATGTAGCTGTAGACTGTTCTATTTTTGGATATGAAGACGGTGAATTAAAGTTGCTTCTTTATCCCCGGGGATTTGAACCATCATTTGGTAAATGGTCATTGATGGGTGGGTTTGTACAAGAAAATGAATCTATGGAAGAGGCGGCCCGAAGGGTCCTTTTGCAAACTACAGGTCTGAAAGACATATTTTTAGAGCAAGGTAAGGCATTTTCAAAACCTGACAGGGATTCCGGAGCCAGGGTAATCAGTATGACCTTTGTAGCCCTAATCCGGATTGATATCCATGATAAGGATCTGGTTAGGGAGAGTGGAGCTCATTGGTGGCCTATAACTAAGTTGCCTGCACTTATTTTTGACCATGAGGAGATTGTTGCTAATGGTCTTAAACTATTACAGCAGGAAGCAAGCATTGATTTGATTGGCAAGGAATTATTGCCTGAAATGTTTACATTGATCCAACTGAGAAATCTCTATGAAGCGATCTTCCAAAAAACTTTTGACCCCGGAAATTTCAGAAAAAAAGTGCTCTCTGTCGGAATCCTGGAAAGGCTTAATCTAAAAAACACCAAGGAATCCAAAAAGGGCGCTTTCTACTATCAGTTTAAAACGGGTGACACCGGTTTGCGTAGCGAAAGAATTGTCAAGTTTCCATAATCCGACAGAATAAAAGTAAATAATACCTTATTAAAATAACACAAATTAATAATTTTATGAATCATGGAAAAAACAATTTTGGAACAGTTTGAAGTCTGGTTTGTCACAGGAGCACAGCTGCTGTATGGAGGCGATGCGGTCGTAAAAGTCGACGCACACTCAAACGAAATGGTAAAAGGATTGAATGAATCTGGCAATTTGCCTGTAAAAGTTGTTTATAAAGGGACTGCTAATTCGTCAGCTGAAATTGCAGAAATTATGCGTGCTGCAAACGGAGATATAAAATGTATTGGTTTAATTACCTGGATGCATACTTTTTCTCCAGCTAAAATGTGGATTCATGGTTTGATGGATTATAAAAAGCCATTAATGCATCTTCATACACAGTTCAATGAGCAAATTCCCTGGTCAGAAATCGATATGGACTTCATGAACCTGAATCAATCGGCTCATGGCGACCGTGAATTCGGTTTCATTACCAGCCGTTTACGCAAACCACGTAAAATAGTTGTTGGTTACTGGAAAGACCAATCGACTCAGGAAAAAATCTCTTCATGGATGCGCGTTTGTGCCGGTTGGGCTGATTCTCAAAACATGCTTATTATCCGTTTTGGTGATAACATGAACAATGTGGCAGTAACTGATGGTGACAAAGTAGAGGCTGAAATCCGTTTGGGATACCATGTTGACAATGCCCCTATTGCAAAACTGGTTCCTTATGTAGAGGCAGTTACCGAAGCAGAAATTGATGCATTAGTAGCTGAATACGATAAACTGTATGACTTTGCTGATGATTGTAAAAAGGGTGCAGAAAAACATATAACTGTACGTCAGGCTGCTGCTCAGGAAATCGGGTTACGCCGTTTCTTACAAGATAAAAAGGCCACTGCATTCACTACCAGCTTCAACGAATTGGAAGGAATGTCTCAATTGATGGGCTTTGCTTCGCAACGATTGATGGCTGAAGGTTATGGTTTTGGTGCTGAAGGCGATTGGAAAACAGCTGCTCTTACCCGTACCATGTGGGTGATGGCTCAGGGTTTACCAGGTGGATGTTCCTTCCTGGAAGATTATGTATTGAACTTTGAAGGGGCAAACAGCTCAATTCTTCAATCGCACATGTTGGAAATCAACCCTGAAATTGCTGCAAAAAAACCACGTATTGAAGTTCATTTCTTAGGAATTGGTGACGCAGGCGTTTGTGCCCGCTTAATATTCCAGGCTCACGAAGGTGATGGTATTGCTGCGACTATTGTCGATATGGGTAACCGTTTCCGAATGATTGTCAATGAAGTAGAAGTGATAAAACCGGAAGCACTGCCTAAATTGCCGGTTGCCTGTGCTTTGTGGAAACCAATGCCAAACCTTGAGATTGGTGCAGGTGCCTGGATTACTGCAGGCGGAACTCATCATTCGAGCTTCTCGTTCTCTGTCACTACTGATATGATGGAAGATTACGCCGAAATTGCTGACATCGAAATCTTGATTATTGATAAAGAGACCAACATCAGAGAATTCAAACAAACCATACGTAATAACGAAGTGTATTACTTATTGAACAAAGCACTTAGGTAATTCACAATCTATTGTATGTATTCAACTTCGATGTTTGCCGATGTATCAGATAGTGTTTACGATAAAGCAGAAGACTTTGAAACCGTTTAAATTAAAAATTTCGTCCCGGACGGGACGAAACCGCTGATTTTATTCTGTTTTCTACCCATATTAAATCCCTGACGGGATATTAAATCTAATTTTAGACAGTCTATTATATAATGAAAACTAATATCAAATTAACCTGACAAAATATTATGAATTGGAGTTCACATGAATTTATTTGGCTCGACTGGGCAATTATGGCGGTCGGAATTTTTGCTGTTGCCTGGGCTGTATGGCGTTCGATACAAAAACACAAACGTTTACAACAGGGAGCCGATAGTGAGGATTACCTGTTCGGAAAAGGCGAACCATGGTATATCATTGGTGCAGCTATCTTTGCTGCAAACATTGGCTCGGAACACCTTGTTGGACTTGCCGGAACAGGCGCAAAGGCGGGTGTTGGCATGGCGCACTGGGAGATGCAAGGCTGGATGATACTCATCCTGGGCTGGCTCTTTGTGCCGTTCTATCAGCTCATGAACATTAAGTTGGGAAAAATCATCACAATGCCCGACTTTCTTAAAAATCGCTACACCCCAGCTACGGGTTCGTGGTTGTCTATCATCACACTTATAGCATACGTGCTGACCAAAGTAAGTGTTACAGCGTTTACCGGTGGTATCTTCATGGAGAGTCTTCTTGGCTTGCCTTTCTGGTACGGAGCAATCGGATTGATAGTGATAACGGGTATCTTTACCGTTTTGGGTGGTATGAAGGGGGTAATGACACTGTCGGCAATTCAAACGCCAATACTTATAATTGGTTCATTCCTTGTCCTTTTTCTGGGATTGGCAGCACTCGGAGACGGCAGTATTGCTCACGGTTGGACTGCAATGATTGACTACTCTAAAACGCTAAACGTAGGGAAAGACGGCCTTGCTCACGGCACAAACCACATGTTTCACCTGGAGACGGGTGATCCACTGTATGACGACTATCCCGGTTTTTGGGTATTTATTGGAGCGACAATTATCGGCTTTTGGTATTGGGCTACTGACCAGCACATTGTCCAACGCGTGCTCGGACAACGAAAAGGTGAGCCTAGCGACGTAGTGATGATGCGAGCACGCAGAGGGACTATAGCTGCAGGTTATTTCAAATTGTTGCCTGTATTCATGTTCCTGATCCCAGGCATGATAGCGGCAGCACTGGCATCGCGTCCCGGCAGCGGCTTTAGGTTAGACAACCCGGATACCGCATTTGGCTCAATGGTTAAGTTTGTATTGCCTGCCGGTGTGAAAGGTATTGTTACCATAGGCTTTATATCTGCATTGGTTGCCTCGTTGGCAGCATTTTTCAACTCATGCGCAACGCTGTTTACTGAAGACTTTTATAAGCCAATGTTCAAAAATAAGAGTGAGGCTACTTACGTACTGACAGGTCGTCTTGCAACTGTTGTTGTTGTGGTACTGGGGATTGGATGGATACCAGTGATGATGAGTCTTGGCAGTCTTTACTCCTACCTGCAAGGCATTCAATCCCTGCTTGCTCCTGCAATGGTAGCCGTATTTGTAATGGGTATATTTTCCAATAAAATTACCCCCAAGGCAGGTGAAGCAGGTATGATAATTGGCTTTTTTTTAGGTATGGTGCGCTTGATGACCAACATCCTTACAAATACAGGTAAAAACGTAATGACAGGCTGGTACTGGGAATCAACCAGATGGTTCTGGCATACCAACTGGCTTATCTTTGAGATCTGGTTGCTTGTCTTCATCATGTTGATGATGGTTTTCGTATCGTTTTTCACTCCAAAACCTACTGCTCAACAGATTGAGTTTATCACCTTCACAGGCGACTACAAAACACTAATCAGGAATAGTTGGAACAAGTGGGATGTAATTGCTTCGTTAGGGGTAGTTTTAGCTTGTGTATTATTCTACACTTATTTCTGGTAATTAAACTCGAGGATTAATGCCCTTGCTCTGAAAGGGGGCGTTAATCCTTTCTTAAAAAATAAATATTTATACTTCTGAAATGTTATCTGAATTAAAAGAGCTGGTTTATAAGGCAAATCTTGATCTGGTAAAGCACAATCTTGTCCTTTTTACCTGGGGGAATGCAAGCGGAATTGATCGGGAGAAGGGTTTGATCGTGATCAAACCAAGCGGAGTCAATTATGAGGTAATGACTGCCGATCAGATGGTTGTTGTAGACCTTGACGGGAAGGTTGTAGAAGGTAATTTGCGTCCCTCTTCCGATACTCCAACTCATCTGGCTCTCTACAAAGCGTTTGAACATATCGGAGGAGTGGTACACACCCATTCCACCTATGCAACTGCATGGGCCCAGGCGGGGGTATCGCTTCCTATCATTGGGACCACACATGCCGATTATTTCGGGGATGATGTCCCATGTACCCGGGATATGAAGGAGGCAGAAGTGAAGGGGAATTATGAGCAGGAGACCGGTACAGTAATTATTGAACGGTTTTTGAAGCTTAATTCAAGCCATATCCCCGGAGTGCTGGTGAAAAATCATGGCCCCTTTACGTGGGGAAAAACCCCTGATGAAGCAGTTCATAACAGTGTTGTACTGGAAGAGATTGCCAGGATGGCTTTCATTTCCTTCGGAGTAAATCCCAATCTGACAATGAATCCTTTGTTAACCGAAAAGCATTTCAGCCGCAAACATGGAGCTGGTGCATATTATGGTCAGAAGTAAAGTGGGATTTCTTTGGAGTGGGAAGACAAGGAAGTTATTTATTTCGATACGCTTTGTCTGATATTGTGAAGTTTGGATTCTAAAAATTTTATTCCTTTGCGTTCAGGGGACTAACCCACCTGAGTAAAGACGTTAAAGGTTGAGCATGAATTAGCCGGATTCCAGTTGCCAGCAGCAAGCTGCCAGCTGCCAATATAATTGTACAAATATTTAAATTGATTGAACTATGACAACTAAAAAGTATGTTATCGGAATTGATTATGGAACTGATTCTGTGAGGGCAGTAATTGTAAATGCGCTCAACGGGGATGAAGTGGCATCTACTGTTAAAGCCTATTCACGATGGGCTGCCGGAAAATTCTGTGATCCTGCAAAAGATCAGTACCGGCAGCATCCCCTTGACTATGTGGAAGCGATGGAATATTCCGTTAGAGAAGCCCTGAAGATTGCTGGCCCTGAAGTGGCGAAAAATATAGGGGGCATCTCATTCGATACGACAGGCAGCACTCCGGTATTGGTAAATGAAAGCGGAGTTCCGCTTGCTATGACTACCGGTTTTGAGGAAAATCCAAATGCCATGTTTATCCTTTGGAAAGACCACACCTCAATTAAAGAGGCAAACGAAATCAATGTACTGGCAAAGAAATGGGAAATAGACTATACCCAATATGAAGGAGGTATTTACTCCTCCGAGTGGGTCTGGGCAAAAGTACTTCATGCACTTCGGGCTGATGAAAAAGTGCGCAATGCGGCCTACTCCTGGATTGAACATTGTGACTGGATGCCTGCATTGCTAACCGGAACAGTACTGCCTCATGAAGTCCTGAGAAGTCGTTGCGCTGCCGGTCACAAGTCAATGTGGTTCGCAGGTTGGGAAGGGCTTCCGTCTGAAACATTTTTGACAGCACTGGATCCGATGTTAAGCGGGTATCGTTCCAAATTGTACGACAAGACATTTACCAGTGATGTGAAAATTGGCACATTAACTCCGGAATGGGCTGAAAGACTTTGTTTAACGGTTGATGTTGCCGTTGGTGTTGGTGGTTTTGATTGTCACTTTGGTGCAGTAGGCGGTGAAGTCACACCTAACGTATTGGCACGGGCAATCGGAACATCGACCTGTGACATCATGGTTACCTCCTATGATCAGATCGGTGATAGATTAATTCCCGGTATTTGCGGACAGGTTGACGGTTCGGTTATTCCTGGTTATATCGGCCTCGAAGCAGGTCAATCTGCCTTTGGCGATATCTATGCCTGGTTTAAAAAAGTTGTGGCCTGGCCGATCGAAGAGATCCTGGCCAAATCATCCCTGATCGATGCTGTTACCCGTGAAAAGCTTATCGCGGAAACTCTTGACCGGATTATCCCCGAATTGTCGAAAGAGGCTATGTCAATTCCAATCGAAGAGTCGACCATAATAGCTGTTGATTGGATGAACGGTCGTCGGACTCCTGATGCTACACAGGAAGTAACAGGTTCAATAACCGGATTAAAACTGGGCTCTTCGGCTCCGAGAATTTTCCGTGCCCTGGTCGAAGCAACTGCTTTTGGATCAAAGGCAATTGTTGACCGGTTCAAACGGGAAGGGATAGCTATTAACGAAATTATTGGTCTGGGCGGTGTAGCGAAGAAATCACCATTTGTTATGCAAACTCTTGCAGATGTGCTAAATATGCCTATAAAAATTGCCAGTACAGAGCAAACCTGTGCTTTTGGCGCTGCCATGTTTGCTTCAGTTGTAGCAGGAATTTATTCCAATGTTGAGGAGGCTCAAAAGGAGATGGGTAAAGGCTTTGAAACTACCTATTTCCCTAATCAGACAAATGTTGAGAAATACGCTGAGTTGTATCTCAAATATGTCAAAATTGGGGCGTTCACAGAAAAAGAACTCTAGCCTGTTTAAAGTTTAATCACCTCTTAATTACAAAGGCATTATCGGGTTCCTCCGATAGTGCTTTTGTGTTTTAAATGCAAAAATTAACTCATTTGAATAAACGTCAGTTCCCTCGATAACTGATGAAATGTCATTCTGATTTTTTTTAACAGAATATTTTTTCTATATTTGGCCGGCACCAGATTATGCAGTTCCAATTGAATCAAGTTCGATTGGAACTGTATAATTTATTGCCAATGACTTCATTAAGTGCAAAACATCTTTGTTCTTTTGGGAGTTTTAATGATCTCGGGTGGACAAAATCGGCTAATTGGTCTGATTTCCTGAGCTTAAAATCAACGATCAATAAAATTAAAATTATGGGCAGACCACCTACCAGAGCAAAAGAATATCGGGATGGCTTTTATATTGAAGTTCGCAATAAAGGATCGCTAACTGGAATAAAGATTATCCGGAAGAGTAAAGATGAGATGATGCAGGCCATTAAAGAATATGAGAAATCGAAAGAGGTCATTATTCTTGGTGAATCAAAAAATGGTAAATGGGCCAACAAACCTGAAACTTATCAGAAGGTTGATTCCATCGAACACAATAGTTAATAAGTCACTGAATCGAATACCTCTTTGTAGTATTCTCTAAATCCCCCAGATGAGAATTTTTAATTTATTTATTACCAAGCCTTTGGATCAGCTAATGCGCAATGCCAAGGAAGAGTCAGGCATGAAAAGGGCGCTTAGTGCGACTAATCTTACTACTCTGGGTATTGGCGCTATTATAGGTGCTGGAATATTTGTTTTGACAGGACAAGCTGCGGCTCAATATGCCGGACCTGCCATTGTTATTTCATTTATCATTTCAGGTTTTGCGTGTTTGTTTGCCGGACTTTGTTATGCAGAATTTGCCTCTATGATCCCCATCTCAGGGAGCGCTTATACTTATGCCTATTCCACTCTGGGAGAGTTTGTTGCATGGATTATCGGATGGGATCTTATTTTGGAATATTTATTTGCAGCATCTACCGTTTCGGTTGGATGGTCCGGGTATGTGGTTAGTTTTCTAAAAGATTTTGGAATCTTTATCCCTCCTCAATTTACTGCCGCATGGCACACCGTACTGGTAGACATTCCAAATATCGGATGGAAACCGCTTACCGATCAGCTGGCGGCAAACCTGACATCTACTGGCGTTATCGTTGACCATTTGCCTCATATCACCGCAGTTTTAAATCTTCCAGCCATGTTTGTTGTGGCAGCTATTACTGTTTTACTGGTTATCGGAATTAAAGAATCTGCCAGCTTTAATAACGTGATGGTGATGATTAAGGTATTTGTGATCATCCTTTTTATTGGCATCGGATTTTTCTTTATCAATAAGGTAAACTGGCATCCGTTTATTCCCCCAAATACAGGTGTTTGGGGTCATTTTGGCTGGAGTGGGGTACTTAGGGGTTCGGCTGTAATCTTTTTCGCATATATCGGGTTTGATGCAGTTTCAACGGCTGCCCAGGAAGCGAAAAACCCCCAACGCGATATGCCGATCGGAATTCTGGGGTCACTCGGGATTTCAACTGTTCTCTACATATTGGTCGCTATTGTTTTGACCGGTATTGTAAGCTATACCTTTCTGAATGTTGCCGATCCGATTGCAGTTGGTGTCGATGCTATGGGGAAGGGGCTTTTCTGGTTGCGGCCAATTATAAAAATAGCTGCCATTGCCGGTCTTAGCTCAGTTATCCTGGTGATGATGCTTGGTCAACCGCGGATTTTTTATGCCATGGCAAAAGATGGATTACTCCCTTCCCGCTTTGCAAGAATTCATCCCCGGTTTAAAACTCCTTATTACAGTACCATTGTGACTGGTTCAGTAGCTTTTATTTTTGCAGGCATCCTCCCAATTAATATTCTGGGAGAACTCGTTTCGATAGGCACACTTCTGGCTTTTGCTATCGTATGTATCGGGATCATATTTTTAAGAGTTAAAAGGCCTGATCTAAAACGACCTTTTAAAACCCCCTTTGTCCCTCTTGTACCAATTCTTGGGGCCCTAATTTGTATGATTCAGATGTATTCACTTCCATTGGATACATGGCTCCGATTGATTATCTGGATGGCGATTGGCCTGGCGATCTACTTTACTTATGGTGTTCATAACAGTGAGATGAGAAAACTTCATGCCCAGGAGAAGCCGGATAAAGAGCAGATAGCAGGTTAAATATTTGTTTTTAAGTCTTTAAGCATAAAATCAAAATTATTTTGTAATGAAGATTCTACTGATGTTTGTCATTTGCGTGCATGCAATTTGCGCTCAGGCAGGTAATCTGCACAAGATAAAGCTTTATGAACCAATTGTTCCCAATAAAATCTCCGATAAGTTTGTACCTGCTAATTTCCAGGAGATCTCCGGATTTTTAGGTTATCGGATGAATGTAAATCTGGAAAAACGTTTATTGAAAATCGACTCCACAACCATATTATCCGGATTCAGAAAACGACCCGGGTCCCAGGTTTGGTTAGGAGAACATGTAGGCAAATTCTTATTTTCCGCCTCCAATTCATACAAATATTCTAATGACGCACGGTTAAAAAAATTGACTGACGGTATTGTCAAACAATATATTGCCTGCCAGTTGCCAGATGGCTACCTGGGAACTTACCTCCCGAAGGATTACTGGACTGAATGGGATGTCTGGGCTCATAAATATGCAATCATCGGATTGCTGAACTATTATTCTATAACAGGCAATCAACCTGCACTCACCGCTGCAAAAAAAGTTGGAGATCTGATGTGCAGAACTTTTGGAGATGAACCCGGAAAGCGGGATATTATCCTGGCAGGTGATCATGTTGGTCTGGCTCCCGGAAGCATTCTTGAACCAATGGCCGATCTGTACCGATATACAGCCGATAAGAAATACCTTGATTTTTGCGAATATATCCTTCGGGCCTTTGAACATTCAAATGGGCCAAAAATCATCAGCGGGTTGGAAAAATACGGAAAAGTGACCAAAGTGGGGGATGCAAAAGCATATGAAATGTTATCATGCTTTCTGGGTATTTTGAAGTATTATAAAATTACCGGGAATACCAGGTATCTGACTCTGCTTGAAACGGCCTGGAACGATATTCGCAACAACCGGTTGTATATTACCGGAACCTCCAGTATTGAAGAATGTTTTCAGGAAGATGGTGTCATGTCGGCTGAAAATAAAAATAAGATGGGAGAGGGGTGTGTAACTACCACCTGGTTGCAGTTCAATCTTCAGCTTCTGCAGATTACCGGTGATCCCAAATATTCTCAGGAACTGGAACGGACAGTCTATAACCATCTTTTTGCCGCTGAAAATCCGCAGACCGGGTGCGTGAGTTATTATACCGCTTTACAAGGGGCCAAACCCTATAAATGCGATCAGGGATTTTCCTGTTGTCTGTCCAGTATTCCCAGGGGAATTTCACTGATACCTGACCTTATATGGGGTAAAATAAATGGCGTCTTTTCTATTCTGATGGTGGAATCAGGAGTCGTGACTGATACCATTGTGGCTCATGATAATTCAAGGATAGCTTTGAAAGTCGAGTCTTCGACCAATTTCCCATTGGAAGGAAGCGTGACTTATACCATTCAGCCCTCCGCCGCCAAGATATTTGCAATGAACTTCAGGGTTCCCGAGTGGGCGAAAAAATATACGGCTACCATTGGAAGGCAAATTTACCGGGGTATTCCCGGAAAATTATTAAAAATAGAGCGGAAATGGAATACAAAGGAAGTTGTGAACATTTCATTCGAAATTCCGGTTGAGGTATTATCAGGAGGCAAATCATATCCTGGAAACACTGCCTTTAAAAGAGGGCCCCAGGTTTTGGCTGTTGATAAGGACTTAAATGGCGCATCATACTCATTGAAGGAGCTGATTGTCCTGAAAGAAAAAGTAAAATTGACCGATGCCAGTAAGATGTTACCCAAGGATTGGAGTTGGCAGCAGGCCTATTCGGTAACGATGCTGGCAAATCTGAAACCAGTAAATGTTATTCTGGTCCCATTTAGTGAGGCCGGTCAAAAAGGGAGCGAAATTCTCACCTGGATTGGATCCAAATGATGATAAGATTGTAATTTTATATAGGCAAGGCAACCTTAAAAAAGTTGGTAAATGATAATTTGTTGGAATAAATGATAATACGAAAGAAGTTTGGTTTTGAAGGCGCACATATAGTGAGGGATTGCAGTTCTGATCGTTGCAGGCACAGTATTCACGGGCACTCCTATATTGTTGAGGTATTCTTCACTTCAAATGGATTGGATAATGGTGGTATGGTCATGGATTTTGGTTTGATGAAGGGACCTATCAAAAACTTTATAGATTCATTTGATCACGCTTATTCGCTGTGGAACAAAGAGGAACAGGAATTTAAGGAATTTATGAAAAAACAGAGTGAAAGATGGGTAGAAATGCCGGTATCTCCCTCAGCAGAAATGTATTCCCTGATGTTTTTCTTTGTGATTGACAAAATCATTTCCCAAACGGTTTTTAACAATGGTGAAAAACAAGTCAGGCTTCGTTCCGTAAGAGTTCATGAAACTGCCTCCGGTTATGCAGAATCATTTGCAGAAGATCTGACATATTGGAATTTTACCTTAGGTGATATCATTTTTTCGGATAAAGTAGTCTCTGAATGGAAGGATTCCCAGATGTATGAAAAATTAAAAAGAGGCGATTTTTTTATTAATCCGAAGGTAGAGCTGAAATATCATCAGGATGAGCACGATAATCATTGAAGGGAATCCGAAATTTAAAAAGTCTGTGACTGATCCGGGGCAGACTTTGGAAATTGCTGAGTTTTTTTGTGATACGATTCAGGGTGAGAATTTTATTGGCTGGCCAGCTGCTTTTTTGCGGGTTCAACACTGCACCCAGTCCTGTATTTTTTGTGATACAACTGAAATTTGGAGGCATGGGAACCCTTATTCCTTTGATGAGCTGTTCGATTTAATGGATCAGGCTGATCTACAGCGTAAATTCAGGAAGGGACAGCGTTTGGTCCTCACCGGAGGATCACCTGTACAGCAGCAGGATAAGCTTATATTCTTTTTGAATGAACTGATTTTAAGGTATGGTTTTAAACCCTACATTGAGATTGAGAACGAGGCAACCTTGATGCCAAAAGAAGGATTAATTGAACTGATTGATTGTTGGAACAACTCCCCTAAACTAAAGAACTCCTATAATCCAAGAGATTTTCGGTACCAACCCGACATTCTTAAAAAGCTTGCTTCGTTAAAAAATTCATGGTTTAAATTTGTGGTATCCTGTGAAGAGGACTGGGAGGAAATAAAAAAAGATTTTCTGGATACCCATTTGATCATTGAAAGTCAGATTGTCCTGATGCCGCTCGGAGCCTCCAGGTCTGAATTGGAGAAATACAGGGAGCTGGTTTTGGATATTGCAATCCGTGAAAATGTCAGGTATTCAACACGTGAGCATATTGTATTGTGGGATAAGAAGACAGGAGTTTAAGCACAACTCTTTTTATTTTCATTATCCGGAGGATTGGCCTTTTCAAGCAGAGAGGAGGATCCCTTTCGGTAATCCTCCTCTTATACTGGAACTAACTATGAAATAGAAGGTCTCAAAGCGTGCTCGATTTACTCTTTATGATTCCACCTAATTTAGTAGGGCAATCCGGTTCCTTGCAGAAGCCACATTTTTGAATAATTGTGATCTGCATTCTGGCCAACAGGTACGTAGACAGTTGCCTGAAGTTTGGCAACGGCTGCATTGTAATTCACCAGATAATTAGGATCTAAATTTGGAGACGGGTACATAAAACGCAATGGTGTTGCTGCTCCATATTGAGTAACAGGACCTGTCTTAAGAACAGGAAAACCAGTTCTCCGCCAGTCAAACCACGATTCTACATTTAGCCAAAGAGCTACCCATTTCTGTCCGATAATCCGTTCAAGCTTATTGGTTGCACTGGTGTAACTGACCTTTGGATTGTTGTAGTAGGTCGTAAAACTAAATCCATTGGCACCGTCGGTGATACCCCATCTTTTCAGGGAAGCAGTAATGCCATTAATGTAATGAGTCTCCGGACCGGAAGTTGCAAAACCGCCACGTTGAGCTGCCTCAGCCAACAGAAATTCGACCTCACTATCAGTCATTAAATCCATTCTGATGTATGGATCGCTATTCAGACGATACCGTCCATGGAGGAAGGAGATCCAAGGGCTTTTTTCAGGATTTAGCGGAACCGGTGCAGTTCCCATATTATAGGTCGTCAGATTAACAATCGCCAGATTCTGTGGTATTCCCACAAAAAGAGAGGTGTCGAGTGCAAAATTTGTAGTGGGGGTGTAGATAACAGCCTGTGTTTCACCGAATAGATTCGTGAAATTTTTAGTGGTTGTTGTTAAAACCGTACCATCCCATTTTTGATTCACCGGAAGTGTCCAACGATACAACCGTGGATCTTTTCTTGATTTAAGGGTGTCAACTATTGTTTTGCAGGGCTTGGTCAGGAAGTTTGGATTAGCCGTGTTCAATAGTCCACCTGCGTAGGAAGTTGGTGCCGATGTTCCAAGATAAGGAATGAAAGCCTCGTCAGCAACACTGGCGAAAGCATTTGGAGCAGCAGCATTAAATTCACCAATTACATCCACCGCGATAGCAGTCATATCAGCTGTTTTATTGATTAACCTCATTGCAAAGCGCATCCGGAGGGAATTGGCAAATTTACGCCAGCTGGCAGCATTCCCTTTATACAATATATCGGCAGTTGCGCTGATTCCAAAGGCAGATATTCCCGGATCAGCCAAAATATCATCGGCAGTTTTTAAATCAGCAAGGATCCCTTTGTAGATCGTCTTTTGATCGTCGTAGACCGGGAAATAGGTGCCGGCTGAGGCCATCATACTTTGGGAATAAGGTGCATCTCCGAATAAATCGGTTACCATACCAAAATTAAATGACTTTAATATCAGGGATATGGCTTCAAAAAGCTTATTTCCACTGGCTATAGCATTGTCATGGATAATTTTGATATTTCTCAGAGCGTCATACTCTGCTGACCATGATGAAGGGTTCCACTGCATCTGGTTTACCTCTCCGGCGCCTTGATTGGTGCCGACCTGATTATACTGCATGGCAGCTGAAACATCTGAACCAACATCTCCTAATGCGGCATATGTTTTTCCTGTTTGAACCAGTACGTATGTCAGAATATAATTGGAAGAGACATTTACAGGGCTGTTCGGATTCACATTAAGCTCAGTAAGTTTCTGACATGAAGTCATCTGAAATATTAAGGTTAATGCAATGATTATTTTTATTTTGATTGTTTTCATGGTAAATCTACTTTTAAAAATCAAAGTTTAACTTAAATCCTAATGAACCTGTCCAAGGCATCATGTTGTAATATTCAACACCTTGTGTCCAAGCGCCGTTGTTGGCTTTATAGGCTCTTTCTGGATCAACATGAACGCCTGCTTTGGTCCACTCAAGTATATTTGTCGCAACAATTGAAACAGAAGCCTTCTGAATGCTGATTTTCTGCATCAGTTTTTTGGGCAGGTGATAGGTAAAGGCAACTTCTCTCAGTTTAACAAAAGTTGAGCTGTAAATTGATCTGTCGGCAAAATACCTGTTGGTAGCCTGATTGGCATTGAATGGATCTAGCCAAACTGTTGAAGTCAGGGCACCTAAATTCTCTTTATAGGTTGTTACTCCGCCTACTACACTTTGAATCACGCCGGGATTAAAACTTGCATCTGCCATACGGGGACTCCCTGTGGGCCAGGCATTAAATCCACCTAATTCAGGAAGACGGCCTCCAACCCAATTTCCGAAGAAATGATTTGGATTAGCTTTGATCTGAGCTACGATATCTGAGCTCTTATCATAAGCTGCACCACCCATAGTATCCCAGTTAACACCATTATTATTCATAAACATCCTTGTCTCTGAATAAAATTGGCCACCCTGATCCCATTCGACATTGGCATATAATGAAAAGGCCTTATAGGTGAAGGTCGGTTGAAAAGCGAGGATAAAATCCTGATTTGAGTTTCCAACTTTGACCATGTGTGCAGGTGTATTATCATTTTGGTATTTTCCGGCAGCAGAAATAACAGGATAATTATAATAGGGAGAAGTCTTATCAGTTACTTTTAGCATAGGATTTTCCCAGATATCGCCGATTTTACCACCTTGATAAGTCCGGAGACTCCCTCCCTGAACGTCAAAGAAATCAACGTTGGTTAGTCCGGGGGCAAGTTTTTGTAAATAGGTGAGGGTTCTGGTGAAATTAAAGTTCATATCCCATTTGAAATCTCCTGCAATAATGGGAGTTGTTGTCAAACCAATTTCCCAACCTTTACTCTCGATGAGACCTGTATTGATTAATTTACTGGTAGCACCTGATTCAACAGGAGTGGAAATACTGAGCACTTGATTTTTGTTTTGAACATCATAATAGGTTGCGTCAAAACCAAGGCGGTTATTGAAAAATTTAAATTCAGTTCCAATTTCTTTGGAAATTGCCTGTTCAGGTTTCAATGTGGGATTCTGAAGACCACCACCCATGTACATTTGCATTGAGGAACCCCAGTTATTGCCAACAGAATAAACCTGGTTTAAAGCGTAAGGACTGGTGTCACTACCAACCTGAGCAACACCGGCGCGAACTTTTGAGTAGGTGATCCATTTGGGCATTGTAAACATCACTGATGGAAGCAAGCTTAAGGACACCGAAGGATAGAAATACGACCTGTTTGCGGCAGGCAGTGTGCTTGACCAGTCATTCCGGGCGGTTACATCAACATAAGCCATCCCTTTATAATCCACTGATCCCATTCCATAAACACTGTAAATAGCTTTCTGTGCCCAGGAACTGGTATAGGTTACCTGACCCGGAATACCATTGGAGATGGCGTACAGGTTTGGGATAACAAGCCCGGCAGCTGTATTGTCCTGAGATCTGTTATAAGTATACATTCGGTTGGCGCCGAGAAGGCCATTAACGGTCCAATCCGAATTAATTTTCTTCTGGTAGGAGAGGGTTAGTTCAAAATTGGTCTCCTTTCGGTACATGTTCACAAGATCGTAACCTCCGGTTACCTGACTATAGGTACTAAAGCCTTTTTTGGATTCTCTCCCTTCGGTATAAGCATCCCGTGTAAAACGCCCCATCATACTTAAATCTTTAGTCAACTTCCAGTCCAACTGAACTTTGCTTATCAGCCTGTCGCGCTTAAACGCATTGGTATTCTCGTAGGCAACAAAGTAGGCATTATTCTGCTTTGGAGCGTTTGTAAGCTGCTGAAGACCGTCCATTCCAGGCATCCAGTATTTTTTGAGTTGTCTGATATCAACCTGAGCTCCCTTTTCATAAAGGCTTCTGATTACGTCACTGCGATCATCCCCGTTTACACTTGGACGGTTTCCCGAACCGGACTCGTTCCAGTTAACGTTAAACGTAACCGAAAGTTTATCCGAAAGTTTATGCATGGTATTCAGACTTATGGTACTCCTGGTCATATCGGTATTTGGGATCATCCCGGTATTTCTCATGTCACCAAGCGATAACCTGAAAAATCCTTTCTCAGAATTCCCGTTAAGGGATACATTATTTGTTACGGTAGATCCGGTATTCATAAAGTCTTTAATCCTATTTTTGTATGAAACCAGAGGTTTTGCAACACCGCCTGTGTTCCACTGAACCCAGTTATTGCCCACATCTAGCTGAGGACCCCACGACTCATTGTCTCCTTCACTGAACAACGCCGCGCCACCTTTACCGGTAGCAAATTTTGTTTGATAAGGATAAAAATCGTAAGGAACATCATAAACCATTGAAGAATTTACAGAAACTCCAATACCTTTTCCTTTGGCACTTGACTTTGTAGTGATCAAAATCACCCCATTGCCGGCCCGTGAACCGTATAATGCAGCGGCACTTGCCCCTTTTAAAACAGAAACGGTCTCTACGTCATCGGGATTTAAATCCGAAATAGCGTTACCCATATCTGCTCCCTGGTAATAATTATTCATCTGGTTAGCAACCGGAACCCCGTCAATGACAAACAGAGGCTGATTGTCATTACTCAATGACTTGGCACCTCTGATGATGATATTAACCGATGATCCAACTGTTCCGTCCATTTGCGATATCCTAACCCCTGTTACTTTACCCTGAAGTGAATTCAGAATATTGCTCTGCGGTGTTTCTGTCAGGGCCTCTCCTTTAACTTCTCCTACGGAATAACCGAGAGCCTTTTTCTCGCGCTTAATTCCCAATGCAGTGACCACGACATCAGCCATTTCGACTGTCGCCATTTGCATTGAAATATCTATATTGCTTTTGGTTCCCCGGTTGACCTCAATTGGTTTCATTCCGATAAATGTGAATTGCAGAGTCGCGTTCTCCGGAATTCCGGAAAGCGAATAATTTCCATTCGCATCTGTAACGGTACCGGAAGTAGTCCCTTTTACAACAACAGATACTCCCGGAAGGGTTTCTCCATTTTTATCGATTACTTTTCCTGAAACTTTCTTTCCCTGCTGACCAGCCATCATTACAGATTCGGTGGGTATCAGAACAATATGACGGTCAATGACCTCATAGCTCACGTCGTTATTCGAAAATAACTGATCCAGAACAGCACTAATGGTTTGGCCTTCAGCCAATACATCGACTTTTCTGTTTACATTTATTTTATTGTTGTCAAACATAAAAGAAAATTCCGATTGACTTTCAATTTGCTGAAGAACCTCTTTTACGGTGACATTCTTTAGATTCATGTTCAGCTTAGTGTTTTGGGCGTAGGTATTGGCTCCAATACCACTTAAAAGACCAGTGAAGCAGATCATTACAATGATTAGTTTCATAATCAGAAGGATTTTCATGATCGGGTGCTTAAAAAAATGCCAACCCTCACATTGATAATTATTTTTCATATTTTTATACACGTTTTGTAGCATCTTGTATTTAGTGCATAAACGCCAATAAATGCATTAAAAGATGCTGATGAATAATTGTTTAATAAAATTAGTTGTACAGGTTTGCCACTATGGCAGACCTGTATTTTTTTAATCTGGTTTTTCGTTATTTCATAGGCTGCAAATCATTAATGGTTAATTATTTTTAGTTAGCATATCTGATTGTTACATTTTTACCATCGATCTTGTACTGCAGAGGAGTGATTACTTGTAACAGTTTTAATAACTCTGTAAGTGATTCATTTTTAATCTTAAAGGTGTAATTATGCCTCTTTTTCATTTTTTCCTCAATGGTGATTTTCACCCCATACCATCTTTCAAGATACCTGATCACCTCTTCAAATGAGGTTCCGTCAAAGATCAGTTCATTGTTTTTCCAGGCTTTAACAACATCTACATTTGCATCGCTCAAAAGCATCGTATTAGTTTCTTCATTTATACTGACTTGCTTCCCTTTTACGAGTTCTGCCACTCGAACTCCATCCCTTATGACTCCAACATTACCACTCTCGACGGTCACCTCCAGTTTTTTCTCTTCCTTGTAATTTTTAACATCAAACGAAGTTCCATAAACTTCAACATTTACAGAACCGGCAGTAACCTTGAACATTTTGGATTTATCCTTTCTGACTTCAAAAAATGCCTCCCCTTCTAACTCGACTTCACGTATCTTAGAATTAAAACTGGTCTTATATTTCAATGAGGAGCCAGAATTGAGCCAGACAGAAGAACTATCAGGCAAGAAAACCATCGATTTCTGTCCCTCAGGAACAACCACAGTGGAGTATTGACTATTAAAGTTTGTTTGAAATTTTTCAGTCCACATATATTCAGCGGCAATTCCGATTAGGAAGAAGAGAACTGCAGCAGCAGCAATTCTTGAAAATTGAGTAATCCAGGAATTACTTTTTGAAGATCTGACAATTTTTTTCATGATCTTCGACCAGGCAGCCTCTTTGTCCGGATTGAAAGGATCAATATCGGGAGAAGACAGAGCAAAGGCTGACCATAACTCAGTATATATTTTTTGGTTTTCAGGATTATCATTAATCCACCGGTCTAATTGCTGCGATTCCTCAGTTGAAGTTTCGCCTTTTAACTCCTTAAATATAAGAGATATATAAACTTCTTCGGGCATTTTGATTAGATTCTGTTCATAGATAAGGCACATTATTAACTCAAAACCCCCAAACGAAATAAAAAATTAACGAAATAAAAATTGTGGAATTTTATCTTGAGTTGTGAGTTATTTTCCCGGGAGGGTATAACTTCTGAGCACATTATTTAAATCACAAAATATTGCCCGATAAATGCTGCTAAATCCAGATCCGATCTTGGAAGGAATCACTTTAGGATTAGTCCAACCAACAACAGTACAAAAATCTCCTCATAATATGGGGTTAATTGCGCCCTAAGCTTCCGAATTGCTATTGTCATTTGGTTTTCAACCGTTTTTTCAGAAATAGACATTTGTGAAGCGATCTGCTTGCATGATAGATTTTCATGTTTATGAAGCAAGTAGACCTCGCGACATCGGGGTGGAAGCTTTTTAATGGATTCATTGATAAAGCCTTCTATCCGGCCAACATCCAATAAATTGTAATTTGGGATCTCAGTGGTTTCACTATTGGTAATTACCTTTAGGTTGATAGACTGCTGACTTTTCTCATTCCGGATATGATTCAGGTATTTATTACGGGCAGCTCTTAACAAATAAGATTTAACCGAAGAGTCCATATTGATAACCCCTCTTTTCTCCCATAAATAAACGAATATATCCTGAACAATATCTTCAGCAACCAATTTATTGCGGATGTACAGATTTACAAAATTACAAAGATCATCATAGTACTTATCAAAGAAAAAACGTAAGGCACTATGATCTCCATCAGCCAGACGCTGAAAAATGAAAAGCTCTTCAGAAAGGTTTTGATTTGCGTTGGTTTGTTGCAAAATCATGGTTCATTTAATTTCTCCGAAATATAGATATTTTTTTAATCCTGATTGGAGTTTGATTTTATATTTTTTGGTTTCACCGATGATCACTAATCAATTGGTCTGGCTAATTCGGTATTTCATTTGGGGGCCGGCAGTTAATCATTTAAATATCAGCAATATGCAACATGTTATAAATCATTTAGTTAGTTCTGTCCGTAGATATGGCACTTTAGTGAAGTAAAACCCCCAATCGGAATTGAGAAATTCCTCCATTCAAAGGTACTAATTTTTAATGATTGTTATATCAGATGGGAAAGGTTTTAGAAATTGCCGCGTGAGGGCCCTGGATCGCATGCCGCACGTTTTAACTGGTTTGTTTTTAGCGGGGTTGAAATCAGTAACTGGACCTGAGAGCTTCTGCCCGGACAAATAACCGCTGAAGTTGTCCATACAGATATTGATGTAGCAGCGACTTTTGAGACCTCGAATCCCCTTTTTAACCAAATCAATAAAATCTGGCGAAGAAGTCAGACCGATAATGTGCACGGCGGAGTTGCACGCGATTGCCCGCACCGCGAATGATTACTATATGCCGGAGATGGCCAGGTATCCAGTGTAATAGTGATGCATAACTTTGATGCCAGGAATTTCTACCAGAAATGGATTCAGGATATTCGTGGCGCGGAAAATGTCAAAACGGGATATGTCCCGAACAGTGCCCCTTGGCAACCGGGTTGCGGCGGAGGTGTTGGCTGGGGAGCAGCTATTTGTATCATGCCATGGGAGTTTTACCTGCATTAAGGCTCCAAAGATATGCTCGAAGATAATTATCAGAGGATCAAGGAGTACATACAATATAAAACATAAGCATTATCGCCATGAAGAGTCTGGCCATTTGCAGTAGAATTGTTCGGATTAAAAGTCCCCATGTTTGTTATCACCTTTCCGCCAATAGCAAAACTGCCTTGTTACAGAATAATCAGACGCTCTGATTTCTTGTTTCCTTTCATCTGTTAATGATATCTCTCATGCCTTGTTTTGCAGGTCAGGCAATCGTATTGATCATTCGTATTAAATTATTCCATTACTGCAAAATTTAAATAGTGCTGAACGTTTTAATAGATTCATGATAAATATCAACTGAAATCAGTTTTCAAGGCTTGAAAAAAGCAATTTATTAACGGGAAATTCCGCCTCAATTCGTATGGCAGGCATTAAAGATATAAACAAATAGTTAGGTAACCTTACATAGCTAAATTTATTCCTTTTTCTTCAAAGTCAATTAGTATCAGAATTTCAACTGATACTTGAATTGACCGCCAAATTTACTGAATTTTACAAATTAGTATTTTCGGGCTTTTCAAAAAAGGCAGATGACAAGCAGGGAACCGGAGGAACAGTGAAGGACATTGATGGCAATTTGTATCACACGGTAACGATTGGAACCCAGGTGTGGATGGTTGAGAACCTGAAAACCACTAAATATAAAGATGGAACTGCCATGCCGCTGGTGACAGAAAATGCAACCTGGGGTAATTTGACTATTCCCGGCTATTGTGAGTATAATAATGATGCTGCTATTTCTATAAAAACTTATGGTGCTTTGTATAACAAGTATGCAATAACCACAGGAAAACTTGCTCCTGCGGGCTGGCAGGTGGTTACCGCTGCCGAGTGGGCCTTACTTACTAAATATCTTGGAGGCGACTCTATAGCAGGGGGGAAGATAAAATCTACAGGCACCAAAGAGGCTGGTACAGGCTTATGGCTTGATCCGAATACTGGGGCAACCAACGAAAGTGGTTTTACCGCCGTTCCGGCTGGCGGCCGTCTTCCCGATGGGACCTTCGAATTCGGGGGCTACCGTGGCGCCTGGTGGAGTTCTTCCGAGGTCACTGCAATTAATGAACGGGGCCGGTTCACACACTCCGATTTCATCCTTGTAGGTATATACAGCTTCAATAATAATTACGGGCTACCTGTGCGTTGTGTTCGGGATAATTAGGACTATTTAATTGAACCAGTAATCGTAATCAGGCACGATAACTGACCCTTTTTTACCAGATCGCCGACCTCTACATAAATTTTCTGAACCGTTCCGGTGGTTTGAAAAGTTAAAGGGATTATTTGGGAGGCTTCTACAGTGCCGCTGTAATGCAGGACGATTGTACTTTCTGCAGTTAGTACTTTGGCGGTCCTAACTGTAATAACCTTTTCACAGATTGTTGTAGTTGGCTGGGCTCTAAAACAGCTCGTCAAAATTGCACTAAGAATAGCTGAATAGATGAAGAATTGTTTCATTCGTCTCATGATATCTGATTTTAAACAATTAATAATACGTATATCGTATATTAGTCGAAAAAGGAATAAAAAAAAGAGTGTCAACTCAACCCTCTGATGAGTATTCCGGAAGCCATATCCAAACGTTGTTCCAATCCGGTCAGCTGATTATCGATAAACAAGTCGACCTCAATACCCCGGAATGCACTGACCAGGGTATGTGCAAGAAGATCGGCATCCTCTTCCTTGATGGCCGTAAATTCACCCGAAGCTATCCCGAATAGCAAAATGTTTTTTAAAAATTCAACTTCATTGGAATCGAACTTTGACCGCATCTTATACATTATTTGGATTTGGGTAATATTTCCCTGCAATTCACCACTAACCATTTTAAAAAAAATGACTTTCTTTCTTAATTCAGTGAAATTTGTGGCAGCATAGATTCTGAGCTTTTCCCGGGCAGATTTCACCTCCTCGACGGCATGAAGCACAATGGTCTGGACTTCACTGACTTCTTTGGTTACTACTGCTTCAAAAACCTCGTCTTTGTTTGTGAAGTAATAATAAAGGGTACTCTTTCCTTTTCCGGCGGCTTTGGCAATGTCTTCCATGGTGGTTTTAAACAGACCGTATTGCTGAAATAGCTTGCTTGCTACCTCAACAATTTCACCGCGAATAATTTCTTCTTTAATCATTTTCAATACGATTAGACGAAAAACGTTTTTCAGTACAAATATTCTAATTTTTATTTGATTTTTGTGTATTCAGAATAATATTTTTAATATTTTTATAAGACAGGTGAAATCGGACTCAGGCTGATCAGGTTAGCCTTTTCGAAACAATCCGAAAACGCTTCTTAAAGGCCTTTAAAAAGATCTGCCTTTGGAATTGGAGATTCAGAGCAGAAATCCATATAAAGTCACTCCATAGCTGGTCAATCTATTTTTTTGATACTTCGATATTTTTCGTGAAATCAATGTTTTAATTCCTTGAAAATGAAAAACCGCGCAATACAACGGGCAAATTTGTAGAAGAAGTGAGATAATCTTCAACCTCGCAAAGGAATAAAAAGTTATAGTGATCTGTTATAGGTTTATCATCTTCGGTAAATTTAAGCTGAAATTACTTGATGACTGGATTTATCATACTCGTAATTTCCCATTTTATTTTAAATTTACCACGCACTTGATTTTAATTTTAGATGCCCCGAAAACTCCTGACTGCTATATTCTTTTTCTTGTCTTCGTTTTCATTAATCGCCGAATTCAGAACAAATGTTCATTCCATATCGCGTCGTGAAGGTTTATCCAACGGTGCTGTAAATACTATTGTAAAAGATGCCGAAGGCTATATATGGTTTGGAACCTGGAATGGGCTTAACAAATACAATGGGAGTAATATTGTTACTTATTTACCCGGAGGAAGTTCAGGTTCCATTCATAATCACGTGATCCGGGAACTCTACCCGACAGCATCAGGATTCATATGGGTACTGACCAATAAGGGGGTAGGATTATACGATAATATTCATGATCGGTTTACCCCCTTTTTTAATCAGGAATCGGAGCAGGTGAATTATGAAAATGACATAGCTGTCGGATATTCAAATAGTTTTGGTGCTCTTGTGTCAGTATTGGGGCGTGGTATCTTTCGCTACGACAGTATTAAAATGCAATTTAATAAAATTGTGTTTGAAAAATTTTCAGTTTCGGCTTCCCTTAATATTAAAAAAGTTCATCTGGTAGGTAACGAGGCTTACTGCATTTCCGGCCTCGGTCAATTAATGAAGATTTCAGGGGGCAAACTGGAGGCCGTTTTGCAGCTTCCCATAACCGGAACTCTCTCATCATCAATGGCACTTCAGATCAATCAGCGTCCCTATATCCTGATCACCCAACGAACCGGGGCAGCATTTATGGTTGATATTGATGCCAGGCAGATTCAGCCGCTTAAGATTCCGGATGATGTAATAACCTCCTTTTCTCCGTCGAAGGTCAGAGACCGACTCTGGGCCGGAACTGAGAAGGGGAAGATTTATAGTTTTAATCTCCTTACCCATAATTTTGAGTCACACAATATTGTCACGGACCAATTTATACGGAATCCCATAGCCACGCGGATATTGAGTATATATGAAACAGATTCAGATGAACTTTGGATTGGTACAGACGGGAATGGCGTTTATACCCTAAAACTTGCCCAATTTCCAAATAAGAGCCTGGCATCTAATCAGCTATCCTATCCAATTGTGAGAAGTATTTTGGTGACACGTAAACAGCATGTTTTAATTGGGACAAAGGGAGGCGGAATTGATATTTTTGATACCAATGGTAATCATATTAAAGAAATTTCGGTTAAAAACGGGCTCAGTAATAATTCGGTTCTCTCCTTCCATGAGTGCAATGATGGATCCATATGGGTTGGAACAGATGGTAAAGGGATTGATATAATCTCGCCTGATTATCGGAAAATCCAAAACTTTCCACGCGATTTTAAACTGGATAATCCACTATATTTTGCTTCGGTATATCGTATCCTGGAAGTCAGTAATCAGCAGATTTACCTTGGGACGAGTGGTTCAGGAGTTATCCGGATAGAATTGGACAAGAACAACTCGATGCCTGTTAACTGTGAACAACTTGTGCTTGACAGAACCATTTCGGTGAACGGACAGCAAAAACAGATTGTGTATTCCCTGGCTGAACAGAAACAGGGAGCCATATGGATTGGAACCAGGGGGCTAGGGGTATATCTTTATAACACCTTAACCAGAAATGTCATTTCACAGTATTCCACTGTCTCTCATCCCGATATTATTAAGAATGACGATATACTTTCGGTATTTGCTAACCTGAATGATCCGATTTGGGTCGGAAGCAGTAATGGAATTTTCAATTTATTGCCATTGGCTTCAGATTCAACCAAGTTAACAGCCATAAAAGTTCCTTCGGATCTGTCAAACACAAGCATTCATGCGATACAGCGCGATAATCAGGGAGGAGTATGGGTCACTACCAACCAGGGGATTGCTTTGATAGATAGCAGCAGGAGAAATGTACGGAATTTCAATGTGAACGATGGTTTGATAAACTATGAATATAGCGATGGGGCTTCTTTTTTCGATCAAAGAACTGCAAGACTTTATGTTGGCGGAACCATGGGTGTTGACATTATTCAAACCGATGAGATTAAATTTTCCTCCTATTTTCCTCCTATCGCCATTAATCAGCTTCTTATACGGAATATTCCCGTAGAAATAGGGATTGAGAGCGCTTTAACAAGTCGTATAAACCTTCAAAAAACGCTGAATCTCAAATACAATCAGAATACTGTCACATTTTATGTCTCCCCGCTTGCCTACTGGGGACAGGAACGGTTCAGAATATCATACCGTTTGGTTAACTTTAATGATGAATGGATTGTCAATCCTGAGAATCTGCCCATTAGTTTTTCCAATCTGGAACCTGGAAACTATTCATTGCAACTAAGGGTTAGTGATGAGAATGGCAACTGGTCAAAGAATATAAGAAATATAGAGCTTATCATCAATCCCCCTTTTTGGAGAACACCTTGGGCAATTGTTGTTTATGTCTTTTTTCTTATTGGAATCCAGCTTTTGATTTTCGCGATTTACCGAAATCGGGTAGCCCGGAAAAAAGAGGCGGTATTATTGGAGTTTCAGCAGAAAAAGGAAGAGGAACTGCAGAAATACAAAATTGAGTTCTTTACCAATGTTGCCCATGAGTTTCGCACTCCACTTACCTTGATTACCTCCCACATCCATGCGTTACTCGAGGATACCAGGAATGCTGTTGAAAACCCGCGTATCTTAAAAGTTTATAACAACAGCATTAAACTTCATAAATTGGTTTTGGAAATTATGCAATTCCGAAAACTTGAAAAGGGTAAAGAACCATTGAATATACAACTGACAAAACCCTACGAACTTGTAGTTGAAGTTATGTCGGATCTTGAACTATTGGCTCAACAAAAGGAGATTAAATGCGAGATTTTTACTTCCGATCCTCAATTTATCTTTAAAACCGATGCAGATAAATTCCAGCGAATTATCACTAATCTTATTTCAAATGCAATCAAATACAATAAGCCTGGCGGGTTTGTAAAGGTATTGATGAAGTCGCAGGAGTCTGCCATGACTGTCGAAATTGAAGATTCAGGAATGGGAATAAAACCTGAATTCTTTCAG
Source organism: uncultured Bacteroidia bacterium (assembly GCA_903923905.1). Lineage (GTDB taxonomy): Bacteria > Bacteroidota > Bacteroidia > Bacteroidales > Prolixibacteraceae > JAAFHB01. The sequence goes on from CAIXZH010000035.1 coordinate 63,736, forward strand.
CGGGTATTTGAACCATTTGGGATTTCATCAGCAACCAAAAAGGGGAGCTTACCCGGATACCGGTCCACTGGTCTTGGCCTTGCAGTAACCAAGGGGTTGGTAGAGTTGCTGAAAGGGAGTATAAACTTTGAAAGCAGGTTGAATGAGGGGACAAAATTCAGTTGCATATTTCCTGACCTTCACGAGTTGAGTTCAGCTCCATTAATCAATGAGTCATTAGATGATTTGGAGGAGATTAAATTTATTGACGAGACAACGCCCATTCCTCCAAGCGGAAACCTGGAGTTTTTGATCAACAAACCGTTACTTCTTCTGGTGGATGATGAGCCTGATATTCTGATATTGCTCAGGGATTTTCTTGAGAAAGATTACAATCTTATTTTTGCTGCTGACGGACAAGAAGCCTATCGGAAAGTTCTGTCCGACAAACCTGATTTAATCATTTCTGACGTCATGATGCCGGAGATGGATGGGATAGAGCTTTGCAGCAAGCTACGCGAAAATTTCGATACCAGTCACCTGCCGTTAATTCTCCTTACTGCCAAAGCTGAAATTGAAGACCGGATTGCTGGTCTCAAAGCTGGTGCAGACTCCTATATTCCTAAGCCCTTTCATTCAGGGCATCTGAAAATCCGCATCGAAAAACTGCTGCAGTTAAGGCTTAACATTAAAAACCACTTTGGAACACATGTCGGTAATGCAACCTTGGTTCAGGAAATTCCGGATCCTTTTTTTCAAAAATTGCTTAGCTTTATTGATGAGAACATCGATGATGAGACACTTTCATCTGAAATGCTTTGTGATAAACTGGCAATCAGCAAGTCATCCCTCTACAACAAAACCAAATCAATACTCGGCACAACACCCCATGGACTGATAAACCAGCGACGTCTGAGTAAGGCCTCAATGCTTCTCAAGTCTACCAACATTAACGTAAATGAAATCATTGACCAAACCGGTTTTACAAGCAGAACCCATTTTTATGAACTTTTTAACAAAGCTTTTTGCTGCTCACCTTCGGAATACCGAAAAAACCTGGACAAAAGTTGAAATCGCACTTAAACTTGAGAATATTTCCTAAATAGTCGCCTTTTTGTAACATTCCGGACAAGATCGGGAACAGGGCGGACATAGGTTTAGGTTGACTGGGCCTACATTTGCAATCAACTAAACTACTATTTATGGATATCTCAAACCGATTCACCCGTAATCCGCTTCTCCGTCCTTCTGATCTAAAATCTGGTATCGAAGGGATGCAGATCGTCTGCCTGCTTAATCCTGGTGTTTTTCAATATGACGGGAAAATATGGTTACTCCTCAGGGTAGCCGAACGTCCGATTCAGATTGAAGGCAAAATAAGCTTTCCTGTATATAATAGTAAAGGGGAAATCGAGATTCTGAGTTTCGATAAAAACGATCCGGACCTCGATGCTTCCGATCCGCGAATTATCAACTATAAGAAAAAAGATTACCTCACAACGCTCTCTTACCTGAGATTGGTTTGTAGCGAAGATGGAATTGAATTTAAAGAGGCAGAAGGTTATCCCCCCATTTTCGGAAAAGGGGAACTGGAGACTTTTGGAATTGAAGATTGCCGCGTCGCAACAATGGAGGGGGGATTCAATCTCTCGTTTACAGAAGTATCCGAATATGGAGTTGGCGTAGGTCTGATCAAAACTAACGACTGGAAAAGCTTCAGCCGCGAAGGGATGATTTTCCCGCCCCACAATAAGGATTGTGCGATTTTCGAAGAGCGGGTTAACGGAAAATATTATGCACTTCATCGCCCGAGCAGCCCTGAACTGGGTGGAAATTACATTTGGCTGGCCGAGTCACCCGATCTTATCCATTGGGGGAAACATAAATGCATCGCAACTTCCCGACCGGGAATGTGGGATTCGGCACGTGTCGGAGCAGGCGCTGCACCGATCAGAACTGACAAGGGATGGCTTGTTATTTATCATGGTGCAAATAGTGATCACCGTTATTGCCTGGGAGCTATGTTGCTCGATATCCATAATCCTTCAAAAGTTCTTGAACGGAGCAGGGAACCGATCATGGAACCATTGCAAACCTATGAGCAAACCGGATTCTTTGGAAATGTTGTATTTACCAATGGCCATTATGTGAAAGGGGATGACATTTTCATGTATTATGGCGCAAGCGATGAAGTGATTTGTGGTGCAAGGCTCTCTATTTCTGAGATACTCACCACATTCATCTGATGTTTTAAAATAATCCTGACCAATAATCCGTGCTGAGATCCTGAAAGAGGTTCTGAGATGAATTTTCCCTTAAAAACTAACGTCTAAAATACTGACGATGTTACTCCAAAAAAGCAGTTTAACCACATTACTGGCTTGTCTGATACCATTTCTATTCTCTTCAACCGTCTCTGGTCAACAACTTTCGCTTAAGGTTTCCGGAGATGAGAAGAGCGGCTTTAGCGTAAACATCTGGAATGGGAATAGCCCGATTGTCACAAATACGGAAGAATTCTCCATGCATTTGTTCAATCTGGATTTAAGTACAGAAGCCATCCTGCCTCATTGGACGGGTAAGGAGTGGACCGGAGATACAAAACGAATAACTCTAAAGCGGGATTCGTATATTCAGGAGTTTGATGCCAAACTTTCGGCATCAGTAACTTACGAGATTGTTAATGATAACCTGATAAAAAAGAGTATTGAGCTGTTTCAGCCGTCGATGCCCGGAATGTATTATATCCTGCAGGAAAAATCGATTCCGGCAATTCAGCCAAAGCGCTATGTCACTTTCGAGCACGATAATTTTCCGGGTGGATTTGTGCACGAAATGTTTCCTGCCGCTGGATTTGTTACATCTGAGAACCTCGTAGTTGGATTTTTAACTGATGCTGGTTATAAAAATCAGTTTACCCGGAATACGCGACGTCGCTTTACCGGGCGCGGAGGAGGTTTTGTCGGAATGCGCAGGTTGCCTGATCCTGAATTATTTGCAGTAGCCACTTCAGAGGAACAGAGGGCGGATAATCATTACATCAGCCAAACCTTCGGCGAAATGGACAACCTTGATGCAGGCACAACAACCATACTTCAACTGAAAAATCCATATCATGGTGTGGGAAACATGGAAGTGACCTATAACAATGGCGTCATTTCGATAACCGGACATCCGGGAGGGAGAGCAGGGATTGAATTTATGGCTCCGTTTAAAGATCAGAAGATATACACCATTTCGTTTTTGTGTAAAGGAAATACGCCTGTTGCACTTAAACTATTCAGGGTTAAGAATGGGGTCAAAACCATTGAGCTGGAAGACGGATTAAAGTACATCGATAATTTCCCTGCCGTTGAAAACGAATGGACCCTTTTTAAGGGCAGTATTTTGGTCCCTTATATTGAAAATGACAGCGTCTCCCTATTTATCGGAACCCAGTCAGGCAAGGATTGCAAATTGCAGATAAAGGATCTGAACTTTACCGAACACCAGCCACAGGAGGAACCATATAACGTGCTCCCCTTAGGAGAGAAGATGTCCAAAACGACCTATATTTTTGCCGAACCATGGAAATCGCATCAGCAATTCATGATCTCTTCCCAATCGAGGCTCGCCGAAGGGTTAGGCTTTAAGGGATCGCTCATTGAAAAAATGATGTATGCCAACTTCAATATGCTAACGTGGATTACAGATACAAAGGATTTTACACCGTTGAATGTGCCCAATATGAATTATGCACCCGACATGTATAACAGGGATTCATTTTTCTCAACAGTATCCACCTACAATAAAGAGCTGAATCTTGCCCTCTGGGATAAATGGGGTAAAACACAAACGCAAAATGGGGGCATTGGGACGATCATCACCCCGCTGATGGGATCCGTGGAGGCAAAGGATAACGAGGCCACGATTGAATGGCTGATCTGGGCAATGGTGAATAAACGTCGCTTTAACGCTTCCCTTCCACACGAAAAAATAGCCAAAGCGGTTGACTATGTGTTAAATGAATTTGATCAGGCCGGAGATGGCAAATGTAAAGCTCATTTCTCTTTAAGCCAGGTTGATATCGTTGATTTTAATCCAAAAACAGACCGGCTCTGTGTGAACCAGGGAATGCTGGCCATCGCGCTGAAAACTATTCGGGAACTGGGGTTTGATATTTCCCGCCAACGTATTGAAACGGCGGAACAGGAATACAGGAATTTTTATGACCTGGAGAGGAAACATTTACTGTTCGATCGCAAATTCCCGGACATCATTACCCTGACGGACCTCGAACCTGAATTCTTCTCTTTGTGGTTGTTTAACAATCCGATTCTGACCGATGAAATGGTTAAAAATCAGCTTGATAAGATTCCAGTCTTAAATAAAGTTTCCAATTCACCTCATCCTGGGTATGGAACTACAGCTCCCATATGTGTAAGATTAACCGGTGATTCCAAGGGATTTACCTATCTCAGTAAAGATTATCAGCCTTTTGAAAAATTTGGAGAGGATAATTACAGTGATGGCAAGAGTGACGGGTTTTATTACAACGGAGGAAGTTGGTTCAGGGCAGAATATTGTGCCTATGTAGTTGGATTGCGGCACTCCTGGAACAAGGCATCCGACTTGATGGAAAACAGAGTCTGGGCAGAGATATATCTCCATGCCCAATGGCCTTTTAGCAAGGAATTTATACCGACCAAATGGACTACCACCGATAGTTGGTGGCCATCGACCAAAGGGTTATGCTGGAATGTTTTTATACTTATGGCCGATGAGGTGGCCGGTTTGAGAACACCTGATATGGATCCTGATTTTCATAAATAAAATAGCTCAAATATTTCGAATTCAAACTTTAAAAATTAACTAAATGAAATCAAACTTTAATTATGTATGGCTTTTGCTGCTCGTTACAGTCTTAACGAGTCAGGGGCTTCTGGCTCAAACGAAAATATCCGGGAGTATTAAGGATGTAAATGGGAATAATGTTCCGGGTACAACGGTCATGCAGCAAAATACCCAAAATGGGGTTCTTGCTGATCCCCAGGGAAAGTTTTCAATTACCTTAACACCCGGAGGTTCTCAGTCGCTTGTATTCACGTTTATCGGATTTTTGCAGGAAATTGTTCCGGCAAATGGAAAATCTGTTATCAATGTTGTTCTTAAAGAAGATAAAGTGGCACTGAGCGAGGTGGTTGTCATGGGTTATACGACCCAGAAAAAAGCTGCTTTAACAGGAGCAGTAGGTACGGTGGACATGGCAGACCTGGAACAACGCAGGGTTGCTGATTTCGCTCAGGTTCTGCAAGGACAGGTTGCCGGAGTGCAGGTGACTCAAAGTACCGGAGCTCCCGGCGATGGGATCAATGTCATAATCCGTGGCGTGGGCACTATTGGTAGCAGCACCGATCCGCTCTACATTATAGATGGATTGCCAACTACCAGTATTTCGTTTTTAAATCCGGCAGATATTAGGTCGATGACAGTGTTAAAAGATGCTGCTGCAGCAGCAATTTACGGTGCAAGAGCTTCCGGCGGTGTAATTGTAATTGTAACGAGAACCGGCAAAATAGGTAAATCTAATCTGGATATTAATTTTTATAGTGGTATTCAACAAGTTGCCAATCTTCCTAAAATGCTTAACTCAACTCAATATATGAATAAGATGGAAGAAAGCTGGAATAATTCTGGATATAGCGGTACGAATCCCTACACAACCGATAAAACAAGAACAGATCTGGCCAATACAGATTGGCTTCATGAGCTGTTTGTACTTGGGAAATCACAAAACCTGCAATTATCAGCCAGTGGTGGTTCTGATAAAGTACAGTACCTTATTTCCGGTGGATATTATGGCCAAAATGGGATTGTAATTTTTAACAATGACCAATTTCAGCGTATAAATTTCAGAACAAACATCAATGCCAACGTAACTGAACGCTTTACCGTAGGGACCAATCTTCAGCTTTCCAACAGTGTACAGGATAAAATTTCATCAAGCGGTGATGCACCAGGTGTTATTCGTCATGCTTTTATTCGCCCACCGGTAATACCTGTTTATAAAGATAAAACAGATCCGACATACAGTGCAGCAGATCCTTTTACCGACCTACCTTTTTACGCAAAAAACCTTCAGGCTAATGGTGGAACCTGGAACGCAAGTGCAAACAAATATGAGTTCAGCGCCAATCCCGTTGCTTTGGCTTATTTTACCAATGACGTTCGTACAAACTTTAAAGTATTTGGAAGTGTATTTGCAGAATATGCATTTTTAGGGGAAAAAGAATTAAAATTAAGGACCAACCTGGGCGTTGATTTAAATATGACGCATAATAAAGCCTTCAATCAAAATTTCGGAGATAATGACGGTGGAGGTTCAGCAATTGATCAGGGTACCGGCCGTCAAAATCGTCCTACAAATCTGGCAGAAGACAGAGGTCAGGATGCTACCATCACCTGGACTAACACCCTGAATTATACCAAAATGATTAAGAAGCATTCTATCAGTGCCTTATTGGGCAGCGAATTTATCTCCAATAATACCTCCGCAATAAGTGCCTCCAGGGCCAGGTATAGTAATACAACAGCAGCATTCCAGTATATTGATTTTGGAAGTTATCCCCAGGACTTGTGGAATGGTGGCAGTGCTTCGCGGTGGGCGCTATTCTCCTTATTTGGCTCAGCAAATTATAATTACGATAACCGGTTTTTTGCAACTGCAAGTATCAGGGAAGATGCCTCAAGCCAGTTTGCGGCCAATAAGCAACAAGCAGTTTTTCCTTCCGTTTCGGCCGGTTGGAGAATTTCAGAAGAACAATTCATGAAGAACGCATCCTGGGTATCTGATTTGAAATTAAGAGTCAGTACCGGGAAATTAGGGAACCAATCCGGTCTTAACAATTACAATTCTCTTTCAATTTACAGTCCTTTGGGTACCCTTCTGCGATATGGCAATCCCGATTTGAAATGGGAAACTACCAATCAGGATAATATCGGTTTGGATTTAGGTATGCTTAAAAACAAAATTTTTGTTTCAGTAGATTATTTTAAAAAGACCACATCTGACATTCTGTTGCCATTGAATCTGCCAACCTTAGTCGGAGATGTGCAGCCAACCATGGTAAATGCAGGAGCAGTAAGCAACAAAGGTTTTGAATTAACTGCCGGCTACAGGAATAATGATCATGCGTTTAAATATAGTATAAATGCCAATATTGCAACTGTAACAAACAGGGTTGACAAATTACATCCTAATTTGCCAAGTATCTATGGGGCCGTTACCAAAACAGAGGCAGGTCATCCTTTAAATTCTTTTTATGGATTTCAAATGACAGGCATTTATCAGACACAAAGTGAGATAGATACTTATTTGAAAGGTGCCCCTCATCCCGAAGTTAAACCCGGGGATATTAAATTTAAAGATTTGAACGGAGATGGAATTATCAATGATAATGACCGGACCTATATCGGCAACCCTAATCCAAAAATGACCTACGGATTGAATTTTTCAGCCAAATACAAAGGTTTGGATTTTGCTGTATTTTTTCAGGGAGTTCAGGGTGTTGACCGATTCAACGACCTTAAAAAGATTATTGATTATGATACCCGTCCGTTTAACCACTCTGTTAACACGTTAAATGCCTGGCATGGTGCAGGAACCAGTAATTCCATCCCCCGTTCTACTTTTAATGACAATGGTAGCAGTAAAAATTCAAGCATTTTTGTAGAAGATGCTTCTTACTTAAGGCTCAAGAATCTGGAGATTGGTTATACGCTACCTCCACTATTTGGGAAATCAAATACCTCATTAAAGGCTGTAAGGATTTATATTTCAGCGCAAAACCTGTTTACCGCGACCAAATATTCTGGTTTGGATCCTGAATCAACCAATTATATGGATCAGGGTACTTATCCTCAATCAAAAGCATTTTTATTTGGTATCAATGTCAAGTTATAATTAACAAGTTTAAAAATAAAAAAATATGAAACGATCATATTCACAAGGCTATAGGGCAGATGAGAACAATTTCTTGCGAGTTCCTTCTTATCATAAAATATCAACTCATACGAAGATGAAATCAATTTGTAGAATTCTGGCGGCTTTATTAATTTTTTTCAGTGTCAGCTGTAAGAAAGATTTGCATAATACCCCAATAGGTATATTAACAGAGGGAATACCTCCAACACATGCCTCCGTAGTATATTCAGTATTCTCTTCATATCAGCTACTATCAAGTACACTGAATATTATTGGTAACTGGGGCTGGGATAACGGAACAGTTTTGCGGAACGATTTTATTTTACAGGATATTGCATCCGGCGATATGCAAAAAAAGTGGAATCCCGATGGTGATCAGGCATGGATGGATCAGTTTTCAGACTTTAGTTTCACCGCTTCGAATCCTGGTATCGGTGGTCAGTGGAGTTACGATTTTGATGGTGTCTCCAGATCAAATATCGCTATCAGTTATTTAACGGATGATAAGCTCACAACAAGTCTTGGAATTGACGATGCAACTAAAAAGTTTCTGTTAGGACAGGTTTATTTCTTAAGGGCCTTTTACTATTTTGATTTGGTGAATTTATATGGAGATGTGCCATTACTTCTCGCGCCGTTGAAAAGCTTTGCTGATGCCTATAGTGTTGCAAAAAGAGAAACCAAAGCAAATGTGTATGTTCAGATCAGCAAAGATCTTGACCTTGCAAAAGGTTTAATTCCTGCCGGTAAATATTCAAGTTCAACCGAAAAATGGAGAGTTTCGCAGGGAGCAGTCCTGGCTATGCAGGCAAAAGTGGCATTATATAATCAAAAATGGTCCGACGCAATCACTATCATTTCTTCCTTGGAAGCTTTGAACTATTTCAGTCTGAATGCCAATTATTTTGACAATTTTAAGGTTGAAAGTAAGTTTGCTGAAAATGAAGTAATTTTTGCTTATGATCATGAGTCTTTGACAACACCTAGAAGCGGAAATGGAATTTGCGCGCTGGCAGGATGGGGATTTATTGCACCAACAACTGATTTTATTAATGCATTTGAACCAAATGATCCCAGATTAGATTACACGGTTGATGTTCCGTCTCATAATGTTTACAAATATTTTGGCGAATTGAGTGGCAGTAATAGTGGGAATGATGATGCCCCAAGTAACAAAATATATATTCGTTGGGCTGATGTTATGCTTTGGAAGGCAGAAGCGTTGAACGAAACAGGTTCTTCTTCTGCAGCCATCGCTGTTATCAATAGTGTAAGGCATCGGGCAAGACTTTCAGTGACATCATTAGGTACCTATCCACCTGCAGGAACTTTGCCCGACAGGGATGCTGCGACAACAGATAAAACGCAGATCAAAACGTGGCTTGTCCAGGAACGCAGAGTTGAACTTGGCTTCGAGTCACAACGATTCAATGACTTAAAACGTTGGAGTTTAGCCAAAACATTTTTGGTCGGATTGGGTAAAAATTTCCAGGATAAAAATTATATCTATCCGATTCCTCAGGGCGAGATCGATAAATCAGGTGGTAGCATTACACAAAATACAGGTTATTAATTAATTCCGATAAAGAAGAAAGATTGATAAGGTTGATTAAAAAAGTCAAACCTCTTAACTGCTAAGGACACAAAGAACGAACGCGAAGGTTGCAAAGAATAGGTATACAATACTTTAACTTTGTGCCCTTTGCGGGTTCTTTGAGCATTATGTGGTTAAATAAGCCTTTTCAGACATCCTTAATCCTTCTCAAATCCTTCTGAATTTGAACTAACGTTTCTAATTATCTGTTCCGAACAAGCTTTCCTAAAACGGATTAATATTTTATTATTTCTGAAAATATGAGGATTTTGCAGATTACTCTCGCTGGGTGTCTTTTCTCTTTATTGTCATTAGCCTGCTCGAAACAAAGTGTTGCACCTCAACCGGTTCCTTTAGTACAACCTCCGGTGATTGCGGCGTCAATCCTGAATACTTCCCATTTGGAAAAATTGGCAGTTCAGGTCGTTTTTCCCAACGGAGAGAAAGGAGAAGGAATATCTATTTATGCAGATGCACCCAATTACACTCCTACTCCGGCCGTCAATGAAGGTTTTACCTGCGTGGATGATGTGGCACGTGAAACATTGTTTTATCTGAGAAATAGCACCTTTCAATCGGATACATCGGTTCAAAAAAAACTTGTTGGATTGCTTCGGTTTCTCATCAATATGCAATCGGATAATGGCTATTTCTATAACTTTCTGCAGGCAGGAAATGTCATTAACAAGCTTGGAATCACAAGTATTAATCAGCCTAAATGGTGGTCGTGGCGGGCACTTCAGGCACTTACTGAAGCTGCTCCTGTTATCCAGACGATAAATGCACCTTTAGCAACTCAATTGAATGGATCTGTAAGCAAACTAATTGACGCAATAAAAAATGATTTGGTGAATCTGCCATTGGACACTATTCGAATAAATGGCATTCATGTCCCTCAATGGCTTCCTGAAGGGGCAGACCAGGCGGCAACACTAATCCTGGGACTAATTCCCTATGCCCGGGCAACCGGAGACATGGTAATTAAAACCTATATCCAAAAATTGGCAGATGGTATCACTCTTATGCAATTAGGAGATGATTCCCATTTCCCGTATTCGTGCTTTTTAAGTTCCGGTAATACCTGGCATGCTTATGGGAATGACCAGGCAACAGCACTTTTTGAAACTGGTATCTTTTTGAATGATAACAAATACACTGATAAAGCTATAGCTGAGGTCAATAATTTTTATCCCTGGATATTAAATAGCGGGTACAAAAATTCCTTTGATGTTTCACTTACCAATATTGGGTTTGTCTCCGGAAATGAAAAATCGTATGAACAGATCGCTTATGGTATCCGGCCGATGGTTTTTGCCTCGATTGAGGCATATAAAATTACAAATGAGGAAAAGTATGCAGATCTTGCAGGTCGCCTGGCTTCCTGGTTTCTCGGCAATAACTCGGCCAAAGCTCCTATATTTTCAATTTATACCGGACGATGTTATGATGCGATTAATGCTGGTAATGGTGTTAATATTAACTCTGGTGCAGAATCTACGATAGAAGCTCTTTTGACCATGCAGCGGGTGAACAACTATCCATCAGTTAAATCTGCTTTGGACAAATACAAAATAAAATAAGTGAAGATCAGGAATTCAATTCCAAGGTTTACTGAGACCGATAAAGTGATCGGCAACCTTTCGATTTCAAAAATAAATTCAATTTATCTTAAATAAACTCCTCTTACTTTAAATGATATCAAAACTGACCTCTGAATTCCGATTTTTTCTTTCCATGCCGCACAATATGCGTGTGCTGCTTATTACCAACATGCTTTATGCACTGGTATTACCGGTAGTAGAGATTTTCATGGCGGCTTACATCATGCGCTATTTTGCAGATACCAGCTATGTCGCAATATTCCAGGTAGCTATGTATACTGGCATAATCATAACCTCGTTGACTAACGGTTTTTTACTTAAAAGCTTTAAAGTTGCCCACCTGTACAGTTTTGGGATTTTGCTTAGCGGCTTGTCGATGGTTGGAATGATGTTTGTAAAAGACATCACATTGATCGGATTAGTCGTTTCAGGTACATTGATCGGAGCAGCGTCCGGTTTTTTCTGGACAAACCGGTACCTGATGGCGCTCAATACCACCCGGGATGAAAACCGGAATTATTTTTTCGGGCTCGAATCTTTTTTCTTTACCATTGCAAATATCACTATTCCACTTGCAATCGGCGCTTTGCTTGCCTCAATTGACGGGAAACAGATCTTCGGTGTGGTTTTCGATATTTACCAGGGTTATCGCGTGGTAACACTCATTGTGTTCGCACTTACTATCCTGGCGTGTTTTTCTCTGGCACGCGGAAAGTTTGTAAATCCGGTTCAAAAAGATTTTCTTTATTTTCGTTTCGACAGACTCTGGAACAAACAAATTTTGCTGGCAGTTCTAAAGGGTCTGGTGCAGGGATTCCTGGTAACAGCTCCCGCTATGCTTATTATGAAATATGTCGGCAAAGAGGGTTCTCTCGGACTGATTCAAAGCATTAGCGGTGGATTGACTGCCATTCTCATTTATGTTTTAGGTAGATTTGCAAAGCCTAAACACAGGATTCTTATTTTCGGGATGGGGATTTTACTCTTTCTTATCGGGACGATCGTTAACGGAATTGAGCTTTCGATGATTGGCGTAATGATCTTTGTGCTCTGTAAAGTGTTTTTCCAGCCCCTGCATGATCTCGCCTATTATCCGATTATGATGAAAGTGATTGATGTGGTATCAAAACGTGAAAACCGAAATCAGTATGCCTATATCCTCAACCATGAATTTGGCCTTTATGCCGGAAGAGTTGCAGGGTTAGGATTGTTTATATTCCTGGCATTTTATGTTTCGGAATCTTTTGCACTCCGTTACTCTCTGATCATCGTAGCCGTATTGCAAATGCTCTCCATCCCGTTGGCAAGAAATATTATGAAAGATTCATATTCCGGTACAAAATGAGAAAGATATCGCTTCTGTTTAGTGCATTAATACTGGTTTCAGGTCTGATTTCGTGCCAGTCGCAGCTTGGAAAACCGGTTGCACAGACCTTATTGCCCCGGATAAGTCAGATGCCCGACATTCCTCAACCTTTAAAAATTATTGATTGGCAGAAAAAGACCAGGCAATTCGATAGCCTTGTTTTCGATTTTAAAAGTCAGGCTTCTTATGGACCCCTTATTTGGCTTGACAGCTCACGTCGGAATATCGATCAGGTTACCTATGGACTCTATACCGTGATGGGTGATGCCCGACAGGGGCCAAAAAAGAATAACGGTGAGTTTCATGAGGCGCTAACCTCATTGAATTCATTATTAAGTGCCGGCCTGATTGGGATAGATAAAACCAACCAGCACGGTTTTAACTTTGTGAAGATGGCCCAGAATTACTTTAACAGGGACAATAAATGGAATATCGTCATGAATAACACCAATCCGGCAGTGGCTTTGGCTGGTGGCGGATATGGCCGTGACTGGTGGTATGATGTCTATCCTAACGTCTTGTATTATGGTGTTGCTGCGCTTTTCCCAAATGTTGAAAATACGGCTTTAATTACCCATTCGATTGCAGAACAATTCTTAAAATCAGATTCAGTGCTAAATGGGAACTACGACTTTTCTTATTTTGATTATTCCCGAATGAAAGGGATGCGTAATAATATCCCTTTGCAGCAGGATGTGGCCGGAGGACATGCCTGGGTATTATATTCAGCGTATCAAAAATTTGGTGATAAGCGGTACCTTCAACGGGCTAAAAGTGCTACAGATGCTTTAATGAACCAGAAAGAGAGTCACTTTTACGAAATTTTGCTTCCATTTGGAGCATACACCGCTGCCAGACTCAATGCCGAGCAGGGGACCAATTACGATGTTACCAAACTACTCAACTGGATATTTGATGGATGCAAATCGAAGGATGGCCGCACCGGATGGGGAGTGATTGCCGAAAAATGGGGGGATTATGATGTGGATGGCCTTCAGGGGAGCATTATTGACGGCGGAGGATACGGATTCTTTATGAATTCAGTGGCAATGGCATGGCCACTGGTTCCCCTTGTGAAATATGAACCGCAATATGCCAGGAGTATCGGGAAATATATGCTTAATGTGGTAAATGCATCCCGGTTGTTTTATCCGGACCAGGTGGATGATGCACACCAGTTTCTTCCTGATTTGAAAGATTTAACCCACGGTATAATTGGTTATGAAGGAGTCAGAAAATCGGATGACTATGGTAAAAAAGAGCTTTTTGGTATCTCCCCGGTTTCTACAGGTGACGGACCAAAATGGACCACCGGACAACCACGGGAGTCGATGTTCAGTTTATACAGTACCTCTGTTGTCGGTGTTTTTGGAGCTATTGTCCATAAAACCGATGTTGAGGGTATTCTTTCGCTGAACTGCAATGCAACTGATTTCTATGCTAAAAATAAATACCCGGTATATCTGTACTTTAACCCATATAATCAGGCGAAAACAGTTACTTATTCCTCCTTGTGCAAGGTCGATTTATTTGATATAATTGCCAGGAAATTCCTTGCAAAGGGAGAACAGGGCAATATAAAAATATGCCTGCCTGCCGATGAAGCCGCATTGGTGGTTGTACTTCCCACAGGAACTCCTGTTACGACCAGTGGAACAAAAATTATTGCCGGGGATACCGTTATTGCCTATAAGTAAGTTATTCCGGATATTATTTGTGAAGTTAAGGTCGCTTTCGAACTGTTTAAATGAGTACAGATTTCTGGTAATTTCAAATACTTATTTAGAAAGAAAACACAAAATAAATTCTGAATCATAAATCATCCTGCCACCTTTCGCTGGGATCGCCCGGCAATGAATCCGGCTTCCATGAAAATTTGAAAATCCGCGGCTTTACCAGTTGTTCAAAGTCTTTATAACCTATACGTATTAAATCGGTATGGGAACCAGCATTGAATGCAATCTCCTTGTCCTGGGAGAGCGGTTCTGCAACATAAACTTCCATATCATAAAGATTTCCAAACGGCGGCATTGCCCCTAATTCGCAATCCGGGAAGAGATCCTTGAATTCATGTTCGGTCGCCAGTGTTACATTTGGGGTTCCGAAAATCAGGGTTAAACTGCCAAAATCGATAATAAAAGAGGCAGGCAGAACAGCCATTGCCATTTTACCTTCAATCTTAATCATGACCGTTTTGGCCAGCTCTTTCCCTGAGATATGTGCCTTTGCCGCAATCTCCTGTGCAGTAAAGGCGCTCGAATGACGAATTGTGATATACTTCACTTTATTCTCATCGAGAAACTGAATTAATTTTTTTACAGGCATTGGAGTGTGATTTTTTGAGGTTATTTGTGAAAAACGGACCTTTTCATATCGTGAAGAAGTCCGCCCGTCACTATTGTGCACTAATTAACTGGGGCTTTAACCTTATGGTAAACTGGCCGCCCCTTGATTTTCCGGATAGCAAACCACCCTTCCAGGAAATTGTCATCATCCACGATCCCTTCCAGACCATCGTCCAGCATATCAAGGATAAAACTCCCCTCTTTGATCAGTATTTTAACCGACCGAACGGCACTCTTCCGTTCATTGGTGATCATCCCGATCGAAGGCTGCAGGGTCTCCAGTTCAGAAAGTTCATCGGCTAAAGCTTTTAGCTCATCAGCTGTGATTCCATACTCTGTAGTCTTGTCGAGGCAGCTATTCCCAAGTTGCAGGACACTATGGCATTTTATGAACGCCTCTTTTTCGGTAAGTTTATGAAGCGAGGATTCGCTAAAGGAGACATCATTTAGTAGGGCCTGATCTCCCGAAACCTTGGCAAAAAGGAGGAGTTTGCGGCCCAATCTGTAGATTTTGTGATAAAATGTATCCAATAGATTATTCTTATAGGCAACCTGTCCCCCGGGATCATTTGCATCCTGTGCCTTGAAAGAGGCATCCAGCTCATTTTCGCATGCTTCGAGCCTATTAATTGTTGTGGCAAGAACAGCCCATCTGGTCCACCAGTTTTCATTCTTGTGCAGGTAAGAAATGGACTCTTTTTCCATTTCCCAAAAAGTTTTAGCTTTAAAGTCCATGATTAAGTATTTAAGGATTAAATTACAAACAACTAAATATACAAAAAATAATTGATAATATTTTCATTATTTGAGAATTTTACCACTCTTTCATTTAATTCCCCCTGCCACAGATTCACTACTTTGTTGTGTTCACAGAAACCAGGATGTTAATGTGAGTTTCCGATATGCAAATGGCTAAAACACAAGTTATTTGATCATTTCCAATCTGCATATGACTAAAAACTTATCGCAGATAACCTCTCCCGATGTGCAAATGGCCAAAAACTTACCGCATTTAACCGTTTCGGTTCTGCAGATCACGGAATACTTTTGGCAAACGTTCATTTCCGTTGAGAAAACACTCAATTCAACCGGGAATTTTGATTTTTCCGGATACTTCGCGCATGCGGGTCTTCGGTTGTTGAGAGGAAAACGTATATTTGAAGTAAAACTCCTCCTTCGAGTGTCGGAGGTTAAAATACCTGCCAGTAGGGGGTATAACGTAAACGTGGCTGCCGTTTTACAGACGATATCATTTGGATAACAGCATCGAAGAATAAATAACCCTAAAAAATATGACATGAAGGAATTTATGTTTTACATCCGAAACGAAAAAAATGCAAAGAAATCTTTGACGGAAGAAAAGCACCTTGCATTTATTAAACCTGATGTTCTGTTTATCGGACAATCACCTGCTTTAAATTTAATCGTTGTGATCTGAAAGCTGCCGTGCGCTCTGCCCGAATCGCTCCTGTAATTTTCAATAATTGACTGAGGGGTAAGATGTTTGAAATGTTCCCGAATTCTTCTTATTTTTATATAAAAATGAAGGCGTTCAACAATTGAAACTTTAAAAGTAAGCAGGATGAAAAAAAATGGATATACCGTTTTCATGTTCCTGGGAATCTCATCGCTTGTTTCAACATGCACAACAAACAAGGTAAATTGTAAGTCAGATCCGCTAAGAATTCAGGAACAGGGAAGTTTTGCAATTGGCGGAACCGTGATTACAAATTCCGGAACTTTTAATCCTCACAAACCCGCTCCTGAAGGACAAACCTATCATGGTGATCATGCTTATGTGTTTTATCAGATCCCTGAAAAAGCACGTAAATTTCCACTTGTCATGTGGCACGGATTAGGACAGTTTTCAAAAACGTGGGAGACCACGCCGGACGGAAGGGAGGGGTATCAGAATATCTTTTTAAGGCGTGGTTTTGCTGTATATGTTATTGACCAACCCAGACGTGGGAATGCCGGACGAAGCACTACCGCATCGACGATTTCACCAGTTCCCGATGAACAGTCCTGGTTTGGTACTTTTCGACTTGGTATATGGCCGAATTTTTTTGAGGGAGTTCAGTTTTCACGGGATCTGGAAGCGCTCAACCAGTATTTCCGTTCGATGACCCCTTCCACCGGGCCTATTGATATGGAGGTTGTTACAGATGCTGTTTCTGAATTGTTCAAAAAGATTGGTCCGGCAATTCTTGTGACTCACTCTCACTCCGGTGGAATGGGTTGGCAAACTGCAATAAAGAATCCGAATATTCGCGGTATTGTGGCTTATGAGCCCGGAAGTGGCTTCCCCTTTCCTGAAGGAGAGGTACCTCCGGCCATGGAGAGTTCAGGAGGGACACTTGCAGCGGTTGCTGTTCCAGTATCAAAATTTAAGCAACTTACTAAAATCCCCATTGTTATTTATTATGGCGACAACATCCCCGATGTTCCATCGGATAATCCGGGCCAGGATTTTTGGCGTGTCCGTTTTTCTATGGCTAAGTTGTGGAGAGATGCAGTGAATCGGATTGGTGGGGACGTGACACTCGTGCATCTGCCTGAAATTGGAATCCGCGGAAATACGCATTTCCCATTCTCAGACCTGAACAATGTTGAAATCGCTGACCTTATGTCTGAATATCTTAAACAAAAAGGGCTGGACTAACACAGGGGAGCAATTATCTGAGCCTCTTGAAACAAACCGCTAAAATAAGATAAGCCAGCTTAATTGTCAGAGATTTATTTCCCAGGCACGAAGGTTGTCAAACTTTGCCTCTCCATCACGGACAATGAAACCTACTCTGCCGGTCGCTCCATTGGTAAAATAGGTTTGTACGAGGAGGTCGTTGAGGTAAAGCTCGAATGTCTCTTGTCGAAACAGTAACCTGAAAGAGGAGATAGCCCCTTCTGTAATACCAGCCACGGCAGCACAACCAAACCCAATGCGATCCTTGCAGTCGAAGTGTGCCTCACCCGATAGTCGCATAATCCCGATCTCGGTGAGGTGGCAGGTATTAAACAAAATAGCCGTTCCTTTCAGAGGTTTCTCTTCCAGAAACAATCCGATTCCGGGAATTCCCTTGCTGAGGATTCCAGGGTTTAGCGGATCAATTTTCATTCGTCCCTCAAGAACAAACCCTTTAATCGAATCAAACTGTTCGTTCAGTAACACTACAGTAGTCAGAGGATCGGCATATCCGATATAGCTTGGATTAGCTCCCGGTTGCCTTTTCATCCGCACCAGATCTCTATCTGCGCTGAAGGCTGCTTCCTTTTTGTCAACCTGGTTCTCTGGCAAAGGAAACAGCTGTGTGCAATTGCTAAGTTGGAGAGGGACAGGAGCGCCTTTAATGGCCTCATTGCCTTTCCAATAACCCATCCTGAGGTGTCCATCCTTGTCGACAACTGCCTTTTTCATAGGGGCATGCCACCATGTTTGAACAGTGGAATGAATATCCACGATATAGTTAGTGATTAGTAATTCATCAGGGGTAGGACAGAAACGGGCCCAAAGTGCTACGGTGATATAACCCGAGTGCCCGTTCAACCTCAGGGCTTCGAAGTCCGGCTGAAACGGACCATCGGGTTTATCCGAAACAAATGTGAGTGTGGAATAATTAAAGTCGCCCGGGAGTGCCTGGACCCAACCTGAGGTAACATAGTATTTCCCCCCAATAAGTGCACCACCTCCGGCCTCGATAATACTCCATTTGGGGTCTGAAAGTTTGAACTCTTCCTTCCATTCCCATTTCACTCCATCCTCTGACCGCAAGAGACCTCCGGTTGCATAACCGTACCATTCTGTCTTCCCCTCTTTTTCAACCGCTAGTACATTCATGCAGTCCAGACGCTGACCTCCCGGTTTGTGCACAGCATATTCCTCTCCCAGGAACTCCCAGTTTATGAGGTCCTTTGACCGCCAAAAGCGCAGGATGTCTCCCGGGGTATTACTTCCATGGTTCATAATAAAGTTGTCGCCCGCTTTCCATACGCTAAGAGACCAAACGGCAAATGGCTGATTTTTAATCACTGTCCCCACGTCTTTCCAGTGTACGCCATCAACCGAAGTTGCCAGCCATACCGAGTTAAAGAGCGAATCATTACCCTTTTGATCTTCCTTGCCATACATCGCAAACAGGTAAAAAGTCCCGTTATGCCAAATCACCATGTTATCCTTTAGGGTACCGGAGGGTGTTTTGTAGATAAAAGCACACCTATCTTTATCATTCGATTCGGCAAGGTTATTGGCTTCTGTTATTGTTCCGGACAGTATAGTCAGCCCGGTCGCAACAGTTCCGGTTCTTTCAATAAAGGTGCGTCGTGAAATGGCATTTGAATTTTTCTCCATATTTAATCAAGGCATTCTCCTATTAATAATTAGCGGGATAAAATTAGAAGTAATTCAGCAGTTGCTGGATTTTAAATGTATTCATTTTATACCTTCCGGACAAATTATTTCTGAATGTCCGGATCACTGCCGTACCTTATCCAATTGAAGCAATTGATTTACTACCATTTATGCAGCCAAATACGGAGTGCATATCATAATTCTCTGGCCTGATTCATCGCTTTCCCCAATGGTTAGGTATTCCCGGGAGGAGAGGAGTGTAAAGGGATTGCCGACTCATTCAAATCACGTAGGTAACACAAAAATACACCGGTAAATTTCAAAGTTCTGAGGGTAGTAGTATTCAGAGGTCAAGAATCCATACCTTTGTTGCTTATTCCGAATTGCCTTTTATGAGAATATTCTTCACTCCATTGTTATTATTGCTCGTTCTTTCCAACAAAGCTAAAAGTGAAAATATTGCTGACGGGAAAATTTCAGGAAGAATTATCGACGCCGTTTCCAGTCAACCCATCGAATATGCTACAATAGGATTGTTTCTTCAAGGTGATAATAAAGTTGCAAATGGAACCACATCCGATGGTAAAGGAAACTTCAAATTAACTCATGTTCCCAATGGCACCTATAAACTATCTATCAATTTCATGGGCTACACAACCAATGAAAAACTCAACATTGTTATTGGCAGGGACAATTCGGCTATTGCCTTTGGAGATATTAAACTCTCCAGCAAACAAACTATGTTGAAAGAGGTCATTATTACTTCTGAGAAATCCATTATTGAGAATAAAATCGATAAAACGGTTTACAATGTTGACAAGGATATTACTTCACAAAGTGGTGTTGCTTCGGATGTATTAAAGAAAGTCCCGCAGGTCTCTGTCGATGTTGACGGCAATGTTGAATTGCAGGGAAACTCAAACATACGTTTTTTAATTAACGGAAAACCATCAGCCCTTTTTGGCAGCAATATCGCCGATGTCTTGCAGTCCATTCCGTCCAATCAGATTCAGAACATTGAAATCATTACAAGCCCAGGTGCTAAATATGATGCCGAAGGGACTGGTGGTATAATAAATATCATCCTGAAAAAAAGTACAGCTCAGGGAGCGAACGGGAATATCTCTTTATCTGTTGGAACTCGTTTGGAAAACGAATCATTCAATCTGAACGTGCGTAAGGGTAAATTGGGGATCAATGCTTTTATAGGAGGGAATGCACAATTGCTTTCCACTACAATAAACAGGTTGAACCGTTCAGCATATGACCTGTCAGGTTCTTCGCAATTGCTTCAAAATGGAACCGGACAGTTTCGTCGAAACGGAGACCAATCAGGGCTTGGGTTTGATTGGGATATTGATCTTAGGAATAATATTACCGGAACAGTGGAATATGAGTATTTTGGGAACCATAATGTGGGAAAAGCAAGTCGTCAGACTATAATGGAGGACGTAAAGGGAAATCAATTATCTGATGTTTATGATGCAATAAATACTACCAACTATTATCACTCACAAATTCTTGATTATAGCCTGAATTACAAAAAGAAGTTTAAAAAGAAAGACCAGGAATTAGAATTCTCATGGATTTCTTCCAACGCAAACAACTATTCTCATTACCAGCAGGCACAGCAAGAATTATTATCTTATGCCCCATTAAACAGTACGGTTGGAAACAATCCCGGATTTCAAAAGGAAATGGAATTTGTTGTGAATTATATTCAGCCGCTTGCTAGTGATGCCATGTTTGAAACTGGAGTAAAGACCCAATCGGACCATATAAACGGGACATCGGATGTCTATTTGCTCAACACAACCTCAGGTCTTTATGATTTTAATTCAGGCCAGTCTTCGGTACTTAATTACAAAAGATATATCTACGCTGGTTATCTGTCCGCTTCATTCAAGGTACTTAAATTATTTGATGTTAAAGCGGGATTCCGCGATGAATATACCAGGGCTAAGGCAAATTTTAAAAATTCAGGAGTAGTAGCCATTCCTCCCTATAATACGCTGATTCCATCCTTGGTAATATCAAAAACATTAAAGTACAACCAAACAATAAAGATCAGTTATACTCACCGGATTCAACGTCCTGAATATCGTGATCTAAATCCATTTGTTAACGCCAGCGACCCTAAGAATATCACTACAGGCAATCCTAACCTTCGGCCTGAGGCTGGAAACAAAATTGAACTTAGCTACAATGAAAATTTTGAAAACGGCACAAACATTAGCTCAACGCTATTTTACCGGGGAAATGTAGATGATATACAGTCATATACCAAATATTATCCAGCATATTTAATTGGAGATTCAACTTATACTAATGTGGCGATAAGTACACGGCAGAATATTGGTCGGGAGGACAATTACGGGTTAAATATATTTGCTTCAATTCCTGCAATGAAGAATTTAAATATCCGAACCAATATTTCGGGTTTCGAAAGATACATTTTCACAGGAATTTCCTCAGCAGCAAATGTTCATGGGTTTAGTTATCGTACAACAATCAATGCTTCATATCAACTAAACAGCACTCTGATTTTAGAATTATTCGGCAACTTTAATTCAAAGAGAATTAATGCTCAGGGTTCAATGCCATCCTTTTCCACCTATAATTTTGCTTTTCGCAAGCAGTTATTTAAGAACGCAAGTATTGCTGCAACCGCCACAAATTTTTTCAATGAGTATGTGAATCAGAAAACCAATCTAACAGGAGATAATTTCACTTTGATAAATGTGCGTCAATTGCCGTATCGCTCCTTCGGAATTAATTTCACCTATAAATTTGGAAAATTGAAATTTAAAAAAGAGAAAGAACCAGAAGATATAAATCTGACAGAACCGCCTGGGAATGAAAAATAAAAGCAATAAGTCAATAATCAAAACTCAAAGAACTTAATTATTTTACCGATCAAATTGCAACTCAGAAAGACTTCAATGTAGCTTTGGCAGATCAAAATAACCACTCAAAAACAATCCTTTTTTTCATGTCGGACTTGGTTTTATAATTGGAAACTTTAGCCTTTGAATTTTGCATAAATCTAACTATGAAAACCAAATCCGTTTTCAACAAACTTCTCCTTCTTTTCTTCCTGATTGCCCGAACATTTGGCTGCAAGAAGGAATCTTCTAATTTGCAGATAATTACTACTTATTCAGGTACAGGCGAGTAGACTACGTGGATTGCTGTTGATGGAACCAATATGTGGACAGCCAATGGCAGTTTTAATAGTGTGAACAAGATAACTGTGCGATAGTCCATGTCGACAATTGAATAACTACAGGATTGAAAAGGCTTACTGTGTACTTACCCAATATCTTTGATTCCCGCCAATGAGTATCGTGAAATCTGCCATTAACTCGCTGGGGAATGGATATCCATCTGTTTATTAAATGCCATTCATGATAATCTTAAAACGTTCGGACTTGAAAAAGTTATGCCAATTTGCCTGTTCGCTCATATCGTCATTCATGCAGATGTTCAGATATGGAATTCCGGGAGCACGAGAATCTGGTTTAAAAGCGTGTCTTGAAGTGAGCCCACCGATAAAACTTTTGATCTTACTATCAAAAAGGTGTTTAATCATCCCTCGAAATGAACCGGACAATTTGAATTATATGTAAAGATCGGGAGGAAGCCGATTTCACGAATGGCAAAGGGGTTAGATTTGATATGGTTTTCAGGAATTGCGCAAATATAAGTACTGAACATTGACCATTATTCATTGATAATTAAGTAAACTATCCACCAATTTCCGCCTTAATTCCATATGCTGCGAATTTCGCAATAGCTCTGATAAGGGTTTCATTGTCTGGCGCCCGCAATGTTTCAAAATCATCCAATTTGCCTAGTTTGCTGTATTTGTGTTGGGCAATGTTATGGTAAGGAAGAAGATGGACCTCCTTTTTATTACCTGCCAGACCGGCAATATAAGCAGCAGTATATCCGATATTCTGATAGGTATCGTTTACCCCTCCGATGAGAGGAATACGAATAATGATATGAGCGTCAATTTCGGAGATAGCTTTAAGATTAGCCAGGATCTTCCCGTTTCCGGCCTTAGTCCATTTCTGGTGTGATCCGGAATCCATCATCTTTATATCGTAAAGGAAGAGGTCGGTACGCTTTGCCACTTCGAGGATAATATCGGAACTTACGTTCCCAGCTGTATCAACAGCCCGGTGAATTCCTCTTCTCCCGCATTCATCAAGTAGCTCAATCAACATTTTGGTATGCACAAGGGGTTCGCCCCCTGAAAATGTAACACCTCCGCCCGACTGGTCAAAAAAGATCCGCTCTTTTTCGATGGTCTCCATTATTTCGGAAACCGACATTTGTTTACCTGACATTTCAATGGCTTTTGTCGGGCATACCTCAGCACATTTGCCGCACACCGTGCATAAATCACCATCGGTTAAAATGCCTTCGGGGGTTAAGGTGATCGCTTTTTCAGGGCAGACCTCAACGCAGGTGCCGCAACTGATACATTTGGCAGGTGCAAACATTTTTTCAATCTTACCGGAAATGCCTTCAGGATTGTGGCACCAGGCACATTGAAGGTTACACCCCTTAAAAAAGATTACTATGCGGATTCCCGGTCCGTCGTTTATGGCGTACCGTTTTATATCAAAAATTAAATCTTCGGACATTGCAGTAATCTAAAATGAGTCATTTTCGGTCCTCTCGATTACCTCCTGCTGTAAATCAGCGTTCATATCGTTGAAATAGTCGCTGTACCCGGCCATCCGAACCAGCAAATCCTTGTAATCTTCGGGGCAGGCTTGAGCTGCCAGCAGGGTAGCGGTATCAACAATATTAAATTGGATATGATGGCCGCCAAGGGTAAAATAACTCCTGATGAGCTGACCAAGTTTCATGATATCAGCCTCTTTGCGTACCAACCCTGGCAGGAACCGCTGATTCAGGAGTGTCCCCCCTGTTTTGACATGATCTATTTTGGTCAGTGATTTTATAACGGCTGAAGGACCATGCGTATCGGCGCCATGCGAGGGTGATGTGCCGTCGGATATTGATTTACCGGCTAGCCGACCATTAGGTGTGGCCCCCATCACCTTACCAAAATAGACATGGCAAGTGGTTGAAAGCATGTTCAGGTGGTATTTGCCACCCGGCTTAATATTCGGTTTCCCGTCAATAGTATCTACAAGGTCATTGAATACTTGAACGGCTATCAAATCAGCATAATCATCATCGTTGCCAAAAAATGGAGTCCGGTTAATGATTGTCTGGCGAAGCAGCTCCTCCCCTGCGAAATTTTTGAGCACGGCGGTTAAAACCCTATCCATGCTGAAGGTTTTATCTTCAAAAACATGCTTTTTCAGCGCGGCAAGGCTATCGGTGACTGTTCCGAGTCCGCAACACTGAATATAGCTCGTGTTGTAACGGGGACCTCCATCGTAATAATCCTTACCCCGGCTGATGCAATCATCAATCACTACTGAGAGGAAAGGTGCCGGCGCATATTTGGCAAACATCCGGTCAATGTAGTTGCTTACACGTATCTTCTGGTCGACAACATATTGCAGCTGTCTCAGAAAAGCGGTATAAAGCTCTTCAAATGATTTAAAATTCAGGGGATCCCCCGTTTGAATACCGACTATTTTCCCGGAGACTGGATTAATTCCATTGTTGAGGGTGACTTCAAGGATTTTTGGAACATTCAGGTAACCGGTCAGCAGATAAGCCTCTTTTCCAAAAGCGCCCACTTCG
Source organism: uncultured Bacteroidia bacterium (assembly GCA_903923905.1). Lineage (GTDB taxonomy): Bacteria > Bacteroidota > Bacteroidia > Bacteroidales > Prolixibacteraceae > JAAFHB01. The sequence continues at coordinate 88,665 of CAIXZH010000035.1, forward strand.
ATGCATCCGCTGCAACCCCCTTCACGTGCGTCAGATAGCGATTTCCCCTGGCGCAGTAACTCAAGGATATAGATATCGGGATTAAAAACCGATGGGTATCCATGTCCCTGGCGGATTACGTGAGAGGCTGCATTCAGAAATTTATCCGGCGTTTTGGCGCTAATGTGCACCGAATTCCCAGGCTGCAAAATATGAAGTTCCTCGATCACCTCAAGCATGATATACGAAACTTCACTGGTTCCGTCAGTTCCATCCCCTTTAACCCCTCCTATATTGATGTTCGTAAAATCGTTATAGGTGCCACTCTCTCTCGCCGTTATTCCAACTTTTGGCGGTGCAGGATGGTTGTTTACTTTGATCCAGAAACAAGAAATCAGCTCTTTTGCCTGGTCTCTGGTAAGGGTTCCTGCTGCAATCTCTTTTGCATAAAACGGGGTCAGGTGCTGGTCGAAATGGCCTGGATTCATCGCGTCCCACCCGTTTAACTCTGTAATTGTTCCCAAATGGACGAACCAGTACATCTGTATCGCTTCCCACAGATTTCTGGGTGCATGCGCCGGCACCCACCGGCAAACTTCTGCAATACTTAATAATTCTGCAGCTCTTCGTGAATCAGTCTCTTGAGTGGCAAGATGTTCTGCCAGTTGAGCATGCCGTTCTGCAAATAGAATCACCGCATCGCATGAAATGTCCATTGCCTTCCATTGTTCCGCCTTATCGGTGGCTTCGGGATCGTTGATATAATCGAGGTTAGCCAGGTTATCTGCAATCTCATTTTTAAAATCGATCATCCCCTTGCGGTAGATCTTCCCGTCGAGGGCAGTATGTCCTGGTGCGCGCTGTTCCATAAACTCGGTAAACAGCCCCGCCTCATAGGCCGCCCGCCACTCTTCAGGGACATGGCTGAAAATGCGCTCCCGCTGTGTCTTCCCTTTCCAATAAGGGATGACCTCTTTTTCGTAGAGGTCAATATCGTGCTTACTGATTTTGTAAGGCTGCATGTCACGCGTGTTCAACACATGAAAGTCATCCACACTATGACAGGTGAGCTCGGGAAACGTGGGAATACACTTTGGCTTTGGCCCGCGTTCGCCCACAATTAATTCTCCTTCACCAATATACAGCGCTTTCTTTTGGCAATGATCGAGAAAATTCATTGCCCGCAAAACGGGGATTGAGAACTTCCCGTAGTTCTCCTTGTAAAAGGAGGTTTCGTGAAGTGCGCGTTCAATCGAAAGGGTCGGAGTGGTTTCAACACTTAGGTTTCTGAGTTTCCTGATTCGGTCGTTCATTCCCGGGTTCGATGCCTTGCCTTTGGATTCATAGAAATTACCCTCTGTTGTGGCTGGTCTTTCAGGAATGGTTGTATGGGGATTTATCTTTTCAAACATGATTTATCTTTTTAAATGTTCTAAATGAAAACAGGACTAATTGTAGCGCGGATTTATCGCCGGTATCTGACAGCGAACCACAACCGGGATAAAGAGTCAGGAGGGTGAAAATTCAATTGTAGAACATCAGGCACTCGAACAACCGTCTGTAACTTTTAATCAGGGTCGGAATATATAGTGGTGTTTCCATCATTCCCAAAGCTTTTTAGACAAAACCGTCAGTCGTTCAACACTGAAAGCAGGCAGAACAAAATTACAACAAAATTGAAAATAGCCAGTCAATTCTTCTGTTTTTTAGAGTGTTTTAAAAAAACCGAACCTATCAGTTTTAATGTGCCCCCGAGATTACCGGGAAAATAATCCTTTTGCCCACTCAGCCTCAACCTCTGCAATGGTCTTGGGCTTTGGTTTTCCAAGTAACTCATATCCCGATTCAGTTACCAGAAAATCTTCTTCATTGCGGAGGCCTCCAAAAGATTTATAAGTTTCTACTCTTTCATAATTGATGTAGTCGCCGTTGTGGTTTGTTTTTTTCCATTGCTCAATCAGGTCAGGGATAAAATAGATTCCCGGTTCGATTGTAAAAACAAATCCGGGCTCGAGTTTCCGCCCCAATCTCAGTGATTTCAATCCAAATTGTGTGCTTTTTGTCTCGCCTGAATAACCTACGTGTACCTCGCCAAGATCTTCCATGTCGTGCACATCCAACCCCATCATATGGCCCAGTCCGCAAGGGAAAAACAGGGCATGAGCCCCATTTGCAAGCGCATCTTCCACATTGCCCTTCATCAATCCAAGATCTTTCAATCCGCGAATGATTACCCTTGCCGTTTCAAAATGGACCTCCTTAAAAGGGATGCCCGGTTTGAGCATCGAGATTGCATGATTATGACTATCCAGACAGATGGAATAAATATCTTTTTGGCGCGATGTGAATTTACCTTTCACCGGGACAGTGCTCGACAGGTCCCCCGCATACCCCATAGCAGTTTCAGCCCCGGCGTCGAGAAGAAACAAATCACCATCCTTTAAGATATTTCCATGATAATGATTATGAAGCGTTTGTCCGTTTATAGTTGCGATTATAGGAAATGAAATCTGTCCGCCGGCAGCAACTGCAACCTGCTGAACTGCTCCGTCAATCTGAGCTTCAGTAACTCCCGGTTTTGCCATCCGCATGGCCAGTGTATGCATATCAACACTCACGTCGCACGCCCGGCGGATTTCCAGGATTTCATCCGCCGATTTGTAATTACGCTGGTTAATGACCCCCATGATTAGCTCAAAGGATGCCATCCCCTTCGCTTTATTGGGGTCTATTTTGAGCCATTCGAAAAGCTTGATCCTGTTCTCAGCCCGGTAGGGTGGCAAGGAGTGAACAACCCTCCCTTTTGATGAAGAGTCCTCCAATAAAACTATCAAATCAGCAATATCTCCTGTTTTGGTAACACCCACCTGAAGCGATTGAGTGGCAATTGTCGGCTGAGGTCCCATCCATACAAAATCTTCTACAGTATGATCATTCCCGAATATAACATCTTCACCAGTTTCACAATCAAGGATTCCGGCCAGGAAAGGGTGGTTCAAACCGAAAAAATAAAGGAAAGTACTGTCCTGCCTGAAATGATAACCATTATCACCGTAATTCATGGGACTTTCATCGTTACCTAAGAGTAAGATCAATCCTTTACCAACTGATTTACGTAGCTTTTCGCGACGCTCAAGGTAAATCTCTTTTGAAAACATCAATTTCATTTTTTAATATTCAGGGGGGAAATCATCCCTAAACGGATTTATGACCTGCGTTCTTTGACCTGTTTGAGAATCAAAGTTAGAATTTAATTTATGCAAACTAACCACACGTTTTCTTCCACATACCAAACACTAACAATTGTGAGAGTCACAATCGGGAATATGGCACAATCGGGGTGGAGAATGTTCCGGGATTTTATCGATCAGGAGTGTCCCTAATTTTTTAATTGTGTCTGTTGAATTGGCGGAATTCAGATTTATGAAGGCGAAAAAGTCTCCAATCATCCTCCCGCTTCTATTAATATAATCATTATCCAGAATGTGGAACTTTGGTTTTACCCATTTATGCAAGAATATTAAACATATGGGATTGTTTTTATTGGCGAATGTGATGTTATTTGTCCGGGGTTTTGAAAATATCAGCGCATAAATATATTTTCCAAAGAGAAATGACCGCCCCTGAATAACCTGCTGGAAATGCAAACTATCAGAAACTGTGCACATCAGAACCATTAATTTATAACCATTTTAAATTATGAATAAGCTCCCCGAGACAAAAGAAAAATCGTTTGAGCATATTGAAAATGGACTGGAGCCAGTGAGAAATTAAGAAGATGAGAAGAATCTGGAAATTAGTGTTGTCTGGGTCTCATATTACAAGCTGCGCTAATACTGGTTCATTTATTAAACTGCACTCACTGACCGCGAACGTATCGGGCTTGAGCGATATATTTCAGTACTTTTGCTAAGTCTGTAAAAGTGTAGCTATCAAACCTAATTTATTGTTTATTATTACTTTAAGATAAAGTAGATAGGCTTACACCATTTGAATAATTCGGGTAAAAGGATGAAAAAACAACAAGATATTAAATTATCATCTATTATAAAGCTAGTTGGATATAGCTTTTTGATTTTTTTTACCTGGAGTTATACTACCTCAGTAAAGTCGTTGGCGCAGAATAATGCCCCCGATTTTTACCATTATACCAATGAAACAGGGTTGCCATCATCCTATGTAAAGGGGATTGCACAGGATCATTATGGATTTGTCTGGTTGGCTACCAGGGTTTCAGTATGCCGGTTTGATGGGAGCCAGTACAAGGAGTTTCCCGCATTCGACGAAAAAGGGGGGCCGGCAGAATTGCTATGTAACCGTATTTTTACATGCCCCGATTCGATGTTAATATGCAGGACGAAGGAGGAGCGATATTTTTATTTTGATTTCAATCACGAATGTTTTAAATCTTACGCACTATTAAACGATATCGGGCCCACTGAGAATATTGAACCAACGGCTGGCGGATATTGGATTTGTAAGGATAACAATATTTATTTTTTAGACTCAAAAACTGCTTTGTTAACCGACATTCGGAAGATTAATGGCTTTAACAAAATCCCTGGTGATATAACCTTTCAAATGCTATTTGTCAGAGGTGATCAGTTGATTGCCATAACCGGAAACATCTGTTTTATTGCCTCGATTTAAAGAGCGGCTCAATCAAAAGCCATAAGATCCCTTCAGTATTGGGAAATCTGCCACTAACTGCAATATATACTGATCATTTGAATTATTTATGGCTTGATCAGGAGCTTAATGGGTTATGCCGTATGGATTTGGCTTCCGGGCAGTTTATCCATTTTTCAAAAGACCACACGGGAAGCACATACATACCCCATAATATGGTCCATTGTTTTTGTGAGGACAAGCAAAACAGATTATGGATTGGAACTGAAGCAGGCTTATTTTTATGGTCAAATAATACAGGAACGTTTTCTTTCCATAAATCAGAACATAAAAACCCCAAAGGATTAAATGCAGATCCGATCTATAGCTCACTTTGTGATAAAAATGGGAACATTTGGTTAGGAACCTATTTTGGGGGGATCAATTTCTGGAGTTCACAAAGGAGTTTTTTTAAAACCTGGGACTTGGGTACCAGCAACTGGCAGTTGGGTGGAAATTTAGTGAGCTGCCTTAAAGAAGACAGTGAAGGGAATTTATGGATTGCCTTTGAAGATATGGGACTCAATAAGCTCAATATCAAAACAGGAGATGTAACCAGGTACACCCATAAGGAGGATATGACAGGCCTTTCATACAATAATCTGCATGATTTGTTGTTCGTTTCTGACAATGAACTTTGGATAGCCTCCTACACGGGTGGTATCAATATTTTGAATCCGAAAACAGGCAAATTCAGTTACATCAACCTTAAAAATAATGCTGAATTACCCTCTGACAATATTTATTCCTTTTACCGCCTGGGCAATTCGATCTTTATTTCAACCTCTCTGGGTATTGCCATTTTCGATCTCAATACCAGGAAGATGTCGAAATTCAAACCCAAACAGATCGGGGATATCCAATTTGAATCAATTTGTAATTCAGGCAATAAAATCTGGTTCTCATCCCATAAAAATATTTATTACTATGATTCCTTCACCGATTCATTAAGCCGGTTTGACAAGATTCCCCAAATGACCCAGATCAATTTTGTGAAAACTGACTCCAAAGGGAGAATCTGGATTGGTGACTGTTATAACGGACTTTGCTGTTTTAATCAAAAGAGCAATAAAATTATCCCTTTCAACAAGGGGAATAATTTCCCTGCATCGTGGATTTTTAGTCTGGAAGAGGATAAAAACGGAATGATTTGGGTCAGTACCGAAAATGGATTGATTAAAATCGATCCGGAAACAAATGCCTATGTGCTCTATGATGGCAATTCCGGAACTGCCTTTGGTCAGTTTAACTTCAGAGCTTCCTATGTTGACAAGTATGGAAATGTTTATTTTGGTGCAAATAATGGAATGGTTTCATTTAATGCGAATGACAATACAAATATTTCAGCTGAAAAACCAATCGTTTTTACCGGTATGCAGTTGTTTAACAAGCCTGTCCACCCTGGAAAGAACACCCCGCTGAATAAATCGATAAATAATGTGGATAAGGTTGTGTTGGATTACGATCAGAACGTTTTCACCCTTGAATTTACCTCTTTTAATTTCTCAACCCATGGATATGGCAATTATGCTTATTATCTGGAGAACTTTGAGAAAAACTGGAATTTCGTGAGCAACCGCACCTTTGCTACCTATACCAATATGAGTCCGGGTACTTATTTCTTTCATGTGAAGGGATCGGCAAACAACCTGATGGGTGATTCGCAAGATAGGGTGTTAAAGATCGTTGTTAGACCCCCGTTTTATCTTTCAGTTTGGGCCTTTCTGCTCTACTTTATTTTTGTCTGTTTGATTGCCATGGTTTTGTATATGATTGGAAAACGGCTCGAGAAATCGAAAGCCCTGGTTACTTTTGAGCGGCTCGAGAAGGAGCATGCGGAAGAGATCAACCAGGTGAAGCTCGATTTCTTTACCAATATCTCGCATGAACTGAGAACACCTCTGACCTTAATTCTGGGCCCTTTGAGCAAGATGATGGAAGAGGAAAAACTAAGCCCCTTTTTAAGGAAACGGTTGATGGGAATTGATAACAATGCCAGGCGACTCTTTAACTTAATTAATCAGTTGCTCGAATTCAGAAAAATCGAAAGCGGAAAAGAGTGCCTTCAGGTTTCGCAATACGATATCCGGCTGTTGGCTGAGGAGATCAGAGAATCATTCGAGTTAATCTCCGAGTCCAGGGATATCAACTTCAAGCTTAATTTTCCGCCCGATGAGACTTTTGTTTGGTTCGACACCAACAGAATTGAAAAGATAATATTCAACCTGCTTTCAAATGCATTTAAATTTACTGCTGATGGTGGTTGTGTTGAACTGACCCTTGCTGTTGTCAGACGAGATCTCCGGCTAATCAAAAAGAATCAGGATTTGCAGATCACTGTTTCGGATACCGGCATGGGGATTAAGCCCCAAATGCTCGATAAAGTCTTTGACCGGTTCTTTCAGATCGGGGAGGGGAACATGAACCACACCGGATCGGGAATCGGACTTGCCTATGTGAAGAGCCTTGTGCAAATGCATCGTGGACAAATAGCGGTTGAAAGTGAATTGGGGATTGGGACCAAATTTACAGTTCTCATTCCCGCATCAAAAACCGATTTTGCGGCTGTTGAAATTGCCAAAGTTGCGCCACAGCTTATCGGACACGAAGAGGTAACTCCACTTGATATCGATCCTGATCAGGAGGTGAAAATGTCGGATGCCAATGGGATGGGTCATGACCCAATCATACTTATTGTTGAAGACAACCTGGAACTACTCGATTTCATGCATGAAACATTGGAAAATAAATATCAGATTTATTCAGCCCAAAATGGGAATGAGGCGCTTGAAAAACTCAAATACTTCTCCCCCGAGCTAATAATCACTGATGTAATGATGCCGGGAATGGACGGTTTCGAGCTGACAAGAATCATTAAATCGGAGATAAAGACTTCGCATATTCCGGTAATTCTGCTCACGGCTAAAAGTGGCTTGGATAATAAGCTCTTAGGGTTAAAAACGGGAGCCGATTACTATATCGAAAAACCCTTTTATCCTAATATCCTTGAGCAGAATATCGAAAATATCCTGAAAACACGCCGAAAGCTTATTGAACGTTATAAAAATGATGCCTTTATTACCATCAGCGAAATTGCGTTCTCAGAATCGGATAAAACATTTATTGAAAAACTCACGGCTGCTGTAAAGTCAAACATCAGCGATCCAATGATGGATGTTACATTTCTCCTCAGAGAGATGAATATAAGTCGTTCACTGCTCCACTTAAAACTCAAGGGATTAGTCGACTGTTCCGCAACTGAGTTTATCCGCTCAATCCGGTTAAAAGAGGCCGTAAAACTGATTTCATCAGGAACCTGTAACATCTCTGAAGCTGCCTATGAAACAGGCTTTTCAAGTCCCGCATATTTTACCCGAAGGTTTAAGGAACATTACGGCAAATCTCCACGCGAGTATTTCAATCCATAAAGGAGTTATTCCTGCCTCCTTTCAACCACACAGATTCCATCACCCTGATCTCTATATTCAGTCTGTACAGACATTTCAACAAAAATGATGTCCTAAAATAGTAACATTCCCGTCATCTTTATTTAATTGTCTGATTTTCAAATATATTAATTATTGTCGTTTGGACATTTATGCAAGTTTTTTGGACATGTTAACCAATCCCGGCAGTCGATTTTCATGTTATTTGTTTACATAAATTAACACTTTCCCAAACGATATTAGAAGTACTAACTAAAACATTAATCTTATGACAAGAAACTAAACTGGCTTAGTTATTTTGATATGTATCTGCATTATTTTGATAATTCAGATTGAATATATTAATGAATTTTTTACTAAACTTTAATTAATTATGAATGAAATGAAACGACAAAAGTTTTACTGGAAGCAAATATCCTTGTGTTTGATGTTAACATTCTTTTTTGGGCTTCTGCAAGTGCAGGCTCAAAAACCGAAAGTTACAGGAAAAGTAGTGGATGAAAGCGGTAAGGGAATGCCCGGTGCAACAATAGTGGTTGAAGGCACTTCTGTTGGTACTGCCACTGACAACGATGGACTTTTTAGCATCGAGGCAACTACAAACAACGTACTTTTGATCAGGTATATTAGTTATACCACACAAAAAGTTAAAATTGGAGGGAAAAAAGTAATAACTGTTCAGATGGTCCCTAGTGCTGACCTTCTTCAGGAAACAGTGGTTATTGGTTATCAGACGGTATCGAAGCGTAGCGTTTCTGCGTCTGTAGCAAGTATTTCGGGTAAAGATCTGGCAAACATACCTACTGCCAGTCTTGACGTAATGCTTCAAGGACGATTGAGTGGGGTTAATATTCAGAATATTAGTGGAGAGCCAGGATCAAGACAGAGTTTTACTGTCCGTGGGAATACAGCAATTTCGAGAGGTGATGAATTTTATTCCACCAGCGACCCGCTATATGTAATTGACGGGGTTGTTAGTGATTATAAAACTTCAACTAATTTTTCAACGAGTAATACCAGTTTTATTGCCGGTTTAAGCCCTTCGGACATTGCTTCAATTGACGTACTGAAAGATGCTTCGGCTGCAGCAATATATGGTTCAAGGGCGGCTAACGGTGTAGTAATTATTACAACCAAAAGAGGGCAGTCAGGTAAAACTCAGATATCTTATAATGCTTATTATGGCTATACCCAAAGCCCTTCATTACCTGTAATTTATACAGGTGCCGCAGAACGTAGGGGTAGAATGAACCAAATTTATTCGGCGGGAAACTATTTTCAGGTTCGTGACAACCCGCTTATACTAACAGACAGTCTAAACACTGCCTTCAATAACAATACGAATTGGATGGGAATGTTTTACCGGACTGGAATGGTGCAAAATCACGATTTATCAATGACCGGAGGCACAGATAAAAGTAATTACCGAATTAGTGCTGGTTACTATGATGAGAAAGGAACTGTGGTAGGAAATGGTTTTAAGCGCTATACAATTAATTCAAGGTTATTTAACACAATTGGTTCGTGGATGGAGGTGAATACAAATTTCTACTATTCCAATGTAAAAACGAACCCTGTTACAGGAGGAGGCAGTAGAAATATTACAACTTTGAATCCCAGTAATATCCCGTCGTCGCTGCTCTATCTTTCAGATGCAGATAAAGCGACATATATGGGTCTGAATACCTCAATGCTTGATGATAACAGCCAAAACTCACTTACTTTGTCGAATAATATTTTAATTAAATTCAATAAAAAATTCAATTTTCGTTCAAATGTAAGTTATGTTTTGAATAATTCAAAAAGGGATCAGTTTGTACCTTCAACCACGAATACTGCTCAAATAGCCAACGCAAGTAGTAATTCTGTAAATTACAATAAAATTACTGCTGAGAATTTATTCAATTATAGTGATACCTACGGTAAGAATCATAAATTACTTGTAATGCTTGGTCAATCAGTTGAAACTGAAAACGGATCAAATACTTATCTGGGAGGGAATTATATACCTACCGATCAAATAACTACCGTAAATGGAGTTACGGCGAATAATATGAGTGGTAATTCTTCAAGAAGCGCAGCCGCGATGCTTTCCTATTTTACACAAGTTACATATATGTTTAAAGATCGTTACAATCTTTCTCTGTCAGAACGAATGGATGGATCTTCGCGTTTTGGACCAGCCAGACGTTGGGGATCATTTCCTTCAGCCTCTGTAAACTGGATTATCAGTGATGAGCCATTTGCCAAAGGAGTGAAAAATGTTGTTGATCTGTTCAAATTAAGAGCATCCTATGGTGTAAACGGAAGCCAACCGGGAGATTTTTATGGTTATTATAATAAGTATGCCGTTAAAGGTTCGTTCCCGGGTTCAAGTGGAGTAACTAATTCTTACAACGGAGTAACAGCGATTGGTCCCGACTGGAATGGAATAGCACAAGACAAACTTACCTGGGAAGAATCACGCCAATGGAATTTAGGAATGGATGTAGAGCTCATGAAAAATCGTTTTAATGCGAGTTTTGATATTTATAACCGGGAAACTCATGGAATTCGATTTGATTTTCCAATGCCATTAACTTCAGGATATGGCACATATTATACCAATGCAGCATCAATTCGTAATGCCGGAGCAGAATTCAGCATTTTTGCCCGTCTGCTAAACCCAGAAAGTAAATTCCGTTGGAACATTAATTTCAACATATCGCATAATAAAAATACCATTATGGAACTTCCCAATGGGAATCAGCCCATACAGGTTGGTGACTGGGTCCTGGTTACAGGACAGCCATTGAATCAATACTATATGTATAATTATCAAGGTGTCTATCATGCCGCTTCGGAGATTCCAACCAATCCACTAACCGGTAACCCTTATTCTAATTTATGGGGAAATGCATTTCACGTTGGTGATGCCAAATACGAAGATATTGTAGGTGATTATTCGTTTGATCCCTGGAGTTATAAAGATCGCAAAGCTATGGGAGATCCGAATCCAAAATACACAGGGGGTTTTGTGAATGATTTTTTCTATAAAAACTGGACTTTTTCTATTCAGTGCAGTTATGTACTTGGTCGCGATATTTATAACTCTAGTCTTGCTGCATCGCTTTCAAATGACCCATCCGGAGCTGATGAAGAAGGAAATGGATACAGCAGTAATTATACAACCTCCGGAACTTTCCTTTCGCAATATACTAGTGGCCATTTCTATGGACCCGAAGATTATATAGCCCGTCGTGCACTATTGTCCACAGGAAACGTGAATATCTGGAGTAAAAATAATCCAAATAATGTGAATGCGACTTTTCCTAATAATAGTCCCTATGCGATGCAATACAATTATCCGAACTTCAGTTCACTTTTCGTTGAAAATGGTTCGTATCTAAAAATCAACAGAATTACGTTAGGATATAATTTTAACAGTCCTGCCTTAACCAAAATCGGAATCGAACGCCTACGGCTTTCTTCTTCACTGGAAAACGTTCATGTTTTCAAGGCAAAAGGCTGTCTTGTTGCAGACCCTGAGCTAGTTGACGCCAAAGGTTTTTATTCAGGAACCGGGTATGCATTGGCACGTAAGTGCACATTTTCACTTGAAGTTACGTTTTAATAAGGTAGAAAAATATGAAAACTTTAAACTATTTCTATAATACACTGATAATCGCTTTTGCTATATTGGCTTTGCAGGGGTGTACAAAATTGCTGGATCAAAAACCCTATGATTATCCTACCATAAATACTTTCTGGCAAACCGGGAAAGATGCAGAGACTGGTCTGGCTGGTTGTTACGTTGAGTTGCGTTCACAGTTACTTAACGGTGATTCAGGATTGGCTTATTTTACTTACGGTGATTTTCCAACCCGGGTATTTGCTTCAGGGGCTTGGGGCCAATATCCATTCGAGGGTCATTTTGAATATTACACTGGCGATGTACTCTCCGATTATTCGGGATTCTATAAAACTATAAACGCTACAAATACACTGATTGAAAAAGTTCCTTCTATACCGCTAAACAAATTTAATGCGGACATCCAAACAGCAACCAAGGAACAAAATAAAATTTTGGGCGAGGCTTACTTTATTCGTGCATATACCTATTTCTACATGGCAAGATTATGGGGAACTTTTCCGTTGATGTTAAAAAGTATTTCATCAGCCAGCGAGGCTGTCAATGATGTTCCTTATTCTACAAATGCTCAGATTCTTGATCAGTGTATGACGGATCTTACCGAAGCTGCAAAAAGGTTAGTATGGGGATACACTGCCAGCAATGAACAGGCCGTAAGAGCAAACTTAGGATCGGTTTATGCCTTGATAGCACATATTAATATGTGGAGAGCCCGTCCAAATCAACCCGCTTCCGGCGCACCTGCTTTTATAGCAAAAGCTGAAGCAGCGTGTGATTCTGTTATTAATAAAGGGGGATATCAATTGGTCGATCCAACTGCTTATTCTTCTATTTTCAAAGGGAAATCAATCGAAGGTATATTTGAAATTGAATTCAGTACGGCAAACAATGAATATTTTGGAGCTGATGGTTTTACGAGCCTCTTTCTAGCAAAACCCCTTATCCCAAATGGCAGAGATGTTCCGATCTTTAATTTCAGTTCCGATTTCTTAAGCCTTTTTAATGATCCGAAAGATGTCCGAAACAGTGCATTTTTCTATAATCTGGGAGGAGATAATACGATGTGTAACAAATATACTTCTATATCTTATCCGACAGCCGATCAACTTACCTGGCGAACTGATGACAACTTGATCATCTTCCGTTTAGCCGATATTATGTTGCTCCGTGCAGAAGCGCTTACACGTTTGAATCGTAATGCAGATGCGCGGATCTGGTTGAATATAGTAAGGAACAGAGCTGGAATTGGCGATTATCCTGGAACTGATGCAAACCTTGCAGATGAAGTGTATATTCAGATGCAGAAGGAACTTTTCCTCGAAGGTCATAATCTTTACGACATGGTACGTACAGGGAAATATGCCACAAATCCTTATTATAGTGCTCAGCGTTATAATGATGAAGGTTACTACTGGCCGGTGAATGTAAACTTATTCCTGCGGAATAAATACACACAACAGACTCCTTACTGGTCTTCTCGGATCCAAAATTAATTATTGGTTTTAAAACAACGTTAAAAATTTCAAAATGAAAAATTTAATACCTTTTCTTCTGCTTGCAATTGTGGTGATCAGCTTTTCATGCACTAAGAATAGTGTAATTGATGGTGGTTTGAGCATAGCAGAGGTGAACATGACAACATTGGATTATCTGAAATCAACGCCTCACCACCAGTTCGACACACTGATAATCCTTCTGAAAGCTGCCGGAATTGATCAAGAGGTAAATTCTGCTAACCAAACATTTGTTGCTCCTACTGATTATGCATTCAGGAATTTCATTATCGAAAAACAAGCTGCCCTGCGTATCATTTATAATGATGAAAATTATGTTTATAATTATGACAGTTTGAAAAACGAAATTGTGAATTATAAAGACACCTTACGGATGTATATGATCCCGGGAAAGATAAATCGGGTTGACCTGGTATCACCGCGTATTACAAAAAGCACTTCAAATGTCATTGTTGCTTTGCAGCTGATTGAAAGCAAACTCTACACTGAATGGGTTCCGAATTCGATACCAAAGTTTCTCTGGTTCTCCAAGGTTATCAACGGGTTCGATAAACCTAATGATATTACTATTCCTCTTGCGGATCAGGACCCGATAAGCCGGTGCCAAACCAGTGGAATTATCACCACTAACGGCATATTACATGTGTTGGACGATGACCATATTTTTGGATTCAGACATCATATCGCACAATAACCTATTTAATCCGAAAAGATATGAAAAAGATAAACTTAATTTGGATAGCATTGGTTTTCATTGCTCTCTTTGCTGTTGGATGTTCAAAAATCCAGAGTGGATATATCACCGATAAACTGGTATATCTACGCAATCCTCAGATTGTATCTGCAGGTGTACTTACTACATCTATTCTGCCTGAATTAAATGGAACATCTCAGCCAATACATTTTTTTATTGCAGCAGCTTATGATTCGCTTGGTATACCTACAGATATGCTCACAAAAAATGTGGACCTGGTAGTTTGGAATGAACCTTACAATCTCACAGCTGATACATCTATTGCCCTGGTAAATGCTAAACGTAAAACGATCCAGATGCCTATCACGCAACTCAACGAAAGAAGTGGTCAATTTACCTTTACACCAGCTTCTAATTTAGCGCCTAAAGGTAAGTATTCTTTTGATGTCCGCATGGAAAATGTGGCAGGTTCTCAGGTTTTTAAAAATGCTATGACCATTGATATACAGCAAGTATTGTACAGTACTGGTCGTTGCGATATCAACATAATGGACATTACAAATTTTGGAGGTGGTTATATAACCGCTCCATCAGCAACCGTTAATAGGATCGAAAGAAAACCTACAGACCAAAGTCCAAATACGATCAGTTTTAAAATTGTTGACAAATATGGGAAACCGTGGAATCCAAAAGCAGGAGAAATTGTACCACGTGGTGACCGACCAAGTTTTCCAAGTTTTGATCGTTTTTCAAAACAGGTAAATACTGACTCGACAATGACCTGGGCTTATCCTTTTGCTCCATTCCCATTAGGAACCGATGCATCTACCTATAATGCATATGATGTGTTTTACAGGGTTTTAATGGCTCATGTTGCTATTGATGGTTCCGTACCTGCAAATGGAGCTCCATGTCTTCCTGGTAAATGGAATATGAATGTAACTTTTGGATTCCGGTTTTTGTACGATGGGGATTGGGAGGTAACTATCCATATTGGTAACGCAAAAAGAATATAATGCTTTTATTATTCTGAAATGTTTTAGGCTTTGCAGTTTATTACCACATCAGGTGATAAACTGCAAAGTTCCCTTCCATTTTGCGATCAATACAAAATCTTATTCAAGATGTTGTTTTCAGTATAACATCTGCTGGTGTATTGATAATCAGTAGGATATTTCAAAAAAGAAAAAATTAGCACTAATCAATACTATTCAGATGTTTGATACAATGAATTTCTCAATCCTTCGTTTTTTAAGCTTTGTGTTTTAAATTTTAAAGACGATTAGATTGAAATTCTGTTGATTATAAATATATATGAAATTTAGATTTACCCGGTTATTCATTTTGGCAATTTTTTCATCAACGATTATCTTTTCATGCATTTCACAGGATGAACAACGCATCAAACGTGATAGTATTGAAGTTGTTGATTATAAAGTTTTACCATTCAAAATTGAAGAGGTAAAACTCCTTGATGGCCCCTTTAAAAAAGCGACCGAATTAAATATAAAATCGCTGCTCAGCTATGAGCCCGACCGCTTTTTAGCCAGGTTCAGGAGCGAAGCTGGCTTAAAACCCAAAGCAGAAAGCTATCACGGATGGGAGGACAATACTATCGCCGGTCACAGTCTGGGCCATTATCTTACAGCTATTGTACTGATGTATCAGACAACCGGGAATAAGGAATTTTTGAGAAGAGTGAACTATATTGTCGATGAATTAGACGAGTGCCAGCGAGCTGATGGCGAAGGTTATATCGGGGCTTTCCCCGATGGTAAAAGGATTCTGGAAAAAGAGGTTGCCAAAGGGGATATCCGATCACAGGGCTTTAACCTGAATGGAATTTGGGTCCCATTTTATACTGAACACAAAGTCATGGATGGTTTATTTCATGCCTACAAATATTGCGCAAACCAGAAAGCCCTTGAAATCAGCATAAAATTTGCAGACTGGCTGGCAAAGGTGGTGGAGAATCTGAATGACGAGCAGGTTCAGAAAATGCTCAACTGTGAACATGGAGGGATCAATGAATCGCTGGCAGAGTTATATGCATCAACAGGTAACGTGAAATATTTAAATCTCTCAAAAGTATTCCATCACAAAGCCATACTGGACTCACTCTCACACGGGGTAGATATCCTTTCGGGAAAACATGCCAACACTCAGATCCCCAAAGTGGTGGGATTGGCCCGGAGATATGAGCTGACAGGGAGCGAATCGGATCACAAAGCGGCAACATTTTTCTGGGACCGTGTTGTTAACCACCATTCGTACGTAACGGGTGGAAACGGCAACTATGAGTATTTCGGACCCGCCGATTCCCTATCCAACCGGTTAAGTGATGAAACAACAGAAAGTTGCAACGTATACAATATGCTTAAACTTTCAGAACACCTTTTCGAATGGAGTGCTGCTCCCGACGTAGCAGACTACTACGAGCGGGCACTGTTCAACCATATTCTTTCATCACAACATCCTCAAAACGGTCAGGTGATCTACAACCTCTCGCTTGATATGGGTGGAAAAAAAGTATTCCAGGACCCTCAGTGGTTTACCTGTTGTATAGGTACGGGGATGGAAAATCATTCCAAATACTGCAAAAATATTTTCTTCCATAACAATGAGGCGTTATATATTAGCCAATTTATCGCTTCCGAACTTACCTGGAAGGAGAAAGGGATTAAAGTACGCCAGAACACCCTGTTTCCCAAAGAGCAAGGGACAACCATTGAATTTGAAAGTACCGCACCATTTAATTTGATTCTCAAGATCCGCTACCCCAAATGGGCTCAGAAAGGGATTCAAATTTCGGTCAACGGGAAACCCTTAACCTTTAATGCAGTGCCGGGAAGCTTTGTTGAAGTTGGAAAAAACTGGAAAAACGGAGACAAGATTTCAGTTAAATTCCCGTTTAGCTTAAGGCTCGAAACGATGCCCGACAACCAGAAACGTGTTGCAATATTTAATGGCCCGGTAGTTTTGGCCGGACTTCTGGGTCCGGACCCAGACTCGCTTTCAACCGACCCGATGTATGTACCGGTGCTTATGACCAAAGAAAAGAGCCCTGAGAAATGGTTAACTCCGATCGAAGGTGAGGCCAACAGGTTCAAAACGCACAATGTTGGAAAACCCCGTGATGTGGTGTTGAAGCCATTTTATGAAACTTTCGATTGTCACTATTCCATTTTCTGGGACACCTACAATAACGAAGAGTGGACTGCCCATGAGGCTGAATACCAGGCGGCTCAGAAAATGAAAAAGGAACTTGAAGCAAAAACAATTGATCTTTTCCGCATTGGTGAAATGCAACCCGAACGGGAGCACAATTTCAGTAATGATAAATCATGGACCGGCGAATATAAATCGCGTAAATCTCGTGAGGCCGACCGCAACGGATGGTTTTCATTCGAAATGAAAATTGCCAGGAGTCAGCCGACAGCCCTTGTTGTTGAATATTGGGGTGGATATTCTGGCTCCAAAACCTTTGATATCCTGGTTAGTGACCAGGTAATTGCCACGCAGAATATATCCAATGCTGCTCCTGGAAAATTCATCGATATTGTTTACAAAATTCCGCAAATCCTGACAAATGGAAAAGATAAGGTAAGGGTTAAATTTGTCCCTCATGATGGCCATCGTGCAGGGCCAGTGTTTCTGGTCAGGACAATAAAACAGTGACCTGAGAGATTAACCGGAAAAATGAGAAGAAAAAAGTTATATCACAAATTTCAACTAAGACCTTATCCTTTGAATTAATAGATGTTAAGCGACTTGGCTGCCATTTTAAAGGGCGATGGAACTGGATCAGAGGTGGCTTAAAAGTTTGGAAAATGGTCGCTTATTATACCATTTCATGGTAATTTCGGGATTGAAAACCGGTGCCATGGCATAGAGTTCCAGGGTCAGTTTATTGATCAAATTGAAGATGAGATTACAACTGAGTTAAAATAAATTACTTTAATAGCTATTTTAAAATGAAAATCAGAAATACGGTCATTCGAAAAGGTATGTTTATTGGAACTTTAATAGGGTTAGTAATGGCTGTTTTAATCAATTTTACCTGCGTGGCCCAGACTAAAGTTGGAGTTTACCCGATTCTTCCGGTTCCATTTACTTCAGTGCAGGTGAACGACTCCTTCTGGGGACAGCGGCTGAAGTCCAGCCGTGAGGTAACTATTCCACTGGCATTCAGAAAGTGTGAGGAGACGGGTCGATACCAGAACTTTGTAAAAGCGGCCCACCCAAGCGAATCAAACAAAGTCGAAGGTTTTTCGTTCGACGACACCGATGTCTATAAAACGATTGAGGGTGCAAGTTACTCGATGCAAACTTTTCCGAATAAAAAACTGGATAAATATATTGATAGTGTGTTGGTTATTGTTGCTGCGGCACAAGAACCTGACGGTTATCTTTATACTTCCCGTACCATGAATCCAAAACATCCGCACGAATGGTCCGGTACTAAACGGTGGGAAAAAGAGGAGGATCTGAGCCACGAATTATATGATCTTGGGCACATGATCGAAGGGGCTATTGCCCATTATCAGGCGACCGGGAAGAGAAATTTCCTCGATATTGCCATCAAATATGCCAACTGCGCCGTTCGCGAAATCGGTAGTAATCCCGGACAGGTCGTAGTGGTTCCGGGGCATCAGATTGCAGAAATGGCCCTATCCAAACTTTATGTAGTTACTGGGGATAAGAAATATCTCGATCTTGCAAAATTTCTCCTCGATAAACGGGGGTATACCCAACATAAGGATGAATATAGTCAGGCACATAAACCTGTTTTGGAGCAGGATGAAGCAGTGGGGCATGCTGTCCGCGCCGCCTATATGTACTCCGGAATGGCCGATGTGGCTGCACTGACCGGTGATCAGGGGTACGTAGATGCCATTGACCGCATTTGGGGAAATATTGTAGATAAGAAACTCTATCTCACCGGGGGTATCGGGGCTACCGGAAGTGGTGAGGCTTTCGGTGCCAATTATGAATTGCCCAATATGTCAGCCTATTGTGAGACGTGTGCAGCCATCGGAAATGTGTACCTCAATTACCGCCTGTTCCTGCTGCATGGTGAAGCCAGATATTTTGATGTCCTGGAACGTACTCTTTATAATGGGCTTATCAGCGGCGTGTCACTCGATGGAGGTAGCTTCTTTTACCCCAATCCATTGGAATCTATTGGTCAGCATCAACGTCAGCCCTGGTTCGGCTGCGCCTGTTGCCCGTCCAATATCTGCCGGTTTATCCCCTCTGTGCCGGGATATATTTATGCCACCCATAACAGCGATGTGTATGTAAATCTGTTCATGGCAAACAACGCCGAAATAAAAGTAAACGGCAAGCCCGTTACCCTGAAACAGACCACTACTTACCCCTGGAGTGGAGATATCAGACTGGAAATAGCATCTAAAAACAAACAGGAAATAAATCTTAAAATACGGATTCCAGGATGGGTTCAGGGAGCAGTCGTCCCGGGGAATCTGTACAGTTATTCGGATAAAAAAACCTTGGGTTACAGCATAAAGGTGAATGGTCAAAAAGTCGAAAGTTCACTTGAAAAGGGATATTTCACGATTAACCGTACCTGGACAAAAGGGGACAAGGTAGGGATTCACTTCGATATGGAACCTCGTACTGTAAAAGCCAACCAGGCAGTGCAGGCCGACAGGGGAAAGATTGCAGTAGAACGGGGGCCGCTGGTTTATTGTGCCGAATGGCCGGATAATGATTTCAGCGTTTTAAGCCTGATCCTGAACAAAAAACCGCAGTTCACAATCGAACACCGTCCGGAATTACTCTATGGAATTGACATAGTAGCTACAGATGCTCAACTGCTTAGCTATGATGTTCATGGCCGTCTTGTGGCAAAAGATGTGAAACTGAAGATGATTCCTTATTATGCCTGGGCGCACAGGGGGAGCGGTGAGATGGCTGTCTGGCTATCCAATGAGTTAAGTTCGACCCGGCCGGTTATGCCTCCAACCATCGCTTCTGAAAGTAAAATAGACGCTTCACACAAAGCGAAGTCTATCTCCGCAATTCATGATGGGCTCGTTCCAAAAGACGAAAATGACCGCTCTATTCCCTATTACCATTGGTGGCCCAAAGAGGGGACCACAGAATGGATTTCGTATGATTTCAGTTCTGAAAAATCGGTCAGCCGCTCAACTGTTTATTGGTTTGACGACGGGCCGTGGGGTGGATGCCGCGTGCCTCAATCATGGAAAATATTTTACAAGGATAATACTGGAGCATGGGTTCCCGTTGAAAATACTACCTCCTTTGGCGTCGAAAAAGGGATAGGAAATGAAGTGATTTTTAAACCGGTTACAACCAAGGCGGTAAAAATTGAAGTAAAACTTCCCGAAAAATATGCAACAGGGATCTTTGAATGGGAAGTTGAGTAATCCAGTATGTAAAACTTAAAATACAACAGATTATTTTATTTGTCAATCTTAATAATGATATCTATAGTAATTTTAAAAATGAGAAAAACTGTTCTATTAGTTTTGACTTCGCTTTTCCTAACGGGTGGTGTTGTTTCTGCACAGACGGGTGACTATAAAATTACACCCGTCCCCTTTAGTAAAGTGCACGTGGATGATAAATTCTGGACCAAAAGGATACAAACCAATAAAGAGGTTACCATCCCAATTGCCTTTGGATATTGTGAATCCACAGGACGAGTCAACAATTTCAAAATTGCCGGCGGTCTGATGAAGGGAAAATTCCAGTCAGGTGCCCCATTTGATGATTCCGACGTTTCAAAAATTATTGAGGGGGCTGCCTATTCTTTAAGTTCAGCTCCCGATCCAAAACTGGAAGCTTATGTCGATTCACTGATCTATTTTATGGGAAAGGCGCAGGAGCCAGATGGTTATCTTTATACCTACCGCACAATTATGGGCAATGATTCGCACCCCTGGATTGGAAGTAAGAGGTGGGAGAAAACGCATATCCTGAGTCATGAACTCTATAACCTGGGACACATGTATGAAGCAGCTGTTGCCTATTTTGAGGCGACCGGCAAACGGAACCTGCTCGATATTTCCCTCAAGAGTGCAGATCTGGTGGCCAAAGACTTTGGCTGGGATGCACTCAGGAGCTATCCCGGACATCAGGAGATTGAGATCGGCTTAGCGAAGCTGTACCGCGTGACAGGGAATAGAAAATACCTAGACTTAGCCAAATTTTTCCTTGACGCACGGGGAAAATGTGGTTTTGAGGGGAACACCTACAACCAGAGTCACAAACCGGTGTTGGAGCAGGATGAAGCTGTTGGGCACTCTGTACGTGCACTATACATGTTTTCTGGGATGGCTGATGTGGCCGCACTCACCGGAGATAAGAGTTATGTGGAAGCTTCCAAAAAACTCTGGGAGGATATCGTAAATACTAAATTATACATCACAGGTGGCGTAGGTGCCGCAGGGGGGCATGAGGGTTTCGGTGCAAAATACGAGCTTCCCAATCTTTCGGCCTATTGCGAGACCTGTGCGGCCATTGCAAATGTCTTCTGGAATCAACGGCTATTTTTGATGGAGGGTGATGCAAAATACATCGATGTACTTGAGCGTTCCCTTTATAACAATGTGCTGTCAGGCGTTGCTGTTACCGGAAACCGTTTCTTCTATCCCAATCCTTTGGAATCGATCAATGGTGCAAGACGTAGTGAATGGTTTGGTTGTGCATGCTGTCCTTCAAATATCTGCCGGTTTATCCCTGCCGTTCCAGGGTACATCTACGCCACTGAAAAAAATAATATTTACATAAATCTCTATATTGCCGGTGAAACTACGCTGAATATTGAAGGGGAAGAGGTTTCTGTAAAACAGACCGGTAATATGCCTTGGGACGGAATCACCCAAATTGAGGTAAATCCCAAAACCAAATCCGATTTTACGGTGAAGGTTCGTATCCCCGGTTGGGCTCGTAATGAAGCTACTCCCGATAATCAACTCTATTGGTTCAAGGATAAATTGGTTAAGAAAGCTGTGGTAAATGTAAACGGTACGCCGGTTAAAATGACGCTCGAGAAGGGATATGTCAATATAAGCAAGAGCTGGAGTAAGGGGGATATTATTACCGTTGACCTTCCAATGGACATTCAACGCGTAGAATGTAATCCTAAAGTAGAGGGGAACAAGGATAAAGTTGCCTTGCAAAGAGGTCCGGTCGTTTATTGCGCTGAAGGTGGCGATTTTAAGGATGCCAACATCATGGATCTGGTTTTGGGTGATGATGCGGTGCTCAGCGAAAAATTTGAACCCGATTTTCTGACCGGAGTCATGGCCATTTATGGGAAAGCACGCCATACAGTCCGTAAATCGGATGGCACTGTCGACCTGGGAAACGAAGTCGATTTTAAGGCAATACCCTATTATGCATGGGCTAACCGGGAACCTAATCCTATGACAATCTGGTTTGCCACACACAAAGATGTGGCAAAACCTAAGCCTGCACCGACAATTGCCAATCTGAGCAAAATCTCGGGTTCGGTAGTCAACCGCAGTATTGAGGCAATCAGGGATCAGATTCTTCCATCTGGTTCGGATGACAAAAATTACCAGTTCTTCCATTGGTGGCCTGAAAATAATAAAACGGAGTGGATTGCCTACACCTTTGACAAACCCTATAAAATCTCAAAATCAAAAGTGTTCTGGTTTAATGACGGAGGGGGGTGCATTGCCCCAAAAGCATGGAGGATATTTTACAAACAAGGCGAAGAGTGGATACCGGTGAAAAATAAAAACGAGTATGGCATCCAACTCGACATCATTAATATCACCGATTTCGTCCCGGTTACAACTACCGCAGTTAAGCTTGAAATAGATCTTCCCAAAGAGAGTTCGAGTGGTATTCATGAGTGGATTATTGAATAATATGATGAAAATGATAATAATGAGTTTAAAAGGGTTGTTTGTACCCCTGATCTGCCTGATTGGTTTGGCATTAAATGCGAGTGAAGTTAGTCCACCCGAAAACCAGAAAGCTGGCACTGAGGTTATAAAAGCCAAGGTTAAATATTTTGCGTTACCCGATGTCAGGCTTCTTGACAGTCCGTTTAAAAATGCAATGGATCTCAATGCAGCATGGATGATTGAGATGGACATGGATCGTCTCCTCTCAAATTTTCTTTTGAATGCAGGGTTAAAACCCAAGGGTGAACCTTACGGGAGTTGGGAATCAATGGGTATCGCAGGACACACTCTGGGTCACTTTCTCAGCGCAGTATCCCAACAATATGCCTCAACCGGTGATTTGCAGTTTAAAGAGAAGGTAGATTATATTGTGAATGTACTTGACAGCTGCCAAAAAAACTTTGTGAACGGATTTATAGGCGGGATGCCAGGAGGTGACAAGGTTTTTAAAGAGGTGAAAACGGGAATAATCCGCTCTGCCGGTTTTGATCTGAATGGCGTGTGGGTGCCCTGGTATAATGAACATAAGACAATGATGGGTCTGGTCGATGCCTATCTGCTGACTGGTAACGTCAAAGCACTTTCAGTTCTTGTCAAACTTTCAGATTATCTATCCACGGTGATTGCCCCTTTAACTGACCAACAGATGCAGGAGATGCTCAATTGCGAGTTTGGTGGTATGAATGAAGCATTTGCACGCGTTTATGCCTTAACAGGCGACAGGAAATATCTTGATAGCTCCTATCGCTTCTACCACAAACGGTTAATGGATAAGTTTGCCGAAGGTGTTGATATACTTCCGGGATTACATTCGAATACTCAAATACCTAAAATTATTGGCAGCGCAGTGCAATATGAACTTACCGGCAACGAGCGTGACCGTAAGATTGCCGAATTCTTCTGGCGCACTATGGTCCATAATCATTCCTATGCCAACGGGGGAAACAGTTCCGGTGAATACCTCTCAACTGCCGGGAAGCTCAATGACCTTCTCACCCATTCCACCTGCGAAACCTGCAACACCTACAATATGCTGAAGTTGTCTCAACATCTGTTCGAATGGACAGCTGATGCCCAATATATAGATTACTATGAGAAAGCGCTTTATAATCATATTCTTTCATCCCAACATCCACACACCGGAATGACCTGCTATTTTGTCCCATTGGCGATGGGCACCCAGAAAGATTTTTGTGATAAATTCAACTCCTTTACCTGTTGTATGGGCAGTGGATTTGAGAACCATTCCAAATACGGGGGTGCTATATATGCATACGGTGCGGATGATGCCTCTTTGTATCTGAATCTTTTTATCCCCTCCACGTTAGACTGGAAGTCAAGGAAGACTCAGGTCCGGATGGAAACGGCCTATCCGGAAAACGAAAACATAACCTTAACCATCCAGTCAGAACTTCCTCAATCTTATACGGTCAATGTGCGATATCCGTTATGGGCATCCAAAGGGATGAAGGTAAAGATAAATGGTGTCTCTCAGACTATAACCGCATTACCAGGTTCTTTTGCCGCTATTACACGTACCTGGAAAAATGGTGACAAAATTGAGCTAAACATGGCTATGTCGCTACACACCGATGCTATTCCTGATAATAAAGACCGCAGGTCGTTACTTTATGGCCCCGTTCTGTTAGCCGGAGCCCTGGGTACGGAGCATGGCGAAACAGGAGATATTCCTGCTTTTGTGTCGGGCGACAAGGAGATTATAAAATATATCAAACCGGTTAAGAATAAGCCCCTCACCTTTTTAAGCCACTCTCTGGGTGTACCCGGGGATGTGACTTTTATCCCATTCTATGACACGTACGATCAGTATTATTCCGTTTATTGGGATGTCTACTCTCCGGCTGAATGGACAAAAAACCAGGATGCACGCAAAGCTGAAACGGAGCGTTTGGCCAGGCTGAACGCACGCACACTTGATTTTATCGTTTTAGGAGAGATGCAGCCAGAGCGCGACCATAATCTTCATGCCGAAAATTCACGAATCGGAGACTACCTGAATAAAAAATATCGTTTTGCTTACGACAACGGGATGTTTGATTTTGAGATGAAGGTGGGCTCCAATGATCCGGTCCAACTTCTTATGACCTATTGGGGAGGTGACAGCGGTAAATCGACATTCGAACTGGTCGTGAACGATACCTATGTTGTTCCGGTTTCAATCAGCGGTGACCCCAAAAGCTTTGTGGAGATTATTGTAAACTTGCCACAGGAGTTGACAAGGGATAAGGAAAAGATTAAGGTTAAATTCAGGGGAATGGGCCACAACAGAGTCAGCAATCTTTACAACTGCCGACTGTTGAGACACCAGTGATTCGGGCATCGTAGAGGCAAACAGCGATTATTTAAATTATTATTCTAATTTCTGATACTGATGAACAGATCGATAACCCTGCTTTTTATACTATTTTCATTAATTGCTTCACGGCTCACTGCCCAGGAGGCAAGTCCCCTGACACCGGGGAGCGGAAATCCCATCTTGCCCGGATATTTTGCCGATCCGACAATCAAAAAGTTTGGAGACACCTGGTATATTTATGCAACCACCGACGGTAATAATGACGGTCGCGGTCCTGCAGAAGTCTGGACATCAAAGGATTTTGTCAACTGGACCATGCACGAAATGAACTGGCCGATAACCGAAGGGGGATTGTATTGGGCTCCGGATGTAACCATTGGTCCCGACGGAAAATATCACCTGCTCTACAATGTACCCTGTCAGACCTATATTGGCACCGGCGATACACCACTCGGTCCCTGGAAAAACAGTCTGGGTGAGGATAAAACACTTATTCCTGACAAGGTAATGCCAGGGGTCATCACACTCGATTCCCAAACATTCAGAGACGACGACAGTAAATTTTATGTCCTCTTCGGGACATGGGGCATATTCCCAAATGGTGGTTGTGGCATAGGATTGCTAAATAACGATATGAAGTCTGTTGAAAAGTATGCAAAAATCCCCAATACCCAGGCGACAGATTTCTTTGAGGCTCCGTTTTTATTCAAGAAAGACGGGATCTACTATTTCACTTACTCATCCGGTTCGTGCCATGATGGGACTTACCGCGTGCAGTATGCCATTAGTCGCACCTCGCCTTTTGGTCCCTATGAATTCGGTAGGAATAATCCAATTCTGAAAACATCCGTGGATGGGACGGTGCATGGCCCCGGACATCACTCCATTATAAAGAATGGCGACGATTATTACATGGTTTATCACCGACACGATAATCCGAACTCAGCCCATGGCATGCACCGGCAAGTTTGTGCCGATAAAATGGTTTTCGGACCCGACGGGACTATCGAAAAAGTAATCCCAACTCATAAAGGAATAGGAGCCCTGGCCGAAAATACAAACCCTTTTCCAAATCTTGCCTTTGGTAAAAAAGTAACTGTTTCATCATCTTACAGCAACGATTTCAAGGCTGAATATGCAGTTGACGACAATAACGGAACCCTTTGGCTGCCTGGAGATAATGAAAAGAATCAATGGCTTATGGTTGATCTGGGAAGAGAAGAAACAGTTCGGCGGATCTATTCCGAATTCTGGTTTCCTTCGTATTATTATCAATATATCATTGAATATTCGGCAGACGGGAAAATCTGGAATACCTATTCCGACAGGAGGAATAACACACAGGCAGGGTGCCCGATGGTTGATTATGGCAATGTTCAGGCACGATGGTTACGCACCACGATTACGAATTGCCAGTTGCCCGGCCTGTTCCTTGGCTTGTGGAATTTTAAGGTGTTCAGCGATTCCAAAAATGATCCGGAGCAATTACTGGTCCACCTTGAAGCCGAAGACCTCACCGAAAATGACCTGAAAGCCTGGCCGAACCTCAACGGGATGCTGGGTGGAAGCTTCATTACGACTGGCGATCATTTATTAACAAAAGTTATTGATGGTCAAAAAGCCCTTATTTTAGATGGGAAAACCACTCTGCGTTTTACAGCACTGGCACCGCGGGGAATTACGGGCAACAATCCGTTCACAGTGATGTTCCGGGCTTTGTGTGCGGAGCCGGAAAATCGGGGATGTGTGATAGACTGGGCATCAGCAGGTACCGGTAAGGATAATCAGGCAGCCCTCTTCCTGGGTGATTCAAAAATGATTGTTTTGCACGGCAAAAAAAACATATACTACAAAACATCTCCAAAAGCAGGAACATGGTTTAATGTGGCAGTAGTATTTGACGGAAAAACTGAATGTTTATATCTCGATGGGAGGCTGGTTAGCAGCAATACAAAAACGCTAAACATTACGCCTGGTAATCCAATTATTATTGGAAATACACAAACTGGTGACTCCCCATTCAAAGGGGCTGTTAATAGTTTCAGAATATATAATCGCCCTCTCGCTTCTGCCGAGATTGTCCATTACACGAATGCCGAATACATCCCGGCCCCACATCCGGCATCACCACCCCAAGGATTGATTGTTGACATGGATGTACAGCAGTTCAAAATCGGGGAGATAGTATCGGAATGGAAGAATAGTGGATTGCCGGGAGGAGTATTCAATTCAAAAGGTCAACCTGCCATTGTTGATATGGTCGAAGGTCAAAAATCGCTGATATTTACAGGAAATGAGTTTTTTACCTCTTCATTTGCACCCCCTTCATCGCTTTCGGGAAACAGCAGTTTTACGATTGCCTACCGGGTCTATAATCCTGAAATAGCAGATGAAGAGTATGTGGCAGGCTGGACTGATTTGGGCGGACCGGCTGCTTCGTCTGCCAATTTCGGATTTGGAAAAAACCCTGAACGTGCATTGGCACAACATGCCGGATGGGCTGACCTGGGATTTAAAGGAAATCCCCCTCAAGCCGCAAAATGGCATCTGATTGTTGTCACCTTTGATGGTTATATGGAAAAAATCTTTGTTGATGGCCTGCTGAATAGTCAACATCAGCGTCAGCTCTACATTCAGGGTGGGGATAAATTCACCATTGGCGCCTTATCCGGCGGAAATTTAAAATTCTCCGGGGCGTTGGCTTCCTTAAAAATTTACGATAAGTGCCTCACCGGAAATGAGCTGAACAATTTGTTTGTAAAGCAGGAAAAGGCTGAAATTCCAGTTTACCTGAGCCCTGCAGAGCTCACTTTTGGCACCCTGAAATCGTGGAAAAACAATGGATACCTTAACGGTAGTTTTGCAAGTACAGGGGCCGGATTGGCAGTGGAGGATGTTGCTGAAAAAGTGGCAGTAACTTTTGACGGTAAAACTATCCTGCAGTTTAACCTAAGCGATACCACGGCGATTCAGGACTTTACCTTTGAAGGGGCCATCTTAAACCCTGAAATTTCGAAAAACGAAACGTATTTATCACTTAAAATAACTGATAATAAGTTTATTAATTTAAATTTTGGGAGTGATAAAAAATTGGGAGCCATATCGGCATCGGGGAATATCTCATCCGGTTTCAGCGGAGCTCTGCCTGAAGCGGGCAGGTGGCACCATTTTGCACTCACTGGTGGCAGCGGAGAAATCGTTCTGTATATGGATGGGAAACAGTCCTATTCGGCCAAACTTCCTTTTGAGTGCCGTGTAGCCACTATTACACTAGGGGCCGATGCGCTGAGCAGATTTCCCTTTACCGGTTCATACTCATTTTTAAAGAGCTACAACAGGGTATTAAATGGAGGTGAAATTTCAAATAACTTCAACGAATGGAAAATTACAGGCAGAATTTTAGGGAACAAAAAGGCCTTATTCACCGTTGAACCGGCTGCAATAACAACCTCTTCTGCCCTTATGCAGGCAGCTCCGATTCCGGGAGCGCAATATAATTATGAAGTCAAACCATCAGGTCACCCTTCCAGGTTTAGTGGATGGAGCTTTAAACCCGATTTTCTGGCGAACGGCTTAATTCCGGGTGAATCCTATACTTTTTTACTGAAAATTAAGGATGCCTATGGTAATCTCCTTTCCTCCGGTTATTCAATTCCTGTTACAACTGCTGAAACCAATTTTCAAATCTACTCAGCCGATTTTAAAGTGGACCATGATTATCTGAAAACAGGAACTGATGGCACAATCTGGGATGGTTTTATCGGCAACCAGGGCGATAAAACACTCAAACAGTTAGTTTGCAGTCAGGGCAACCTCCTTCTTGAATCTGCTGGGACAGTTTGGGACGGACAAAAACCGCAGGGGCCATTTCTGTACAAAAACATTTCCGGAGATTTTGTGGTTGAAACTCTCCTTTCTGATGTAAGCGGACTGGCTGAGAAAAAAGTTGCCGGGAATAACGATTGTGGATTAATGGTACGGGTAGCCGACCTGGCACTTGCCGGTAAAGGGGAAGAGCTGCTGCAGTTAAGCATTTTTCCTGCCTGGAACATAGGAAATATGTTCACAAATTTCGACTTTCCCGAAAGGAGCCAGGAGGGAAATGGTTCGGCATGGCAATTCGACAAACACCTGCGCCTTGAACGCTCGGTCAATACTTTTCATGCCCGTACAAGCGCTGATGGAATAAACTGGAAAGAGATGAAAGGTTCTCCTGTTGAGCGCCCTGACCTTGACGGCTTGCCATTGCAGGTCGGACTCTATCAAAGCACCTATGGCGAGGCTACCGCATGGGGGAAATTTTCTGATTTTAAAATTTTCAAAACAGTAAAATGAACGCAAAATATCCACTTATCTTTTCTTTCGTTCTCCTTCTTACCACAAGCAGCTACGCACAGAAATTCGAGGATCTTGCCAGGACTCCCCCCATGGGATGGAACAGCTGGAATAAATTTGGATGCAATGTCAGTGAAAAACTGATCAAAGAGATGGCCGATGCCATGGTTGAAACCGGGATGCTTAAAGCCGGTTATAACTATATAGTAATCGACGATTGCTGGCAGGTTGCCCGCGATTCGTTGGGTAATATTCTTCCCGATCCTGAGCGTTTTCCTTCCGGGATGAAAGCGCTGGCTAATTATATCCATGCCAAGGGTTTGAAATTTGGTATCTATTCGTGTGCCGGTTCACTAACATGTCAGGGCCGTCCGGGGAGCAGGGGTTATCAGTTTCAGGATGCACGTACCTATGCCGCATGGGGCGTCGATTATCTCAAATACGACTGGTGTTCTGATGAGGGTCAAAATCCGAAAGCTGCCTATAAAACGATGAGCGATGCACTCAAAGGGTGCAAACGTCCGATCGTTTTCTCAATCTGCGAATGGGGTGATGGAAAGCCCTGGGAATGGGGTAACGGTATCGGTCATTTGTGGCGCACCACTGCAGACATCCGCGATTGTTATCAGTGCACATTCGATTGGGGTGGCCTTGGGGTGGTTGACATCATTGACAAGCAAGCCGAATTGCAGAAATTTGCCGGTCCGGGCCACTGGAATGATCCCGACATGCTCGAAGTGGGAAATGGAGGTATGACGGAAGATGAATACAAAACCCATTTTTCGATGTGGTCAATGCTCGCAGCGCCACTAATGGCTGGTAATGATCTGCGAAAAATGGACAAATCGACAAAAGAAATTCTTACCAATAGCGATGTGATTGCCGTGAATCAGGATAGTTTGGGTCAGCAGGCCACCAAATTTATGGACATGGGCGAATATGAGATCTGGGCTAAACCACTTTCAAACAAAGAGGTCGCAGTTTGTTTCATGAACCGGACTAATCAGGTTTGGAAATTGGATTACAGCTGGCAAAAACAAACCATGTATTTCGCAACGGAGGTGAATGTGCATAAAAAAGTCTATACTGTATATGATCTATGGGAACATAAGACCATTGGCAAAACAAAAGAAAAGCTGGTGAAGGAGGTTCCTGCTCATGGGGTAGTAATGGTCCGTTTGTCCCAGATTAAGCCGGCTCAGTGACATTTCTGAATAAAATTAAAAACTATTCCCCTTCTTTACAGGGATTTTCCCGATTGAGGCACTAACAAATAATAATTATGTTGCAACGAATTTTAATAAGCTTTTATGTGGCGGTTAAACTTGCTTCCATTCCGTTTGGGGCGTTTGCCCAGGTTAATTCAGCTGATTATCAGCGAGCCGATTCGGTAATAAAATTAAACGACCTGGTATATCATCAAATCAATAGTGTGAACTGGATTGATCAGACTTCAAATTTCTGGTATCTGGTTAAAACCCGCGAAGGTGTTGCTTATTTTTTGGTCGATGCTGCAAAATCAACCCGCACAACACTCTTTGACACTGAAAGACTTGTCGTGCAGCTCAATAAACAACCCGGAATAAAAACGACCCCAAAACTTATTCAACTTCAAAAACTAAAACTCGATCTCAAGACTAATCAGGTTCATTTCGAATTTTCAAATGCATACTGGACCTGCACCCTGAAAAACTATACCCTTTTAAAAGATTCAATGGTCCGGGCTGAGGTGCCAAAACCTTACTGGAACGATAACTTCGATGAACTTGGAAACAAACCGGTCAGCTCACCCGACAGTACCTGGGAAGCATACATCAAAAACTACAATGTTTACATCCGAAATTCCCGCGAAAAAAAAGAGATTCCACTAAGCTTTGATGGTTCGGAAGGGGATTGTTACTCCTCCTATTTCAGCTGGTCCCCCGACTCGAAAAAACTGGCTGTTAACAAGGTACGTAAAAATGTAGAACATTATATCTATTTTGTGGAATCATCGCCTAAAACACAGTTACAACCCATCCTCCAAAAGCGATATTATCTGAAACCGGGTGATGCCCTTCCAATCAAACATCCTTCACTGTTTGATATCATTAACCTGAAACAAATCCCGGTCAACACGCAGCCATTCGAGAATCAGTTCGATATTTCCTATCTGAAATGGAACGGGGGGAGTACCGCTTTCACATTCGATTTTAACCAGCGTGGTCACCAGGTCTTTCAGGTTGTGGAAGTTAATGGCACATCCGGAGAGGAAAGGGTTGTTGTAGATGAGCAAAGTAAAACCTATATCGACTACAGCGGAAAATATTTCCGTCATGATCTGGAAAAACGGGGCGAAATCATTTGGGCATCGGAACGCGACGGGTGGAATCACCTTTACCTGATCGACTGGAAAACCGGGAAGGTGAAAACCCAGATTACAAAAGGGAGCTGGCCGGTTCGTGATGTAGTAAAGGTGGATGAAGAAAAAGGTACCATCCTCTTTAAAGCATCGGGAAGAAATCCAGGGGAAGATCCCTATTTTGTCCATTTGTACAAGATTAATTTTGATGGAACCGGCCTGATCGATTTAACCCCGGAAAAGATGGACCACCAGGTATCTTTTTCACAGGATTTCAGTTATTTCACCGATACTTATTCAACTGTCATCACACCTCCTGAAACTGTATTGCGTCGCACTTCAGATGGTTCACTGATCATGCAACTTGAAAAAGGGGACATTTCAGATGTAGTGGCTAAAGGATGGATCGCTCCTGAACCTTTTGTGGCCAAAGCCCGTGACGGACAAACCGATATTTGGGGTAACATTTACCGTCCCACCACTTTTGATCCGAAAAAAAAATACCCGATAATTGAATACATCTATGCCGGCCCTCAAAGTTCGTTTGCACAAAAGAGTTTCAGGCCAGCCAACAGCGCTTTTTCAGGCCTGGCCGAATTGGGATTTGTCGTCGTACAACTTGATGGTATGGGAACATCAAATCGTTCAAAGGCATTTCAGGAGGTTTGTTGGAAAAATCTTAAAGACGCCGGTTTCCCCGATCGGATGCTGTGGATAAAAGCGGCAGCCGAAAAATACAGCTATATGGATACCACACGCGTCGGCCTGTTCGGAGGTTCTGCCGGGGGGCAGAATACGTTGTCAGGCCTGTTGTTCCATCCCGAATTTTACAAGGCTGGGTCATCATCCTGCGGATGTCACGACAACCGGATGGATAAAATGTGGTGGAACGAACAGTGGATGGGCTATCCAATCGGTCCTCAATATGCAGAATGTTCCAATGTTGAAAATGCAGCCAAACTTCAGGGTAAGTTATTGCTTATTTTGGGGGAAATGGACGATAACGTAGACCCATCTTCAACCATGCAGGTAGCCAACGCGCTGATCAAAGCAAAAAAAGAGTTCGAACTGGTGGTCCTACCTGGCAGCAATCATACCCTGGGAGGAGAATACGGTGAGCAGAAGAGGAGAGATTTTTTCGTGAAAGCTTTTTATAACCAGACGACACCCGATTGGAATGCCATTAAACATTAATCAGGTGATGTAACAACACCTAAATTTTAAAATTATGAGAAAAGATAGATCGGTACAATTGAAAAGTTTGCTTTATAAATTAATGACTTTTACTCTGCTTGTGGTGCTGATAACTGCATGGGAAGTCACCTTGGCCGGAGCCACCCCCCCTATAAAAGTGGAAGGATCCTGGACCCCACCCGTAATTACATCTCCGCCCGATTCATTGCACCTAAACCGGTTCTATAAAAAATATCTAATGGCCAATGGAATCGCAATAACCAGTTCATGGAGAGTACCCGACAGCGCTATGGTTCAGGCCTGGAAGATTATAAAGTTTATGACCAATAATCTGCCCGATAATGTTCTGGATGAAATGGTTAAAGTTAAAACGCGCGTTTCTGTTATGGCACGTTATGAAGGAACTACAAATATTCCGGAGCATGCTTATCTGGCAGCCGACACCACATTAAACTGGGATGTCCGGGCCAGAGGCCTGGGTGGAGATCTGCATCTGCCATTAACCACCTGTGCCGAGGAGAACCTGATGGCCTATCAGATCGATAAATACCATGCCGAAGATATTCTGATCCACGAATTTGCCCATTCCATTCACCTGATTGGGATTATTCAGGTCGATACCACCATAAACAGCACACTCGACCGTTATCTGAAAATGGCCGAAGCAGAAGGAAAGTATAAAGATACCTATGCTCGTACCGATATTTATGAATACTGGGCTGAAGGGGTCCAAGACTGGTTCAATGTAAATGCTGAAGTTGCCAGACCAGATGGAAAACACAATCAGATCAACACCAGAGAAGAACTGAAAGCATACGATCCAAGGTTATACGGACTAATCAGTCATTATTTCACCGATTTCAAGGAAAGTCCTTCACGACATTTATACCAAAATCTATTCAATTATCAAAATATCAATTAAATATACTCGCAATCAGGCATAAACAGGGAGAAACCTTTTCATTTGTGATCAGCAAAAACGAAATGGGAGTAAGGATTCCGAAGATTACACAACATGTATTAAATTTTAGTATGAGAATTTATAATCCAATCATATTGATTAGTTGAAAGATATAAATCTAAGAAATCGCCTAATTGGGTATTTTATAGTAATCATTGGAACAAAAAGGGCTCTACGGTATTTCGCCTCAAATTTTGTCAATATTGACAAAATTGAGTGATATGCTTATTTATTTAACAGCTATTTCAAAAGAGAGATAATACCAATGTCACTTTTCAATATGTCCATAGAGAGGTTACGAGTCCATTCTCTAACACCTTACAAAATTGTTCCCAAAGTTTTCTTTCTTTGTTAAACCTAATTTTATAATCTTAAGGAAACCCCTTTAAAGTTGGACGCGCCTACTCGCTTGAACACTTTGTGCCATTCGCAATAATTATCCCAGAATTACGACAATATTAATAACATAAATTCGGCGTTAATGATTCAATAATCCCCGGCAGGGAATGGTTTTTAAGGTCGGCTTTTCCAGAGAGGAATCGGTACCAACCGAAAATTAATTCAGAGGCCACTCATTTTGTACCTCCATTCACCTGAAATAGGCTTAGTGGCCTCATGAACATTGCTGTATTGAATATCAGCAGACATCTTTTTCCCGTCAAATCTGCACGTTATCTTTTCAGTGTGCGGACTTTCTATATAGCGTAACACCAGTTCCAACGTATTTTCATCCTTCCAGGTGAAACAACCAAAAACTTTTTCAGGGGGAAACCCGGCATTCTGGGCTTTGGCCAATTTTAATAAGTTAGGCCCGGGTAGACTGGTTTCACCCCCGATCCACTTCCCTGCTCCAAAGGCCAGATAATATTCTGTATTGCCAGAGTGTAGTGTAACATCACACATATCCTCCATGAAGTTGAAAGATAAACTTTCAAAATTCAGATCGTTTGGCTTGAAGGTGTAAATCTTCTGTGAAACTCGGGATGCAACGGGTGAATCAACACCTTTTGTTGGCAAAGAAAGAGCCAGGGATGACAGTCGTTGTTTTAGTTTTTCTGACATGGCAATGTTTTCTGGCAGTTTTCCATCCTTGATGGCCGGTAGTAAATATTTCCATACCAGATTGATCTCATTCTGCATGTCAGGAGATTCGGCCTGAATGGCAATTACTGCATCTTTGTCCGGCATAACAATAATGTATTGACCGAATGCACCATCTGCCCTGAAAGCGTTGTTACGGCAACGCCAAAACTGATAGCCGTAACCCTGCATCCAGTCACTAATATCTTTTTTTGATTTCGGTGCATCTGGAGCCTGATCGATTTTGAAAGTGGTTGCCTCTTCAACCCATCCTTCAGGTAAAATCTGCTTTTCGTTCCACTTTCCCCTTTGCAGATAAAGTTGTCCGAACTTAGCCATGTCTTCGGTTTTCACTCTCAGTCCCCACCCTCCAGTATTGATCCCGCGAGGATCAATACCCCAGTCAATATCCTTAATATTAAGTGGTTCAAATAACCTGGGCTTGAGATAGTCGATTACCTTTTCCCCTGTCACTTTCTGCACAATTGCCGATAGCATATAGGTAGCCATAGAATTATAAAGGAATTTTGTGCCGGGTTTGTTAACAACCGGAAGGGCAAGGAAAGCTTTTACCCAGTTGGAGTCTTTCAACACTGCCGATTGTGTTGGATCGGGATCCAGTCCGGCCGACATGGTAAGCAGATCTTTTACTCTCATTTCTGCCAGGAAAGGAGTGATACTATCGGGCAAATCTTTCGGGAAAAATGAAATTACCTTATCGTTGATTGTCAGACGTTTTTCACTTATCGCAAAACCTACCGCCGTGGAAGTAAAACTTTTACTTGTGGAATAGACCGTCTGCTTAAGGTTTTGTCCATAAGGAGACCACCATCCTTCAGCAATTACTTTACCGTGGCGCATAAATACCATACTATGGAACTCATGCGGGCTTGTAGCTGTTGAATCGAGAAAGGTAAGTATGCCCTCCGAAGAAACACCCTCCATTTCGGGAACACTGTGGGAAAGAGAGGCTCCAGTTTGAAAAGTTTGGGAATTCTTGCAGCCAGTGAGCAGTAAAAGCAGTATGAATACTACAAATTGTAAACTTGTATGATTTTTTTTCATATCACTAAGATTATCGCTGAAAGGGATCAAAATTAATTAATGATTCCGGATGATATCTTTAACCAAGGAGAAAAAATATTGGGAATTACTGATAGCAAGTTTTAACGGCAAACATAACTATTTGCAAAACTATTTTCTGAATAAACTGGACTCATGAACTGAATTTCAATTCACACCGCCGGGTCGACTGGATTCTGAAAAATCCATGTTAAGTATTTATTGATTTGGGATATAGGGTTCTGATTATTTTGGAACAATGACTACATACACATTAACAGGAATTAACCCTAATACTATCGCATTTGACGGCACTAATATTTGGACAACAAACTACTCTGGCAGTGTGACAAAAAGTGCGGTACAATAGTTTCTTATATAGTTTGAACCGTTATCACACTTGTAACGCGCAATCTAACACCTGTTTACGTCGATAGGACATCCAACAGAAGGACATTTAATGGATAAAACGAAACTTTCCCGAAGAAAGTCGAGGCGGTTATTTATTGCTATTCCCTTATATGAATTATAAATAATAAAATTTAATATGTTGATAACTAATAATAATCCTATAATTAGGAACCAAGAATGGTAAATTTGTAAATATCTTAATCCTAAAATTTTAGCTATGAAAACATTAATTATTTCAGATTTAATGGACTTTTCTACCGTTTTTACAATTCTAATAGTAATTATTGTCGTATTTCTTATTCTCCGCGAAGTGATGTGCTGGTATTGGAAGTTAAATAAGATCGTAGAACTTCAGAAGCATCAGACTAGAATACTTTTTAAAATATACGAACAAGGTGGTGCGAGCCTTAATTGGGATGAAATAAATAAGATATTAGACTAACGCAAAAAGAACCAAAAAATAAATTAGGATTGTTTTCATGTTGATAATTTTGGAGGTTTGTTTATGTTCAACAAAAAACGAGTTTTTGATTCTGTGGGGAAACGGTTGGGAAAACCAGCCAAACAAAAATCCGATAGTATTGAAAATCAACGCTATCGGATTTAAAATGGAGGTCGGTGGCGGATTCGAACCGCCGTAGACGGTTTTGCAGACCGTTGCCTGACCACTCGGCCAACCGACCAGAAATGTGGCTGCAAAGATAGTTAAAAATCTGTTTGAGCCACAAATAATGGTTTAATTTGTCTCGCCAGGAAGCTAAGCTGCTAAAAAATAGTGAATTATAATTAGAAACTTTGCGCCTTTAGGACATTGTGTATACCAAATGGAATATCAAATTTGTAGTAAACTCACCGTTCCAGCGTCACACTAACTTTCTCTATCTCTCCCCCCATTGGCGGATTCAACTTCGATAATTTTATTTTTGCTTTTTCAATCGACGGGCACTCAACATACAACCGGTCGATGATCCTTTGTGCTACATTCTCAAGCAGATGCGATTTAATATGCATCTCCTCTTTTACAATCCGATAAGCTATCTGGTAGTCCATTGCATCAGCCAGATTATCACTTTTAGCTGCTTCGGAACTGTCGCTGATCAAAGTCAAATCGACAAGAAACCGGTTTCCAACCACCTGCTCCGCTGTAAAATGGCCATGAAAAGCATAAAACTCCATCCCCTCAATTTCGATCTTTCCCATGAAAATAGCTTTAATTTTGGAGGTTTAAAATTAATCTATTTTTAAATATTCATTAAACCCCCCGAAAAATATCTCATTTAGATCAACTCTTATTACTTTTACCAAAATTTTTCAGAAGTAAAGAAAATTAAATCGTTATGGCAGAAATTGACAATATCGGAATAGATCAGGAGCAAAAACTTTCAAAGAATTTTATTCAGCAACAAATTGTAGAAGATCTGGCTGAAGGGAAAAACGGAGGTAGAGTTCACACCCGTTTCCCTCCTGAACCTAATGGTTATTTGCATATTGGGCATGCAAAATCTATCTGTCTGAATTTTGGTACAGCCCGGAAATTTGGCGGACTAACTAACCTCCGGTTTGATGATACTAATCCCACAAAGGAAGAAACTGAATATGTGGATTCTATCATGGAGGATGTCCGTTGGCTTGGTTTTGACTGGGACGACCGGCTTTTTTATGCCTCCGATTACTTCGATAAGCTTTATGAGTTTGCAGTAAAACTGATTGGGGAAGGGAAGGCTTATGTTGATTTTCAATCCCAGGAGGTGATCAGCGAACAAAAAGGGGTGCCAACAAGGTCCGGTTTAGATAGCCCTTACCGAAATACGCCGCCTGCCGAGAATCTTGACCTTTTTGCAAAGATGAAAGAGGGATTTTATAATGAAGGCGATTGTGTGCTGAGGGCGAAAATTGATATGTCTTCTCCAAATATGCACATGCGTGACCCTTTGATGTACAGAATTTTAAAACAACCTCATCACCGTACGGGAGATAAATGGTGCATTTATCCGATGTATGATTATGCCCATGGTCAGTGCGACTATTGGGAAGGGATTACCCATTCGATTTGTACCCTTGAATTTGAAGTGCATCGTCCGTTATACGACTGGTTTGTCGATCAACTGCAGGAAAGTGACTATCGTCCACGGCAGATTGAGTTTTCCAGACTCAATATTAGTTATACCGTTATGTCCAAAAGGCGATTACTGCAATTGGTTAAGGAGAATTATGTCAACGGTTGGGATGATCCAAGGATGCCGACCATTTGCGGTTTGCGCAGACGTGGATATACCCCCGAATCAATGCGTGCCTTTTCTGACATGGTCGGTATTACCAAAGTAGATGGCGTCACCGATGTGGCTGTTCTCGAATATTGTATCCGTGAAGATCTGAATAAGAGAGCTCAAAGGGTAATGGGGGTTATTGATCCGCTTAAAATTGTGATTACCAATTATCCTGAAGGTGTTGTAGAGCAACTCGATGCGATCAATAATCCGGAAGACGAAAGTATGGGAAAACGCAAGGTCCCTTTTTCGCGTGAAATCTATATCGAACGGGAAGACTTCATGGAAAACCCAACCAATAAATTTTACAGGCTTTCTGTGGGTCGTGAAGTCCGGTTACGTTATTCCTATTTTATCAGGTGTACCGATATCGTTAAGAATGATCAGGGTGAAATAACAGAACTTCATTGCACTTACGATCCTGAAACTAAAGGGGGCAATGCCGCTGACGGACGAAAAGTTAAAGCAACCCTGCACTGGGTTGCTGTTAATCAGTCAGTTAAAGCTGAAGTTCGGCTATATGACCGTTTATTTACTGATCCCGATCCTGCCGGTCATAAAGATAAGGACCTTCTCGAATTTCTTAACCCTGATTCTTTGAAGATTTTAACTGTTTGCTATATCGAACCGTTTGTTAAAAATGCAAAACCCCTGGATAGTTTTCAGTTTGAACGATTAGGCTATTTTAATGTCGATTCAGATTCAACCACTGAACATCTGGTTTTTAATCGGATTGTTTCACTGAAGGACGGGGTTAGAAAATAATGGATAATGCTGGATGGTTAATTTCAGTATTTGGTAATTTTTCAGCAGTGACCGGGTGACTTTTCACGATTTGAACAGTCACCAGGTTACTTTTTAACGATCATTTTAAAGCGGAAGCAATACCTTCCTGATTTGCTTTCGGGTGTAAAAGAAGGTGAAGATGCCAGCACTCCAGTTGACCAGAAAAATACCCCACCAAATCCCCGTTGTTCCCCAATGCAGGATAATTGCCAGCAATAAAAAGAGGGGAAGAGGCATCAGAATCTGCCGGTAGACTCCGACAAAAATGGCATACATTGGTTTCTTCATTCCCTGCAAGGTAGAAACTGACATGTTGAGGAGTATGTAAGCAAAGAAAAAGAGTGCCGCAATATGAAGATATTCAATGCCAATCTCAATCACGTGAACATCGGATGTAAAGCCCTGCATTAACTGACGGGCAAATATTAATACAGCGAGCGTTCCGAAAGAAATAATCACCAATCCATACTGTAAATTCAGCTTCCACGATTCATAGACTCTTTCCGGACGGTTAGCCCCCATATTTTGTGCGGCCAGTGTGAGCGCGGCAATATTAAGTCCAATCGTGGGGAGGAGGGCTATCTGTTCAATTCGGGTGGCAATGCCATAAGCAGCGACAGCCTCCTTTCCAAATTGACTTGCAAACCAGGTAATCACAAATATCCCGATGGCTACAGTAAGCATGTTCAGACTTGCCGGAAAACCCTGGCCAAATAAGGCAGAAAAGTATTTACGGCTGGGAATGAAATCCTTGAAATGTGCTTGATGAAAGACATTTAGCTTACGGGTAATGGCAATCATATAGATGGTTCCAAAAAACTGAATCAGGACGGTCGAGTAGCCAATTCCCCGGATTCCGAGCGCGGGAAATCCCAATCCCCCGTAAATAAACCAGGGATCGAGAATAAGATTGAGGAAAAATCCGACAATCAGATAATTCCGATAGGTCCGGGTGTCTCCACGGGCAGTGAGCAGGGAGTTGAGGATACTGTTGATCAGGAAAAAGACTGTCCCATAAAGTATTGTATCCATGTATTTTACCGAAATATCCAGATAATTATCGGTTGCTCCCAGAATCCTGAACAGATATGGAGCAGTTGCCAAACCAGTGATCATCAATAGTATGGAGTTAATCACTGAAAACGTAACAGCCTGATATCCGATTTTATCGGCTTCTTCGTTTCTTCCTCCGCCAAGTGATTGTGAAATTAGAGCGGTGGTTCCGGTTCCCATTCCCATTCCCATAGCCAGAATGATAAAGAAAACAGGGAAGGTCAGCCCCATGGCTGCCAGGGCTGCAGTCGAGATCTTGCCGCCATAATAGGTGTCCACCACATTGAACAATGTATTAAAGATAAACCCAACACTTGCAGGAATCGCTAATTTGCGTATGAGGAGAGGAATATGGGCCGATATGAAATCATGTGTTTTAACCATTTTTTATACAAAATAAATTCGATAATATTACAACGTGCAATCGGGCATAAAGGTTTATCTTTGGGAAAAGAACTTTGTGCTCAATAACATTTGGTTTTCGGTTATTCTGAAGGTTCATAAATAGATGCAGGCAATTGGTAACTAGCCGTCGGCTGAGCTTATTTGAGAGATTGTTCCTTATTTATGAACTAGTTGTGAGGTATTTACGGAGTTTTATGGGTTTAATGACCTGGCCTTGGAGCCAAATGAAAACTGTGAATTCAGATCCCTTTGGAAGGTCGAAAGTTATATTTAGCCATTACATATCATCATCGGGCTGCTTGTTACCTAATAAATGTCCCGTGCGGGACTTAAGAAAGGAGAGAAAAAATGAAACTAACATTTAAAATCGACTACCGTACCCTTTGGGGGCAGGTTCTTTATGTTGCCGGATCATCACCTGAGTTTGGAGAATGGGATCCTTTGCGTGCCTTACCTATGACAACTCATGTATTCGGAGAATGGGAGACAGAGTGCCAGTTTAATACTGGTACGAAGCTCGAATACAAATACCTGCTTAAGGACGACTCCGGAAATTTCATTTGGGAAGGGGGTAAGAACAGGCTTCTCGATACCGGCGATAGTATTCCGGACGAGGTAAGATGCCGCGATTTTTGGAGAGCTGCCCATGAATCTGATATTGCTTTAGCCTCATCTGCATTTACTAAAGTATTGCTTTCACGCAAAATTGGTCAGGAAAAGAGAGTCACAGGTTCTGAATTTGCGCGTACATTGCGAATTCAGATTCATGTTCCCAGAGTAAGTC
The DNA here is from genome assembly GCA_903923905.1 of uncultured Bacteroidia bacterium. Classification (GTDB taxonomy): domain Bacteria; phylum Bacteroidota; class Bacteroidia; order Bacteroidales; family Prolixibacteraceae; genus JAAFHB01. Next base: position 130,520 of record CAIXZH010000035.1, read on the forward strand.
CCGATTGTGTTATCGGTATTCTGGGAGATCAGCCGTTACTGGGGAACTGGATGGAGCAGGATACTTTGCTTATGCAGGATACTGAATTCCCCGTTTGGAGCGTCGATATCGATGCCGAAAAACTGAGGTTTCCCCTTCAATTTAAATATGTCGTATATAACCTGTCAAAGAAGCAAATTGTAATCTGGGAGCAGGGGAGTAACCGCATGATCAGGGATTTTGTTTGCAAAGAACCTAAAAGCCTGAAGATTCATACCGATGGAAACTTTCGCTTCCCGGCAACCCATTGGAGAGGCGCCGGAGTTGCAGTTCCGGTCTTCTCCTTACGGACTGAAAAGAGCGGAGGGATAGGTGAATTTCCGGATATTAAAAAATTGGTAGACTGGGCAAAACTGACGGGTTTAAAACTGGTTCAGCTACTCCCTTTGAACGAAACTGTTGCCACACACACCTGGATTGATACGTATCCCTATAAATCAATCTCCTCGATCGCCCTTCATCCTGTATATCTGAATATTAATAAAATAGGGGTCCTCGATGACGAGAATCTGATGATTGGATTTGTGCAGGCCCTTTCTGGTTTCAATGCGCTCGAAACGGTTCGCTATGAGGAAATTCATAAAGTGAAGTCCAAATTTTACAAGCTTATTTTTGATCAGCAAAAAGAGCTTTTCCTGATTGATGCTCACTTCCTCGAATTTTTTGACTCCAATAAGGAATGGTTGGTCCCTTATGCAGCGTTCTGTTACCTGCGGGATAAAAACAAAACGGCCAATTTCAGAAACTGGGCCGGATATGCCACCTATAACAAGGAGGAAATTATCCAATTATGTGCCAGTGACCAGGCATGGTATTCGGATATTGCAGTCCATTATTTCATCCAGTACCATGCCCATAAACAGTTGCTTGATTCGGCAGAGTATGCACGGCAAAACGGAGTGGTACTCAAAGGGGATATTCCTATCGGGATCAGTCCCGACAGCGTTGAGGCCTGGACCCATCCCGGATTATTCAATCTCGATCAGCAGGCAGGGGCACCACCGGACGAATTTGCTGACCTGGGTCAAAACTGGGGTTTCCCAACCTATAACTGGGGGAAAATGGCCGAAGATAATTTTGCCTGGTGGGATCAGCGACTCAAACAGATGTCCCGATATTTCGACGCTACCCGGATCGATCATATCCTCGGATTTTTCCGTATATGGGAAATTCCCCTTACCCAAATACAGGGAATTATGGGCCATTTCAGACCCGCTTTGCCATTTAGCCGTGACGAGATCATCGACAGCGGAATTATATTTAACGAAGAGCGGTTTACAAAACCTTACATCCGGGACTATTTTCTTTGGGAATTGTTTGGGGAGGAGACCAATGAGGTCAGGATGGATTATCTCCTGGAATATGAGCCGGGTAAATATAATTTGAAATCTGAATTTAATACTCAGCGTAAAGTTTGGGATTACTTTGAAACCATCAAAAAGGGGGATAATCTCACCGGAAAAGAGACCCGGATTCGTGACGGTCTTTGCTCGCTGATTGCTGAAGTGCTGTTTTTGCGCGATCCGTATCACCCCAACTTATTTCATCCAAGGGTCGCCTTTCATAATACCAATTCATACCTAAACCTTAGAGCCGAAACACGGTGGGCTTTGGATGAACTCTATATCGAATTTTTTTACCACAGGCATGAAGAATTCTGGAAAAAGCAAGCCGAATGGATCTTGCCGGCACTCATGAAATCGACCGATATGCTTATTTGTGGGGAAGATCTGGGGATGGTTCCGGATTGCGTTCCGGGAGTTATGCGTGAATTAGGCATTTTAAGTCTCGAAATACAACGGATGCCCAAAGATCCTAATGTCGAATTTGCCCATCCTGCCGATGCCCCTTATTTGTCCGTTTGTTCTACCTCTACCCACGATATGTCGACCCTCAGAGGGTGGTGGGAAGAGGACCGGATACATAGTGAGCGTTTTTTCAGAAATGTGATGGGTCAAAGGGGAGATTTTCCCTATTACATGGAACCCTGGGTCGCCCGCGATATTTTGAACATGCACCTTTATTCCCCGGCTATGTGGGCCATATTCCCGATTCAGGATCTTCTGGCTATGGATGGAAAGCTAAGGTGGGACAACACCGAAGGAGAAAGGATCAATATTCCTGCGATAGCTCAACACTACTGGCGGTACCGGATGCATCTAAAACTCGAGGAATTAATTGAACAGGAGAAACTCAACAGCGAATTGCGATCAATGATTTTCGCTTCGGGAAGAGGATGATAATACCATTAAGCTGGGATTTAATTCATTTGGGGAATGTGACTTTTGTTGTCATAGCAGATGGCAACTAGCATCTGGCTTACCTTACCGGTACTGAAGTTAATTTTCAGAACAGGGTTAAGGATAAAATACATTTCGCCGGAAGCCAAAGACCAACATCTATAATTCGCACTTTCATATCAGGTTACTGTGTCAATTCATATCGTTATTTCGTCTAAAAAAGAGGTTTACCGATTCATTCCCTCCATTGGCCGATTTCGGGTGGTTTTCGGGTAGCTGTCCGGTTATTTTTGAGTGAGTTTAAAATTCTTTATTGTTGAAACCTTAAAAAATAGACACTATGTTTAAGTATGAAGACCCCACCGAAAAAAATGAGGCACCCGTTTACCGGAAAAAAGACCGGCATGGTGATTCGAGGTTATTGCTCGGTTTCATATTTGTCGGAATTGGTGCAATTTTGATCGCCCGTAATTTCGGGTGGCTTGATTATGAATTTTCGAGATACCTGATCAGCTGGCAAATGTTACTTATCGTTATCGGTTTGTTCAATCTGGCCAGAAGGGCCTATACTCCGGCAATTATTTTAATCTCAATCGGCACCTTCTTCCTGATTGATATCCCCGAAAATATGAGGGAAAATTTCTGGCCTGTAATTATTGTTTTGGTTGGTGTTTCATTTCTTCTTCAAAGGAAACGTCATCCCCGAATAAACCCTTTTGGCGGAATGGACAACACCCGTCAATCAACCGATTTTATTGACGAGACCTCAATTTTCAGTGGAAGAAACATCTCTGTAGTGACCGATAACTTTCAGGGGGGTAAAATCACCGCGATCTTTGGCGGATCGACCATTAACCTCCGTTATGCCAAACCTGTTGAGGGGTGTACGATTGATGTGGCCACCATCTTCGGAGGGACCAAAATTATCGTTCCGGAGGATTGGAATGTTAAAATTGAAGTTGTTTCGATATTCGGAGGTTTTGAAGATAAGCGCGGCTATTCTGTTATTTCAAGGACCGGAACCGGGAAAATAGTGATAATCAAAGGTTCCTGTATCTTTGGCGGTGGCGAACTGAACTCGATGCCATAATGATTAAGGTGAAGATTCAATAGAAAAGGCAATAGTATTTTAGTCCTTTCGTTTATCTTAGTGCCTTCGTGTCTTTGTGGCCTCGTTCCTGATCGCCTTGTTTGCTTTTTGCCACTAAGGCACCAAGACCCGAAGGTTCACAAAAAGATGGTATTCAGATTCATATAAGCAATTAAAACTTAGTGCATCTCAGTGCCATTTGTGGCCCCTATTCTTACGTTTTCATGTTTTATTATTAAACTCGTGGAGCATCCCGTAACAAAAAACAAAATTTCGATCCTGATTTACTGGCTGTTCCCGGTAACAATTGGACTGTCACAGGCTATTTATAATAGCTATTACCATATTTTACCTGTTTCTGTGTCTTTTGTCGATGGCCTGATATTTGGCGGAGTACTTGGAATTCTGGGTATCGCCGTCTGGTATGTGGTCAGGTACAATGACCCTGAAAAAAGTGCTCCGGTTCAGATGCTTGCAAGCCACGTTGCGGCTTCCCTGGTTTTTACGGCTATGTGGATGATCGCTTCCGGCATCCTGGTAAAGACGATGATCAACCACCTGGCATATGGCGAGTATCTGAACAGCCAGCTGACCGTGCGCATAATTGGTGGATTGTTATGTTATGCGCTTATCGTGAGTATCTATTATATTTATGTGTATAGCCAGCATAACCGCGAAAAGCAGTTGAAGGAGGCTGAATGGCAGCATCAGATCCGGCAGGCTCAGCTCGATGCCCTGAAATCGCAGATAAATCCCCATTTTTTGTTTAACAGCCTGAATTCTATTGCATCACTTACACTTACCGATTCCGGTAAAGCTCATCACATGGTGATTGCCTTATCCGATTTCATGCGTTATTCGCTCCGCAACCATCAGGATGATCTGGTTACACTTGAAGTTGAATTAAGAAATATAGGGCTCTATTTGCAGATTGAAAAAATCAGGTTCGGCGATAGGCTGGGTTATCATTTCGATATTGGTGACGGGTGTAATACCCATTTGATCCCTAATTTAATTCTCCAGCCAATCTTCGAGAATGCGATTAAATATGGGGTATATGAATCATCAACACCGGTTGAAATTCTCCTGAAAGCCAGGAAGATGGAAGACTGTATGGAAATTGAGGTGATCAATGATTTTGATCCTGAATCGGTTCCCCGTAAAGGCGAAGGGGTGGGACTGACCAATATTAATGAACGGCTACGGATTATCTATGGAAGTTCCAGACTGTTAACCGCGGAACTTGGGGATAACAAGTTTACTGTGAAGATGGTGATTCCGGATAATAACTGAGCCCTGACAAGGTTTGGAACCCTGTCAGGGTTATATTGCAACATGCATATAGCTAATAACATGATTGTTATATAATATACACTCATATTTACACTCATTAAAGGGGAATATACCTGACTAAATTGAGCGCGTAAATCTTTCGATTTATACACTTTTTAATTTCAGAATATTAATATTGAGTAAACAGGATTAAGGCAAATAAGTTCAATTTTATTACTTTTCTTTAGTCTGTAAATCGTTAATATTTTTTTTTAGGACGAGAACATATCCAATGAGCGTTTTTTATGTTTTCGATCAATAATTCGATCTGGATTTTTTTTGAGTTACAATTATTATATTCCTGATGTGGAGTATTTGTTCGATTAATCAGACCATTTTCCTGAATGGTCCCTTCTCCAAGGAGTAGCCATTTTGAG
>CAIXZH010000036.1 GCA_903923905.1 uncultured Bacteroidia bacterium
AATTTTAACACCAAATCATTGTATAAATTCATGGTAACAGCTATCTTTAATTCGTGAACAAGATAAAAAGAAGTTTTTGAAAAATCAAATATATATAGCTGATAATCATATATTTTAAAGACTAAAGACAGACTCTAATTATAATTAGTATCCATTTCTTTAAGGATTTTATCTATTTCCTGTTCCGTATGATGGAGTTTTTCCTTACAAAGGGTGACTAGTTGAGAAACTCTCTTAACCTTTTCTGAAAGCTCATCTACGTCTAATTCATTATTTTCCAATTGTTTAATAATCTCTTCGATCTCCGTAATTGCATCTTTATAGGATACGTTTTTTTTGCCTGTATTCATTTTAGTGCTTCCTTTATTATTGTTTTTACTTCACTTATTATGTTTCCTTTATGTAGTTTTGTTTCGATAAGGGCATTGGCAATAATCCTATCCGTATCTTTTAGTGCCCGACCATTATAGGTAGTGATAGAATATCCTCTTGCCAATATCTTAAATGGATCGGTTAACTGTGCTTGTTGCTGGGCAAGTTCAAGATAGAGCAAGTTGTCGGATAATATATTTCGGACTAACTTTTCCGTCAGCTGGATTTTACGCATTAGTAAGTCATTATTAATAAGGCTGATTCGCTGTGAGGAAACGGAAAGTACTCTCGTGGTTCGCTCCAGTCTATGTAATTGCAACTGGTGAAAATTCTTAAATTCATGCCTTAAGGATCCCTCGGTCCGTGATAACTGATAGTTTTGGTTTTTAATAAATACCTTAACGTAGTTATCAAATTTCCAAATTGTTTGATTCAGCCGACTATTTACTTTTACGATTTTATCATTCACAATGGGTATAATTGAACGGGCATATTGTTCGACCATAGTTTTTGCTGAAGTCAGCAGGTCATCAATATTTTCGGCAAAACGGTTCTTTAAATCATCTAGATGCTGGTCAAACAGGGCAATTCCGCTAATCAGAAACTCGGCTACAGCAGTTGGTGTTTTAAGGCGTGTGTGGGCTACCAGATCGACAATCGAATCGTCCTTTTCATGACCAATCCCTGTTATTACCGGGAGGGGAAACTGTGTAACAAAATAGGCAAGGTTATAATTGTCGAAACAACTAAGGTCAACTTGCGAGCCTCCTCCACGGATGATTACCACAGCATCAAAGAAACTTTCGTAGCGATAAATCTGCTCAAGAGCTCCGATGATAGATGATTCTGCCTGATTACCCTGCATGATTGCCGGAAATAGTTTCAGGTGAAAATGGTACTTTGCCGGATTATTGGTAAGTTGATCGATGAAATCCTGATAACCTGCAGCCGTAGGTGACGAGATAATAGCAATCCGCTGAGGTACAAGCGGAAGGGCAAGTTCCTTATTCATATCAGCTACACCTTCAGATTTCAGACGGGCAATTATTTCGCGTCGACGACGCGCCATATCTCCTATAGTATAGGTTGGGTCAATATCCCGAATATTCAGGCTAAATCCATATAATTCATGAAATTCAACCGATACGCTTACTAATACTTTAAGTCCTTCGGTTAATTGTTGTCCGGTAGTCGATTCAAAATAAGGCTGAAGCATTCTGAACGTGTAAGACCAAATAGTTGCTTTAGCCTGAGCCAAAATGGCATCACCGTTTTCCTCTTTTTCGATGAGCACCATGTAACAATGACCATTACGGTTTATTTTGAGTTCAGAGATTTCACAGATTACCCAAACTGGTGTTGTGAAAGCCTCCCCAATAGCTTTTTTGACCAGCCCGTTTAATTCAGATAATTTTAGTTGCTCATTCATCATCCCCAAAGTTAAACATTGATAATCATTTTGTAGTTTTGCAGGCAAATATTTTAATTGTTTCTTTAATATTTCTCCCTTTCAGGCTATCCGTTAATTGTTTTTTAGGGAATGATTTCAGCAGGAGATGAACACTGATCGATTGAAACACACTCTTCCATTGGCATTATAACACATTAATAATGAAATCTATATATCCAGAGAAGATCATTGCAAAAATATCAGGGATGGGAAAGCTCAGGATTGCTTTGATTTCAGCACCCTTTCTCATTGCAGTTCTGGCATTTCTAAGTGTTGGATTTGCGGCACGAAACTCACCACTGGTAGAACATTATTATTCCAAAGGGGTCTATCCGTCGATTGCACATTTATTCTCTAAAATAAGTAGTGTGGTCTCATTTTCTTTATGGGATACTTTTTGGATATTCATACTGCTTCTGATAATTGCCGGAATATTTTTAGCTATTTTTCGTCGGGTAAAATGGAGTTGGCTGTTGTTGCGTTTCACTCAGTCGATAGCTTTGCTTTACGCTTTTTTCTATCTGGTCTGGGGGTTCAATTATTTCAGACCAAAGCTTGAAACCCGGATCGGTTGGGAAAAACCGAAAACCGACGAAGCTGTTTTCCGTTCCATTCTTGATTCAATGATCGTTCATACCAATTCAAGCTACACTCCGGTCTCACCCGCAGATTATACTGCTATTGACCAGTTGGTCGAGGATTCATACCGCAAGAATAGCATCCAATTAGGCATTAATTATCCCAATGGATCCCGTCTGCCAAAAACCATGTTGTTTAGTTCATTCTTTGCCAAGTCTGGTGTCAGTGGCTATTTCGGACCATTTTTTAATGAGATCCATCTGAATTATTATCTGCTTCCAATGGAGTATCCTTATGTTCTGGCACATGAAAAGGCTCATCAGTTTGGAATTACCAACGAAGCGGAGGCCAATCTGGCTGCCTTTATCGTTTGCACCACCTCAAATGACCAGCGTCTTCAGTATTCTGGTTATGTGAATCTGCTTGTTTATTTTCTGTCCGATGCGGCAAATCTCAAGGATGTCAGGGAGTATATCCGAAAGATAGAGAAGCCGGTGATTTTTGATTTAAGATTTCAGCGCAGACACTGGCAGGGATTGCAAAATAAAATGCTTGATCAGGTACAGACTGCAGCAAATAATGCCTACCTCAAAACGAATCACATCGAAGAAGGGGTGAAAAATTATAATCAGGTTGTGGGACTGGTTATCAGTTGGTACTTCAACGAAACCCAAAGAATCACACCCAAAGATTAAAATTAATCTATTATGAATAAGCAGGTTAGTTTTAATAATCTCCTTCTAAAGTTTATTGTGTTACTGCTTTTGGTCCTTCCTGGGTTAACCAATAAGTCTTTTGGGGAAAATGGAGATAAGCCATTGGTAAATGGGGTCTTTCGGATGAACATCCGGACCGTTCAGTTTTTTCGGGAGGGTTGGGAGTTTTCATTGCCGGTTCTTGAGCTGGGGACAGACCAGCGGCTTATCCTTAAATTTGATGAAATATCTGATGGAGTTACAAGCTTTAACTACACAATTACTCATTGTGATGCGGAATGGTATCCATCCCGGATCGGACCCTCGGAGTACATGGAAGGGTTTGTGGAAAATCCTTTAAATGATTATGCATCATCGGCCAATACCACGGTCAGGTATACGAACTACCAGATAAAGCTCCCCAATGACCAGGTTCGACTTTTAGTATCAGGCAATTATTTGCTATCTGTTTTTGACACTGAGAACAGGAATACACCCGTTCTCACGCGTCGTTTTTATGTTTTAGAACCGGCAACCGAGATCCGGGGAGAAGTAAAAAAGTCATCCTTTGAAGGTTACAAAGGGCGCGATCAGGAGATTGAATTTACAGTAGATTATTCCAAATTGAATATACAAGATTCCCGTACCGAACTCAAGGCCGTATTAATGCAAAATGCAAGAACCGACAACTGTTTGATGAATCTCAAGCCCTCGACACTCAGGGATAATCAGCTTACCTATGGGTTCAATCATGAGTGCATTTTCCCGGGGGGGAATGAATTCCGAAATTTCGATACAAAGAGTCTTCGGGCAAATGGGTTGGGAGTAGCCCAAATTGAGTATAAAGATCCCTCTTATCAGGTAATTCTGCGAACCGATCAGATTCGGCGGTTAGGTGATTACCTGACGGAAAGTGATCTGAACGGACGTTATCTGATTAAGAATGATAATGCCAATGATGCAGATCTTGAGGCTGATTATATTCAGGTCCGTTTTTCACTTGAAATGGCTGAACCTTTGGGTGGAGGTAATGTTTATGTTTTTGGTGATTTGTCGGACTGGAAATGCGAACCTGCCAATAAAATGACCTGGAATTATGAATTGAAACGGTATGAAGTTTCCCTGACGTTAAAACAAGGTTTTTACGATTACCAATATGTCTATATTCAAAACGGAGAAAACAGGATTGATGAAACAGTGTTCGAAGGGAGCCATGTTGAGAGCGAGAATGACTATCAGGTTTTTGTCTATCATCATGGATTATCGTCAAGGTACGATAAATTAATTGGATTTAGGGCATTTAACTCAGTAAAGCGATAAAAAGAGAGGCCCGCTTCAGTTAAGAAACGGGCCCGGCATGAAATTCTCTCTTTTTCTCAATCTCTCATTTTCACTATATCTTATTTGACTTCTTCGAAATCAACGTCAGTCACTTCACCGTCGCTTTTGGGGCCTTGCTGTGATGCTCCCGGATTACTTTGAGGACCAGCCTGTGGGCCCGAACCTTGAGCACTTGCGGCATTGTACATCTCCTGTGACGCTGCCTGAAATACTGCATTCAATTCAGTAGTTGCTGCATCAATACCAGCTAAATCCTGAACTTTATGCGCCTCTTTCAATTTCTCCAAAGCAGCCTCGATTGGCCCCTTTTTATCTGCAGGAAGTTTGTCTCCAAACTCTTTAAGTTGCTTTTCAGTCTGGAATATCAGTGTATCGGCATGATTCAGTTTTTCAACTTTTTCTTTCGCCAGTTTATCTGATTCTGCATTTGCAGCCGCTTCATCTCTCATCCTTCTGATCTCTTCGTCTGTCAGTCCGGTTGTGGCTTCAATCCTTATAGACTGTTCCTTATTGGTTGCCTTATCTTTTGCCGTAACATGCAGAATCCCATTGGCATCAATATCAAAAGCGACTTCAATCTGAGGTACTCCACGTGGTGCAGGTGGAAGTCCGTCAAGATGGAAACGGCCAATTGTCTTATTTCCAGAAGCCATTGGTCTTTCGCCTTGTAATACGTGAATCTCAACCGACGGCTGACTATCAGCAGCGGTAGTAAAGGTTTCGGCTTTTTTTGTGGGAATCGTGGTATTAGCCTCGATCAGTTTGGTCATCACACCACCCATAGTTTCGATACCGAGTGAAAGTGGCGTAACATCGAGTAATAAAACGTCCGTTACCTCCCCAGAAAGAACCCCTCCCTGAATGGCTGCACCAACAGCAACAACCTCGTCTGGATTCACCCCTTTTGAAGGAACTCTTCCGAAAAGGCTCTGAACCTTCTCCTGGATGGCCGGTATACGGGTAGAACCTCCCACTAGAATAACTTCGTCAATATCTTTAATCGTCATACCTGCATTTTGTAATGCTTTACGGCATGGTTCCATTGTTGCATTGATCAGCTTGTCGCACAATTGTTCGAATTTTGCACGGGTAAGTGTCTTTACAAGATGTTTTGGCACCCCATTGACAGGCATAATATATGGCAGATTTATTTCTGTCTGGGTCGAGCTTGAAAGTTCGATTTTTGCTTTTTCAGCAGCCTCTTTGAGACGTTGCAAAGCCATTGCATCCTTGTGAAGATCAACACCTTCGTCCTTTTTAAATTCATCGGTTAACCAATCTACGATAGCCTGATCAAAATCATCGCCGCCAAGATGGGTATCGCCATCGGTAGATTTAACCTCGAATACACCATCACCCAATTCCAAAATTGAGATATCGAAGGTTCCCCCGCCAAGGTCAAAAACGGCAATCTTCATATCCTTATGCATCTTGTCAAGACCATAAGCCAATGAAGCTGCTGTTGGTTCATTAATGATACGTCGAACCTTTAATCCTGCAATTTCACCGGCTTCCTTGGTTGCCTGACGCTGTGAATCGTTAAAGTAAGCAGGAACGGTAATGACCGCTTCAGTGACTTCCTGACCAAGATAATCCTCGGCAGTTTTCTTCATTTTCTGAAGAACCATGGCCGAAATTTCCTGTGGAGAATAAAAGCGGTCGTCAATCTTTACTCTTGGAGTATCATGATCTCCCTGGATAACGGAGAAAGGTACCCGTTTAATTTCTTTCGATAGATTAGTATAAGGTTCGCCCATAAACCGTTTGATCGAGGAAATCGTCTTAGCAGGATTAGTAATCGCCTGACGTTTTGCAGGATCACCAACTTTGCGTTCGCTGTTTTCAACAAATGCGACAACGGATGGGGTTGTACGTTTGCCTTCGCTGTTGGGGATGACCACCGGTTCGTTGCCTTCCATTACGGCAACACAGGAGTTGGTTGTTCCTAAGTCAATTCCAATAATTTTTCCCATTTTCTATAGTTATTTTTTAAACTGTTGATTCAATAATTTATTCCGAATATTCTTACCACACCAATCGTTGTGCCAAGATTTATAATAAGCTATATTTGGTAATATTGGCATAATAATGGGGCATTATCAATTTTCGGTTGTCATTAGTTTATGACAAAACGACAGTACAAACGGGTTGGTCAAGACGGATTCGTAGAGGCGGGCTTGATGAGACGGGTTTAAAACCCGTCTCTAAAACGTTATAGCACTCGATAAATTATGAAATGAAAAAAAGATATGACTTGCACAATAATCCAAAATATATAACTTTGAGCAAACAATATTAATCCCAAAATAAGATTCAATGAAGACAAAAAAGAGTGAGGTGAAGCAATCAGAGCGGCTGCAATCGCTGGATGTATTGCGTGGATTTGACATGTTGTGGATTATCGGGGGAGGAAGCTTGATTGAGGCATTAGCCAGATCAACCAACTGGGGCTGGATGAATGTTATTTCCGGACAAATGCAGCATGCAGCATGGGCTGGATTTCATTTTGAAGATCTTATATTTCCCATGTTTATGTTCATTTCAGGGGTGGCTATTCCTTATGCCGTAACGGCTAAGGTGGAACAAGGAGTTGGCAGGAAGTCATTGTTTTACAAAATCTTAAGACGCGGAATTCTATTGGTCGTCTTTGGGGTAATCTATAATGGTTTATTTAGAAATGAATTTACAGGCTGGGCCGATCAGCGGATTGCCAGTGTTCTGGGACAGATTGGTCTTGGATATTTCTTTGCTGCCACAATCTTTTTATACACAAAATCTATTAATTCACGCGTTGCCTGGCTAATTGGGATCATGGCAGGAATTGCCATATTGCAGCTTGCAGTTCCGGTTCCCGGGCACCCTGCGGGTACTCTTACTGAAGGAGCTGGGATAAATGCCTGGCTGGATCAAATGTTCCTCCCTGGCAGGTTATACAGTGATACATCAGATCCTGAAGGGGTATTGTGCATTATTTCAGCGATTACAGTTACCCTGATGGGAGGTCTGGCAGGATCTGTTCTGCGCGACGGTGAGCCGGCTTCAAAACGCAAGGCTTTAAAAATTGCCATTGGCGGGGCTGTTCTTGTGATTGTTGCCCTGGCTCTTTCACCGGTCTATCCAATTATCAAGAAAGCATGGACTGTTCCTTTTAATATGCTTGCAGCAGGAATCAGCGCCATCCTCCTTTCACTGTTCTATTTCTGGATTGACATTAAGGCCTGGACCAAGGGAATTCCCTCGTATATCGTACTGTTCTTCAAAGTCATAGGAATGAACTCGATTACCATCTACATTGGTCATTCAATCATCAATTTCGATCAGGCTTCAAAATATTTTACCGGTTGGCTGGTTCCTCAGGGAGTCGAACCACGCGATGCCGTTGCGGTAATTCTTGGTGCAATTATCCTTGAATGGCTGGTTCTTTACTACCTGTATCAGAAGAAGATCTTCCTCAGAGTTTAATCATCACAAACTAAGAAATCTATCTCCGGAACGAAATAAACACTATTTTCATTCCGGAGATTCGCTGTTTTTTCTACTTTTGACGTGAATTTTTCATTGTTAAGACTAAAGATATGTCGGTACACAAAGAGGTCAAAAGGGTGACTACCCACGTCCTTGCAGAGATGAAACTGCACGGAGAAAAGATTTCGATGCTTACAGCTTACGATTACAGCATGGCCAAACTGGTTGACCAAGCCGGAATTGATGTAATCCTCGTTGGCGATTCGGCATCGAATGTCATGGCGGGAAATGAAACCACGCTGCCTATTACTCTGGAACAGATGATCTACCACGGAAAATCGGTGGTCAAAGGGGTTACCCGGGCTCTGGTTGTAGTGGATATGCCCTTCGGGACTTACCAGGGAAATTCGCTTGAGGCATTAAACTCGGCTATCCGGATCATGAAGATTACCCATGCCGATGCCGTAAAACTAGAAGGCGGTAAGGAGATTATGGAATCGGTTGAGCGGATTGTTATGGCGGGAATTCCCGTTATGGGGCATCTGGGACTCATGCCTCAGTCGATTCACAAATACGGAACCTATATTGTCAGAGCCAAGGAAGAACTGGAGGCCAAAAAGCTCATTGAAGATGCCCATTATCTGGAACAAGCAGGTTGTTTTGCAATTGTACTGGAGAAAATTCCGGCAAAGCTCGGCCAGCAGGTCGCAGAAGAGCTAAAAATTCCGGTCATCGGAATTGGTGCCGGGGGAGGTGTAGACGGTCAGGTACTGGTGATTCACGATATGCTGGGGATGACCCAGGAATTCTCCCCACGGTTTTTACGCCGTTACCTTAACCTGGCCTCTGAGATCAAAACCGCTGTTGGGAATTATGTCGCAGATGTAAAATCACGCGACTTCCCCAATGAAAAGGAGCAGTACGATTAATCCGAAGAACCTGAAAGTTGGTACCGGGAAATTATTTGAAACAAGGTGCATTAACCTGTTCTTAAATTGATATTAATGACCCAATTAGCTGTTCTTTTTGAAGATAACCACATCATAGCCATCAATAAGCGGTGTGGGGATATCGTTCAGGGAGATAAAACCGGCGACAGGACATTAGGGGATGAAGTAAAAGAATATCTTAAAGAGCGATATAGCAAGCCAGGCAATGTTTTCCTGGGGGTAACCCATCGCCTCGACAGACCCACCAGCGGGGCGGTCCTGTTTGCCAGAACTTCAAAAGCACTTACCCGGTTAAATGAGCTATTTAAAGAAGAGCGGTCAATCCATAAAACCTATTGGGCTGTAGTTGACAAAAAACCTGACCCTTCTACCCGAAGGCTGGACCACTGGATGGTTCGTGATACGAAGCAAAATAAGTCATTTGCGTACCTGAATGAACGGAAGGATTCCAAACTGGCAAGCCTGACCTACAATTTCCTTGGTTCGTCAGATAAATTCCATTTACTGGAGATCGAATTGCATACCGGCCGCCACCATCAAATCAGGGCACAACTCGCTGCTATCGGACTGCATATCAAGGGGGACCTGAAATATGGCTTTCCAAGATCAAACAGTGACGGAGGAATCCACCTCCATGCCCGCAAAATCCAATTTACCCATCCGGTGACCGGTGATCCCATCACCATCGTTGCACCAACCCCAAACGATCCGGTCTGGAACTATTTTAGACGGGTATTTGAAGATTAATTGGCTTTATGGATGTGGATTATTCTCCAAGCATAAGGGAAGGCACTCCAGCAGAGTCCCTGGTCTAATGTGCAATACCTTCATTCCTGCACTCTTTGCAGCTTCAGTATTTTCGATCATATCATCAATAAAAAGGGTTTCCTCCGCAATCAGGCCAGCCTCAAGTAAAGCCTGGATAAAAATTTGTGGATTCGGTTTTCGCAGACCCATCTCGTGCGAATAGAAATTATGCTCGAATAGATCATACAGCGAATAACCATAGTTTTTCCTGAAATCTTTATGGAATTTTATCCGGTGAATCTCATTGGTATTACTTAACAGGAATATCCGGTAGTTCTTTTTCAAGTCTTCAAGGTACTTCACCCGGTCGGCAGGGATATCCAGGATCATGGCGCTCCAGGCCTGATCGATGGCCGTATCCGCCAAATCACTTTTGACCTGTTCCCTTACCGCCTCCCGGAAAGCCTCGGGGGATGTAGCCCCTTTTTCCAGCTGATAAAAGAGATCTTTGGCAATGGATTGTTTATTTTCGACATAAAAATCGTTCCATCCGAGACCCCGGAACTCATTAACGGTAAATTGAGGATTAATATTCAGGATAACACCGCCCAGATCAAAAATTATATTGCGAATCGGTTTCAGGGTCATTTTTTTAGGTTTATGAATACAAATATATTGGTTTCAGGGTTACTTTTGAACCAACACACCGATCCTGATGAAAAATTTATATATTCGTTCGGGAATCTATAATTCGAATATCAGATTTAAATATATGGATATTAAAGTTTTAGGAACCGGATGCGCCAAATGTAAAACGCTTGAAAAGCTTACGCGTGAGGTTGTCGGGGAGATGGGAATAGAGGCAGATATTGAGAAAGTTGAAGATATCGCTAAGATTATGGGATATCGGGTGATGCAAACACCTGCCTTGGTAATCAATGGGAAGGTGGTTTTGAACGGCCGGGTCCCCACCGCCATGGAACTGAAACAATTACTATCAGCCAGTTCTAATCCCCAAACCTGGAAACTTGACACTGATGCAACCTTCTAAAAACTGGGAAGATATTTTATAAATTAAAGATTTAATGACTCATATGAGTAACGAACATTATCATCACCATCATCACCATCATCAGAAAAACGGCAAAAACCTGATTATCTCTATCATTCTGAATGTTGTAATCACCATTGCTCAGATAATCGGGGGCTTGCTTTCAGGGAGTATGGCCCTGCTTTCAGATGCGGCTCATAACTTCAGCGACGTGCTGGCCCTTCTTTTTAGCTATGTTGCAGAAAAGCTTTCGGGACGTAAACGAACTCTCAGACAAACATTTGGCTATAAGCGGGCCGGAATTTTTGCAGCCTTCACGAATTCTGCAACTTTAATGATTGTAGCAACCGTTTTAGTTCGCGAGGCAATTGAACGGCTGATGAACCCTAAGCCCATCGATGGAAATATCGTGATTTACATGGCGGCTCTGGGCATTCTGTTTAATGGTCTAAGCGCCATGCTTGTTAAAAAAGGGGCAAAAACAGACATCAATATGCGTTCGGCTTACTTACACCTGTTTACCGATATGGTAACTTCACTAGGTGTTTTTGCAGGAGGTTTTGCCATCACCTTTTTCGGGTGGTATTGGGTTGATGGGGCATTGACTATCGCTATATCTATCTATCTGATCTACAGCAGCTGGAGGATTTTTTATGCCTCCTTAAGGATTTTCATGCAATTTACCCCTGTCCAGATCAGTATTGAGGAGATTGCCGGTAAGATCGTTAAAATAGAAGGGGTCAAAAATATCCATCACGTTCATGTGTGGAAACTCGATGATCATGAAATGATGTTTGAGGCCCACCTTGATCTCAAGGAGGACTTTACCATTTCCCATTTTGAGCTGATTCTTGAACAAGTCGATTCCGTACTGCATCACTTTGATATTCACCATTACAACATCCAGCCCGAATGGGAAAGGGCTGATGAGAAGTCACTGATTAATAACCTCGACCATTGATTTTTTACTTTTTAAGATCGGTATTGGCGATGGAATTGCCTTGATTTTTAAGGATGTTGATTTGCGGCTGGCGGCTGACCTGAATGCCTCTTCCCGATTTTTTTATTCTTGACCCGGGTTTGAAAACGACGATTTTATCCCGGCAGAGATCTGTCAACCGCTTGTTGGGAGTTGCTCTTATTGCCATCCTCATTTTGCCCGCACAAAATATCAAATGTGGCCCAATCTCTCCGGGTGCTTCTACCTACAAAGGGTTAGATTAAATACTCAATTTACGGTATTGCCCGACTCACTCCACTCCCCCATTTTTGTAAACGATAAAAAAACAATTCTACGCTTGTACAATTGCTTTTTATTGGTTTAGATATGAAATATTTAATGAGAGAGGTTGAATCATCTCATGTCATTAATAATCAAAAGGATCAGTAAATGCGGTTATTTTAAGCTTTTAATAAATTATTGGATAATAATCGTATTTTCTATGAAAAGGTATATTTTAGGATTTATTTTAATAACATTGTCGATGAGTAATTTTGCCCAAACGACGAACGATGTGCTAAACTTATTAATTAAAAACAAGTCGATCACACAGGCTCAGGCAGATTCTGTGCGGGCCGAGGCTTCCATCAGGCAGCAGGAGCTTGATACCCATAAAAAATTGTTTTTTGCCACAACAGCCAGGCCGTTTGAGATGACAGGTTACACCCAGGTGAGATACCAGTTTCAGCAGCAAACCGGGAAAATTGATGGTTTTGATATCCGGCGGGCAAGACTCGATTTCCAGGGGAACGTGAATCGCTATTTCTCATACAGGTTACTGACAGACTTTGCCGGAAGCCCAAAGATATTGGATGCCTTTGCCGAAATAAAAATTCGGGATTATTTGAATTTTACCATTGGAGAAGCTAAAATCCCGTTTTCAATTGAGAATCAGGTTGCTGACCGTAAACTGGAAATGCCCGACCGTTCACAGGTTGTTGAGGCGCTGGTCGCCCGATCAACCGATGTTATTGGAAATCAGAATGGTCGTGATCTCGGGTTTCAGGTAGGTGGAAGTCTGTTGAAGTACGCCAATCACTATCTACTTGATTATCAAATCGGTTTGTTCAATGGCGCCGGAATTAATGTAGCCGATAATAATAACAATAAGGACCTTGCGGGACGTTTGGTGGTACATCCGACCAAATTGTTGGGTATTGGTGGATCCTTTTATTCAGGAACCGGTTTCTACGGCACCCCGACAGCGACAAATCATGTCCGTAACCGCACGGCTCTTGAATTGAATTATGAGAATCGCCGGTTACTTCTCCGGTCAGAATACATTAACGGGAAAGATGGTGCCGTAAACCGCAGCGGATGGTATGCCGAGACAGGCTATTTTTTAATTCCTGCCAAATTTCAACTGTTATTAAAATATGATACCTACGATCCCAATACGGCTGTTTTAAAAAACAGAACAACCGATTATGTGATTGCCGGAACCTATCATTTCAATAACTGGTCAAAGATTCAGGCTACATTTACCCTAATTCAGAAGGAAGGAAATACAAAAACCAATAATATAGGAAGTATTCAGTACCAAATCACGTTTTAAAGAAAATTATCATATAATAGGATGAAAAACAAACTACTTTTGGGAGCAATGACATTTTTGTTTTGCAACTTTTTGAATTCAATCCCGACCCTTGGACAAAGCAAACTTGAGGGAAGGCTCTCTTTTTCAGGGGCTTTTGCGCTTTACCCGATGGCCGTTAAATGGGCCGAGGAGTTCAAGAGAATTAATCCTGCCGTCAAAATCGACATATCTGCAGGAGGAGCTGGGAAGGGAATGACCGATGTTTTAAATAATATGGTGGATATCGGAATGGTTTCGCGTGAGATTTATCCGGAGGAAGTAAAAAAGGGAGCCCTGGGTATTGCAGTTACCAAAGATGCCGTGGTTGCAGTCATGAGTGAAAATAACCCGCTTTTAAAAGATATTCTTGCAGTTGGTCTTAAACCGGAAGCAGCAAACGATCTCTGGATTACGGGAAAATTCAAAACCTGGGGGGAAACCTTCAATCTAAAATCGAAAATTCCGATTCATGTATATACCCGTTCAGATGCCTGCGGGGCAGCAGAGGTTTGGGCAAAGCTTTTTGGGCAAAAACAGGAAGATCTTCTGGGAAGCGGTGTTTTTGGCGATCCGGGATTAGCACTGGCAGTTAAAAAAGATCCGATTGGAATCGGGTACAATAATATTGGCTACGTTTATGATTTTAATACTAAAAAGCAGATACCGGGAATTCGTGTCGTTCCGATTGATTTGAATAAAAACGGAAAAATTGACCCTGAGGAGGATTTTTACGGATCAATGGATAAACTGATCGATGCCATCACGAAAGGGAAATACCCCTCTCCTCCGGCCCGGGATCTTTACTTTGTCACAAAAGGTAAGCCAACGAATAAATTGGTCAATGCCTTCTTAAAATGGGTTCTTGTCGACGGTCAAAAATATGTGAATGAGACCGGATATATCAACTTAACCAAAGAGATCATTAATAAAGGACTCAAAAACTTGAATTAGAATGCTTAAAGGCAGATTGCTAAAAGATAGAATAGCACGGCATTACATGTTGTTGGCAACAATATTTTCCATCTTTATCCTTTTCCTGATTGGTGGTGGATTGCTGGTAAAATCGTTACCCATCATGCAGGAGAAGAGCCTTTGGACTCTACTTACAACGAGTAACTGGCGCCCGTTTAAAGGAGATTTCGGATTTGCGTCATATATCCTTAGTACCTTATATGTCACAGCCATTGCTATTGCTATTGCCCTGCCGCTGTCACTGCTGACTTCAATCTATATCATTGAATATGCTTCACCTCGTATACTCCGGGCTTTTACTGCAGTTGTTGATTTGCTCTCAGGAATCCCGCCTGTCATTTATGGTGTTTGGGGCACCCTGACCATTGTTCCGTTTATATCCGAGAAATTAGCGCCGCATTTCGTGGAGTTCTCTACCGGATATAGTGTTCTGGCTGGAGGAATTGTACTTGCAATCATGATCATTCCATTGATTATTAGTATATTGATCGAAGTATTCTCAGCTGTTCCCAAAGAGATGCGCGAGGCTTCACTTTCGTTGGGAGCTACAAAATGGCAGACCGTTAAAAAGGTAGTGATTCGTAAGTCTATACCCGGAATTGTGGCAGCAACAGTCCTGGCAATATCCCGCGCCTTTGGTGAAACAATTGCGGTTTTGATGGTGTGCGGAAATTTCACCACCCTCCCAAAATCAATATTCGATGCCTGCTACCCTATTCCTGCCTTAATCGCCAATAATTACGGAGAAATGATGTCAGTACCGCGATATGAATCGGCATTGATGTTTGCTGCATTCTTACTATTCTTTATCATTGTCCTATTTAACGTGATCTCACGGTTGGTGCTGATACAGATCGATAAAAGATATCAACTATGAAGAAACTGGAAGAGAAGATATTCAAAATTCTGATGATCGGATCTACAGTTCTGATCTTGAGCATACTGCTATATATTCTTTATGTCATCATGAAGAAGGGTTTGCCATCCCTTTCGTGGGACATGATCTCGAAAATACCAAGCGGAGGATTCTATCTGGGAAAAGAAGGGGGTATCTTAAATGCGATCATGGGTTCACTCTATTTGATTTTCTTTTCGGTAGTGATCAGCCTGATGATAAGTGTACCTGTAGTGATGTATCTGAATTTTACCCTTCGCCGCAAAAGCAAGCTGGCCGCTTTCGCCCGGCTGACATTTGATGTACTATTCGGAATCCCTTCTATCGTCTATGGGGCCTTTGGATTTACGGTGATGATCTATTTCGGCCTGCAAGCCTCCCTGTTAGGAGGAATTATTGCAATTAGTCTGTTGATCATTCCGGTAATGATCCGATCGATTGATGAAGTGGCCATTTTAATTCCCAATGACCTGGTAGAGGCCACCAAATCCCTCGGCGCCACAAACTACGAAACGATTAAAGTGATTACACGTCAGCTTCTGCCTGGTATCTCAACAGCCGTTTTACTATCTGTCGGACGAGGAATCGGCGATGCCGCAACTGTCTTATTTACTGCAGGTTATACTGATAGTATTCCGACATCCTTAACCCAGCCTACTGCCTCGCTCCCGCTGGCTATATTTTTTCAGCTAAGTAGTCCGGTGGAGGAGGTCCAAAACAGGGCTTATGCAGCTGCACTGGTTTTGACCATTATCATTTTAACGCTGAGCTTTGCGGCAAGATATTTCAGCAGAAGACTTTCAAAAAATAAAATTTAATTCATATGGAACTGATGACAGCACCCTCAATTGCAGAACAACCAACGCCAAAAGCGAAGAGCTCTTCAGGTTGCCTTAGACCACATATTGAAGTTGAAAACCTGAACCTTTACATTCAGAATAATCATATTCTTAAAAACATCAATCTGGCTATCCCCGATAAAAGCATTACCTGTATTATTGGTCCTTCGGGATGTGGAAAGACTACTCTTCTACGGACATTTAACCGGCTTCATGACGGTTCTGTGGATGTAAAAATTACCGGTAAGTTGTTTGTTGATTGTGAAGACATTTACGCCAAGGATACTGAAGTCACCCATATTCGCAAGAAAATGGGTTTGTTGGCTCAACGACCCTGTTCACTCCCTATGTCGATAATTGACAATGTGGTTTACGGACCGCGTATACACGGGGTGCGGGGAAAGCGCAAATTGTACGCCATCGCCCGACATCAGTTAAATGCCGTAGGGTTGTGGGGTGAGGTCAAAGACCGGTTAAAATCACCGGCCTCAAAACTTTCCATCGGTCAACAACAACGGCTTTGCCTCGCGCGTGGACTCGCCGTTGAACCAGAAATTATTCTGGGCGATGAGGCTACCTCCGCCTTAGATCCAATCTCGTCAAAGACCATTGAGGAGCTCTTCCTTTCAATCAAGGATAAATATACCATTGTGCTGGTCACTCATACCTTGCGCCAGGCCAAACGGATCGCAGACTATGTGGCATTCATGTATATGGGAGAACTTATAGAATTTGGCACAGCAGATCAGGTGTTTAATCACCCGAAACATAAGCTGACCAAAGAATATATCAGCGGGGGGTTTAGTTGATTAGATAACAAATAAAACCTATTTATAACCCGAGGGTACACTAAGATTGCACAACAGACTCAAAAGCACCCTGGTATTTCATTCTTTTGCAAACTTAGAGGTAAATCCTTGTGTTTAACTTTTCCCGTTTCCGGGACAACAACCGAATATTTAAAAAAATCAGATACCCACAGGCATCGTTGTAGAACCATCTTTACCCTGTTCATTGCTCCGCTTTCCGACAGACTACATTTTAACGCATTACCGGTGTTCATGAATTGAGAATCTTCACCAGAAAATTGAAGCCTTTCAATCAGTCCTCTCTCGCCCGGTTCCGGGCTGCCTTAAAACCAAATTAATTCAACATCTCCATTTCTGTGGATTCATACCCTCGAATACTCTCCGGATTTGAACCATCCTTTAGTCACCGTCCTGAAGGAATAAATGGGTCTGATTAAGCTTCCTTTTCGCTAAGTTTCATTCCTTTCTTTTAAAATTTTACCCGTTTTTAGGTAAATTAATCGCCTCTAACCATTGATTCCAGGGGTATGAAGATTATCATAAAACGAGTGTTGATTTTTAGATATTTTAACATTCTAAAATCACATTAAAAAACAATTTTCTCCTTAATTTCGAGGTTTCAATTATCAACAAACTCTATATCTACTTATATATCTATTATTTACATATCGTAAATAACAAAATTTACTTTATTTTGGCCAAAATTTAAATTGTAATTATTCGTTAAATTAATTTAAATTAATCGCAAAATTAATCACCCTGTTAATCGCCTCCATCTACCTTTGTATCGTGCCTTCGTAAAGCTGTGATTTGAAGG
Organism: uncultured Bacteroidia bacterium; assembly: GCA_903923905.1. Classification (GTDB taxonomy): domain Bacteria; phylum Bacteroidota; class Bacteroidia; order Bacteroidales; family Prolixibacteraceae; genus JAAFHB01. Next base: position 17,559 of record CAIXZH010000036.1, read on the forward strand.
CGCGTTAATTTTAAACTAATATTATCATTATGAAGAAAAGATTGTACCTTATTTTGATCGTACTGTTTGCTTCATTTTCGGGCGTTATGGCTCAGGTGAAAGTAAGCGGGACTATTACTGATTCCGACGGGGTCAGTATTCCTGGTGTGTCTGTCGTTCAGAAAGGCACTACGAATGGAACAGTAACGGACGCCAATGGGAAATATGCCATTAGTGTAAGTTCTGCAAGTGCAGTACTGCAATTCTCTTTTGTGGGTATGACTCCTGTTTCCGAAGCCATCAACGGCCGGTCGGTCATCAATGTAAAGATGGTTTCAGAGAGCGTCGGAATTAATGAAGTTGTTGTTACGGCTCTAGGTATCCAGCGCGACAAGAAGACGCTTACCTATGCTTCGCAGCAGGTTTCAGGAACTGAGTTGCTTAAGGCTTCCAATAGCAATTTCATGGACGCTTTGAGTGGAAAAGCATCAGGTGTTAACATTGAAACCAGTAATTCCGGACCAGGTGGTTCGACTAAAGCTGTACTTAGGGGCAACAAGTCTCTTACCGGCCTGAGTGAACCTCTTTATGTTATTGATGGTGTTCCGATGGTAAACAATAAAGGCGGACAGCCAGGATCATACGGCGGAACTGACGGTGGAGACGGTCTATCCCAGATCAATCCTGCTGACATTGAAAGTCTGAACATATTAAAAGGAGCCAACGCCTCTATCCTTTACGGTAGCCAGGGTGCAAACGGAGTTGTTTTGATTACTACCAAAAAAGGGAAAGCAGAGAAAACTACAGTTACTGTGAATAGCAGTACTACCTTTGAAAGCGTTTCAGGCCTTCCAGAATTTCAGTACTCATACGGTGCAGATGGTGCTGATTACAGCTGGTCTATGACCAAAGGAAATTATCAAAAAGATTACATCAAAAATTTCTTCCGCACGGGTGTTAACGCAACGAATTCCGTTTCGATCAGCGGGGGTAGTGATAAAACAACAGTCTATTTCTCATATTCGAATACCTCTGCAACTGGTATTATGCCAACCAATACTTATCAAAAGAATAACTTTAGCTTTAATCAGTCAACCAAATTATTTAACAATAAAGTGACTGTTAGTTCTAATATAATGTTTACCAATGAGGTAGCACGCAATCGTCCGGGTGCAGGTTACTACAATAATCCGCTCACCGGTTTATATTTGTTCGCCCGTGAGAGAGATTTCGCATCCTATAAATCAAAGTACGCGATCTTTAATAAGGCCAGGAATATGAATGTGATGAACTGGTATTCCACAGAAGAAAAACAAAACAATCCCTATTGGGAATTAAATATGGATCCTAAACTTGCTACAACAAGTCGCGTTATCGCCAATGTAAAATTGTCCTGGGATATTGCCAAGCATCTTAAATTCGATGTTCGTGGAAATGTTGACTATGCGGCCAAATTGAATGACAACAGGTATGCTGCCGGTGGAAATTCAGTGAGTGTCAGTCCAAACGGATCATGGAATTATAGCAAATACACCGATCAGTCATTGTATACTGACGGAATTTTAAGTTACAATAACAAATTCGGAGATATCAGTTTAAATGCAATTTTAGGAGCAAGTTATCAGCATAACATCTTCAATGATGGAATGTCGGTTTCAAATGGTACTACTTCCTTAATGTATCCAAACTTCTTTTCTTTCGCGAACATGCCCTACAATGTCATGTTTAATAATACAATTAACAGGGAAATCAAACAGGGAGCTTTTGCCAATGCACAGATAGGGTATAAAGAGATGTTGTTTTTGGATTTGTCCCTGCGTAACGACTGGGCTTCAACCTTAGCACTTACCGGGAATCAATCCTATTTGTACCCTGCAGTCGGTCTTTCAGCCATTCTGAGTCAGATGGTTAAAATGCCGGAAGCAATATCCTTCGCCAAACTGAGGGCATCCTCCTCTCAAACGGCCAATGAAGTACCATTCAACGTGGTAAATCCTGAGAATAGTATTGGTGGTGCAGGGACTCCTAGTGGAATCGGAAGTATTAGCCGTAATTCACAGGTACCATTTACTAATTTAAAACCTGAGGTCATTACCAGTTCGGAATTAGGTACAGAATGGCGTTTCTTTAGTGGAAGGGCTGGCCTGGAATTCACTTATTACAGTGATGTCAGTACCAATCAATTTCTTACACTTTCCGCCCTATCAGGTTCCGGTTATACCAGTTACTATGTCAATGCCGGTAAGGTTACTAACAAAGGTTTTGAATTGACAATAGATGCTTCACCGGTAAAAACTTCTGATTTCAGTTGGAAAACATCCGTGAATTTGTCACAAAACAAGAATAAAATTGTTTCCCTGATCGCTTCAAATCCTGATTACGTAGTCTATAGTAATAACAATGACGAAGGATTTACTTCCGAAATTAAGGCTGGCGGATCATTTAACGATGTTTATATCTACAAATTCGCAAGAAATACAGCCGGTCAGATCATTCTTGATTCGAAAGGTGTTCCAACAGCAGCAACTACCCAAACAAAAGTGGGCAATGTGAATCCCGATTTCCTTTTAGGATGGAATAATACCCTGGACTATAAGAATTTCTTTATGAGCATGCTGATCAATGCCAAGTTTGGTGGGGTTGCATTTTCGAAAACTGAAGCTTTCCTTGATTCCTATGGTGTAAGCAAAAGAACCGGAGATATCCGCGATGCAGGTTCTACTATGCCAATTAACGCCGTTGACGCCAATGGTAATGCGGTTACTTCAATTTCTCCGGTAACCTACTATGGAGCTGTCGGTGACCGTAACCGGATTATGGAGCCTTATATCTACTCCAGGACAAATGTAAGATTAGGTCAGTTAGTCTTTGGATATAATTTCGACGTGAAGAAATACAACTTACCGATTAAAGAAGCTTCGTTTTCGTTAGTTGGAAGGAATTTATTCTTCTTCTACAAAAAAGCTCCTTACGATCCAGAACAGGCCATGAGCACAAACAATTCACAGCAATCAAACGAAGTGTTTAGTGTTCCTTCAACAAGGACTTACGGGTTTAGCTTAAAAGTCACTTTCTAAAATCTTAAAATTAATTAATATGAAAAAGATATTTATTGGTCTACTATTCATGTGTGGTCTCGCTGCATGCACATCGAATTTTGTAAATGAAAATCAGAATCCATATCAGATCTCTGATGTATTGCTTCAGCAGGACTTTAACCTGGTAGGTTCTCCATTTTCAGGGATGCTTTATCAACTTCACGGTGATCAGGGAAGTCAGATTGAAGAAGATCTATGTTACGATTCCTGGATGGGGTACATGAATACGGGTACTGATTTTGTAGGGAACGTCAACAATACCACATATGCGATGGCCTGGAGAGGTGCATACTGGAATCGCGAATATGGCAACATCATGTCACCTGCCAAACAGGTCATTGCTTTGGCTAAGTCGAATAACCTGCCACTTTTTGCCACATGGGCGAATCTGATTAGAATTCTTTCGATGTCCAGAGTGGCAGCGATTCACGGTCCAATAATTTATTCCAATTATGGCTCAACGGCTAATTCAATTCCTTATGACAAGGAGTCAGATCTGTACAACCTGTTTTTTGCCCAGTTAGACACTATTCAAACTGCTTTTGCTGCAAATACATCCTACGCCGGGTTTGTTAAATTCGATCCCAGCTATAAAGGTAGTATTGCGGCATGGATGAAAGTTGTAAATTCTTTGCGCCTGCAATTGGCTATGCGCATATCCAAAGTTGCTCCAGCCGTGGCAAAAACACAGGGCGAAAAGGCAATGGCAGATCCCGCTGGATTAATAGCTACTAATGATGATAATTTTTTACTTTCACAATTGGGAAATATCATGCCTGTTGGAATGATCTGTTTCCAATGGGATGATACCCGAATGGGTGGTGTTATGGAATCCTTTATGGTTGGGATGAATGATGGACGTATTTCAAAATACTTTTCTCCGGTTTCTGATCCGACCCTATATGCCGACCATCCAGCTTCTCCTTACAAGGGCATCCGAAATGGTTCTTATATTACTTCTAAAGCAGCCCATATCAATTTCTCCAAAGTATCTACTGATTTTAACACAGTACAAAACAGAAGGCATCTAACTGCCGCTGAAGTTAGCTTCCTCAAAGCTGAAGCAGCTCTCAGAGGCTGGACAGGTGCAGGTGATGCAGGAACGAATTATAAAAATGGAGTCAGGTTATCCTTTGCGGATTGGGGTGGAGCCAATGTAGATGCCTACCTTGCTGATAACACAAGTAAACCAATTGCTTATGTAGATCCTGTGGACTCGAGAAATAATTTCACACCGCTTTCTACAATTACTGTTGCCTGGAATGAAGGTGACAGCAATGAGCTGAAATTGGAGAAGATCATGACCCAGAAATGGCTGAATAACTTCACCAATACCTTAGAATCCTGGGTAGATTTCAGAAGGACCGGTTATCCTAAAATTCCTCATGTTGCCAAAAACGACAGCCCTTCCAGATCATATGGGATTGTCGCTCCTGATCAATGGATTAAGAGAATGGAATTTACCGATTCAGAAAGATTGAGTAATGCAGCAGCAGTTGCTACGGCAACCTCAAGCCTAGGTGGTGCAGATGAAATCGGTACCCGCTTATGGTGGGATACTGGCGGTTCAAACTTTTAAGCTCCAGGTTATTGATTAAATTGAATATGAAAATACCCTTTTACAGGTATGTAGAAGGGTATTTTCTATTTGAACAAGAGTTATCAGATTGTCTCTTTTTTGCGGCTGAATTAGCTTAATTTCGCAGCCGTTTGGTATCACATGTTTTATAATCAGCTAATCAACAAACCAATGAACTTACAACCACTTGATATAGGGATCGTTATCGGATATTTGATACTGACCCTGCTGATTGGTTTTCTGATCTCCAAACAGGCCAGCAAGAACCTCGATTCCTATTTCCTGGGTGGAAAACGCATCCCCTGGTATATCCTGGGAATATCAAACGCTTCCGGGATGTTTGATATCACCGGAACCATGTGGTTTGTCTCAATTTTATTTATTTACGGTCTTAAAGGGGCCTGGTTACCCTGGATATGGCCGATCTGGAACCAGGTATTTCTGATGGTATTCTTAGCCACCTGGCTGAGGCGATCGAAGGTGATGACCGGCGCAGAATGGTTAAAAACACGGTTTGGTGAAGACCGGGGCGGGAGACTCTCCCACCTGATTATTGTCGTTTTTGCTATTGTCAGTGTCATTGGTTTTATAGCCTACACTTTTGCAGGTATCGGGAAATTCGCCACCTCATTTTTTCCATGGGACCTTACAACAGAAATCGGATCCAAAGTGATTTCGTCCGAAAACATGTATGCGCTGCTTATCATTGGATTTACCACGTTGTATGTAATCAAGGGAGGTATGTATAGTGTGGTTGCAACAGAGATCATGCAGTTTTTGGTTCTGACCATTTCCTGCTTCGTCGTAGGGGTGATTGCCATGAACCTGGTGACACCTGCCCAGCTGAATGCTGTAATTCCTGCCGGCTGGAAAGATCTTTTCTTCGGGTGGAAATTAAATCTCGACTGGAGCAATCTGATCCCCTCAGTAAAGAATAAAATATCCGCCGACGGATATGAATATTTCTCCATTATTTTCATGATTATGGTTTTTAAAGGACTTTTGGTGAGCATCGCAGGTCCGGTTCCAAGTTATGATCTTCAACGGATACTTTCAACTAAAAATCCACGGGATGCAGCCCGCATGACCGGTTTCACCTCATTGGTACTTTTCTTTCCCCGTTTCCTGATGGTTGCCGGAATCACTGTTCTGGTACTAGTCTACTTTAGTCCAAAATTAAATTCGATGGGATCGGATATTGATTTCGAAATGATTTTGCCTTATGCCGTCAGTAATTTTATCCCGACAGGTCTGCTGGGACTTTTACTCGCAGGATTAATCGCTGCATTTATGTCAAACTTCGCGGCTTATGTGAATGCAGGCCCTGCTTATATTGTAAATGATATTTATAAAAAGTTTATCAACCCGAATGCCTCGAATAAAAGATATATCCGGTTAAGCTACCTGGTTTCTTTATTGGTTGTCATCATTGGCGTTATCTTTGGAATGTTTATCCATTCCATTGATTCGATGACTAAATGGATTGTTGCTTCGTTGTATGGAGGGTATACTGCAGCTAATATCCTAAAATGGGTCTGGTGGCGATTTAACGGTTACGGCTATTTTTGGGGAATGTTATCCGGAATAGCTGCCTCATTGGTAATCCCTCTCGTCTTTCCTGATTCATCAGCATTGAATACATTTCCGTTAATTTTATTGATCTCATCTGTCGGTTGCGTTGCAGGTAGTCTGTTGACAGCACCTGATAATGAAGAGGTTCTTAAAGAATTCTATTCTTCAGTTCGCCCCTGGGGCTTTTGGGAACCCATCTATCAGAAAGTTTTGGCAGAAAACCCTGCTTTTAAGAAAAACAGGAATTTTAAACGTGATATGATGAACTGTTCGGTAGGTATTGCCTGGCAGATGAGCATGGTTGTAATGCCTATTTACTTGGTTATCAGGGAATTCATATCGATGTCGATTGCATTTGTTGTTTTTGCAGCAACCACCGTTTTTCTGAAGTTTTATTGGTACGACAGACTTGAGGAGGATTAGGGTAGGCAATATGCCGTTTTAATGTAGGGAGAATAAACAAATATTTTAAGGTGCAGCGCACCGTTGATATTTGTAGCATATTTAAGTAATAGTTATATAAGGTGCAGAGTACCGGAATATTAGAGTTATTGATTTTTATATTACGGTGCGATGCACCTAAACTGTATCTCATCTGTTTTTTTACTACAAATATTTTGCGGCTCTGCCGCTTTGCCTTTTAACTCTTATATCCTATTCAATGGACAAGCATAGCTTTGATATACGCCTTAAACACCTTTTTGAGCAATACCGCCTTTTAATCAACAGGCAAAATATTCAACAAAAGAATGGGAATGGCATTTACGACCGGTATGAGTTTCCTGTTTTAACCCGCAACCACGCACCCGTCTTCTGGCTGTACGATCTGAACTATGAAACCAATCCCCATCTGATGACCCGCCTGGGAATAAACACTACTTTCAACGCAGGTGCTATCAAGCTCAATGGCAGATATTTCATGATCGCTCGTGTGGAAGGTTTCGATGTAAAATCGTTCTTTGCAGTAGCCGAAAGTCCCGATGGCATTAATTTCTGGAAGTTCTGGGACCGTCCTATCGTAATGCCGGTAACGGAAGACCCGGAAAAGAATGTTTATGATATCCGGTTAACCCTGCACGAAGATGGTTGGATCTATGGTCTGTTTTGCGCGGAACGGAAAGACCAAAGCAATCCGGAAGATTCATCGGCTGCCTTGGCCAGTTGTGGTATTGCAAGAACAAAAGATTTAAAAAGCTGGGAACGGCTGCCGGATTTAAAATCATCGGCGGTGCAGCAACGTAATTGTGTCCTTCATCCTGAATTTGTAAATGGCAAGTATATGATTTACACCCGCCCGCAGAAAAGTTTCATCGAAACGGGTGACAGTGGAATCTGTGCCGGGTTTACCTATTCTATGGAAGAACCATCTGTTGAAAATGAAATCATGGTAGATCCGAGAATGTATCACACGGTAAAAGAGGTAAAAAACGGACAGGGGCCTGCACCGCTAAAAACACCGATTGGCTGGTTGCACCTGGCTCATGGTGTGAGACGTACAGCCGCCGGATTACGTTATACGTTATATCTGTTTTTGACTGATCTTCACGAACCCTGGAGGGTGACCAAACGCCCTGGAGGGCATTTTATTGAACCATTGGAAGATGAACGGATTGGTGACGTTTCGAACGTCGTATTCAGCAGTGGGTGGATTCATGATGATAATGGAACTGTGTTTATATACTACGCCTCCTCCGACACCAGGATGCATGTTGCCACAACGACCATTGAAAAAATAGTCGATTATGTTCTCAATACTCCTGAGGACCCGGGTCGAACCCAATTGTGCGCTGTCCAACGTGAAGATTTAATCCTTCAAAATCTGGAGATCTTAAAAAAACATTACCCAACTATTCGTTATTAAACTCTTTTATTATTGTCGATTTTGGGAGTTTTTCTTTTAATCGATTAATTAGGGATTAATCAGGAGATTAATTCCTATATTTGACCATTGATTAAGGTTTATAAACATTTAATTCGGTCAATTATGAAGGTTCAGTCGGGAATAATTTTTGGGCTGATCTTGTTTTTCTTTTTTTCGAATAAAACCTCTTCTCAGAATTTATTTCATTCCGGACTACTCTTTACGGCTGCACCAAGCCCAAAAGAGCAGCGTACTTCATTGGATCTTACTTATAACTCTTCTGTTATTGCCCGTTATAAATTTAGTCTGGAGTTTGATTTTGCAATTTGGAATCGTGATCAATTTGGTTACATTTTCAGGATATTTGATAAAGAGCATCACAATATCGACCTCGTATATATTCCTGAGAGCAGCACTCTAGCGGTTTTAAAGCTAGTTGTAAACGAGCAACTGACTACAATCAATATTCCCCTGGCGGAAAATAAATTGGTCAGGAATAATTGGCTTCACCTGGGTTTGACTTTTGATTTGGAGCATGGGAAAGTGGAATGCACTTTGGGAGATCAGATATTTTCTGATGATCATGTTGTTCTTGATGGGTTCAGGAAGGTCAATATTTGTTTTGGTGCCAACCGTTCGATTAATTTCCCCACCACCGATGTACCACGGATGGCCATCAGGAACATAAAGATCGGAGATTATAATAACAAGTCGCGTCATAATTGGCTGCTCAACGAATCTGAAGGGGATAAAGCATCAGATCTGGTGGGGAATTTAACTGCCCGCACTACCAACCCAAACTGGCTCCTCAATAACCATTTTTTCTGGACTAAAAAGGATGAGTTGAAACTGGAGGCATCTTCCGGTATTGCCTTTGATACGGTGCAAAACCGGATACTTTTTATCGGCAAACAGAAAATCGTATCCTACGATATTATAAACTCCAGGATCGAGGAACAGAAGGTGGAGAACTCTAAACCTTCCAGCCTGGAATCCGAGTCTTATTACTATTCTTTTCCTGAAAAAAAAATATTTTGTTTTAGCACGGTCCCCAATGATATCCATGTCTATGATGAAAACGATAATGATTGGGGAAAGGGAACCTTTAATTCTGAGACTTCTCAGGCAGTAAATTCAACATTTTTCCTTAACGATCAGGATAAGTCCGCCTATTCACTCGGAGGGTACCACAACTACAAATATTACGATTATTTAATGCGTTACAGTTTCCCGGAGAAGAGCTGGAAACAGGTAATTCTGAATGGGGACAAACTAGTTCCCCGGTCCTATGCTGCAGTTGCAAAAACAAAAATATCCGGAGAATATCTGATTTTCGGTGGATATGGGAATGCCTCCGGCCAGCAAGAGCTTGGTCCCCAGTGCCTCTATGATCTTTATCGACTAAATCTGAATGATTTGACACTAGAGAAAAAATGGAATATAGAGAATGTTACTGAGAATTTTATCCCCATGGGTTCTACGACTGTTCCGGAGCAAACTCCGGCCCTTTATGTTCTGGGCTTTCCCCCTTTTCTGAACGGAACCTACCTTAAGCTCTATCGGATTTCACTTGAAAAGCCTGATTATTTAGCCGTTAGCGACACTATGCATTTTTATTTTGATGAGGAGCGATCTAAGGCATCTCTATCATTTTTCAATAAAACAAAGGAGTTTTTTGCCGTTATAAAAACACCAGCCAGTGGAGATTCGGCGAGCTATAAAATTTTTACGCTGAATTATCCGCCGATAAACCGGTCAATGTTATCCATCACCTTTAAAACAGTCCTATCCAACCCGGGGAATTGGATCACCAGAGTCATTTGGATGGTAGGAGTATTTTCATTGGTATTTATCTATTTGCTGATCTTTCTGCTTAAAAAACTTCACTGGGCTGAGGAGAGTTTGGAAGACGATAACCGGTTAAATTCCCTGGTAAACGATAAGATTCCAAAACGGACTGAAAATCCAGTTAAACGAATAGTGGAACTGCCCCGCCAAAATGCAATTTATCTATTTGGGGAATTCCGGGTTTATGACAATGATGGGTTGGAGATTCGTAACCGTTTCACAACAAAACTAAGACAACTGTTTTTATCGATTTTACTGTTGGGAACAGATGAGAAGGGGATCACGAATGAAAAATTAAATAGTATTCACTGGACCTATCACACACCGGAAAGCGCGAAGAATAACCGCAACGTCAATGTGAAGAAATTAAGAGATCTGCTGGCCAATCTCAAAGGGATTCAAATCATCCATGTTGATGGAAGCTGGATCCTGAAATTTAGCAAAGATGTTTTTTGCGATTATCAGTTCCTGCTTAAAAAAATAAAAGGCAATTTCCAGCCACTTACCCGGGAAGAGTTTGAGAAAATAATTCTAATTCTTGCCCAAGGGATATTCGTCGCAGATGAACGAACCCCCTGGCTCGATCCATTCAACAGCCATTTTCTGACCTCCTTGCTGAATTATCTTTTTCTGTTGGTCGACTCATTCGAGAAAGAGAAGAATCCTGAGGCAATCTATCAAATCGCCGATATTATTTTAAAATCTGATCCGTTAAATGAAGAAGCATTCAAATTAAAGATCGAGGCACTGATCCAGCTTAAAAATCACAACCAGGCATTTTTTGATTATACCTATTTTACCAAAGGATATGAAAAGATGTATGGAATCCAATTTCCGTATAGTTTCAAATCATTTATCAGGAAAGTAGATTAGGAAATTCCTATCTTTGCCGCCTATGAGTATTCAGTTGAAATTTATAACTCTTGTTACGCTATTGTTTGCCTCTGGTTTAACCTATGCTCAAAATAGCAATTATAGCCAAAACTCTTCCGGATCAAGCCGGGGGCAGGGAAATAATTCTTCGAATAAAAGGAAAGCAGATGCAAAAAAAGACACCATCGTTTTTAAAATGAAGGTGTACGAATTACAAAATGGCTATTCCCAAATCAAACAAACAAAACTGGATACTGCATTTGTTGATTTTCAAACCTATAATCCCGCCTTAAAAAAATCAATATCTTCTGAGTCATTAGGGAATATCGGACTTTCAGCTCAGAGCAACGATTATTTCCAAAGATCAGCCTCCGATCCGAATGAATTTTTGTTTCTGCGAAACTATCAGGATTTTGGCGTCTGGCCAAAGGATATCCGGTTTTATAACACGACAAAACCATTCACTTTGCTCGAATATGGTCAGTGGTTTAATAACAAGCCCAAAGGAGAATCGTGGCTGCATGCTTTTCAAACTCAGAATATCAATCCTTCGTTCAACTTTGGCTTTTCCTACGATGCAATCACTTCCCAGGGTAAATACCTGAACCAGCAGGCCAAAGATAATGCACTGAATCTTTTTGGCAGTTATAATGTTGACAGGTATGATTTATGGTTCATCATCGGGAAAAATAAATTTAGCGATCAGGAGAACGGAGGACTTCTCAATCCCACTGACATCCAAAATCCTGATCTGAAACCAGAAAATATGCCTGTTTGGTTTACCGGAACATCGGCAATCACCAACAACACTTTTTTAATAATTTCACACCAATATAAATTTGGCAAATGGGTCAAAATGAAGGAGAAAGACGAAACTTACGAGAAATTTGTCCCCCGTTTTACCTTGATGCATACCTTCGAATGGTCGAATAATTCCCGAACTTACCTGGAAGTGGAACCAAACCCATCATTCGACTTTACAGACGCAAGGGGGATGACTTATTTTTATGGGACCCAGCACCTTCCCTATATCAATTCAGCTACTGGAACAACTACCACGCCAGGAACTCAGGATAATACAGGAATGAACAGGGTGACTAATTTATTTTACCTCAAAGGAGTAGAAGTTCCCGGCAAGAAGTTAACCTTCGGAAAACAGGCCTATATCGGCAATGATCTGATCAATATGTACTTTCCCAGGGAACAGTTGATTTACACTCCGGGGGTCATGAAACCTCCACTTGGGCTAACGCAATCCAGAAGCCAGATGAATACCTTCCTGGGTGGGTCGATTTTCAGAACAGATGCCAAATTCCTGAATTTTAATGCTACCGGCAGGTACTACATTCAGGGATATCGTTTGGGTGATTTTGACCTGACCGGTCAAATTGAAAAGCCAATCCGGACTTCAAGAGATACCTCATTTATCCGGCTCAGCGGAAGCATGACCAATACAACACCTGATTACTTTTATCAACATTACTATTCCAACCATTTTAAATGGAATAATGATTTTAACAAAACCTATGAATTAAAGATCGGTGCAATTTATGATAACCCATTCAGAAGGTTTAAACTTGGATTTAAATATTCAATTGTCAGCAGATATATGTATTGGAATGAAGCATCCCTTCCGGCGCAGGCAAGCTCTGAATTTTCTGTAATTCAATTCTTTATACGAAAAGACTTCAAATTCGGGCCATTAAATTTGCAGAATTCGGTGATGTATCAGAAATCCACAACGAGTGTCTTTATACATGTTCCTGAAGTTTCAACCCGAAATACAATCTTTATTGCCGGTAATGTTGCTAAAGTTCTGGCGGTTCAGTTGGGATTGGACCTTCGGTATGATGCTGCTTATTATGCTGATTATTACAGCCCTGCAATTGGAATGTTTTATGTTCAGCAAAATCAAAAAATCGGTGATTACCCTTGGGTTGATGGCTTTGTCAACCTGAAACTGAAAAGGACTCGTTTCTATGTGAAGTACAGTAATCTAACTACTAAGTTCATCAAAAAGGACTATTATACAGCCCCTGGATATCCTGCCCAGATAGGAACTCTTGCTTTCGGCGTATCCTGGACTTTTTACAACTAGCTGGAATCATTGGTTTGCAATTGAAAGAGAGACTTCCCTGAATTCTGAAATAATCATAGCAGTAGCCCCCCAGATAAACAAAGGATCGATATAAAATCCGGGAACTTCAAAATTACCGCGTGGGGTGATGACATTTCTCCATTCATGAGTTGAATGATCCAGGATGCTTTTGAGCGGAATTTTAAACAGCTCATCCACCTCCCGGTGATCAATTTTGAAATCAGGAATAGTTTCACACCATCCAATAAATGGGTTGATCGTAAAATTGCTCACCTGCACATAGATAGGAGTAAGTGATCCGATTATTTCAACTCTATTGTCATCGGTCCCTATCTCCTCAAACGATTCACGAAGTGCTGTCCGAACCAATTCCTTATCGGATGGTTCGTATTTTCCTCCCGGAAATGCAATCTGTCCTCCATGATTACGCATTGCAACAGGACGTTTGATCAGGCAAGTATGAAATTGTCCGTTATCCGGGAAAATCAGCATCAGCACGCTGCTTTGTTTAATGTCGGTCAATCCGGCTACCGGGTAGAGATCACGGCCTTGAGGTAACATCCTGCGATGGGCTCTTTCTCCGGGTAAGGCATTCGCGAGAACTTCTTTTAATCGGGTTTTAAAATCTGATGATTCTGAAGATAACATTCTATTCTTTTAATTCTCACTTTCATCATTCCGGTACTTTATATCTCTGACATTCAGTTGCATATACGTTTTCCCGCGATATTCATTTTCAGTAACCGAGTAACAGATATTAAAGGGAAGTGATCTTTTTATCACCTCCAGATGGTCGGATTGTGAAAATGCAATTCCCGAAAATACGGCCGATGAGCGGTTCGCTTCCATCAAATCAAGCTTCAAATGTTCATTATTCTTGCCAACTAACCGGCTGGTACCGTAATCAAGAACGTTTTCGGTCAGGAAAACGGGCATCATATTATGGGGACCGTAGGGCTCGAATTGATTGAGTAATTTTAAAAATTTAGGGGATAGATCTGAAAGCGAAATCTTTGCATCAATTTCAATGGTCTGTTTTAATTGATCCACTGAAATAGTATCTCTGACCACCTGTTCGAACCTGCGTGAAAACTCGGCTACATTCTCCAGTTTCATTGATAATCCGGCTGCATACATATGACCGCCATATGATTCCAGCAAGTCCGCGCATGCACTGATCGCTTCATAAAGATCAAATTCACCTACCGACCTTGCCGAGCCTGTCGCAAGTCCGTTGGATTCGGTTAATACTACCGTCGGGCGATAATAATATTCGGTCAATCTTGAGGCAACGATACCTACAACCCCCTTGTGCCAGTCACGGTTATATATCACCGTGGTGACCCGACCTTCGTAAAACTCGCTTTTACGGATGATCTCGAGGGCTTCCTGAGTGATTTCGCGGTCGAGGGTTTTTCGTATTTCATTATAGGAATTGATTTCGATGCCCAGATCTTCCAACTCCTTGGCATCCTTAGCGAGCAGTATAGCTACTGATTTTTTACCGTGTTCTATCCTTCCCGATGCATTTAATCTCGGACCAATCTTGAAAACAATATCGTTAATCTTAAATTCGCCAACCATCCCTGCATATTTAATGAGTGTTTTAAGTCCGGTTGATGGATTTGAATTTAATTTTTGCAAACCATAATATGCCAGAACCCGATTCTCTCCGGTCAGGGGAACAATGTCCGAGGCAATACTAACTACCACTAAATCAAGTAATTCTAATGCTACTTCTTCGGGAATTCCCTGATCTATGCAAAAAGCCTGGATGAGTTTGAATCCTACACCGCACCCAGAAAGATCCTTGTAAGGATATTTACAGTCGGGTTGTTTGGGGTCTAAAACGGCTACGGCATCCGGGATAATATCATCGGGATTATGATGATCACAAATGATAAAATCTATTCCCAATTCTTTGGCATAGGCGATTTTATCAATTGCTTTAATTCCGCAATCCAGAACTATAACCAATGAAAAATTATTTTGAGCAGCATATTCGATACTAATCCGGGAAATTCCGTATCCTTCCATGTAGCGGTCAGGGATATAATAATCGATTTTGGTAAGTCTGTTGCAAAGAAATGAATACATAAGCGCTACGGAGGTTGTACCGTCCACATCGTAATCGCCATAAACCATCACTTTCTCATCATTGTCGATTGCTTTTTTGATACGGGCAACTGCTTTGTCCATATCTTTCATCAGAAACGGATCATGAAGATCTGATAATTTGGGTCGGAAAAAGGAACGGGCCTCGGAATAGGTTTTTATTCCCCGCTGAACAAGTAAGTTTGCAATGGCAATATCTATATCCAACGCTGCAGATAGGTGCTTAAGATCATTATTATCAGCAGGTTTCTTTATTCTCCACGATTTTTGCATACAAACTTCTTAAATGGGGCTTCGGCTCTAAATATTTTCCTCAAATATACTAAAAAGTAGCTATTCCCAAAAGGATACTTTTTGTACCTTTGCCCATAATTTTGGAATAACTGAAGGTAAAGATTTAAGATGAGCAATATAGATTTAAGTGAGCAGGAATTGATCCGACGGAGTTCGTTGCAGAAACTGCGGGACCTGGGAATCAATCCTTATCCGGCCAATGAATTTAAAACCAACACGACTGCAAATAAAATACTCACCACTTATAATCCTGATATTCCCAATCTCCAGGAGGTAGTTTTTGCCGGAAGATTAATGTCCCAGCGCATTATGGGTAAAGTCTCTTTCGGTGAACTTCAGGACGAAACCGGACGGATTCAGATCTATATCAGCCGCGATGAAATCTGCCCAGGAGAGGATAAAACACTTTATAATGAAGTGTTTAAGAAATTGCTCGACATTGGCGATATCATTGGAGTGATGGGATATGTATTTATCACTCAGATGGGAGAGACAACCATTCATGTAAGAGAGTTTGTTCTGCTTAGTAAATCCATAAAACCGTTGCCTGTTGTAAAAGAGAAAGAGGGTAAGACCTTTGATGCCTTTACCGATCCTGAACAGCGTTATCGTCAGCGATACCTCGATCTGATTGTTAATCCGCACGTCAGGGAAACATTCCTGAAGCGGACCAAGATCATTAATCAGATGCGCGAATTTTTCAATGAACGAGGCTATCTTGAGGTTGAAACACCTGTTTTACAGCCAATTCCGGGAGGAGCGGCTGCTCGCCCATTCATTACCCATCATAATGCCCTCAATATGCCACTCTATCTTAGGGTGGCTAATGAATTGTATTTAAAACGATTGATAGTGGGTGGATTCGAGGGGGTCTATGAATTTTCGAAAGACTTCCGGAATGAAGGGATGGACCGTACCCATAATCCTGAATTTACCGTGATGGAAATTTACGTGGCCTACAAAGACTACAACTGGATGATGGATTTCACCGAAGAGATGATTGAACGGGTTACCATTGCATTGCATGGTAAGACTGCCATTCCGGTTGGCGACAAGGAGATCGACTTTAAACGTCCTTTTAAACGGATCACCATGTTCGAATCGATCAGGGAACATACCGGTTACGATATTTCAGAGATGGATGAGGAAGCCTTGCGTGAAGTTTGCAGGAAGACCGGGGTCGAATTTGACAATACAATGGGGAAGGGCAAACTGATTGATGAGATTTTTAGCGAAAAATGTGAGGAATCTTATATCCAACCAACATTTATTACCGATTATCCGATTGAGATGTCACCACTATGCAAAAGGCACCGCAATAATCCTGAGCTCACAGAAAGGTTTGAACTGATGGTAAACGGAAAAGAACTTTGTAATGCCTATTCCGAATTAAACGATCCGATTGACCAACTCGGACGATTTCAGGACCAGCTCAGGTTGTCTGAAAAAGGAGATAACGAAGCCATGTTTATTGACCTCGATTTTGTGCGGGCACTCGAATACGGGATGCCCCCTACCTCAGGGATGGGGATTGGAATCGACAGATTGACCATGTTGCTGACTAATTCTGCTTCGATTCAGGATGTGCTGCTATTTCCCCAAATGAAACCTGAAAAAAGAGCCGAAGAAGATCCGGCTGAAAAATATATCGAATTAGGAATTCCAGCCGAATGGGTTGAGGTTCTGATGAAAATGGGATATAAGAAGGTATCCCAGCTCAAAGAGGTAAAGCCAGGTAAATTATTCAACGATTTATGTGGGTTTAACAAGAAAAATCAACTTGGATTGCCAAATCCTGCAGCAAACGATGTGTCAAATTGGTTAAATTAATGCGTCGGGAAAATGACTGAAATTAACGAGAAAAGTCGGGTTGCTATTATTGGAAGCGGAAGTTGGGCTACTGCACTGGCTAAGATTCTAATCTATAACCTACCCGAACTAAATTGGTTTATCCGCAAGGAGGAGAATATCGAGCTTTTCAAAAAGTTCCGGCATAATCCCAATTACCTGCGTTCCGTAGAGTTCGAGATGTCACGGATTAATTTCTATTCCGACATCAACAAAATTGTTGAAGACTCAGATATCCTGGTCTTCGTTACCCCTTCAGCCTTTCTCAAGGATACACTTAGTCATCTGAAAGTAAGTATTGGATCCAGGTATGTCATTTCTGCCATTAAGGGGATTATTCCGGATGATAACCTGGTGGTAGGTGAATTCTTTCATGAGTTCTACGACGTGCCATTCGATCAGTTCGGGGTTATCGCGGGACCGTGTCATGCGGAAGAAGTGGCTCGGGATCTCCTCTCCTATCTGACTATTGCCAGTCCTGATGTGAAACGGGCAAGGCAATTTGCCATGTTGCTCGAAGGTCCTTCCATTCGCACCCATATTTCAGATGATATCTGGGGAACTGAATACTCCGCTGTACTAAAAAACATAATGGCTATTGCAGCAGGAATTTCCCACAGCCTTCGGTACGGAGATAACTTCCAGGCGGTACTTATGTCGAACGCCATTCAGGAAATCAAACGATTTGTTGATACCGTTCATCCCATAACCCGCGACATTAAATCCTCAGCTTACCTGGGTGACTTGCTTGTTACCGGATATTCCCATTTTTCGAGGAACCGGGCCTTTGGGACTATGATTGGCAAAGGGTATACCGTCCGGTCAGCCATGCTCGAAATGGACATGATCGCAGAAGGTTATTATGCAACAAAATGTATCAAAGAGCTTAATTTGCAATATCATATCAATATGCCAATCACCGATTCGGTTTATAATATCATATACGAGAACATATCCCCGGCCATTGAAATCCGGTTATTAACAGAACATTTGCGTTAATCCATTTTTATATGAAGAATATTTCATTAGATCTTGAAAAAATCTACAATTTCATCCCTTCCGAAGAGATTGTAGCTTACAAAAAAGCTTCAGAGCAGCAGAATATTGCACTCCGTGATAAAACCGGAAAAGGAAATGATTTCCTGGGGTGGGTTGACCTCCCCTCTTCCATTTCGGAATCACTTTTAGAGGAAGTTGAGAAAGTATCGTTAAAACTCCAGTCAAAACATCTTGAGGTATTTGTGGTTATAGGAATCGGTGGTTCTTATTTGGGAAGTAAGGCCGTAATAGATGCCCTTTCCGACTCGTTTGCACAAATAAAAGGGAGTTTTGAAGCTCCGTTAGTCCTTTTTGCCGGGCAAAATATCAGCGAGGACTACTTGTTTGAATTACGGGACTTGCTCGAAAATAAAGAGTGGGCATGTGCCATCATCTCCAAATCGGGAACCACAACTGAGCCGGCCCTGGCATTCAGATTGCTGAAACAAGACCTCGAAGACCGGTATGGAGTTGAAGAGGCACGCAAAAGGATCATTGCGATCACTGACAGTGAGCGCGGAGCCTTGAAAACACTGGCTAAGGAAGAGGGATATAAAACATTTGTGATTCCAGACAATATTGGTGGCCGCTATTCGGTATTAACTCCTGTTGGTCTCATTGCCATAGCTATAGCCGGATTCGATATCCGTGAATTGGTTAACGGTGCAAAATCGATGGAAGTTGCCTGCGGAGCAGATGTACCTTTCGAAGAAAATATAGCAGCTCAATATGCTGCAGCAAGGAATGCGCTTTACAAAAGCGGGAAAAAGGTGGAAATTATGGTTAACTTTAACCCTAAGCTTCACTTCTTTGCCGAGTGGTGGAAACAGCTTTACGGCGAAAGCGAAGGTAAAGAGCTTAAAGGGATCTTCCCTGCAAGTGTCGATTTTTCGAGCGACCTCCACTCCATGGGGCAATATATTCAGGAAGGAGAACGCATTCTGTTTGAAACCGTCTTATCCGTTGAAAACGTGAATAACGAAGTGCTGGTTCCGGAAGATAAGGCAGATCTGGATAAATTGAATTTTCTTGCAGGTAAAAGGGTCGACTATGTCAATAAAATGGCAGAATTGGGAACAAGTATCGCCCATGTCGACGGAGGTGTTCCCAATATTCGGATCAACATTCCGCAATTAAACGAATATTATCTCGGACAATTGATCTATTTTTTCGAGATAGCCTGTGGAATAAGCGGTTATCTGCTTGGTGTGAACCCATTTGATCAACCCGGAGTAGAAGCATACAAAAAAAACATGTTTGCCCTGCTTGAAAAACCAGGCTTTGAAAATGAAACTGCGGCAATTAAAGCTCGGATTTAAAAGAGGTATTTAAAATCTGCAAAATAACGCCTGGGCGCAAAGTGGTGATTTATTATAAATTACACTTTGCGCTTTCGTCTTTTTATAAACCTTTGATCAGGGGTCTCCCTAATCAGCAGGATGCGGGTTTACCGATTTTTTGTATTTCTTTGCATTTAGTGCGAAACAATTTTTTTTGAGATGAGGCATTTGATGATACCTTTGATATTTCTCTTTTTAGCCTCCTGTGGCTGGCATCTCCCTCAGGGCAATACATCGGGTTTGATTAAAAAGGAAGATTCGTTCGCGGATCCTGCAAAAATCTCACAGTTGAAGCTCACGAACGCGCTGCAATATCACCAGACACTTGAACGTCTTGATCCTGTGGATTTAGCATCACTTGGTGCTGCCCGTACACTCATCAGCAATTGTGTTTCAGATAGCCTTACCCGCGATTCGATGTTTGTTGATTTCAACGGCTTCCTGAATAACCTTGCCGCATCTTATCTCGAAAATAATGAAACAGTTGCAAATCAGCTCGTGAATTCTCCTTCGTCTGAAACCGTTAATACCTTAAAAACCTCGTTTGCGGCCAACGGACTGTTACTGTATTCCCAGGAAGGATTATTTTCCCTGGAACCTCAAACCAAATTTCTATTGCAACAATTCGGGAAAGATTTGTCGGGTCCCTATCGCGAATTCTTATCCATCAGGTGCCGGGAGCAGGAGTTTGGTTTTGAAAAGGTGGGAAAATTACTAATTCCAGCAGATTCATTAGCCTCACGAATATTAAACTGGGAAAATTTCATACAGCGGAATCCCGGCTTTATTTCAATCAGGATCGCAAAGGAGAATTACGCGCATTACCTGAGTCTGTTTCTTGCCGGGGCAGACAATTCCAGGGCGTTTGATCCGGAAACCAACCATCTGAATGACAGCTTAAAAGTCACTTTCGAATCTTTCGTTGCGAAAAATCCTGAAAGTAGTAGTGGCCAGCTGGTAAAAGCATACCTTGAAATGCTAAAATCCAATGATTTCATTTATTGCGACAAAGTTGATTCCTTTTTGCTTGAAAAAGTTTATCATTGAGCGTTAATTGATGATAATGAAAATAAGAATAAAACTGCCTATCCCTTTCAGTCAAGTAAAAACATTTAACTTTGCATTTGCCATCAGTAATGTATTAATATGTCTTCATTAAAAAAATGTCAATATGTTTACAATTGTCATTGTTAGTGCTTTTGTCGTTTTCTACTATTGGTTTATCTTTCGAATAAATTTTTACCCCTCCTTTGTTAGATTAAATTTATGGGCGGAAGATGAAAATATTGATACAGTTGGTTACCTCTGGTTCATAAAAAATGGGACATTAATTTGGTTCTTATTTGTATTTACTGGTTGGATGGTAAAGGAAATTTTTGAAATATCTGATGGATGGTATGTTAGTTATTTTGTGATTACAACAATTTGTTTGGCTGTTATATTAACTATTGGAGGGAAACAATTTGCTTATCCCAAACCAGAAGATGTACCAATTGAGTTTCAGGTGGCTAATACAAGAAAGAACCCTTTTTTATCCGGAATTCTTGCTGCAATTATTCTAGTAGGCACTTTATTATTCACATATTTAGGCTATATGGAGTCTGCCGCAACATGTGATTCAAAAAATTTTGAAATACATGGTTTATGGGGTACAGCGGTACCAATATCTGAAATTTGCCGTGTAGATACTATTTCCTTGAATGACCTGGTACCAGTCACATTACGGGTTAATGGCATTTCGCTGATGTTTATAAAACGTGGCACATTTAAAATGAAAGATTTTGGAACGGTACAGTTAAATTTAAATTACCGTAGTAATCCTGTTATCAAAATCGTTGACAATGCCAAACGATTTTATTTTGTAAATCGAAAAGATCCTAAAGAAACCCGAAGGTTGTTTTTCGATATACAGCGATACATAACTCGATAAACATATCTTGAAATGCCCTATCTGGTTCTTTAAAGTGTGCTTGATCCATTATGATAAATAATGGGATCTACACGAAGGATTTTCAAGAATATTTAATACGATTCAAACATGACCGAAAGGGATATGCAACACAATAAATATAGCAATGACAGAACAAAAGCCCATAAATCCCGAAAAAGGATCTCCAAAACTGATTCAAATAGTTGTAACGAAGAATTCGGAATTATTGAAATTCTTAATTGATCAGCTTAAAGGAAAAAGCCGGACAACCGTAAAGGCACTGCTGGCACACCGTCAGGTTTCGGTTGAGAACCATACCATTACCCAGTTTGATTACCCTGTTCTGGCAGGACAACAGGTGACCATAACGATGGGGAAAATTCCGGAGGAGATTAAGTACAAAGGACTTAGAATCCTTTTTGAAGACCCGTATCTCATTGTGATAGAGAAGGAGGCAGGAATGCTTTCCATAGCCACTGCAAAAGAGAAGCTGCTTACCACCTACAGCATATTAAGCGGTCATGTGAAACGGGAGAATCCAAACAACCGTATTTTTGTGGTCCACCGTCTCGACCGTGACACTTCGGGTATCATGATGTTTGCCAAAAGTGAGGAGGTGCAGTCGGTCATGCAGCGGGCATGGCAGAATGCAGTTATTGAAAGAACTTATGTAGCTGTTGTAGAAGGGGTAGTCGAAAATGACGAGGGGACCATCCACTCTTTTCTAAAGGAAAACAAGGCATTGGTTATGTATTCAACCAAAGTTCCGGGAGAAGGAGATGAGGCTATCACCCATTATAAAGTGCTGCGCAGGGGTGATGAGATCACCCTGGTGGAGGTCAAACTCGAAACCGGCCGGAAAAACCAGATCCGGGTTCACATGAAGGAATTGGGACACCCTGTAGTCGGGGATAAAAAGTATGGGGCCAAGACTAATTTAATAGGCAGGACCTGTCTTCACGCAAGGGTACTGGCGTTTATTCACCCCATCACCGGGACAGAGGTTCGTTACGAAACAGCGGTACCGGGCCGGTTTATGTCGGTGTTTGCCAGGCATGAGAAAATATAATTAGGTCATTACAAAAAGTCTTTCATTTTTGTACCTTTGTAAAAAGATCGTCACGATGACCACTGTAATTATCAATGAAAAAACTAAAAAAGGCCGAATCATTCTCGATTTGATCCGGGAAATGAGTTGTGGTAAAATCATTACAGATAATCTAAATGATGAAAAAACACCGAATGATAAAACCAGAATGGCATTTCGCGATGCAATTGAGGGAAAAACAATCCGGTGTGTTGATTTTAATGATTACCTTGAAAAAATAAGATAGTTGTGTATTCCATAGAATTTACAAAACAATATCTTAGAGATTTAAAACTAGCCAGAAAACGTAACCTTGATGAGCAAAAGCTCAATCAATTAATCAAAATACTGATTTCAGGAGCAAAAGTGCCTCCGGAATATAAAGTCCATCACTTAACCGGCGAATTTTTCGGATTTAATGAATGTCACATTTCCCCTGACTGGTTATTAATATACTCCAGAAACAAAACTATTAAACTTATCCTGCTTATTCGTACAGGAACACATTCTGATTTGTTTAAATAAAATTTAAATATATAATGAGATTGACCCAATATGCCCTTTCCCTGATTGCGATCCTCCTATTCACCGCCTTTAAACCGGCTCCGACAGAACGGTTGACCAATTATGTCAATCCGTTTATTGGAACCGACGAAGATGGACACACTTTCCCGGGAGCATTGGTTCCATTTGGGATGGTGCAGCTGAGCCCGGATAATGGAGAACACGGATACAACTGGTGCAGTGGCTATTACTATCCGAGCACAACCATCCGTGGATTTAGCCACACCCATTATAGCGGAACAGGTGCTGAAGATTTATGTGATATTTCTATATTCCCCGATATAAACAGGGAACCCACGCCCAAAACAATCACCAGCGAGTTTTCACATCAGAATGAGATCGCAAAACCAGGATTTTATTCTGTGTTTCTCAAAACCTCGAATATCAGGGCTGAGCTCACCGCAACCCAGCGTTGCGGATTCCATCGGTATACCTTTCCTGAAAGTAAACGATCTGCGATCAAGCTTGATTTAGGGATTGGAAACGGCACAGAAGCAAATGTGGGACATAATGGTGATTTACCTTTGGAGTGTTATTTCAAAAAAATTGATAATCATACGATTGTCGGTTTTCGGCGATCGATAGGTTTTGTGGGTGAACGGTGTGTTTACTTCGCTGCCCGGACAAACAAACCGATTGGGGCTATTACGATTTTTGCAGATAGTGTCAGGGTAAACTCAAAACAGGAGGCCAGGGCAGTAAGGATAAGCTCTACATTGTCATTTCCAGCGACAAAGGCCGGAGATCAGCTCCTGGTGAAGGTATCGATCAGTTCGGCCAATATCGACGGGGCATTGGCAGGATTGAAGGAGATCGACGGCTGGGATTTTGATGCGGTCAAAAAAAGTGCCGGCGATGCATGGGAAGCAGAGCTGAACAAGGTCAAGGTGACCTCAACTGATCAGGCCTTCAAGGAGACTTTTTATACCGCAGCCTATCACTGTTATTTTGCCCCTTTCCGGTTTGATGATGCCTTGGGAAGTTATACCGGGGCGGATAAAAAGGTCTATACCGGGAAAAATATCTATACCCTTAATTCGCTATGGGATACCTATCGTGCCGCTGCTCCGTTGTTTACCTTAACACAGACCAACCGGCAACCCTCGATCATTAATTCATTTCTTGAATTTTACAAGCAACATGGCCTGCTTCCCTCGTGGGAGTTATACTTCGATGAGGCCAATGTGATGCCCGGATATCATGCTGTTCCAATCATTGCAGATGCCATTTTAAAGGGGATCAGGGGTTTTGATTATAACCTGGCTTATGAGGCGATGAAAAACACGGCCAATGAAGATATCCGCGAGTCTGATTTTTATCGTCAATACGGGTTTGTTCCCGATGATCTTGATCCCAGACAGCGGGGCGTCACCAAGACGGTGGAGTATGCCTTTGATGACTGGTGTATAGCACAGGTTTCCAAATCCAGGAAAAATACTGCTGACTACAAGGAATTTATGAAAAGAAGCGGATACTGGGAAAACGTTTTTGACAGCTCAACAGGGTTTGTCAGGCCAAAGGATTCCAAAGGTCAATGGATGCTTCCCTTCAATCCCAAAGAATCAATCGGTTTTCAGGAGGGGAATTCATGGATTTACACCTGGTATGTCCCCCAGGATTTATATGGGTTAATAAAGGTGATGGGTGGTCCCGGGAAATTTGCCCAAAAGCTTGATTCATTATACAATTCACCCTATGGTCGTAAAAGCGAATTAAAAAATAACGGTTACTACGGGTTATCCGAATTCTCAAACGAGCCAAGCCACCATGTCCCTTACCTCTATAGTTACGTGGGAAGACCCTGGCAAACAGCAGAAAAGGTGAATCATATCCTCACAAAATACTACAGCAACCAGCCAAACGGGTTGTGTGGCAACGACGATTGCGGACAGATGAGCGCCTGGTATGTGTTGAGTTCAATTGGCTTTTATCCGGTAAACCCGGCCAGCGGTGAGTACGTATTCGGATCTCCGCTTGCAGAGGAGTCAACGATCACAAACAGCAACGGAAAACATTTTGTCATAAAGGCCAGGGATCTGAACAAGAAAAATATATACATCCAAAAGGCAACGCTCAACGGGAATCCTTATACCCGTTCCTTTATCCGCCATTCAGATATCCTGAAGGGTGGTGAGCTGGTTCTTTATATGGGTGATAAGCCTTCTGATATCTGGGGAATCAGGACAGAGGACCTGCCGGGAAGGCAAGAAAGTGAAAAAGTGAAAAAATGAAAAATGAAAAAATGAAGATATTTTTATTGATCAGTATATTAGCCTTCACAACGATTTGTCATGGACAGATTGTCCCGTTTTATTCAGCAACCAATGATAAATATGGTTATAAAGATGCCAGCGGTAAAGTGATCATTGCACCAAAATACGATTTGGCCTATTCCCCCGAGGAGGGAATGGCGGCCGTACGGCTCAATGGGAAATATGGGTATGTAAATCAGTTTGGCAAAGAGATCATCTCGCCAAAGTATGATAATACCTGGAAGTTTATTGGCGGATACGCCGCAGTCAGATTGGGAGGCAAGTATGGTTTTATTGATCAGAACGGGAAGGAAGTGGTTCCGGTTATCTATGAAGATGCCAATAATTACCATGGAGCCTGTTGTTATAAAGGGGTGGCTCATGTGAAACGAAACGGAAAATGGAAGATACTCCGGATTAATTCATGGCATTAATTCCGTATAAAGTTATATCAAAACATTTTGCCTTGTTCCTTGTTTTCTATTCAGTTAATTAATTTAAAACTTCTGAAAATGAAAAAAAACATGGGTACCCTTGACAAATCGATCCGCATTATTGTTGCTGTGATCATTGCATCCCTCTATTTTACCAAGGTAATAAGTGGAACACTCGCTATTGTTTTGCTGATTTTTGCAGCCGTCTTTATCGTTACAAGCTTTATCAGTTTCTGCCCCCTCTACCCTATTATTGGCTTAAATACCCGCAAAAAGGTATAAAATGAAACAGGTGTCCAAAAACTCCTGAAGTTCCGGGTCCTCTCTCAGTTAAGCTCTGTAATACAATTACTTTCGTATATCACCTTTGAGCAGACACTGAAATCCTCAGAATTTTTGGACACTTTTTTTCAATACTTACCTGCCATAAGTGACCATAAAATCCCTGCAAAAGGTTAAACCGAACTATCGATTACCGCTTTCCTTTAGCCCCGCCACCTTGATTTCTCCTGGAGTGTAAAGTGATTTAATATTCCTCATATCGTTGTTATACAGCGATATGTCAGCATTGGCATCTCCTGTGAAATGCACCAGGCTGTTTGATTGTCCCGCAATATGGCTTGCTCCGATACGGATCATCCGGGATGCTTCAAGGAAAATATCCGCGGTATTTTTCGAAGAACTGCTTAAATGAAGCTGATCAAAACCGGCATCGCTGATATCAGAGAGATAGATAGCCGGCCTCGGGTCTTCATTTTTTGTAACAAGCTGAACATCCTCAAAATGAATGTTTTCAGCATGACGGATATAGAATCCATAGGAAGGCAGGTATCCAAACATGTCGTATTCTGGATATGATTTCTCCTTTTCGGATACTTTATGGATAATATCTTCCGCTTTCCCATCGCCTTCAAATTCAATCCGGATATGGCTTAATCGTATATTCCTGACCGGATAACCCGGAATTCCCGTGATTGAACAGCCGACCCTTTGTGCACCGGTAGCGGTTACATTGCTGATGGATATATTTTGCAATGCTCCAACATGGTCAATTTTGTGACCTTCTTCAAAAGGGCGTGCCCGGTTCCCCAAACGGATAAAAATCGGGCAAACGGGCCCGTCGATGCTGATATTCGAAATGACAACGCCATCCAGCATTCCTCCATCAACCTCCTCCAAAGCGATCCCGGTATGTCCCCGGGGATTCCCTTCGATGGATTTATCGGTAACTTTAGATGGCCGGATCACGATGTTGGAAACAGAGACGTTTTTGAAGCCGGAATTCGATTCGGTCCCCATCTTCAGTGCATTGCAGTGACTGCTCAGCAGACAGTTGGTAATTACTATATTTTCGTTCCCCCTGCCTGAGGTGCTTTTAAGGGTAATTCCATCATCATCAGCATCTCCCACGCAATCAGATATCCTCACATCATGACAACCATCCACATCGATCATGTCGTTGTTTTTGTTGCAATGGTTAAACACGTCGATGTTATGAATATAGAGCTTGTCACAAGCAAGGTAATGCTGCATCCATAACGCCGAGTTCCGGAGTCTGACCCCCTCTGTCCTCACATTTTTGCATTGAATCATCCAGATCAGGTAAGGTCTGACCGAATAGGAATCGTCTTTTGAATGATTGTTCTCTCTGAAAGATCCCCCCTGCCCGTTAATTGTCCCCTCCCCTTCAATGGCGATATCCGAACAATTTTCGGCATAAATCAAGGCCCTCTTAACAATACCCTTTCTGAAAAAGGTATAATCGGGCAGGTTCACGGGATAATCGGCCAAACGGGGACTCCCGAACAACGTGGCACCCTTTTCAACAGAGAGGGTGACATTGCTTTTGAAATAGATCGTGCCGGAGAGGTAAGCCCCGGAAGGAATAACAACCTTTCCGCCGTTGTTCCTGCTGCACTCATCAATTGCAGCCTGGATTGCCTTCGTACTTAGGTATGCAGTATCTGATTTGGCTCCAAAATCAATTATATTGTACTCCTTTGCGGAGAGATTGGCTGACCCGAAAAAACCAACACTTACTAAAACTATTACGCAAAATCTTATCTTATTCATTTACAAATTATTACATATTTAAAGTTGTATTGTACGGAACTACCGAGATGTTTAAATAATACCGGAGGTATCAGATAAGGGATCAAACAAAATTTTTAAACTTTCATAGATTATGTCAATCTTTCACAACCCTAAAACCTATCATAAGCACCAGATTTTGCAAACACTAATAATTAGAGCATTACAAATTCTCCGGCGTCACCTTGCTATAGCTGATTCCGCTTCTTGAGAAGGTGACGTTGTAAGAAGGCCAGGTATTCAACTTATTGGCAAACTCCAGACCCTCTTTGACACCCCCTTTGACGAGGAAAAAACGCATGTTCATCTCAGGATTGTTCTTATTAAGCTCTTCCCTGAAAACCAACTTTTGTTCCTTCATTTTCCAGGTTGCCGCGATATGTTCCAGCGAGCAATCCTTTACCAGGCTATAGCCATTATTCAGGTAGATAAATCCATTGGAAAGCGTAAATGCAGGATTATTCTTAAAGTCAGTTGGAATTTCAACGGCAATCTCCTCACCAGAACCGGCTGAATAAAAGAGTCCGCTGGCAGGGGTATCAAAAATAATTTCGACAGCACCATCTGTAGGACGTTCCCCTTTAATATTTAAGCTATAGAGATTTTCGCTGATCTTCTTTATACTGCTTACTGATTTTTCAGCTCTTACAGCAAAGGTGACCGGCAGTATTGCTACTGACCCGCTTGAAGCTTTTGAGGCGTTAATAGGTTCAACCTTACCACTCCTCGTATCCACCAGATAATTTTTGTCATCCATTGGCAAGATTGCTTTCAACGCTTTCATGAGCTCGCTAATGGCCAATTCTGCATTTGCCACCTCATTGTCTGTATACTGAACCTCAACCAATAACGGCGACCAGCCGCTTGAATCGGAGACTTCTGATAACAGCAGGTGTTTCCATGCCTCAAGGATCAGTTTTTTAAGTTTGCTCACATCAAGTCCTTTGGAAGCGGCATAATCCACCAGTTTTTCAGCCATAAGAATTTTTCCGCGCATGTCGTACGATAGCGCCCTCGTAAGGCCATCCTTCTCAATGCCGGTTCGCTGCCTTCCCATCCACATAAATGGTCCGCAAACCTCCATATTCCAGGTTCCTTCCGGAACAAAAGGATAATCAGGGATCTGGTAACCCTTCGATCCCTTAATTTTCTGAACCAATTCGGTGATCGTTACAAACTTATAACCCTCCTTCTGAAGTCTTTTAAAGTTCTCAATACTTTTTTTCTCCTGCTCGGGAACAATGTTAAAATCGCTGTTGTAATCGAGCGTATTAAACTCTTCACCATCGTCGAGGAAGGCAGATTCCCAATCCAGCCCATTTAATTTTTTTTCGCCTCCATCGATTAGTCCTAAGATATGATCATTCCCGTAAGAGACATTCACCAGCGGAAGGGTCCTTGGGCGGTAATAACCATGTGGATCTGAGCTTGTAACCACAACATCATATTTATCCTTCAGCACACTGGCCATCGCAGGAGACCACTGCATCTCCTGTCCGAAAAATACCCGTGACCGTTTCATCCCATGATCTGCCAGAATCTGATCCGACAGCTCGATCGATTTCTGAAGGTCAATGGCCGGATAAGCAATAAAGAATTCATCGGAATAATGGGCAACGACCAGTTCAATCTGCCCTTTATTCACCAGTTTCTTTAGCAGCGCCAATACTTCAGGATGCTCTTCGGCAAGGTCCTCTATCCCAAAACCCTGAATCTCAATATCGGATTTAAATTGAGGATTTTTTTCGAAAAATTGAAGTACCGGATAAAGTGAATTTTTAATAATCTTGGATTCAATGTGGTAGTCTCCTGCTACGTATTGAAAGTTAAAATGAAACATCCCTATGGCATATTTCTCCCGGGCATTCGAGATCATGCAGCAAAGCAGGAAGATCAGAAGAAGTTGAAGTGTTTTTCTCATCGTATTGGTTTTTTTGTTTATTGATATTATATTGACAACCTATTTTTACCACCATGGCACAAAGACATTAATGTAAACCAAGGCTCTAATCCTTAATTAGGATATTTTGTGCCCCTTTGTGTGGAATCAGATACTGTTTTAAATTATAATTAACCTTTTTTGCCCACAGGGCATCAATTTCAATAGAAAAACGAGGCAAGGAAAAACCATTGTCCATTAGGACGTTAACAGATAACCATTTAATTTCCTACGGAAAATTTGTTTTACGAAATATACTTTTCTATGGATATCGATCTCCTACAGAGAAATTTGAACAGCTTCTTAGTTTAAGATCTAAATTATGCTTTTACTTTTTAAAAGGTTCTAAATTTGCGGCCCACAGTGCTAAAATATTTCCTTAATTGTCAGATTAGTATATTAGCAAATTGTCACAATAGCCTATTTCTTCACCGGAGCAGAGATTACCCCCAGGTATCTTCCCATCCAATAAGGCAAAAGCCAGGTATCGCCGGCACTAACCAGGGCGCCGCCATCTCCTCCGGAATCCAGTGTGAAAAACTGTCCGTTGTGCCTGTAAATTGGTATTTCGGACAACGGAAGCCGCTCCTTGGTTGTTTGTCCCCTGAAGTTGGCAGGGAGCCTATCGATATCTTTGCGGTGTGAGTTATGCATTGCCCAGTTTCGCAGATCCATCGGGTAATCTTTGAGGAATTCGATAGCGGGATCGAGATCAAACTCCTTCACCCCTGTCATGGCATAGGTAAAGCTCCACAATGCATTTTTCTCGGGCCGCTCAATTTCCCAGTGGTCCTTAATGGCTGCCAGATATTTTGTTTTTAGTTCACCGGTCAGGGCATATGGATAGAGTCCCCAGTAGGCCAGAAAATACATCTCATCGTCCGAGTGATTCCACTCCTCTGAAAGCACTTTACTCAGCTCATCAGCACCATTCGGCCCAATTTGGGAGAAAGGACGAGTCAGGTTTTCGAGATATCCGTATTTGGTCATCAGCATGTTCGCCTTTTCTTTATAAATCTCCTTTCCTGTAAAATGATAGGCAGTTTGTAGAAACGCGATGATATTTGAAGAGGTTATCTTCCGGTCGCCCACGTTTTTCGGAAATTTATTGACGTATGAGGGGTTCCATTTTCCCCACATGGTTGGCTCACCATCCACATCAATGATATAAAAGTCATTTTTCACAATATACCCCATGAGGTTATCAAGACATTTGAGTGCCCTTGCCTTCCACTGGGCATCGTCTGAAAGTTCCAGAATGAGCGTAAGGGCAAAGATCTGGCCAACAGTTTGATCGCTGCTTGCTGTCGAACGCCACGACCAGTTCGGATGGTCGGCTGCAGGAAGCCATAAACTAGCCGGACTACCCGTCAGCAGCTCTTTCTTCTTCCAGTCTGCACCTTTGGCATTTTCAATTTTATAATCACGTTCGATGCTCCGGGCAAACAACCCCGGGATATTGGTTACCGTGAATAGCCGTTCCATAGCCTCAAACGACTCATAGGCGTTTTCTTTGGCATCTTCCGAGCCGGTTACTTTATACCGGAAAAGCTCTGAAGCAAGGTACATGCCGGTCCAGAGATTATCGCTGGGCTGATCACCTGTCTGAGCCGAGGAATATCCGTTTGGTATCCGGACAGAACTACTGTTGAACCCATAGCGGATATTCTTTTCTCGTACCTGCTTTTCATAAAACAGCGCCTTCTCCTCAAGTGTCATTGCCTTGAAATAAAGCTGTCCAAGCCCTTTATCGGTTAATACCAAAACACTTTGTTCAGGTCCGGCTTCAAGTGCAATAACCCGGTTTCCCGGGAGCCAGCGCTCTCCAGCATAATAACAATACTTGCCATTTTCTTTCAGATAGAAAGCGCCCCAGGTGGTACCGAACCAAAGATGACCGTTTAGCTCTTTAACTTCGGTAATTTCGGGACAGGGAACGGATGAAACCAGTTTCTTATCCGAAATCAGGAGATAACCCTCAGAGGTTCCCACGACGATATCCTTTCCCTTATCCGTTGATGCGGCACAGGTGATACCTGTTCCCGAGTATACTTCTTTTAAGGAATTGCCCGGAGTATATTCAGAAACCAGACTGGAGGTAATCAACAGAAAACTATTTCTTGCAGGTTCATAGCGGATCTGCAAAACGCCTTTGAGGATTCCGCTCCACAGTTTTTTTCCGGACTGGTCAACGTAGATCTGCTGATCACCGTCAGAAATCATAAAGTGGAAATCATCACCCCCTGCAAAAAGAGTAGCTTTCGGAAGACCATGGTCGATCTGTATCCTTCCGGCCCAGGCATTGCTGAACAACTGCTTATTGTCAAGATAAACGGTCTGGTTCCGGTAGGTTCCGATGGCCCGGATCTTCTTGGGGAGAATTTGCCGGTAGGAGATGTCAGGGGTAAATTTACCGGAATAAAAGAGCGAGCCGTTATCAGGAACCACAAGACCGCTGTCCGACAAAACGCGGATCTGCCTGTCGCGGTTTGCTGAAACAGCGATAGGATTAGAGGAATATTGGCCAGGAGTGAAATAATACCTGACACTCAGGTTTTGCAAATATGGCAAATCCTTATAAACCGGCTGTCCTTTATCAGTGATTGTTTCAGAGGTGGATGGAGAATCCTTCTCCCTGAAACCGGCCAAAAGTAAATAGCCGAATATTAAAATCAGAACGTAAAATGGAATATTTCTCATTTGCTGGAATAATTAACTGGTCCAAACAAAGAAACATCATTTGACATGGGTAAACTTCTAATTATTTATTTAAATCTTATGGTTTATTAACCAAAAAGAGATTTAAACAATTCGGCAATCGGACTTTTTGTTAATATTTAACTTCTGCAAGGAAATATAGTGAAAGTGAGATTGCTTCGGCACTCACAGGGTCAATCGTTCAAATAACAGTTTTATTCAAGAGTGCGAAGCAATCTCAAGAAGTAGTTTGATTTGTCAAACCTACTTCTAATGACTACCTGAAATGGAAGATTGCCTGGCCACTCTGAGGATTATTCGATCTGATAACAGATCAAATATGGAATTAATAATGAGGACCGAAGTTCACAATAGTCTTTAATTAATTTATTTATCCAGATTCCTGTAAAACAAGTCCTTAGCCTCAATTTTCATCCCCTTGTTATGGCCCTGAATAGCGAAATGACCAGTTTTATATTCGCTGTCATCATAAGTCATCACTAATTTTCCATTGATCCAGAACTGAATATGGGAACCCACTGCCTTGATATGATAGTTGAACCACTCACCATCTTTAGTTAACAACTCGGTTGCCTTGCCTGTCGGTTTTCCCGGTTTCCATAACCATCCGGTATAGGCATCCGTAGTATTGCAGATCTGTGCCTCGTAGCCATTCGGGAAACTATCGGGTTTGTCTTGGGGTGGATTCGCCCTGAAATAAAAGCCACTGTTGGCTTTGGAACCTTGTTCTGTGATCCGGAAAGTACCTCTTGCCTCAAAATCGGTACAAACGGCGTCTGTATAAATATGTCCCATACCACCTTCTCCAACCAGGATACCATCCTTTACATACCAAGTGGCTTTTCCCCGGGCAAACCAGCCATTCAAATCCTTTCCGTCGAACAAAGAGATCCATTTAGGTTTTGCTTCAACCAGTCCGGAGAATCCGATCATTAATGCGATGAATAATAATACAGAAGTTTTTTTCATGTTTTAAAAATTAGAAATTTGTTATAATACTTCTTAGATTGTTAACAGGTTATCTGAGAATAAGGCCAATCAACTTAGCCAGATATACAGGAATAACGTAATGGATGCCAGAATGCCCCAATGCAATCTCCAATCAGTGATCCCTTCAAACTTTGGAACTCCTTTCGAGTAATTAATGGTCGTCTTGGCAAGCTTTTCCGGTGCCGTTTTTTCTGTGAATGCTGAGACGACAAATAATACACCCGTAATAAACATTTCGGCCCAAAGTCCCCGATAACCAAAGTTCAGCGTCAGTTTGTGATGAAGAAACGGAAAGAGTTCTTTGCCGGCTGAAGGGCCCAGTAATTGATCAATGACAAAAACAGTCGCAAGAATAACCCCAACAATTACAGAAACAGCAGCCCCCTTAAGGGTCACTTTCTTGCTGACAATACCAAAAAAGATTGCCGGAAAAACCGGAATGACGAGATAGGCTGAGATGGTTTGCAAATACTTATATAACCCCTCTTCGTTTTTGTAAACCAGCCATGCTGCGCCCATTCCAAAAACAGCCACGATCATGATCACAAAACGACCAAACCTGACCTGTTTCTTTTCAGGGACATTTGGACGGAACTCCAGAAGAAAATCGCGCACGACAAGCGTGGAAACAGAATTCAGTACAGCAATGGTAGACGATACCAAAGCCGCCATCAAGGAAGCCAGGAGCAATCCCCTCAATCCGGTGGGAAGAAGTTTATTCAATAACAGGACAAAAGTCTGCTTGGTAGCTTCACCATGCAACACGTCGGGAAATAAGGCATATGCGATAACTCCCGGTAGTGCAAATATAAAGATGGGGGTCAGTTTCAGCAATATGGCAAACATGGCTCCCCATCTTGCATGGTGAATATCCTGCGCTGCGAGTCCACGCTGGACATTGACCTGGTCAATTCCCCAATAGAAGATCCCGGCATAAAATGCGGTAGCCAGAATCCCCCAGAACGGGTAAACAGGATCGTCATACGGCTTGGCAATTGATACCATGTCGGGTACTTTGGTCATCAGACCGTGCCATCCGCCAACTTTGTCGAGGCCTATAAATAGCATAATAGAAGTTCCGCCAAGCATGATCACAACCTGAATAACATCGGTATAAGCCACTGCAGTAAATCCGCCTAACATTGTGAAGAGTGCCACGCACATCCCGACGATAATTACCGTTGTCATTACATTCCATCCCAGGATACTGTTCAGAACCAGTGCACCGGCAAAAAGGGTGAAGGCAAGTTTGGTCATGATGCTGATAACCAGCATTAATCCTGAAAACAGGGTTCTTGCGCGACGGTTATACCGCAACTCCAAAAATTCTGGGATCGTAAAGATTTTGTTCTTAATATAGTAGGGATACAATACTGCACAGGCAAAACCCAGCGTAATTGCACAGGTTAATTCAACAGATCCGGCTGAGAGGCCGTACCGGTACGAGTCGCCTGACAATCCTACCAGGTGCTCTGCCCCAATATTTGTAGCAAACATCGAAGCGCCCACAATCGGCCATTTCATTGCCCTTCCACCCAGAAAAAAATTGGAACTGTTTTGTCCCGCTTTTTTGAGATAGGCCATATATAAACCAAAGGAGAGGCTGCCGCCTACGACCAGGGTCAATACAATCCAGTCAAGAATAGTTAGTGATAAGTTCATCGTATATCAGTTAGTTTTAGTTTATTCCGGCAGCTATTTTCTCCAACCGGATAATACTCTGAATCATTGCCCTGACGGTATGGTAGTTAATCTTCCAGGAGTGACCCATGTGTGTCCAGATTGGTTCACCGCGACGTGAAAGCAGTGGATACCACTCTCCCACACTTTTGTTTACCACCTTGTCCAGTACGAACCGGTGAACATTTTTGTAGGCATCCCAGTATTTCACATCATCAAACATCAAAACAGCATCGAGAAGTCCTATCAATACCTCTGCCTGTTGCCAGAATTCCTTTTCCTTGTCGTAAACCCCGCCAGAATGGGGACCTTCCACAAAGACACCTCCAAATTCCCAGTCAATACCGTTGTCGACCGTATGATTAAAGATGATCCGGAACAAATCAGAGTAGGATTTTGGGTCTATTTTCAATATCCTCAGGGCATGAATCAAAAGGTGGGCAAATTCAGCATTATGTCCGTAACAGGTATTGTCGGTTGCATTTCCCTTTTGCCCCTCCTCCGAGAACCGGTCCCAACCCCAGATGATATCAAATTTGATTTGAGGTGCAACGGTCCAATCCTTATAGAATTGCGGGATTCCAGTTTTATGAACAGGGTGAATGATCTTGTTGATCAGCAGGTCGATATCTTCGAGTAATTTCCGGCGATGAACATCCTTGCCTGTACATTCAAAAAGTGTGGTGTAGGCCTCCATCAGGTGCATATGGACATCGAGCGTTTTTCGGTCTCCGCCCTGGCTACCAGGTCCACACAATGTCCAGTTACGGTGAAACATCTCCCAGTAACCGCCATACCTTGTGTCTGCACAATATTTTTGCAGTAGGTCAAAAACCTTTTCCGCATATTCGATTCCACGCGGATCGCCTGTGGCCAGGGTATATTCGCTCAGCGAATAGATTGCGAAACTATGACCGTAGATGATTTTCTGATCAATCTTCACATTCCCTTTGCGGTCCATCATCCAAAAGAAGCCACCGTATTCCTTATCCCACATGTTATCAATCAGAAAGTCAGCACCATGTTTTGCAAGATCGGCATAAGCTCCGCCGCCGTAACCTGCACGATGGGCTGAAGAGATGGTAAAAAGACAACGGGTCTGGGCAATCAGGGATTTTTCATCTTCACCGGTATCGTTTCCATTCTGATCAAAATGGGTGATATACCCTCCGTAGACACTGTCTTTCATCCGGGTAGTCCAAAAAGGGAGAAGCTCGTTAATCAGATGATTTTCAGCTTCCTGCTTTAGTTCAAGAATTTCGTTCTTGTTCATGGTATGATTCTATTTTTTAGTTTTTTTCTCTCTCAATCATTCGCTCTTTCCGGCGCAAAAGGCTTTTACTCTTGTTCGATCCGTCTGATTGCGCCGTTTTTGGCAGCTCTTATGAACCATAGGTTACGCCTCTCCCAGATCGTTCCTCCCGTGATTGGCTCACCCGCTGTCATTAAAATTTAACCCTTTCGGGTAAGTGACTCGTCCTGAAATTTGTTTACATTCCATCACTCTGACTCGTCCTTTCGCCCCTTCGCCGTTTCTCGCCTTCGCTCTTTCTCCACGTCACTCCTTCACTTTTCATTCAGCTTCTGATAGATCGCAAGTAAAAAATCACGATTATCGGCAGTCAGATAATGCATCTCCCCACCCATCCGGTTGAAGGTTTTGCAATACCTGAGGTAATAAGCCGGATTATCCATTGGCGGTTCTCCATCCTTATTCCAGTCCCAGTCAGATGTGGCAAGGTCCACAATCAGCATATAGTGGTTGTCGATATGGCCATTTTCCTGGATGATCAGGTTTTGTGACATCGAAAGTGCCTTTTCAAAGATCATCGGCGACATGACTGCTGATCCGATTGACATATAAACGCCATAATCGAGGTTACTCACACTTTTTGCAAAACTGAGGAAGTCGTTCTGGGCAACCCGGCCAATGGCAGCCCCGTGGTTCATCGGATGGTTATAGATGATGTCATGTCCAAACATGGGGTGTCCGGTAAATGGAATTCCCAATTCAAAGGCCCGGGCCTGAACCGAATATTTTTTGAAAGGATGGGGTATTTTTAGGAACCCGGCCGTCAGACTGAATTTCTGAATCACTCCGGCAAGGTCTGCTGCAGCAGCGGCATGATCGGCATTGGTCTTGATGTTTGCGATGACCTCCTCCTGTAAAGCAGAGATTTCAGGAATCTGCAATCCTTCGAGGGAGATCATTTTTCCGACCGATTCGCCATATCCCAATCCTTCGTAAGCTCCCACAATGAGTGCCAGGTTGATATTGAAACCGGTGTGGTCCCAGATTCCGAACTGTCCGAGTTCCACATTTTCACGCACATCCTCGCTCGATTTCCCCTGGAAGGCAAACTCCCAGTCGTGGATAATCCCGGCGCCATTCGTGGAGAGATGGGTAACCCAACCCTCCTCCATTAAGGCGATCAGCGTAGGTGCCATACCGTTTTTAATGGTATGGGCGCCAAAGGTAAGCATACGTGACCGTTGCCCATCCCGGGCCAATCGGATTCGGCCGGCGGTTTTTTCGATCAGCTTCTGTCCCAATTCTGAAAGATGGGCAGGTTTCTGAGTAACGGGAACATGGTCCTTTTCAATATAAACCTTGTTTTTCCGGTCAGCTAATTTTTTGATTGACAGTCGATCCCGGTCCAGTTTTGGGTATGGCATATCTTAAGATTTAATGTTTAACAAATCCAATAAAGCGGACATCTGCGAAAAATCGGGGATAATCACATCAGCACCAGCCTTAATCAGCCTGATCCGTTTATTTTCGTTCAACCCGTAACGGCGCAATTCGTTACTGGCTATTCCGACGGAGACTCCTCCCCGCTTATTGGTTTCACGCATTTCAACAGGGCCATCTCCGAATGTAACCACTTTGCCCAGGGCAGATTCGCCTATTGAGTCCAGGATTCGGTCAAGCACAATCTTTTTAGCTTCTTTGTTGATATCACCCACTGCGCCGTAGATTCTCCCTTCGAACAGGTGATCATAACCCAACACACGCGCCTCGCTTTTCACATCTACCTCATCGGTACCGCTGGCCAGATAGAGTTTAACCCCTGCATCATGAAGTTTCCGGAGGAAAGCCACTGAATTTTTCATGGTAAAATCTTCCAGGGCGAGTTCTCCTTTTGCAAATTTTTCTTCCCTGACTTTAACCATGATCAGCAATTCATCGTTGTAAATCTGCTTATATCCAAACTCATCAAGAATCTGATCTTCAGGAACACAGCCAAATTCACGGATCAGCTCAATAAGTCCCTTCATTTGGACGAGAGTCTGGATACCTGTGGTTTTGTCGATAAACTCGTCTGAACGTTCTTTTACCTTCTGATACAAAGTTTCATCGGCATCCAGGTATTTATCACCCAGAATTGCCTTGATCATCATCGGACCCATAATCAGTTCCCAACCCTCACGAAGGGTAGAGATTGTTCCGTCATGGTCAAAAATGGCATGTTCGATCTGTGGTTGATGTTCCCATTTGTTTACTATTTCAATTTCGGTTCCTTCCAGATATTTGGCATGACGTGTATCCTCGGCGAGCTCGGAGGCAAAAATATAATCCGGATCGACTCCAATTGCCAGGATCTCTTCAGGAGTTGCCGTACCGCACTGGAATAATTTCTGCACCGTAACACCGGAAACAAATGAGCCAACCTGAGCAGCTATATTCATCGAGTAACCGGCAGCCAGTGAAGATGCCGCACCTGCAAGATAGCTGTCTCCCGCACCTACAGTATCTACTTTTGAAAGGATCATCAGACCCGGTATCTCCGAAATTCCGTTGCTGTCGATAGTAAGCGAACCTTTGCTTCCCCGCGTAATAAAGAGCGGTTTCTGGTACCGCTGGAATAACTCTTTGGCAGAAGCCACTATTTCGGAATAAAGGACTACCTCATCAGGCTTCTTATCCATCCCGCATAACCGCGCGGCCTCGGTATCATTCATTTTCCGGATGGCACCCGAATAAAAGTCATTGAAGTTACGGCTATCAACGATGAAAGTTTTACCTGGAAACTGAGCAATTACCTCAACAAGTCTCTTTTTAAAATAATCGATATGAATCCCTGAAGGTACCTGTTGATTAATAATGACAATATCAACTTCAGGAATCTCCTTAATCAGGTTTGCGATCAGGCGGTCGGCTGTCTCTTTTGACAGTTTATTGTAGTTTCCAAAGTCGACCCTGTTCAATTCCTTGTCATCAATATAGGGTTTGGCATAAGCGTGAGTGTACCAATTATCTTCCTGGACCAGCAAATTGCGCGGATCGATTCCGGTGGCTTTCATTACCCGGACCATTTCTGCACCGAAAGGATCGGTTCCGATCACCCCAAAAGCACGGATATCTTTGATATTCATTGCTGCCAGGTTGTTGGTTACATTTCCGGCACCTCCCAGGGAATACTTTTGGGTCCTTACCGGTCGGGTTGCCTGGTTGGTTTCAACCGAGATTTCACTCATCGCTTCATCAATAAACCAATAGGCATCGAGACAGAAATCGCCAATGACGGCAATCTTAACCCCATTAATATCCTGCAGGATTTTTTGTAGTTGTTCTTTTTTCAT
>CAIXZH010000037.1 GCA_903923905.1 uncultured Bacteroidia bacterium
AATTTTAACACCAAATCATTGTATAAATTCATGGTAACAGCTATCTTTAATTCGTGAACAAGATAAAAAGAAGTTTTTGAAAAATCAAATATATATAGCTGATAATCATATATTTTAAAGACTAAAGACAGACTCTAATTAATGTTAGCGATCCGGTTAGTGTATCCAGCACTGACCGGATTTGTTTTAAACTAGTCTTTGATCAGATAACCTCCTTTCTGTTTATATAATTTCATTTTTGAGATAACAGCTATACCCTTCAGTACGCGGTCGGGATTCTCTTTCAGGTCGAGCTTTCCTGAAATCTTAAATGAACCTGTAACACTTCTAAGCTGTATTTCAACATTATAATGTCTTGATATTCTTTTTAAAAGACTTTCAAGGGTTTCTTCTTCGAAATTCATATAACCATAAGTCCACGCGATAAAGTTCTCAGGATGAGATACCTTTTCCAAAACAAATTTGTTGGAGGTTTCTGATATTTCTCCCTTTTCACCCTGTTTTAAAATGAGATTCTCATGTTCACTTTTGGAATTATTGTGGGAGGTAAGCGAGACCCTTCCCTCCAGCAGAAGAGCTGAGTATCTGTTTTCCTGCGCGTAAGCCATTACATCGAATTTGGTGCCTAATACTTCTACCGTCAGCTGATCTGTTCTTACATGAAAAGGCATTCCCACTTTTTTTGTCACCTCAAAGTATCCCTCACCCTGTAAATACACCTCGCGAAATTTTCCTTTGAAAATCGGCGGGAAAACCATCCGGGAACCCGCATTAAGCCAAACTTTTGTCCCGTCTGAAAGTTGCAGGCTGGCATATTTACCATATGGTACGATCATTTGGTTAAATTGCTTTTTTGTGATCCGCTGGACATTACTTGAGGTATCGTTAATCGTCACATTAGCTCCATCGGCCGAATAGATTATCCGTGAATCACCGGTAGGTATCTCAATTTTTTTGTTGCCTGATAAAATAAGTTGTGATTTATTATAGTCAACCGGATTAGATGAGACAAAACGGTCAAATGATAACTCCTTATCATTGTTTTTACTAAAATAAAATGCCGCTGTGCCTATCCCAATCAACAACATGAATCCTGCAGCAAAGCGAAGGAGGTTTCTTGCCCTTTGAGTTTTAAAATTGAATTGGAAAGGGGTGGTTGTGGTCAACTCCGAATTTGAGGTGGAAAAGGAACCAACAATACCAGACCATACTCTGAATCTTTGATCCTTCGTGGAATAGAGATGGGTGTTTTCCATCGACTCCATGACCTGTAAAGCCATATCAATCTCCTTTTCCTGCAATGGATATTGTGATTTCAGTTCAGCCAGATAGTCATCTGAAGTTGATTCATCTTTGACCCTTCTGATAAATTCATCGTCGAGAAGGAAATCGGTAAAATCGTATGTGTCTTTTGTTTTTTGTTTCATTGGAAATTTTCTACTATTAAAGAGGGTGAGAAATGAATTGCATAGACAAGAAAACCAAATTATTTTTGAAAAATAATTCTGGGAGCATTGCAGCGACGATAAACTGGTGGTTACTTTGGAAAATAACAACCTGACAATTTACATTCAGAGACTAAAATTGCAGGTTAAATATCTGATATTTAAGTATGACGTAAGATGGAAAAGAAAAGTTGGATCTTTTTCTGGTGAAGAACTTCAACTTCAGCCTTAATCAATTTTATCGAGCGATAAATGGTTGTCCGGCACGATTCTACCGAGATATTTAAAATCTTTGAGATTTCTTCATAGGATAATCCAACATCATATTTTAAATAGATAGCCTCCTGTTGATGGGGAGTAAGTTTTATCAGGCTTTTAGCCACGAATTTGCGCAGACGCGCCTGGCTTTCCTTTTCAATAATTTCTTCTTCAACAGAGTACTCCGGTTTAAAGAGGATATCAGGTAAAATCTCACTTGACAAGATATTCCTTTTTTTTGAAATTAGTTCAATTAATTCATTCCTCTGGGCTGCCATGAGGTATTGTTGAACGTTGTTAAGTTCGCCTAATTTTTCTCGACTTCGGATCAGATTTGCAAAGATGTTTTGAATGGCATCTTCGATGATTGACTCATCGCGGGAGAACTTTCGGCCATAATTCAATAACAGATCAAAGTTATCCTCATAGATAATAGCCAGAGCCGACATATTGCCAGTAGTCAGAAATGCTATCCATTCAGAATGATAAGTTTTGCAGTTAGGTGTCTTTTTGTGCATTAACATTTCGGCTTAGTCAATCCAATGTAAAATTAAACTTATTTCCCAATTATAATTTAAATTTATTCTTTAATTATTCTCGATTCTGCAGTTCAATGGAATACAAACTGCCCAGCTGAGGTTATGGGGCAAGGACTCTCTCAGAGCCTGAACAGAGCCGGGAATCATGCTTCGGTTGCGAATGAACCTTTAATAACTATCAGGGAAATGGGTCCTGCAAAAAACTGCTTCGGCAAGGGGATATTTATACAGAGAATATAACGAAAAAGCTTCCCTTTGACCTGTGCTATTCATTGTCTGAAAGTATGACAAGGCAATCTTTTAAATCACTTTCCTGCCATTTCATCGCCATAAACGATATGTCTTCCGGTTTAATTAGCATATATGATTTTCCGTTCGGTAACTGAATCCAGTTTATTGGCTGAAAATCTTTTCTTTTTGATCCAATTGCCCGAAGTGTCGTATTCATATACAATCCTGTATAGGATTTCGCCACATCCGCTGCAATTCCCTTCCTGTTTGAATAGTTCCCCATCTTGATAGGTGGATTTAAACAAATTGGTTTTTTCCCCCGGTGTTAAAAATTCCAGTAACTCAATTTTTAAATCGCCGATCGTTTTTGTGATTGTTCGTTTTGTTGGGATTGGATTGCCAGGCCAAAAATCGGATACGGTGACGATAAGGGTATCTTTTTTAAAAGCATATTCAGTTCTTCCTACCATTTTGGAATTGCGGTACTGGATTTTTAAAACAGGTATTCGGTTCCTCCCGTATTTGTATTCGAATTTTACAGAATCATTGTTCCATGGGTCAAACCTGGGTTTCCCGTTTGTGAAACTTGAATCCAGGAAGCTTCCTGTCCCGCTCGGAGTATTGATGAAATTTTGTTCAGTCAGGTCGCCGTATTTGTTGTATTTAAAGGTATAATAATGCGAAAGAAGACCACGGCCATCCAGAACGACTGTTTTAACCGGCTTGTTTTGAGGATTGTATGTGATTGTCCACTTTTGGAGGAGTGTTGAATCATCCTTCAGTATATTTTTAGTTGAGCTTCGTAATGAATCATTATAACTATAAATTGCATAGGTCTTTATGACACCTTTACGCGAACTTAACTGCCTTTTAATTCTCCCTTTTAAATCATATTCAAACACACGAAGGATAGAATCAGAAACCGGATTTAGCTCATTTACAGTAATTAATTTGCTGTTTTCATAAATGTACTCTTTGGAATTTTGTAATTCTCTAACCAAAGTGGAATCATTTTTCACTTCAAAATAGAGATATCTAAGAGATTTTATACGGCTCAGGGAGTTTATTTTTAAATCTTCGGGAAATTTTTCCTTTTCAAATGAAGGCAATGACTGAGTGAAACCTCCACAGTAGGGGAAAATAAGGAGGTATAAAAAAAGCAAAACGGATGATTTTGGCATTTTTTAGTTGATTTTGGAAGCAGCTCAAAGTTAGCAATTTACTTTATGAACTATCAAATACTCCTCGGCTGTCATCACTGGCAGACAGGATTCCTTAAAATCCTTACCATTTCTGGTAATCAGCAGGTTGCAGCCTGAATTCAAAGCGCTGAAATATTGTAACGCATCCTCAAAATCTGTAATATTTGAATTCAATCCCTTTTCAATGATCGATTCATCCAGAGCACAAATATCTGAGATCACCTTAAATTTCCGCAATTTCTCTTTGGATATTTGCGGATTTTCAAATTTGGCAAGAAAATAACTGACAGTAGCATAGGATAATGCAGATACTACCATGACAACCTCTCCTCTATCCGCAAGTGTTGCCAGTTTTGCAGCTGAATCATAATAAGGTATCCTTTCTCCCAACAAATCCAACATCACATTGGTGTCTACAAATAGTTTCGGCTTCATTTATATTTCTCTGTCAGGTAATTTAAATAGACTGTTTTGTAATCCAGGTCGGCTGGTATATGAATTCCAGTTGATATACTTTTTATGAATGGGGATATTTCAATATCAGTTTTACCATTATCTGAGTCTTCATCATATGTGATAGACTGAAGAAAAGATTCAATAATTCCGGACAAGCTTCGCTGATGTGATTGTGCATACCGTTTAGCTTTATCAATCACTACCTTGTCCAACTTTAAAGTCAATTTTGTATCCATAACAGAAAATTATACGTACAAATATAATAATTATTGACGTACAAATCAATTATTCTACTATTAATATTATAAAGAGGCATCAATACCTGCCATTTCATCAGTCCAAACATTGATATATTTAATTGGCACTGATAATTATGTCAATTTTTCAGAATTATCCCACTATTTCGCGCCAAAATGTCTGATAATCAGGAGTGGCAAGTGTTTTGACAATTGTTGTTACCTGTCGATATTTGATTAACGATTTCGATGAGCAATCTGATTTACAAC
The DNA here is from genome assembly GCA_903923905.1 of uncultured Bacteroidia bacterium. Taxonomy (GTDB): domain Bacteria; phylum Bacteroidota; class Bacteroidia; order Bacteroidales; family Prolixibacteraceae; genus JAAFHB01. Next base: position 4,638 of record CAIXZH010000037.1, read on the forward strand.
ATAAAAAGCGAATATATGAATTTTGACAATTTTACCATTAAAGCACAGGAGGCAATTAACCACGCGGTTAAGATTGCCGAAGGGAACAACCAGCAGGCCATTGAAACGGGTCACGTGTTAAAGGGACTTATGGTCAATGCGGAGAGTGTAACAGGATTTCTGTTGAAGAAACTAGGGGTAAACCTGGTGATCTTTAATGCAGCGGTCGATAAGCTTATAACCAGCTATCCCAAGGTTACAGGGGGAGAACCCTATCTTTCGTCTGCATCCAATTCTGCAGTCCAGAAGGCCGGGTCGATTGCACAGAAAATGGGGGACCAATATGTTTCGGTTGAACATTTGTTTCTTGGACTCCTCGACGGGAGCGACCAGGTTAGCCGTCTGATGAAGGACAGCGGCATTACCCATAAAGAGATGGAAGAGGCGATTAAAGATCTTCGAAAGGGGTCGAAAGTGAACAGCCAGACTGCTGAAGATACGTTTAACTCGCTGAACCGCTATGCCGTCAATTTAAATGAACGGGCAAAGCTCGGGAAACTCGATCCTGTGATCGGGCGTGATGAAGAGATTCGCCGGGTCCTGCAGATCTTGTCGCGGCGGACCAAGAACAATCCTATCCTGATCGGAGAGCCCGGAACCGGTAAAACGGCCATTGTTGAAGGGTTGGCCCAGCGGATTGTGCGAGGTGATGTGCCGGAAAACCTGAAGGATAAACAGGTTTTTTCACTCGATATGGGAGCATTGATTGCAGGGGCAAAATATAAGGGAGAATTTGAGGAGCGTCTGAAGGCAGTGATTAATGAAGTGATACAGGCTGAGGGAAATGTGATTCTTTTTATTGATGAGATCCATACCCTCGTAGGTGCGGGCAAAAGCGAGGGTGCAATGGATGCTGCCAATATCCTCAAACCGGCACTCGCCCGGGGTGATCTGAGGGCAGTGGGGGCCACCACGCTGAGTGAATACCAGAAATATTTCGAAAAGGATAAGGCCCTTGAGCGCCGTTTTCAGCTGGTAATGGTCGATGAACCGGGAACTCTTGATGCAATTTCTATCCTCAGGGGATTAAAAGAAAGGTATGAGAGCCATCATAAAGTGAGAATCAAAGACAGTGCGATTATCTCGGCGGTGGAGCTTTCGCAACGGTATATCACCGAACGTTTTTTACCCGACAAGGCGATTGACCTCATGGATGAGGCTGCCGCGAAGCTCCGGATGGAGATGGATTCATTGCCCGAGGAGCTCGATGAGATCAACCGGAAGCTCACCCAGCTTGAGATCGAAAGGGCTGCTATTCAGCGCGAAAACGACCGCTCCAAATTGGCGAAACTCGAGGAGGAAATTGCCAACCTGAAAGCTGATCAGACAAAGTTCAGGGCGGCGTGGCAGGCTGAAAAATCGGTGATTGAAGGAATTCAGAATCAGAAACAGCAGATAGAGGATTTTAAACTCCAGGCCGATCAGGCTGAACGCCAGGGGGAATACGGACGCGTTGCAGAGATTCGGTACGGTAAAATCAAGGAGGCTGAGGCAGATATCACGAACCTTCAGAAAGAGCTCGTGGAGCTTCAGGCAGGCAAATCGCTGATTAAGGAGGAGGTTGACAGCGAAGATATTGCTGCAGTGGTTGCCCGGTGGACAGGGATTCCTGTACAGAAAATGCTACAGAGTGAGCGGGAGAAACTGCTTCACCTGGAAGATGAGCTGCACATGCGTGTTATTGGTCAGGATGAGGCGATTGCTGCCGTGTCAGACGCAGTACGTCGCTCGAGGGCCAGTTTGCAGGACGACAAACGACCGATCGGATCATTTATTTTTCTGGGAACAACGGGTGTGGGTAAGACCGAGCTCGCCAAGGCCCTGGCAGAGTACCTTTTTGACGATGAAAATATGCTTACCCGTATCGATATGTCTGAATACCAGGAGAAATTCTCGGTTACCCGGTTGATCGGTTCTCCTCCGGGGTATGTCGGTTATGATGAGGGTGGACAGCTTACTGAGGCGGTGAGGCGCAAACCTTATTCTGTCGTTCTGTTTGATGAGATCGAAAAGGCTCATCCCGATGTTTTCAATGTGCTGCTCCAGGTGCTGGATGACGGCCGGTTAACCGATAATAAGGGTAGAACGGTCAATTTTAAGAATACGATCATCATCATGACCTCCAATATCGGGTCGCACATCATCCGTGAGCGGTTTGCCCATCTGAACGAAGGGAACCGGACAAAGGTGATCGAGGATCTTCGAAGTGAACTTTTGGAATTGCTCAAACAGAGTATCCGCCCCGAATTCCTGAACCGGATTGATGAAATAATTATGTTTACGCCGTTAAGCCGCAGTGAGATCAGGGATATCGTGAAGTTGCAATTTGCACTCATTGCAGAAAGATTGAAAAAGAGCGGTTTTGAAACGACGATCACTGAAGCTGCCATCGACTGGATTGCCGAAGCCGGTTTTGACCCGCAGTTTGGGGCTCGTCCCGTAAAGCGGATGATGCAGCGGTACCTGCTGAATGATTTATCGAAGGATATCCTGGCCGGGAAGGTAGTTGCCGGTCATCCGGTTAAAATCGACGTAAAAGAGGATAAGCTGGTTTTTGACAGCGAATAATGGTGGAAAATACCTGCAGGAGTTTAATATTAATGACCCCCAATGGCGTGGCATTGGGGGTCATGCGAACACTTTAGGGCGCAACCCCGGAGCAGGTTGAATCACTGATATTCAACCCACTTCGGGGTTGATATTTATTGTTAGGTTGATTCTCCCGGCGAGTGCCGGGGGTCATAAATATTACTCCACCTTCGGCGGATTTGCTTTAATCCTAAATTCAATCTTCTTGATTCCTGTTATGCAATTGCCGGTATTCAAACTTAATCCTCAGTTAATACTCATCAATATTCCCTTTTTGGGGATTTCTGGTTTTTTAATATCTTTGCCCTCCTTACATGACCGTGTAGAACCTCTCTTTGAATAAAAATGGTTGGAGCGTAATCAGATCACTTAATGGTATGACTCCGTTGATTAAAAGAGAATTGAGAATGAATAAATCAAAAGTACGTGGTCATATAGCCATGTTATTCACAGCCCTGATTTTCGGTGTGAATATTCCCCTTTCGAAAAATCTGATGCCTGACTGGATAAGTCCAATGGGGTTAACTTATTCCCGGTTTGCCTTTGGGGCAATCGTTTTTTGGATCATTTCACTTTTTATGAAATATGAAAAGGTGGCTCTAAAGGATATGGGTACTCTTTTTCTTGGCTCTTTGTTGGGGGTTGGGATAAATCAGGGAGCATTCATCGCAGGATTGCAGCGCACCTCGGTGACCAACGCTTCGATCGTGATAACCATCACCCCGATCCTGGCGATGATCATCTCATTCTTCATTCTCAGGGAACCAATAACCTTTAAAAAGGCCGGAGGTGTCTTAATCGGATTAATTGGTGTTTTATCGATGATTTTAACCTCTCAGGTTGCATCGGCGGGGCACCAGGCATCCATTATTGGAGATCTTTTATGTGTTTTAAGCAGTCTCTCTTACGCTTTTTTCCTGGTACTTACGCGTGGAATATCTAAACGGTACAATTCCCTGACGATTATGAAGTGGATGTTCCTTTTTTCTGCAATTCTGTTTATGCCATTGGGTTTTAGAGATGTGATGTCCGCGGCGATCTTTTCCAATGGCAGCTCCCTGGCCTGGGGAAGTTATCTCTATATGCTCATCGGCGCCACTGTAATCACCTACCTGCTGATCCCCTTTGCACAACGGGAGATACGGCCTACGACGATCGGAATGTATAATTACATTCAACCACTGGTCGCTTCATTTATCGCGATTATGTGGGGTCACGATACCTTTACCTGGAACAAGCCACTCTCGGGGATACTGATATTTGCAGGGGTCTATCTGGTAACTACCAGCAAGTCAAGGGAGGATGTTGAGCATGAAAAGGAGGCACAGCATCTGGAGAAAGAAGTTGTCAGGCTTCAACCTTGTCCGGTTACTGAGCCACTCAAGTAATTCAGTAAAATGAGTCCATATATTATTAAAATGTGAATTCTTTTCAGGCCCGGGTGGGAGATAACAAATAACATCTACTTTTGTTTGCCAAATTTGTTTTTTTAGGGGGAGACCTCATTCATAATAATTTAGTATTCAGCTAACAAAAAATTGTTTTTTTTATGGAAAATTCGAAACGTGCCGATGCCTTAAACTATCACAAAAACGGCCGGCCCGGAAAAATTCAGGTAGTGCCGACAAAACCCTATAGTACTCAGCGCGATTTATCGCTGGCCTACTCTCCGGGTGTGGCAATACCTTGTCTGGAAATTGAGAAAAATCCGCAGGATGCTTACGAGTATACAGCTAAAGGGAATTTAGTTGCTGTTATCTCAAATGGTACTGCTGTTCTTGGATTAGGTGATATTGGCGCTCTGGCCGGAAAGCCTGTAATGGAAGGCAAGGGGCTTTTGTTTAAGATTTTTGCTGATATTGATGTTTTTGATATCGAGGTAAATGAGAAGGATCCAACTAAATTTATTGAAGTTGTAAAGGCGATTGCCTGTACTTTTGGCGGGATCAATCTGGAAGATATTAAAGCACCCGAGTGTTTTGAGATCGAAGAGAAGCTTAAAGAGGTGCTTGATATCCCCATTATGCACGATGATCAGCACGGCACTGCTATCATTTCGGGGGCGGCTCTGATCAATGCCCTGGAATTGGTTGGCAAAAAAATTGAGGATGTCCGCATCGTTGTTAACGGAGCAGGAGCTTCTGCTACAGCATGTTCAAACCTTTATATCAGATTGGGCGCAAAACCCGAAAATCTGGTTATGGTAGACAGCAAAGGGGTGATCTCTGTCAGACGTACAGATCTTAACAGCCGGAAATTGCCTTTTGCAACCAAACTCCCATGCAACACCCTTCAGGAAGCAATTGCAGGAGCCGATGTATTTCTTGGTTTGTCAGTTGCTGGTATTGTAAACCAGGATATGGTTCGCAGTATGGCAGAAAACCCAATCGTATTCGCGCTGGCTAATCCTAATCCTGAAATCCCGTATGAGGAGGCTATCGCATCCCGTCCTGACATCATTTTTGCAACCGGACGTAGCGACCATCCTAACCAGGTAAACAACGTTCTTGGATTCCCTTATATTTTCCGCGGAGCACTTGATGTAAGGTCTACCGGAATTAATGAGGAGATGAAAGTGGCAGCTGCACTTGCTATTGCCGCGCTTGCCAAGGAAGCGGTTCCTGAAGTTGTTACCCTTGCCTATGATACCACAAGTCTTACTTTTGGCCGTCAATACATTATTCCTAAACCACTTGACCCCAGATTGCTTGTTACTGTTGCCCCTGCTGTCGCAAAAGCTGCCATTTCAAGTGGAATCGCCCGTAAACCTATCACAAATTGGGATGAATACGCTGAGACTCTTCGTCAAAGGATGGGGCTGGGCAATAAGCTGATCCATGGGTTAACTGAAAAGGCAAAAGAGAATCCAAAACGGGTGGTTTTTGCCGAAGCTAACCATATCAATATGTTGAAAGCAGCTCAGGTTGCCCGTGCCGAAGGAATTTGTATCCCTATCCTCCTGGGTAATGAAGAGCGGATTGAAAAAATTATCAAGGAGAACAATATTGAATTTGAGGGTGTTGAGATCATCAATCTTCGCCATGACCGTGAAGAGGCCACACGTATGAAATATGCCAAGATGCTCACTGAAAAGCGTGAGCGTGAAGGGATGACCTATAGTGAAGCTTACGAAAAAATGTTCGACAGGAACTATTTTGGAATGATGATGGTTGAGGCCGGAGATGCTGATGCATTTATCACCGGTGTTTATACCAAATATGCAGACGCGATAATTCCTGCTATCGAGATTGTAGGGATGCGTGAAGGACTTAAACATATTGCCGGTTTGAACATTGTGAATTCCAAACTTGGTACTTTCTTCTTCGCCGATACACTGGTCAATAATCACCCGTCCAAAGAGACCCTGATCGACGTTTCCAAATTAACGTATGAGGCAGCAAGGCTATTTAATGTAAACCCGGTAATGGCCATGCTTTCCTATTCAAATTTTGGAGAGCGTCAGGCGGGTAGTCCGGCAATGGTTCATGAAGCAATTGAATACCTGCATAAGAGTTATCCTGATATGTTGATTGACGGCGAAATGCAGGCCAATTTTGCACTGGATAAGGATCTTCGTCATGAGAAGTTCCCATTCTCAAAAATTGACGGATTAAATGTCAATACACTGATCTTCCCGAATCTTAGTTCCGCCAATATCTCCTACAAACTAATGCTTGAGATGGGCATGAGCGAAACCATAGGACCAATCCAGATGGGGTTGAATAAACCAATCCATATTTTAAACGTCGAAAGTTCTGTTCGTGATATCCTGAACATGGTAACTATTGCAGTTATTGATGCACAGGTTGAAGAGCAAAAACTGAGACAGAAATTGATCTGAGAAATGTCCGGTTACCGAAATTAAAGGTAACTGATTGATTGATAAAAAAATCCTGCGAGTTTGATTTTGCGGGATTTTTTATTTATAAAATTTTATGTTTGTTCAGTTTACTACCTACTTTTGCTGAACCCTTTTGATTAAAGGGGTTAATTAAGTGCCCGGTGGCACTTAATATGGGTAGAGTGAGCGCAATTCTTAAAACATTTCGTCCCGGATAGGACGGGATTGTGCACTTTTATTTATTTCTCCCATATTTAATCCCTGACGGATTAAAAAGGTGAATTACCTAATCTATAAAACTGATCGTTTCTGCATTATAAATTAAAATGTTATGGCCGGAATTAAATTTAGCGTTATCGTTTTCATTCTTACCTTCCTGGGTTTAACTGCATCTGCATCAAAAGATCAAAACAGACAAACCTCTGTTTTAGTGATCGGAGGAACAACAGGCGGGACTTCAGCAGGGATCCAATCGGCAAGAATGAATGTTCCGACAATTATCGTTGAAGAAACCCCCTGGCTGGGAGGGATGATCACGGCTGCAGGAGTCAGTGCCACCGATGGGAATCATGAATTATATTCGGGAATATGGGAAGAGTTCCGTACAAAACTCAGGGCTCATTATGGTGGTGCTGCAGCACTTGCAACAGGCTGGGTTAGTTATACCCAGTTTGAACCTCATATAGGCGATCAAATATTTAAGACAATGGCAGGGGCAGAGAAACAGCTTTCGGTGATTTATGGGTATCATCTTACGGAAATACTTAAAAAGGGAAAGCAGGTTGCCGGAGCTATATTTGAAAATGAAAATAGGGACCGGCTAAAAATTCTGGCTAAAGTTGTGATAGATGCCACAGATCTTGGCGATGGACTTGCAATGGCAGGTGCGGCTTACGATCTTGGAATGGAGGCACGCACGGTGACAGGGGAGAAGTGTGCCCCCGAAAAGGCCAACGATATTATCCAGGACCTTACCTGGGCTGCTATCCTAAAAGACTATGGCAAAGGGGCTGACAAAACAATTGCAAAACCCCGAAATTATAATCCTGATTTGTACAAGGGGGCGTGTACTTCTGAAGATGATGCCATGTTGAACGATTGCCAAAAGATGTTGAATTATGGTCGGCTTCCGAATAACAAGTTCATGGTCAACTGGCCTATTAAAGGGAATGACATTTATCTGAATGTGGTGGAAATGGATTGGTCACAGCGGAAGGAAGCTCTTCAGCCAGCCAGGGATAAAACCCTTGGTTTCATTTATTACATCCAGACCGAGCTAGGTTTTAAACATATCGGGCCTGCAGATGATGAATTTCCTACAGCAGATCAACTGGCCCTCGTTCCATATCACCGCGAAGGGCGCCGTTTGCGGGGAATCACCCGTCTTACAATCACAGACATCATGAACAGGTATGATGGCCAACCACTTTATCGTGCTGGAATCTCGGTCGGGGACTATCCGGTAGATCACCATCATGGGTGTAATCCCAAGGCGCCGGAGATTCATTTTCCGGCAGTTCCATCCTTTAATATTCCTTTGGGAGCGTTGATTCCGGAGAAGATAGATGGTCTGATTGTGGCTGACAAGGCCATATCGGTTTCCAACATCATCAATGGGGCTACGCGCCTGCAGCCCTGCGTTTTACTCACAGGACAGGCAGCAGGGGTTATTGCCGCCCTGAGTGTGAAAAATAAACAGCAGGCCAGGGATATCAATATTCATGCTGTTCAGCAGGCGTTGCTGGATGCAAATGCTTACCTGATGCCATTGATTGATGTAAATCCGACCGATAAGGCGTTTCAGGCAATACAGCGGGTGACGGTATCAGGCATATTGAAAGTAAAAGGGGAATCTTTCCAGTGGGCAAACCGCTCCTGGTTTTATCCCGATTCGACAGTTACCGTAAAAGTGTTTTCAGAAGGACTAAAGACATTCGATACCAACGAAGAAGTAGAAAGCGACAATTCGGTATTGACTATTGGAAAGGCTGCAGATATGCTTTCGAAATTTTTGAAAAGGGATTTGAAATTGGAAATCCAAGGGGTTTGGAGCTCCCGGATGAATCGGAAATCAGATAAGAATCTTCCTTTAACCAGGAGAGAACTCAGTGTTTTAACGGATGAGCTGATTCGGCCATTCAAAATAAAGAGCGTTGGATTTGACGGGAATTGGAAATAAAGAAATTGGCTGGTTTTAAATAAATTTTAAATAAATTTGTAACTGGTTTAAATTATTTTAAAATCTGCTATGAGTCTCTCATTCCTGTTGGATAGTACCGAAGACCTTTCACTGTCGACGCTTAAATCAGTCAAGCTTAAAAAGAGTATCATTAAACGGTTGGCTTTAAATGGAGTTGCCACTATTGCCGAGCTGGGTAAAGAAACTGATTTCAGCATACCAACGGTTACCAAAATAATTTCAGAACTCATTGATGAAGGAATTGTTTTTGAAGAGGGAAAGGCGGGAACTGCCGGTGGAAGAAGACCTTCGCAGTACGGAATTAATCCAAATGCCTGTTATTATCTCGGAGTTGAGGTAAAACTGAATTCAATCAATATTGGACTTCAGGATTTCAACAACAGTTTTGTAAAACACACTGAAAATATTACCTATTCACTTGACAACACTAAAGAATCCCTGTTATCCCTTTGTTCAATTATTAATCAGTTTGTTGCCGATTCGGGCGTTCCACGGGAGAAAATAATTGGGGCGTGTATTAACCTTAGTGGCCGTATCAATTCCCGCATTGGATTTAGCTACAGTTATTTTTTCTTTGAAGAAAAACCTTTAAGCGAGATTATTGAATCACAAATACATATCAAGACATTTCTGGAAAATGACACCCGGGCGATGGCTTATGGCGAGTACAACTGTGGTATAGTTCAAAAAGAAAAGGATGTCATCTTTGTAAATGTAGGATGGGGTGTTGGAATCGGAATCATTTGTGATGGCCAGTTATATTATGGTAAATCGGGATATTCCGGTGAGTTTGGACACAGTCCCGTTTTTGACAATGAAATTATTTGTCACTGCGGGAAAAAAGGGTGTCTTGAAACTGAAATCTCAGGTAATGCTTTAGTCCGAAAGTTTAAATCGGCCCTCGAAAATGGCTCCATTTCGATACTATCCGGGAAAAAGGAGATTGATGAAATAACCGTTGATGATATCCTAATGGCAATTATCCAAAATGAAGATACTCTTGCCATTGAGATCATGGAAGAGATTGGAAGTGAATTGGGGCGGTTCCTCTCGATGCTGATTAATATTTTCAACCCTGAACTTGTAATTCTGGGGGGTGCCCTGGCTGAAACCGATATGTATTTAAGGCTTCCTGCCCGTACCGCCATTCACAAATACTCGCTGAGTCTGGTAAGTCTGGATATGGAATTGAAAATGTCGGCTCTTGGATCCAAGGCTGGTGTAATTGGAGCCTGCTATATTCTGCGCGATAAACTCTTTTATAGCGCCTAAACCTTTTCGGTCAAATTTTTCTACCTTTTTTTATGATCCATTAATTCATCTTTTAAACTGAAGATTAGTTTGTTATGCCCCTAATCAACGGAATAAACGGCCAGACAGCGGCAATTCCACATATTAAAAATCTCCCTAAATCCAGGTGAATTAATAAATAAATACATTAAATATCAGGAGGTCAGCCACTTTGGATTGACCTCTTTTTAAAATCGATTCTGTTGAATTAAAAAGTAAACGCAACTTCAAATTCAAGCTGGTTCATCTTTATTTTGATCGTTTGATTGGGTACCATATGTCCGGC
>CAIXZH010000038.1 GCA_903923905.1 uncultured Bacteroidia bacterium
GAAAAAGTTACACGAATACTTCTGGGACGGATATGAAGGCAAAGGCGAGCCTTATGGTTTGATTAACATGAAGCTATCTCGCGCAGTGGGTCGCCTTGGCGAAACCCAATATCCTGACAAGGACGTGATGGGTTACAATCCATGCGTTGTAGGAGGAACGTTAGTTCATGTGTTAGTTGATGGTAAACGGGAAACTATGCGTATCCAAGACTTAGTAGAACTTTTCAAAGAAAAGCCGATTAAAGTACTTTCTTATAACGGAACAGATATGGTATATGCGTCGGTTACTAAGGCTTGGCTATCAAAAACAAACGCTGAGCTTGTGAGGGTGACAGATACCGAATCAGGTAAACAAATAATTTGTACGCCAGATCATAAAATTTTCACACACAATCGTGGTTACGTTCGTGCTGATTCGTTAATGGCCGATGATGTGTTGGAGATAAAGCGGGTATAATACATAATAGGACTAAATATATGTACAATATTACATGGATTATACCCGATGAAAACTTTAGAAGAATTCGCTAAAATAAGAAATTTGCCAATGACTGTTGCTGAATACATTACTAGAAATAAATCCTTTCTGTGTCGATGTTCGGATTTCAAGTTAATTTACAAGTCGCCGCAGTCAAGGGTAGGGCATTGTCTAAGTAGAACTTGCGGAAATCCAATGTGCAGTTTACAGTATGGTAGGAAACGGCCCGAGCATTCAAAATTTATGTCCGAATTAGCAAAATCGGGGAAAAATAAAAAATATGCCGCTGCATTAATAAAACCCGGGGAGTTGCGTAATAAAATGGTAAATTCCTTAGATTTTAAAAATAAAGTCTTGCTAAAAAATGGTATAATTGCAGGCGACGTTGAAAAAGAATACTCGGTGTTGTTAGCAACCCGTAATAGAAATTCTGCAAATCGGAGGAAACAACTCTTATCAAGGTATGAGAAATGGGAACTTGAGTATAGAGAATTGGTAAACATGATTTGTGGGCGGATTCCGACCCAGGAATGGGTAGAATCATTAGATGATGAAACATTTTTAAATTATTGGAAACGTGTTCACGGTGTCAATACCATACGAAATATTGCGAATTCAAATAATGTAGGCCGTTCGCTGAAGTTCCACGGAGAATATCTAAGCGAGTTAAAATTTAATACAAAAGGAATCACCAAACTCCGAACTCGATCCTCGTGGGAAGCCAATCTGATCAAATTATTTGAAAAAGAAAAAGTTAAGTGGTCATATGAGGAATTTAGATTAGAGACCCTCGACAAGTTGGGATTTTATGTACCCGATTTTGTGGCGACAGTAAATGGCAAAACATATATGATAGAAATAAAGGGCGGCTTCTTTGCCCAAGATAAAAAATGGTACATCAAAAATAAAATCGGTGCCGGGATCCGGTTTTGTAAAGAGAAAGGATGGGCATTTAGCCTGATGTACCAAAATCCAAAAAACTTAGAATTTTTAAAATCAACAATACTTGGAGATTAAAATGATTGTAGTAGAAAAATTGAATTATACTGAAGATGTGTATGACTTGACGGTTGAACAAACAAATTGCTTTTACGCAAATGATCTGTTAGTCCACAATTGCGCAGAGCAGAGTTTGGCCAATATGGAAACTTGTTGCCTTGCAGAAGTGTTCTTGCCAAACATCGAAAGCAAGAAAGAGTTGAATCGAGTCGTGACATTGTTGTATCGTATCTGCAAGCATTCTTTGGCATTGCCGTC
>CAIXZH010000039.1 GCA_903923905.1 uncultured Bacteroidia bacterium
GACTGTAGTTACGAAGCTGCATCTCCTGAATAAGCTTCTCGATCAGAGGTGATTCTTTTTTTTCATGATGGTAAATTTTAAAATTTGCACTTTAAAATTACCAAAATCAACATTTACCGCATTAGCGGTTTAGTTCAACTATATTATCACCCAAATATTGCGTTTATTTTCACCATTAATGACGTCTTTCTCACACGTATGAATTTTAATTAACTTACACATATTTAAATTCTTGATCCGGATGGAACCCTCATTGATATATACATTGCCATTTGTGAATGTAAGTTCATGAGGATTTCATCAGCATATAATTTGTTTTTTAATTACCTGATAACTGGCCCCAATCCATCAATGTAACTTGCAGATGAGATATTGATCCGTGTTTGTGGTTTGCCAAATACGCTGGTTTCATATTGTCTGGATTTTCAGGATCTCTTATCTCTTTTATTATACTTAAAACAAACGATCGGGTCTAAGTCCTGATAGGGATTAATGTCACTTTTCTATCCTTGGAACAGGAAAATCCGACCGAAGCGTAAAAAACCAATTCCTGCCAAAATCTGCATCGGACTCAACCTTTGTTCAGTGCCCTGCAATTTAATGTTTTTCTATATAAGTATCGAGTTCCCTGTGCCACTCATCAGGAATAAAAGTTTTGGGAACCGTATTTTCCCCAAATATTAAATCGATCAAATAATGAGGCTTTTTACCGCCATTAAACATCGATTTAATGCATGAGACACAATAAACAACAACGTCATTAGCCGGCATTTCAGATGCCCGTTTTACCATTTGCTCCTTGACTGTACTCGTTGGGATAATGCTATAAAAACTATCTCCGCAACAGGTGCTTTTTGTTTTGGTGTTCTTCGGTTCCACCAGCTCAATATTCATTTTATTCAATATAATCCTGATTGCATTGTGTATTTCTTCCTTCCCACGGGTTGGACAAGCGTCGAGAATTGACATCCGTTTACCCTGATAATCCGGAAAAGCAAATAGGTCTTGTTCAGCTAAAATTTCCCACAGGGAAATGGTCGACGAATTATGATAATTATTTTCAAACCGGTTATCACATCCGGGACAAATGTTTATTATTTCAGTTTTCGATTTCAGAAGTGGGTCGTGATGACAACATATCATGAGTTTATCCATTTCACCAAAATATTCATTTAAAATTGAATGGACTTTTTCGGCTAATTCAGGCTTATAAATCATTAAAGCACATCCGGGAGCGAAGACTCTTCTTATCATATTTTCGTTTTTCAATAGTGCCAGCTAATGAATGTAAAAAAAACAGTATTGGGTATATTTTTACGTTAGTTGTTATTCAATAGCTAAACAAAAATAACATAATTATTTGGTTGATTGAAAATTCCAAATTGCTTTATCAATTATTCTGAAGTTTTTTCCTGATGCCAACAGCTTTCCGCTCAATAACTGAAGATATTCTTTTAGCAACTTAGGAACTTCGATCAATGACTTAAGAAATAGCATGCATTGATTAGATTAAGGGACAATTCGGGGATTTCCCTATAACTTCTTTCTTTGCAACGGTAAAAGCCACACCATAAAACCGCTGATCAAGACCATCAATACGCAAAGTCCGGCTATGGGGATATAAAGTAAGTACAAAAATCCCAGGAATGGTTGCAGTACCCGTCCGGTATGAATCTCGAGGGCGAAATTCCAGAGTGAAATGGGGGATTTGGTTTTTACCAACGGGGTCATCTCCCAGCCCTCTCCGCTGTTTTTCTCACCTATTCCCAGGTTATAATCGAATATCCATTCCCTGTCTTTTTGATCGCGGATGTATCCGGCCACCATATGATCAGAAACTGGTCTTGCCATCCCGACAGGAGCTTCATACCCTTTCCCGGTGAAATAATCGGCCGTGTTCCCCCTCGCTGCATCCCAGATATATAATCCGGAAAACGAACCGATAAGATATTTCGTGCTGTCAGCCTGTTCAAGGACATTACATCCCATCAGACTCACCGGAGGCTGCACATTGAACCGGATCATTTGGGCAGTCAGTTTCTCGTCTGCCGCATAAAAACCATCTGAGGCAGAGAAAATGTAAATTCCCAGGGACTGATTCCATGTTCCCTTTCTGAGTTTATCATGCCAGGGATTATCCGTATCCAGATGTGATCCGGGTATGATCCCCACCCTTTGGTTAATGATGGGAATGAGCAGCGGCGGCCTTAAGAATATTCCGGCTGTGGTATTGATAATCAGGAAAAGTGCAAATACGTAGCCCACCAAATTGTGCCACTTTAAATTCAAACGAAAAGTAGAAGGCAAATTGCCTGAGGAGCCGTTAACTCTTTTTCTGCGCCGGATGAGTTTGGGCAAAAAGAAATGGATCAGTCCGGTAACAGAGAGGAGAATGATCACAATTCCCAGGATATCAACCAGAAGTTTTCCCGCTAATCCAAAAAGTTCACCGCTGTGAAGTTCCCACAGGGTATTGAACATCCCGTCACTACGCGTATACCCTTCAGGTGGGGGAAGGGTGGTGGTCCTGAAATGGTTAAGATCGGTTGTCTTTATCAGATTATTCCGGCTCAGGATCATCAAGGTGTCCTGTTTGATAAACAGATCGACCAGCCGTTGTTCGCCTGAACCCATTGGCACATTTTGCCATAACCCGCTGGATGGAGTCCGGTGAAATAAACCGAATTGTGTAGCGGCAATCCATTCTCCTTTGTATTGGATCGCCTGGTTAATTTTGCGGTTGTCGATTCCTTCAGGAAATCCCTGGTTGAAATCAAGATATTCTGTGGAAGTTTTAATCCATGTTCCGATATTTCCAAAGATCAGGAGCGAATCGTGTCCGATGCTCATACCGCCTCGGATCGCTGCCTGATTCCAGTTCTTGTATTCATAGGATTTTGGCAGCCATTTGCGCGAGAGATCGACTCCCGAAAGCAGGCTACGGTGATTCATGATAATTCCCGAAAAGGCAAAATGAATCGCAAAAATGGTGATTATAACTCCGGGCCATTTGTGCAGTTTCCGGAATGTTTTCATTAGTTTTTTACGATCCATTTACATTGATAATTAGTTTCTTACCCGCTTTACAACCAGAGTTGATTAAGAATATTCAATAAAAGTGGCTGGCAATTAGCAACTCGCTGCTGGATACAGTCTTCCGACAGGATTAAGCCAGCTGCAAGCAGCTAATCGCCAGTTGCTCAAAAATTAACCATTAACCATTATTCATTCTCATTCTCGTGGCTCCATCCCCCCTTCAATCCGAAGATAAACCAAACCAGTGCAAGAGTTCCGGCGGCAAACATCGTATCGCCAAAAACGCGCATCCATTTCAGGGTAACCATATAGGGCTGCTGCATGAAATCAGCAGAACGGGCAAACCATAAACCATCCTTAATGCTGGCTACTGTCTGTGCGAGACCTATCGGGAACACGCTTAAAAGTACCATGGCAGCCAATCCGATATTGATGGACCAGAAGGCAAATTTGATCCATTTATCTTTCCAGATCGCCGATTTGTCCATATCACGTAACACGAATAACATCAGTCCGATTCCCAGCATTCCGTATACTCCGAATAGAGCCGTGTGTGCATGAACTGCAGTGGTATTCAGTCCCTGCATATAATAAAGTGCAATTGGGGGATTAATCAGGAATCCAAAAATACCTGCTCCCACGAGATTCCAGAAAGCCACGGAAATAAAGCAATAGATCGGCCATTTGTATGCCTTTGTCCATGCTGCCATCCTGCTGATTTTTAGGTTATCGTAGGCTTCAAAACCCATCAGTACAAGAGGTACTACTTCGAGGGCACTGAATGTTGCTCCAAGTGCCATTACGGCAGTCGGCGTACCGGTAAAATAGAGGTGATGAAAAGTTCCCAGGATACCGCCTGCCAAAAATACTACGGTTGAAAACAGAACGGCTGTCGTTGCTGTAGCTGCTTTAATGATATTTAAACGGACAAACAGAAACGCTGTAATTACAGATGCGAATACTTCGAAGAATCCTTCAACCCAAAGGTGAACCACCCACCAGCGCCAGTATTCAGCAACAGCCAGGTTGGTTTGACGACCCCACATCAGGCCTGCTCCATAGAATCCTGCGATGGCTATGGTTGAGATCAGGAACAGTGCAAGGAGATTACGGCTTTCAGATTTTTGTTTTAAAGCAGGCCAGATTGCACGACCCATCAGCAACAGCCAGATCACAAGTCCAACAAAGAGAAAAATCTGCCAGAACCGTCCAAGGTCCACATATTCATACCCCTGATGACCGAACCAGAAGTTCTGGATCAATCCGAGTTTCTGCATCACTCCCATCCACTGTCCGGCTAACGATCCGGCAACAATAACCAGCAGTGCAAAAAACAGAAAGTTTACTCCCAAACGCTGGAAACGGGGTTCAAACCCTGAAATAGCGGGTGCATAATATAATCCGGTAGCAAGCCAAGAAGTGGCAATCCAGAAAATGGCAATCTGGAGATGCCAGGTACGCGAAATAGAGTAGGGGAGCCAGTCGCCTAATGGAATGCCGTAAAAAGCATGGCCTTCAACACCGTAATGTGCGGTAATCACACCCATAATAACCTGAACAAGCAGCAGGGCCGAAACAATCCAGAAATATTTTAAAGTTGCCCGTTGCGATGGAGTATGGGTGGCCTTTAACTGAGGATTGACCTTTGGAAATACTTCCGCTTCCTCATCCCTTTTTCGGGCATAATACCAAACCATGATTCCAATACCCGCCAGAAGGATGATCACACTGAATCCGGTCCATAAGATTAATTCGCTGGTTGGATGATTCCCGACAAGTTCTTCTGCCGGCCAGTTATTGGTATAAGAGATCTCCTGTCCGGGACGTTCTGTTACACAAGCCCATGCAATCCAGAAGAAAAAGGCATTCAACTGACGAATTCGCTCAGGATCTTTCAGCGAATTCACCGGGATGGCATAGGCATCACGCAACTTTTGAAGATCAGTATTATTACTGAATAATCCACCGTAAAACAAGGTATTGCTGGCAATGGCTTCTGCTCTTGCCTCCGAGACAACCAGCGTTTTGGTACCATCCTGATACCCGTTCTTCCGGATGTCTTCCTGTAATTTTATTTTGAGGGCTGCCTGTTTTTGATGACTTTCCTTACTGAACGGGACTCCGTCGATCTCCATGGCAAATTTGTCCAGCATAAAAATGGCCTCTTTGTGTAACCAGTCGGCGCTCCAGTCGGGTGCCTGATATGCTCCATGTCCCCATACAGTCCCGAGTTCCTGTCCTCCAACCGACTGCCATACATTCTGGCCATCTTTGATGTCCTGGCCGGTAAACAGTGTTTTACCTCCCACGGTCATCACCTTGTCCGGAATAGGAGGTGCCTGACGATAAATTTCCCGACCATAATAAATGAGGACGGCAAATGAGATGGTCATTACCAGAATAAAGCTAATCCATAGTTTTTTAGTGTTCATTGGCTTCTATTTAAAATTGATAAATTAATTTGACTATAATTCCTGATTTGTAATAGGATAGGCCTTTTCCAAACGAGTAATCCGTGCTACAAAATCACTTTTTGTATGATTGGATCCGTTTTCATTCTCCAGTTGTTCGAACTGTTGAAACAGGGTTTGCTGGTCAGATTCGGAGAGCGCATTGTCGGCCATTCTGAAAAGCATGTTATTTTCTTTATAGATATGTCCCTGCAGCAATTCGCTGTATCCATGGATATTGGCAAAAACCATATTGAGTGCAGAAAGATCACCATCCTTCAATAGCCGGATATTCTCAATTATCCCTTTCACATATTGCCGGCCGACTGAATGTTCATGAAGCATCACGGCCACGGGACCCTGTGTGGAGGGAAATCCATGCTTTGCCATCAATGGAAACAATAAAGTTTCTTCCTTGGCATGATGCAGTCCATCCGCATAACTTTTTACCAATTCCACCGCCTCTTCCAGGTCGGCTACTTCAGGGGCCGGATGAGCGGTCATCGATTCCATCACATCGATCAGTCTGAGAATATAGATGTGATCGTCTTCCAGGTTTTGAGTTGCGAAGTTCATTCTTATAGATTATTAAGTTTTAAAGCTGCCGGATAAAGAATGTTATTTTCAAGATGCACATGGATATGCAGATCATCTTCAAATTGCTCAAGAAGCCTGAAGGCAACCTGATAAGTTCCGCAGCTGTCTTCCGGAAGTTTGTAATGATCGGTTATTTGATTGATGCGATCCATCGCACCACCGGCAAATTCATGTTCTCCGACCATTCTGTTAATTTCTGAAACAATCAGTTGTTTTGCTTCGGAATCGTCATGTGCAATAGCATGTTTGATAGCCGGGAACAAAACCTCTTCCTCCTTTTTCAGATGCTGATTTAATTCTTCATTTATTTTTGCGAAAATAGAGGCTACTTCAACAAGTTCCGGGTGATGTGAACCATGAACAGTGGCAATTTTTTGAGTATAAATAAGTAAATCGGGTAAAGTTTTTAGAACATATTGATGGTGAGTATTTATAATATAATCACAAAGAAATTCGGGTCCCCACGACCGGTAATCCTGTCCCGGAGCAGGAGCCGTTGCCGATACTGCCTTAAGCTCAAGTTTCACCTTTTCCTGATCAATCCCTAGTTCAAGGCAGGTAGCTTCCAGTGTTTTTTTTCCGCCACAACAGAAATCGATCCGGTTATTTTTGAAAACCGAAGCGGTGCGAAAATCAATAGCGACCATTTCGCCGATTGACATTGAGTTGAAATTATCTGTTTTCATTTTAATGTAAATTAAATACGGTGCAATATTAGATAAAAATATTAAAAGACCAAAAGGTCTTTTAATATTTTTATAATTATTTTATTTATTTTTGACTCGATTTAAATCAGGAAGGAGAAACCATGTTTAATAAAGAGACAGAATATGCCCTGCGCGGGTTGGTTTATGTTCAGATTCAGCAGATGAAGGGGTTCAAGCCCGGAATTATTGAGATAGCCAAGGAGATTGATGCTCCGCTGTTTTATACCGGTAAGATTATGCAACGTCTGGTTAAGATGGGGTTTCTGATGTCTACCAAGGGAAAGGGTGGCGGATTTTACTTTGATCTGAGTAAACCGGATCTTCCGCTAAAAGCGGTTATAAAAGCCATTGAGGGGCCAAAAGCTTACTCCGGTTGCGGGTTCGGGTTAAAATCGTGTGATGACGATCAGCACTGTTCGTTGCATGATCAGTATGCTCCTATCAGAGCTTCGATTGATAAACTCGTCTCTGAGAATACCGTGCAAAGCTTGGCGAGTGACTTCAATAATTGCGATGATATTTTGCTAAAAAGGCTAATAGATTAAATAAATTGAAAAATCGGGCTCTATGACGTTTAATTTGGGTAATATAAATTTTGCTCTCAATGCATCTGGCAACTAGCAGCTGGCGGATTTTCGATAAGTGAAAATAGCCTATTTCAGTACAAGTTTAAGAATAAAAGTCAATTTACTACAGACATTCAAGTTCGCTGCCATTAGCTAATAGCTAACCTGAATCATTAACAGATTTGCAGAAAGAAAATCATATTTATCCATGCAGATGGTCATAGAGTCAAATATTGAGTGAATTTCCAAACCAAATGATATTAATTGAAATTTTATCATTAAAATTGCTGACAGAAAAGTTGTAATGTAATACTTTCAATCAGCTGAACAAATGATAAATAAGCCACATACTGAATATTACACTTCCTTCATTTTAAAAAATCTTATAGCTTTTCCACAAATTTATGTACGACTTTTGGGGTTGACGCTACTTATAATCTCCTATTCAAATGTAAATGGGAATCTGCCATCGGTGGATAAAAGAATCTACAAGGTGGCAATTGATAAGGAATTCGAACCTTATGAGTTTCTGAATCAGGATAATTCTGCGGATGGATTTACTCCCTCAATTCTTCTTGAAATTGGAAATAGATCAAATGTCTCTTTTGAATTTTGCCCAATGACCTGGAGTGAATCGGTTAAGGCACTTCAAAATGGTCAGGTAGATTTAATCAATATGATATACTCGGATGAAAGAGCAACTACCTATGAATTCTCTGAGCCCTACTGCGAAATTACTCAAGCACTATTCCACAATGACCAGATTCGCGACATTGTTGGTCCGACTTCGCTGGGAGGCTATAGGGTTGGATTTCAGAAGGATGATATTTCACTTAATTACATGGATAGTGATTCTAATATTAAAAGCACTACTGTCCGGTTAAGAATTCCAGAGTGACAACTGGGATCCATCGGGCTGGTTATTAAAATTATTATTGTTTTCAAAAAGTTCTTTGACAGGGGTCTTTTCGAACAGAGTAAGACCCAAAGTTTGAGCGAATGTATAA
>CAIXZH010000040.1 GCA_903923905.1 uncultured Bacteroidia bacterium
CATAGTTGCCGGCTAAGTCCAACTCGGTTTTATTTCCCATTTCCCCTCGTAACTTTAAGGTAATTCTGAACGATTATTTACTTACCATCACTTATTTAACATACCTTTGGGGAAACGTTAAATAAAACGCTATTACGTTATCCGTGGTATTAAACCTTCCTCAGGTAATTTTGTCATAGGGATATAACATAAGGGCCGAAAGAGGATTGAAAATATACGGGATTAATTCCTGATTTGGTTACTTTTGTAAATTTGTCGGGAAATTGATAATTATTAAACGGTTTCATTTCATATGAGTAATAAAATATTGAAGGCAGCACTGGGAGTGTCCATTGTGGTTATTCTGGGACTCTCGTTCTGGGGATTCAAAAGCGATCAGAAAAATTTCGAAATTTCTAAAAATCTGGATATTTTCTATACCCTGGTTCGGGAATTGAACCTCTTTTATGTGGATGAGGTAAAGCCAGATAAACTGATCAAGAAGGGGATCGATGATATGCTCGAAACTTTGGATCCTTACACGGTATTTATTCCCGAATCGGAGATGGATGATTTTAAATTCATGACAACTGGCGAATATGCCGGAATTGGCGCAATGATCAGCAAAAGGAGGAATCAAATTGTTGTAGCAGAACCTTATGAAGGATTTCCCGCTCAAAAAAGCGGATTAAGGGCCGGTGATATTTTTCTGGAAGTTGATGGCAAGGCCGTTGATAAAATGGCGGTTTCTGATGTGTCAGACATTTTGAAAGGCCCGGCAAAAAAGCCGGTTAAGGTAAAGATGCAGCGCCCTGGGGAAAAGAAACCGTTTACCCTGGATATCTTGCGTGAGGAGATACAGATCGACCCGGTTACCTATTATGGCATGATCGATGAAAAAACGGGTTATATCAGGTTGTCGAGTTTTACGGATGGCTGTGCCGAAAATATTCGAAGTGCATTACTCAATCTCAGGGATACCAGGGGGGCGACCTCTCTGGTTCTTGATCTACGGTCAAATCCCGGCGGTTTGTTGGGCGAAGCGGTGAAGGTAACCAACCTGTTTGTGAATCATGGACAAGAGATTGTGAGTACAAAAGGAAAAGTTTCGCAATGGGATAAGACTTATCGGGCCACTGAACAACCTGTTGATTCTGTGATGCCTCTTATCGTATTGGTAAATAGCGGATCAGCTTCGGCCTCAGAGATTGTAGCCGGTGCACTTCAGGATCTCGATCGTGCTGTCATTCTGGGTAACCGTACCTTTGGTAAAGGGTTGGTTCAGACAACCAGAGATCTCAGCTATAATACCAAGCTTAAAGTGACTACGGCCAAATATTATATTCCCAGTGGCCGATGTATTCAGGCACTCGATTATTCACATCGCAATGCTGACGGAAGCGTTGGAAATATCCCCGATTCACTGATCTCGCAATTTAAAACCAAAAATGGGAGGCATGTAAAGAATGGAGGAGGTGTAACTCCGGATATCCGGGATGTACAGGACACTTTAAGTACTTTGGCCTATAAACTGGTACAGGATTATATGATTTTCGATTTCGCTACCGAATATGCAGCAAATCATAAAACAATAGCCTCTCCCGACAAATTTGTCGTAAGTGATGAAATTTACAGCGATTTTCATCGGTTTTTGGCCGAGAAGAAATTTTCGTATGAATCCAGGAGTGAGCAAACATTAAAGACTCTGATTGAAACGGCCAAACGTGAACGTTATTATGAAGGTGCCCAAAATGAATTTGCTGCACTTGAAAAAGGTTTAACCTTAAATCTCGATCTGGATCTTGGTAAATTTAGTGAAGATATCCGCGAATTGCTCAAAGATGAAATTGTTTCGCGTTATTACTATCAAAAGGGGGCAATTATTGCATCTTTAGGTAATGATCATGAGATCAGACATGTAAAAGCTCTTTTTCATGATCCTAAGGAATTTGGAAAATTATTGTTACCAGAGTCTGATAAAGCCGGCAAATAACAAATGATTCGATGACGCTTAGCGTGGGTTATATAAATATTGCTCTTTTTGGAGCTGGCAATTAATATCCAGCCGCTGGCCGGTTATTTCTAGAGAGAGTCACTTTCTTCAGAATAAGATTAAAAACCTATTGACCGGTATTTCAGCTAGCCGCCGGTAGCTAAAAGCAATCAGCGAAATTATGGAATTGAAAAGGTTGTTGGGAACAGGATTGCAAGGCATGCAAAGATCAGGATTATGACAGCCAGTGCAATGGAAAAAAGGGTAATTCCCAGCTTAAATCGTTTGTTGGTTTTAATCAGCTCACGGCGGGCCAGGACCTTATTGATTCTGTCCGAGAGTTTTATAAGTGCATATTGATCTTTGACAATATAATCGTATCCCCCAAATTTCATACAATTGATGGCAACTTCAATACTGTCCTGCCCCGATAGAAAAATAAAATCGATCGTAGGATCTTTTTTCTTGGAGGCTAGCAGTACATCTAATCCGTTTATTCCATCAAGCAGGTAATCCTGTATAATAATATCCGGGTTTAGATGAATGTTTTTAAGACACTCTTCGCCACTTTCGAAACTCATTGTGCGAATTCGTTTATGCGAACGTAAGTGATTAACAATGAGCTTATTGTACACTGAATTGTCTTCAACAATGAAAATTAGGGGGTATTTTGGTGTGCTCATAGTAATTGATATGTGTCAGTGATTGGCTTTTGCACAATATTCAAAATGACTTCAACTATCCTATTATATGTCGTAAATTTAAGAAATTGAATTGAGATATTCAAATTTTGAATTCTTTTTATATCTTCGCTGAATTAAACCATCAAAAAAATAACATGAAAGTCCTGAGTATTCTTCTTATCCTAATTGTTCTGATGACCGTAGGTTGCAAAACTCAAAAAATTGCCCCAAAACCGGAACCTGTAAAGTCGGAAAGTGTAAGTTCAGAACCAGCAAAGTCGGAAACTGTAGCCAGATCTTATGGTACCACTTCTATTGGAGCTTCATCTGTAAAAGGCAGAGAAGAACGGATTACTGCAGCACAAGGTGAAGCCAGTGATTTAGGGTCCAAAAGATTCTACATTATTCTTGGTGTTTTTGGTAAGTATGAAAATTCCTTAAGGTTCAAAAAACAGCTTGCTGCTGAAGATTTTGCTCCCGGAATTCTTGTTAATGAAGCTGGACAATTCAGGGTTTGTGTGAATAGTTATGATGATGAGAGTGCGGCCAGAACCAAACTTGGTGAGATCCGCCAGAATGTTAAATATAAAGACGCCTGGCTGTTGATCAAAAAGCAATAATATTAAAATACTTCGCCCAGATTAAAGAAGAATCCGTGTGAACCACCTACTCCAAAACCATAGTCAATCGCGACATTGGTATTGGAGTATTTGTTCATTTTGATCCGTAACCCGAATCCTCCCCCCGGAATGACCGGAAATGCATCTTTAAATTTTTGATATACAGACTCTATATTGCCAAACACAACGGCACCCAGGATACCATTCTGTGTAATTGTAAATCGGTATTCTGATTCCAGGTAGTTAATATCCTTTCCGGTGTACCTGCCCGGTACATATCCCCGACCGGTGTTGGAATATGCATCCCAGCCAATGCTTGGAGTATCCAGGTATGGAGGTGTCCCTCCAAGGGTAAAATTGTTGTAATTCCAAAATGCAAGGACATTGTGCGAGGATGCAGGAAATTTAACATAGGTCCTAAGGTCTACAATAAGAGACTGCCAATTGCTGTCGCTTCCCAGAAGTTTAAGGTTTGGACGGTATTGCACATTTGCGTAACTCCCTCTTTCCGGATTCACCGGATTCCTTCTGTTGTCAAATAACAGATTTAGGGATATTCCTGTCGAGAGTGAGTGAGTTATCCCTTTCTGTAGCATTTTAAAATCGCTAAGCGCTTTTCCTGCAATGGTGTCTGAGGTGATATTCCAGTGATAATCTAAATTGTACCCGGCTCCTGCAAATATGCTGGGGGTCAGCTCCCGGTATACGATCTCGGAAATCCGGAGGTAGGAATATTTAATATTCAGCCCATCCGACAACATACTGTTTGTTCCTAATCCAAAGGTTTGTGTTGGAAAATTGTAATACCGGGTATCTCCTAAAAGATGCAGCTTATACTTTTCATAAAACAAGGTACTGTTGGCTGTAAACCAATATTGGTGGTATTGCGAGTAATACCCATTAATCAGGAGGTTCGAAAACCTGCTTTTACCCGCATCTGTGTAAAATGAGGTGTTTGTTACAATAGCGCCTGTGAGTCCTGATTGCAAAGAATAACCCACCACGGGCAGAATCGAAAAGAAAGGTCCGTTTCCCTTGGTTAAAGTACTGTCCTTTCGCAAATGGGTTTTAAAGCCCCCCTGTAAAATATCGACAATGTCTTTTTGTCTCGTTAAAGTACTATCCTGTTTCATAGCCATTTCCGATTGTCCGAACACTGAAACAGACAATAAAACGGAAAGCAATATGGTATAGCAACTAGCTTTGGGAAAGGATAGATTCATCAAAGGATAACTAATTGTAAGATTGGCATATTAAAAGTTATAACCACAGTTAGACTATGATTCCATCAATTAGTTTAACAGGAATATGGTAATCTAAAAATTTTGGACAACTCAACAATAGGGTAATGGTTGTTCTATTTTGTCTTGTAATGATCGGAATTAAGTGCCTCCGGAGCCCATTGTGTCATGAAATCAACAACTTTCTTTTTCGAATAGCCATCGCCCTCCTCGAGGTAGGATGAATTTTGGGTATGGATACGGTTGCCAATGGCATCAAGAATTACGAAAACAGGAAATCCGAATCTTTGAGGATAATCAAGCTTTTTCAGGGCTGACAGGTTGCGGTTCTCCTTACTGTAGTTCACCAGTAAAAATATATAGCTTTTGTCCATCAAAGCCTTGATGTCAGAATCTTCAGTAATAAATTTATGAAATTTAAGGCACCATGGACACCAGTTCCCACCAATCTGCAGAAAGAGATGTTTATTTTCGGCCTTTGCACGAATTAAGCCCTGACTGATGGCCGAAGAAACATCGGCCTCCGGATTATAAATGCGGGCTGCCTGTCCATAAGAGTTGCTCAAAAGAAACAGGCAGACAATCGTAAATAGTACTCTCATACGGTAAGAATTTCTTTTTCTTTAAAGGCAATTAATTCGTCCACCTTCCGGGTAAACTTGTCGGTTAAAATTTGAATTCTTTCAACAGTATCTTTCTCTTCATCTTCGGAGATCTCCTTTGACTTGAGTAATTTTTTGAGATATTCGTTGCCGTCCTTACGGGCTGACCGGATGCTAACTTTGGCAACTTCACCCTCTTTATGGGCATCTTTTACCAGGTTCCGGCGCCGTTCTTCTGTAGGAACTGGAACATTTATCCGGATGAACTCCCCATTGTTTTCAGGATTGAAACCCAGATTTGAATTGATGATCGCCCGTTCAATTGGCTGAATCATCTTCTTATCCCATGGTTGAATGGCAATTGTTCTGGCATCAGGTGTACTGACATTAGAAACCTGCATAATCGGGGTCGGTACTCCATAGTAATCCACAACAACACTCTCAATCATTCTGGGGTTGGCTTTGCCGGCACGGATATGTGCCAGCTCGTGATCAAGATGTGCAATGGCATGTTCCATCCTTTCGGTGGACTCATCGATTAGCATTATAATTTCGTCGTTCATATGGCGAATGAATTAAAACTTATTGTTCAGGACAAAGGTACGATAAAAATAAAATTGCAAAAGCTGAGCTTGGATGAAATGTGAGAGAAATTTAACTTTTGATCAATTTATTAGGTGCAACTGGCTTCTGGCGGCTGGCTTGAATAGCTTTAGATCAAATTTTATCGTTCCGATTTATCGTGTGATTCTGGAAACAATCATCGAATAAAGTACAGCGAGTTGCCAGCTGCTAATCGCCAGCTGCTCTTTTTCTTCAATTATGAACAACTGTACCAATCGGTTCCCCTTTCAGAACCCTGATCAGGTTCCCTGGGGTATCCATATCAAAAACCACGATAGGCAGGTTGTTCTCTTTACACATTGTGGTGGCTGTCAGATCCATGATCTTCAATCCCCGGTTATAGATTTCATCAAAAGTGATCTCTGTAAACTTTACAGCATTGGGATCTTTTAGGGGGTCCGCAGTGTAAATGCCATCAACCCTGGTTCCTTTAAGCATGGCATCTGCTTCAATCTCGATTCCCCGGAGTGAAGAGCCGGTGTCGGTTGTAAAGTAAGGATTTCCTGTTCCCGCAGAAAAGATGGCCACTTCACCTTTTTCAAATGTTTCAATGGCTTTATCTTTTGAATAAAACTCTCCGATAGGTTCCATCCGAATGGCTGTAAGAACCCTTGATTTAACCCCGGCAACGGTTAGTGCCGAATGAAGTGCCAGACTGTTGATGACTGTTGCGAGCATCCCCATCTGATCGCCCTTGACCCTGTCGAACCCTTTTGAGGCTCCGCTCAGACCCCGGAAGATATTTCCGCCGCCAATCACAATACCTATTTCTACACCAAGTTCTGCCGCTTCTTTGATTTGGGTGGCATAGTCCGATAACCTTACCGG
This sequence comes from uncultured Bacteroidia bacterium, assembly GCA_903923905.1. Lineage (GTDB taxonomy): Bacteria > Bacteroidota > Bacteroidia > Bacteroidales > Prolixibacteraceae > JAAFHB01. The sequence continues at coordinate 6,571 of CAIXZH010000040.1, forward strand.
ATCGATTCCGTATTGCTGGTCTCCCATTAATGACTCACCCGAAAGCTTTAGTAAGACGCGTTTATATTTTACCATAATATTCTATTTGAAGGACAAAATTACACCAAAAAAGAGTTTAAACAAAAAGAGCCCCAAAATTGAGACTCTTTTCATTTATAGTGTAAGCCGTTTTAGATATTCAACGTAAAACGGATAAAAGAGGTAACTTTTACATCCTTGTCAACTCCATTAAGGTATTGACGAATGGTTGATTTATTGTCTTTTACAAAATCCTGATTCAAAAGTGTACTATCCTTGTAGAATTTGTTCAGTGCTCCCTGAGCAATTTTATCAAGCATTGCTTCGGGTTTTCCTTCAAGGCGAAATTTTTCCTTAGCGATCTTTAACTCCTGCTCAACAATTTCGGGTGCAACATCACCACTGTCTACGGCCACAGGGCTCATCGCAGCAATTTGCATTGCAACGTCTCTTCCTGCCTGGTATTCAATAATTTTAGTGAATCCCACAAGAGTAGCAAGCTTATTTCCCGGATGGATATAAGGAACAACATTTGCAGCGGCAATAGAGGCATAGTAAGGCAACTCGATTTTTTCACCAATGATACCTGTTTGTTCAAGTACCTGTTCGCCTACTGTCCGGCCATCCATCACTAACGCTTTTACTTCTTCAAGATTCGTGCATTTGCTCGCAATTGCAAGATTCAGGATTTTTTCGGTGAGGGCAATAAAATTTTCATTTTTAGCCACGAAATCTGTTTCGCAGTTTAATGACAATACGGCTCCGAAGCTTTTATCTTCAGATACTTTGGAAAGAACTACCCCTTCAGAAGATTCCCGGTCAGCACGTTTGCTGGCGACCAGTTTACCTTTTTCGCGGATGATTTCGATAGCACGGTCAAAATTGCCGTCAGCCTCTGTAAGGGCATTTTTGCAATCCATCATACCAGCACCGGTTGCTTTGCGCAACTTTGCCACATCAGCAGCAGTAATATTCATTGTTTAATAAATTTTTAAAGTTAAAAACTAACTACTTTACATCAAGTGCATCTTCGTCGGCTAGATCTTCGTCAATTGCTTCATCTTCAAGAAGATCATCGTCGCCTAATAAATCTGCAATGGTATCATCAGCCAATTCTTCTTTCTCATCAGCTTCTTCAGCATCGTCTTCCACAATGATCTTGACAACCGATTTGCGTCCGCTTTTTTTCAGAGCCAGAGGCTTTTCGTCTGTCTCGTCTTTTTCACGTTCCACCTTACGATCGGAAAGTCCGTCTTTAATGGCTTCGCACATCGTTGTGATGATCAGGTCAATGGATTGAGATGCGTCGTCATTTGAAGGGATAATAAAATCGATTCCTTCAGGATTTGAGTTGGTATCAACCATTGCAAAAATTGGAATAGAGAGACGCTGAGCCTCACGTACGGCAATTTTCTCCTTCAATACATCCACAATAAAGAGGGCAGCAGGAAGACGGGTAAGATCAACAATCGATCCTAATACCTTTTCCAGTTTTGCCCGCTGACGGGTAATCTGAAGTTTTTCGCGCTTTGACATGTTGTCCCAGGCAGTGTCTTTAATCATCTTATCGATTGAAGACATTTTCTTGACTGCTTTACGAATGGTAGGGAAATTCGTAAGCATACCACCAGGCCAGCGTTCTGCAACGTATGGCATATTGATGGCTGTAACTTTTTCAGCTACAATTGATTTTGCCTGTTTTTTGGTGGCTACAAAAAGAATCTTGCGGCCTGATCTTGAGATTTGCTTCAGTGCTTCTGCTGCTTCGTCGATTTTGACGATGGTTTTCTGAAGGTCAATAATGTGAATTCCGTTCTTCTCCATGAAAATGTAAGGAGCCATAGCCGGATTCCATTTGCGTTTGAGGTGACCAAAATGGACCCCTGCATCGAGTAGTTGCTTAAATTCTGTTCTTGGCATAATAATGATTTGTTTACGTTCTGTTCAGTCAATTACCCGGTAGTCCAAAAGGAATCTGGAGTCCGGGTAATTTAGATGCTAAACAATATTTATTAAAAATTCTTTCAATCTGTCGATTAACGTTTTGAGAACTGGAAGCGCTTGCGTGCTTTTGGACGCCCTGGTTTCTTACGTTCCACTTCACGTGGATCACGGGTTAGAAATCCGGCAGCCTTCAGTTTGGGACGGTAATCTGCTTCGTTGATTTTGAGTAAGGCGCGGGAAATACCCAGACGAAGTGCTTCGGCCTGACCATTTAAACCACCGCCGTCAAGATTGACCTTAATGTCGTATTGACCTGCAACCTCGCAAAGATTTAAAGGCTGAAGTACAATATATTGTAATGTTCCAACTGGAAAATACTCGTTTAATTCCCTTTTGTTGATGGTAATATTTCCTTTTCCTTCAGAGAGATATACACGGGCAACAGCTGTTTTCCTTCTGCCAATAGTGTTAATTACTTCCATGATACTTATCTAATATTGTCCAGGTTAATAAATTTTGGCTGCTGTGCTTCTTTGTCATGATTTGAGCCAACAAATACATGCAGATTGGTGAAAAGTTTACTGCCTAGGCTATTCTTTGGGAGCATCCCTTTAACTGCTTTTTCCATCAGTCTTTCAGGATATTTCTTCAGAATATCGGCGGCTGTCTGAGTCCGCTGACCACCCGGATAACCCGTATGACGGATATATTCTTTCAACTTCCATTTATTCCCGGTTAATCGTACTTTTTCAGCATTGATAATGATCACGTTATCACCACAATCCACATGAGGGGTGTAACTTGGTTTATGCTTGCCTCTAAGGACAATAGCCACTTTGGCGGCCAAACGACCCAGAATCTGGTCTGTGGCATCGATGACGACCCACTCCTTGTTTACCGTTGCTTTATTCAACGATATCGTTTTGTAACTTAAAGTATCCACTTTCGTTTCAAATTTTATAATGTGACACAATCTGTTTTTTGCTGATTCACACGACTAATGGGTATTGTAACAGGGTTATTGACAATAAATTGTTTATAACATTTGCTAAGGTTGCTACCATACCCGATTAATACTTCAGCAAATAAAGATAAAATCGGGACTGCAAAAGTATATTTTATTTTTGATTTAACAACTTCGTGACAAAAATAACTTCAACAAAATCAATACAAAGCATTTAAATGGATAGGGAACGGATGCTGCTCATAATCGGGGGCTTGCTTTTGGCTGCATGCGGCTGGCTCGAATGCCCGTAACTAATTGACTTTTATTCTTAACCAAATTCTGAAAAGAGCGACCTTCTCCCGGCAAAACCGGCTAGTGGCCAATTGCCGGCAACTATAAGAGCAATATTTATACTACCCATACTAAATGTTACAGAACTTCTTATTTTTTGCGTTTGGGATTAACCCCAAAATTGACGATCAGGTATAATCCTTCACTGTTCACCGCCACCTTACGAAGCGTGTCGTAGTAATAGTCAAACATAAATCCAAAGAAGGTATCTTTCATGATCTGGTGCTGGTAATGATACTTCAGATCGATCAAAACGTGATTCGTTATCCAGTCAGTTCCTGTCCCGGTATAACTTTGGAATATTGGCCCCCCCTGAGGTGTATAGAATAAGTGTCCGTGCCAGAATGCTGCAGAAAGTCCGCCAAACGTGGAATTAATGGTTCCGTTGGCAAAAAAGCCCCAGCCGTTTGCCTGTTTAAATATCACATCGTCCTTTGGATAGGTTGAAAGAGAGAAGAAGGTGTTTAAGCCCCAGTCGGTAAATCGTTTTCCTGGTAATCTTTTTTTGAAGACCAATCCCGGTGTGACGGTTATAAAACTTTTGGCTAATCCTGCTGCAGTTCCAATAGTCCCCCCTTCGTGTAAACCATACATGGTAAACGGAAAGGATAATGCAGCCCCGTTTTCATTCAAGATAACCAGATCAGTTCGTGCTCCAAAAACAAATCGTTCCTTGTAAGGATCACCCGGCAGAATCATTTGCTGCCAGTCGATCCATAAGTCTGACGAAAAACGGCTTGAATTATACCTGGCTTGAAGCCCCGCTTCCGGAGTGGCCGTATAATAGAGTTCTGGATTGTAAAGCTGTTCCGGAAGTAAATGATTTTGGTCGGCATCCAGATTGCCAAGGATTACTGCTATTTTGTCGGTAGGTTGATAATGCACATTGAACCATGGAGATATATGGGCATAATCATCTCGGCCAGTGTATTTTAAAATATGTCCGCCAATCTCCATCCTGAGTTTTGGATCGGGATAATAAACAGCTTTTGGCCGGAGTAAAGTCCCGGTAATCGTATAATCGATGGAGCGCTCCAGCTTATTTTCATTGTTTTTGAAAAAGTTCACATTATCAACGGCAAAATAAAAGTTTCCTGTGCTGTCGGGTTTAAACGGCTCATAAGATTTAAAAAGACGGTATTCATTTTGCGCAGTGGCTTGCAAACCCGCGAAAATAAGGATTATCATTAAAGCCTGCTTCAGGAGTTTTTTATGGACTTGCATTAATTGAATTAACTTCATCGGGGTATCATTCATTGACAGGTTTAAAGTTATCTCCTTTTTAGGATAAACTGATCATAGAAAAACAGAATTGCAGAGGCACAAATCCCGATGCCGGTTACCACCATCCAAAAGGAGGAGGGGTGGTACTTATCCCAAAGATATTGAGTAAGCTGATCTGCTGACATATTCATTTTGGCAGCAGCGCTTCGGAAATAGTCATTCTTGGTAAATTGGGCACTAATGGAAGGAATATCCAGCTTCCTGGAAAGGGCCTCTTTTTGGGTCAGTGTAATTTTATCTGAAATATTCTGATAAACATTTCCAGATACGATTCCGGCAAAAAGATTTCCCAGGGCAACCGGGATATAGGAACACCCTATATAGAGAGCAGTCTTATCCGAAGGGGCTATCCGCCCAATATATTCTGTGATTTTGGGGGAGCTCATCATCTCTCCGATAGAAAACACGAGCAAAGCGATTACAATAAAAAGTCCGTTCTGGGTGGCCAGACTGAGCCCCATTCCAACTGATGCAATTAAGATCCCGGCTATCATGGTGCTTAAAGGTTTATATCGCATCACAATTGCAGAAATGATAATTTGAAACAGGATTATATATGCGGCATCAACGTTTAGAATGTATTCGGCGGGAATAGTTCCTGCAATTGTTCCAAGCTGATGGGCAAGCCAGGGCACGTGTTGATTCAGAAAGTCATATAAAACGGCGGTATTCACCCATTGGTCGATGAAAACCGGAAGTGTCATGTAAAATTGCATGTACATAGTCCAAAATCCTGCAATAATCACAAGAAAAAGTGCAAATCTCCAGTCAGATAAGGCTTTGCCAATATTCCCGAAAATATGGCTGATTTGCTCCATGAACGTGTAGCGCTGCTTTTCACGGCTTTTCTTTTGAACTGGTTCTTTATATAAGAAGGCAACCAGAATAAAATTAAACGCAATAACTGCAGCTGATGAATAAAATACGTAATCCCATGAATATTTCCGGACAAACCCGGTGACGAAAGGGCCTATAAATCCCCCGATATTCACCATCATATAAAAAATGCCAAACCCGATTGAAGAAGTTTGTACATCGGTAGTTTTTGTAACGGTAGCCGCAATAATCGGTTTGAAAAGTGCAGCTCCAATAGCAAGCAGCAGGTAAATAAAGAATACAGAGGAGAAGGATTTAAAGGTAGGAATCATCAGGAACACTACAGTATATATAGTATAGGCAATAAACAGGGTTTTCCGGTAACCGATCCGATCGGATAATGCCCCCGTTACAATAGGAAGCAGGTAAAGAAATGCAGTGCCGATCCCCATGATCAGCCCCTTTTGAGTTTGAGAGAAACCTAATGCCCCTTCATCGGTCGATCCTGTCAGGTAGAGTGCGAATATAATGTAGAAACCATACCAGGCCCATCGCTCAAAGAGCTCCATCAGGTTGGCGACCCAGAAGGTGGTCGGATATCTTTTTAATACTGAAGTTAAACTCATTTGGATGAAGAATTATAAAGAGCTCAAAAGTAAAAAAATTGAGATAGAATCGACCGGATGGCAAATCTTTAAAATGGTTAACTTGGCACCCTGGAAAATTAGCGGTTAATTCAGAACATGAAAGGTCGCTTTTAGAGCATATTATTATAACAACCATTGAGAAAAATTTAATGTCCTTATTGATTCATTATGAATTGCAGACTTAATTGCAAAGGGCATTGATAATTGAACATTATTAATTGTTATTTACTAAGTTTGATCAGCCATGAAAGACAATAAGATACAGTATCTCGATTTAGGGATGTCTGATTATAAGATTACCTGGAACCGGCAGGAAGAACTCATGAAGCAGGTAATCAATCAGAAGAATAAAAACAACGCAATCGCGGATGTTTTAAGGGCAGCAACATCCAATTACCTGCTCTTTGTCGAGCATCCTCATGTTTATACGCTGGGGAAAAGCGGTGACGAGCATAACCTACTACTGAATTATATCCAACTCCAGGCAAAAGAGGCCTCGTTTTACAAAACCGATCGCGGCGGAGATATCACCTATCATGGTCCAGGGCAGCTCGTGGGATATCCTATACTCGATCTTGAAAATTTCGGGATGGGGCTGCGACAGTATATATATAATTTAGAGGAGACAGTTATCCGCACTCTCACCTTATATGATATTGTTGCAACACGCGATCCAAATGCTACCGGAGTGTGGCTGGATGTAGGCCAACCTGCTGCCAGGAAAATCTGCGCAATCGGTGTGAAGAGCTCCCATTTTGTGACAATGCATGGCTTTGCTTTAAATATAAATACCGATCTGGAATATTTTAATCACATCAATCCATGCGGTTTTTCAGACAAAGGGGTTACTTCGCTCGAAAAAGAGTTGGGAACAAAGCAGGATTTTGAGCGGGTAAAAGGGATCGTTCTTGAAAAATTTGCCGAAGTCTTTGCTGCCGCGATAGTCTGAAACCCATTTGAAAGGGCTGTTTTGACTTTAAATGGACTATTCTCACAGCCCTTTCGGGAGTATTAACATTGGCTTAACATTGCTATTTGCCTGAAAAAGTGGAATATGCCACTGTGACTGAAAAAAAATGGGGTAAACAGCGATTTTTTATTACATTCCTGTTACACAAGTTTTAAAACCTTATACATTTGCACCACGATTTAAGGGAGCTGTTTTTAGTGAGATTAAGTCGGTGTTCACTGGAATATTTTGGAGAAAATGGATAATGGTAAAAAGAATTTTAAAAAAGGTTTTAAAAGTCTTTTGGAAACCGATAAAATGGATTACCTTTGCCGAACTTTCGCCAGAAAAAATTTAGTGGAATTAAAGAATAGTGACTGAACAGAGTTCATTGAAGATATTGAGAAGGAAAGAGAACGAACTACGAAGAATTTGAAGCTGGGAAGCTTTGAGAATATACTAAGGTTCATGAAAGCCGGGTCAGGACAGAAAATTATTTAAAGATTTCTATACAACGGAGAGTTTGATCCTGGCTCAGGATGAACGCTAGCGGGAGGCTTAACACATGCAAGTCGAGGGGTATAGTAGCAATACTAGAGACC